>PKXA01000035.1 GCA_003133325.1 Acidimicrobiaceae bacterium | reverse complement strand
CCGAAGGCGAAGATGCCGCCATCGGACGCCACCAACCAATAGCCTCCTCCATCGGGAGTTGCCGCCATGCCGACGATCGGCCTATTGAGGGGGAGGCCGCCGGTGGACCCGTGGAATCCGGCATGGCCGAAGGCGAAGATCCCACCGTCGGACGCCACTTGCCAGTACCCGTTGCCGCTCAAGGCAGCCGATGTCGAGCCTGCAGCGGTCCCGGACCCGGTACCGCCGGATCCAGCTCCGGCGGCTTGTGCGTCGGCCCAGGTGTAGGTCATGGCCGGCACAGCACCGGCTGGCTTCACCACCAGGTCGGTATACGACGATGAGGAGCCGTTGGCGGCCGGGGGGCTGGTCTGGGAGGAGGCGTAACCGGTGCCCATCACGCAGTTCGTGCAGGCGAGGCCCACGCCGGGGTTGAAGCCGGGATCACTGCCGAGCAGTTCGTCCCGGTGCCCCCAGCAGCCGGGAGCAACGGCGCTGGTGCACGCCACATTGGAGGTGGTCCCCGCCGAGCCGCCCCAACCATCGTCGTACATCCACCCGTAGTCGGCAGCCAGAACCGACTGGAACCCACCTGCCCACGCACCCCCCATCATCGAATAGCCCCCCGAATCGGTTGCCACTGCGAAGCCGGATGGCACCGAGGGGTCGGAGAGGCCTACCGCGGCTTGCTGGGCGGCGTCGTTGAGGGCGGGAACCAGGCCGAGGTAGGGCGGTAGGCCGCGGTCGACCCGTTCGAGATCTGCCACCACAAAGAGCTGCTCGGGAACTGTCAGGTTGGCGAAGTTCGATGGGAGAACCATGGCACTGATGCCTTCCTGCGCGGCTGCATTGTCCACCGGCTGCAGGATGTAGGTGATGCAGCCGGTGGTCTGCACAAGAATCGGTAACGACGTGGCAGTGGCACCGTCAAAGCATGGGTTTTGGCAACCTGAGAATATGCCGCTGATCAGGTTGCAAGTACCGGAGGCGAAGAGGTCCGGGTTCGGAGCGATGTTCCCCGGCAGGTTGCTCGGAGGCAGGATTCCGACACCTGGCCAGATGTCGGACCGGGCTGCCTGGGTGCCGATGATGCCGATTCCCCCCGTGCCGCTGCTGGCACTGGCGGGCGTGGGCGCGCCCACCGCGGCGACCGGACCGGTCACACCGACACTGGCACCGGCCGGGGTCGAAAAGGCGTTACCGAGTCCGAGGATTCCGCTGACGCTCGCACAGGCAATGCATACTGCTATTGCCAGCAGCCGGGGCATATGGAACCTCCGGCAGCCCCTTCCATTACCTCGGATATCGGCGCTCTGGCCCCATGGTGATCGGAAAGCGAAGGTGGTCCTCATAGCGATCTATATCGGCAGCGGATACCCGAATCTTGAGTGATTCATCAGAACGAAGCGGGAGGAACTGACGGCATATCTCTCAGGCGAAGTTGGCGGCGCCTCCGTCCAGCACCAGGGAATGAGCAGAGATATGGCAGTCTTCATTTGAAAGCAGGCAATCCGCGGCGTAGGCAACTTCCCGGGCGACCTGGCGAGCGATGCCCACGAGTGCAGTTTTGGACGAGTCGAAGGCCGGCACCCCGGTTGCGGCCCGAACCAGGCCGCCGGTCTCCTCTGCCGCCGCATCGTTGAGATCGGAACACACCACCTCGACCCCTCTGGCCGCCAGCACCCCGATGGCCCGGCCATTGCCCATCGGTGGATCCGGTCCGGGCGAGGGTTGTGTCTGGCCAACCACAAGAACTCGTCGGCCGACCAGACGGCCGCGGCCGGGGGCGGTTCCGACCACCTCGGGGGGTAGGTGGATGTCCTCGGTCATGCCCGCTCCCACGGGGCGACCGGTTAGCCGGGCTCTACCGCCACTCCGAGCGAGTTGAGGGTCCCGGCCAGCATGGCGTAACTGCCGACCAACATGCAGATCTCCATGACCTGGTTCTGCTCATAGTCCTGTCGGAGCTCTTCCCATGTCTGGTCCGACAAGCGATGTTCGGTGACAAGCTCGTCGGCGGCCCGGGCCAGCCGTGCGTCGTGTGGCCGGAGCCCGTTGGTGCCCCCCAGGTCGGCGAGGAGAGGGATCACGTCATCGCTCAGTCCCGCGCAGCGTCCAATCGGATCATGGTGGGACCATTCGTACGAGGCTCCGCACCGGGCGGCAGTTCGCAAAATGAGAAGTTCACGATCGGCAGCGTCGAGACTCGACCGCCGGAGTAGGCGCCCCCCGAGAGGCAGAAAATCAGCGAAAAGATCAACATGATGGACGAGCCTCGTAAACACCCCGAGCTCGCCCCCTGCCTTGTCAACCAATTCCTGCTGCCGCTGGCTGCGTTGGTCTTTATCCAGCGGCTGCACTCGAACGGGACCGGCCATGGTGCCGCCCCCCTTTGCTCGGTGTGCGCATCCTACGTACGCGGTCGGCTGACCTTGCCGTTGACATGTTACGGTGAGTAACGTTACTATCAGTAACATGGTAAGAGCGGGACGGCAGGGACGGCACGCGCCGGGAGAGATCGCTTCGAAAGAGATATCTCCGGATCGAAAGGCCTCTCGGGGCGCCGGGGACAAGTCAGAGCGGCAGGCCCAACGTGTGGCTCGTCGCACCGAGTTGGTCGAAGCCGCTCTAGAGGTGATCCGCCGGGACGGCCCGGGAGCATCCATGGATCGGATGGCGGCCGAAGCAGGGGTGACCAAGCCCATCCTCTACCGTCATTTCCAAGATCGCGCCGGTCTGGTCGCCGCCATCGGCGAGTGCGCCTTCAATCAGATAAGTGTGGGGCTGGACAAGGCGCTGCACTCCGACGTGACACCGCGCCAAATGGTCCTTTCCACCATCGATGCATATCTCCAGTTCATCGAATCGGATCAGGACGTCTACCGGTTCCTCGTCCACCGAACCGGCAACGAGGGCACCGATTCGGGGGCGATGCTCAACGAGTACATCGCCCGAGCGGGACGCCAGGTTGCGATGGTGCTGGGTGAGGGGTTGCGGGCCGCAGGTCTCGATTCCGGTCCGGCCGAGCCGTGGGCATTCGGGATCGTCGGCATGGTCCATTCGGCGGGGGACTGGTGGATGGATCGGGCCACCATGCCCCGGATCCGCCTGGCCGAGTACCTGACCAGCCTTATCTACGACGGACTCGCGAATGCCGAATCACTCGGCACCGCCGGCACCCGGCTGCCGGCAGCGGGAAGCGACGCACCCGGCACGGTTCTTCCGCCCGACTCTTCCACCATGACCCATACGCCGGCCGACATCGAGCCCGATTCCGCGGAGGGTGTCGTCACGCCCCTCGCTCCCAAACGAAGGAGATCCTCATGACCACAACCGACATGCGCCCGATCAATGAAGATGCACGCACCGATGCCGACCATGACACCGCCCTCGAGGGTGACCCGGGTGTCGCCACCACCCGTCGGGTGGGTCGGCTCAACACCGCGTCGCTCCGCAAGGTGATCGAGCCAGATACCGATGTGGTCGGCGCCCTTGGGTCGGGCCAGGTCTTTGCCACCGAACTATCGGTGACCGCCGACCTCGACCTGCATTTGACCGACGAACAAAAGGTGAGGTTGTCGCGGGAGGAGATCGCCTCGGTCACAGTGGCCGGTATCCGGTTCGAGGCGATTCTGATGTCCGGATTCGCCGAGCAGGTGGCACACTCTTCGGCCATTGGCGATCCCCGCATCGTCTACATGCTTCACGAAATCGGTGAGGAGACCCGGCACTCCCGGCTCTTCCTCCGGCTTGTCGAGCAGTTGGCTCCGACGGCAAAAAGCCCGGCTGATCATGGCGTTGCCAACTTCCTGTTCCGCCACGTCACCCGGGCCCTGATCCACCGGCCGGCGACATTGTGCGCGTTGGTCCTGGCCGGCGAAGAGATACCCGACCTTCTCCAAAAGAAGTTGGTCGAACACCCTGACACCGACCCCTTCCTGAAGAGCGTCAACCGGTATCACCGTCAGGAGGAAGCCAGACATCTGGCCTACGCCCGGATGGTCCTTCCGGAACTGTGGGAGGAAGCCTCCTGGGTGGACAGGTTCACCGTCAGACACCTCCTTCCCTTCATCATCCGCACCATGTTCGACTGGATGGTCCACCCCGGGGTGTTCGAGACGGTCGGTCTGCCTGCGAAGGCAACCTGGCGGGCGGTGACCAAGAGTCGGCATCAGAGAGACATGCGTCATCAAGCCGTCCGGCCGGTGTTGGGTGCTCTGGTCACCTCGGGGGTCATCCCGACCGGACGTGTGGCTAGAGCGTGGAGAAGACTGTGCGGTGTCGACCGCTTCGGTCAACCGGTCGGGAGCTGATCGGAGAGGCCAGCTCCGAATGTCGATCTCCCGGGTTGGGGATGACCGGTGGACATCTCACCGATTCCTGGGGATAGGACCAGGAATCCGGCGGAAAAGGTAGGGATTTCGCGCCAGCCTCTTGACCTCGGCTCGTGGCCGGCGCACTGTGTCCGTAGTTCGGGAAACCGAAGCTCCACCGGAAGTCGGAGGAGGCCGAGGAAGGGGTCGCAAGGCTCGTTCCGAGGACCGATCCCAGCGGCGGGCGACGAGGGAGGGCCGAGAGGTCTGACCAGCGAGCCAGCCGTACGACGAGGTGAGGAGAAGGGCCGCAAGGTCCAACTCCGAATCCAGATCGAGCGGCCGAGGAGGCGGGCTGAAAGGTCTGCTTCTGAAGGTTGGTGGGGCAGTAGGTTCCCGGCACGGTTGTCAGGGGGACGGACCGGCGTGCTCGTCGAGAGCGCATCGGATCGGTGCTCGATGCAGGGCTGTCCGACACGGCCCGGCGCGAGTGGAGCCAGGGCATTCCGAGTACGTGGCCCCGAGAAGCTCGGGCGGTTTCGACCGTCCGGTTACTCGGGGCTGCGTCGCGCAAGCTCCCCGGGTCGGTGGATCCGAGCTCGCCCGTCGTGGTCCCCGAGACGTTGGCCTCAATGATGATGAGCGGTGACTGCTCCGGTAGGCAGCGAGTCCGGGGACTCCATCGGGCACGGGTCGTCATCGCTATCAATGCACCGCTCACATTCCAGTTCGAGCGTGCTGTGCAAGATTGAAAACGATCCGGCGATCGTGCGTTTGACCTGGTCCCCGATGACCTGGGCCTCCTCGAGTGTCGGGTGTCCGGTCAGTACCAGGTGGGCGGAGAGCACCCGCATCTCGCTCGACAGGCTCCACACATGAAGGTCATGTATCTCGTCGACGCCTTCGACCCCGCGCATCGCCGCGGTGAGATCGGAGAGGTCCACGTCCGACGGCGTCGACTCCAACAGAACCGAAACACTGCTCCGGAAGACAAGTCCGGCTTGGTACACGATGATGGCTGCCACCACCAGGGCCGAGGCGGGATCGAGCCACATGGCGGAGGGCACGGCCAGGAGAAGCGCAGCCGAAATCAAGACGGCCAGAGAAGCGAGGGCATCCCCGAGCATGTGCAGCAGAGCCGAGCGCATATTGAGGTCGCCGGATCCGTCGCGGAGCACCATCGCTGCCAGTCCATTGAGGGCCAGCGCCACTGCGGCCACAATGACGACCACCTCGGCATGGACGTGCTCGGGGTGATAGAGGCGGCGAACGCTTTCAAACACAATGACAACCGTCACCGCGGTGATGGCGGCGGCATTGGCCAACGCAGCCAGAATGGTGGCCCGGTGGTTGCCGAATGAATGCTCGGCGCTCCGGGGGCGGATGGCCAATCGGACGGCTACCAGCGAGAGGACCAATGCGGCGACATCGGTCACATTGTGCCCGGCGTCGGCCAGCAGACCGGTGGAATGGGCTGCCACCCCGTAGATAATTTGGACGGCCACCAACACGACATTGAGGGCAAGGCTCAGAGTTAGCCGTCGGGTTCGGGTCATGGAGTCGCCGAATCCAAGACTACAGGGGGATCGGGGGCGATCCGGTGGCTCAGGCGATGCCGTTCCACAAGCCATCCGGCCTGGTTCCCCAGGCCACCTGCCGTGCCAGTTCGGCTCGGACGACCGGCAGATCGTCGCCGTGGGTGACGCCCACGCAACTCGAGTCGGTGGCGAGGACCCGGACCGGCTCCCCTGTGCCGGATGCGATCATGGCGCCGACAACTTCGGGGAGGAGCACCTCGGACTTGGGGATATCGGACCCCGACTCGACGGCGGCGATGAGCGCATCCTCATCGAGGCCCGATTCGTCCATGGCGGCATCAAAGATGTCCCACATCGAGTGACGAAACCCCCAGAGGTTGACGGACACCAACAGGTCGCCTGCGAGTGTGTCGGGAAGGTCACCGTCCAAGGCGGTGAAGGCCACGCCACCATGGAGTCGGGACACATGGCGGCGCTCGTGAATCGCCAGCAGCCGACCGGCGCGATCGACCTCACACACTCCTCGGGTGACCGGCGCATCGGTGACCACGGTGGACGCCAGCCGGTACCCGACCAGTATGTGTCCGGGTGTGTCGGTGACCAACTGCGCGGCCAGCAGGCCCATTGCCGACAGGCCATAGACATCGTCGGCATTGGCGACGGCGAAGGATTGACTGTCCCTGATGGCGGGCCGGGCGGCCAACACCGCATGGGTGGTCCCCAGAGGAAGCCGTTGTTCGGCGAAGGACACCGGGATCGAGGTGGGCCAACACCGCTCCGCATGGTAACGGATGGCGGGACCGGAGTCGGGGTGGATGACCAGCACCAGATCCCCGAATCCGGCCGCCATCGCATCACTGGCCAACAAGTCGATGACTGCTTCGCCGTGCGGGCCGACCGGAGCCAGTGGCTTGCATCCGCCGTAGCGACGGGCCATGCCGGCGGCCAGCACCACCAAGGATGGGGCGGGGGACACCTGAGTTGTCAGCCGCCCCAGCGCAAAACGGCACTGGCCCACGTCATGCCACCGCCGAAACCGGTCAACAGCACGTTGTCACCTTTGTTGAGGCGCCCGGCATCGAGAGCGTCGGCCAGGGCCAGTGGGATCGATGCCGACGAGGTGTTGCCGTAACGGTCGATGACCACTACCGCCTTCTCCTCGGGGATCCCGAGACGTTGGCACGCCGCGCTGATGATCCGCAGGTTGGCCTGGTGAGGGACCATCAGATCGATGTCGTCGGCGGTCATCCCGGCATCGGTGATCGCCTTCTGGGCTGAATCGATGACCACCCTCACGGCCTTGCGGAAGATCTCCTTGCCGTTCATGTAGAGATACCCACCGTGATCACACTTGAGGAGGTGGCGGAGCGAGCCGTCGGCGCCCAGGTTCCACGACAGGAGCTGACCGGGCCCGTCCACTGCCTCGAGGACGACCGCGCCCGCCCCGTCACCGACCAGAATGGCCACTGATCGATCGTCCCAATCGGTGACGCGGCTGAGGGTCTCCGACCCGATGACCAGAAGCCGCTCGGCTCCGATGGCCAATAGTCCGTGGGCGACGGTCAGCGCGTAGACGAAGCCCGAGCATGCGGCGTTGACGTCGAAGGCACCACCGGGGACTCCGATGCCATCCTGGACGGTGGCCGAGGTCGCGGGAATAATCTGGTCGGGCGTGGTGGTGGCCAGAATCACCGCATCGATCTCGTCGGGCCGTCGCCCGGCCCGTTCCAGGGCGGCCAAGCCGGCCTCGATGGCCCACTGTGAAGTGGTCCCGCCGATCCGCCGCTCCCTGATCCCGGTCCGCTCGCGGATCCAGGCGTCGTTGGTGTCCATGCGGGCCGACAGGTCCTCGTTGGTGACCACGTTGTCCGGTATGCCGATTCCCCAACCGGTGATGATGCCTCCTCGTGTGGTATTCACGGCTCAGCCGGCCTCGAGCACGTGGATACCGATGAATGCGGCGTCGGTTCCGATAATGCCCCCGGTGTTGGCGGCCACTGCCAATCGTGCCCCTTCCACCTGCCGTGGACCGGCGTGGCCGCGCAGCTGGGCAGTCAATTCGACGATCTGGGCGATGCCGGTGGCACCCAACGGATGTCCTCGGGCCACGAGGCCCCCGCTGGTGTTGACGGTGACCCCCCGGCCTCCGACGGCTGTGTCCCCCGCCAGGGTGGCGGGCCCGGCATCGCCGGGCTTGTAGAACCCGAGTGATTCGAGTGCGTACAGTTCCTCGGCGCTGGTGGCGTCGTGCAACTCCACCACGTCGGCATCGGCGGGGTCGATGCCCGCATCATCCCAGGCGGCAATGGCCGTCTCGGCCAGGCGCTCGTGGTAATCGAGGTCACCATTGCCGGACCGGATGGTACTGGTACGGATCCTGGGCGCTCCGGAGGCCGGGGTCAGGGAGAGGACGGCAGCTGCGGCCCCATCGGTGAACGACGAGCACATCAGCCGGGTCAGCGGAGGGACGATGGTGGGAGAGGCCAGTACCTCTTCGATGGTGATCTCCGATTGGAATTGGGCATTGGGGTTGAGGGCGCCGTGGTGGCGGGATTTCACCGCGGCAGCGGCGAACTGCTCAGGGGTGGCGTCGCGCTCTTCCATTTGTTTCACGCACCATGAGGCGTTGAGAGCCATGAGGACGGACCCCGAGGGATTCTCGAGGTCGCGGTGCATGCGGATCCGCTCCACCAGTGGGACGCCGTCCTCGATGCCGGCCAGGGTCTCCACCCGGTTGCCGGTCCACATCTTCTCGACGCCCACCACCAGCACGGTGGGAGAGCCACCGAGGGTGGCCAGGGTGCCCACGTGGAGCGCGGAGGACCCACCCGCACAGGAGTTGTCCACGTTGATGATTCCGGCGTTGCGCAGTCCGGCCCGTCGCAGAAACGACTGGCCCCGGATGCACCCCTGGTCCACCAGGCGCCCGGCGGTGGCGTTCCCGAAGATGACCAGATTGACATCGGCCGGGTCCACGTCGGCGTCAGCCAGTGCGTCGGCTACCACGTGGTGGGCCATGTCTTCGATTGTCCTGTCCCGGCGGTTCATCGGAATGATTCCGGTGCCCACAATGTGTACATGGCGATCCATGGTGTCCTCGTTATGCTCGGGGGTCGATGCCGACAGCTGGCAAAGCTGTGACCAGTCGTTCGAATTGATCCAGGGGTTCATCATCGGTGACGTAGAGAACGACGTGCTCAGCTCCGGCGCGTCGGTAGGTTGCCACAGTTTCCGCCACTTCGGCAGCGTTCCCGGTGACCAGATGACGTTCGAAGGCCTTGGCCGGAATGCCGTACAGACCGGACATCCACTCTGTTCCTCGCCGGCGACCCTTGTCGACATCGTCATCGATAGAGATGAACAGCACCATCGAGCGGGTCACACTGTCAGATTCCCGCCCGGCTCGGGCGGTCTCCTTGGCCAGTCGCTCGAGGGCGCCGGCGTACTCCGCCGGGTCGAGGAACAGGGGCATCCAGCCGTCAGCCGCCACCGCCGCCCGGCGAAGCGCGGTCTCGGACGACCCGCCCACCCACACCGGGACAACCGGGGGAGCCGGAAGCTGTCGGTAACGGGAGGCCCCGCCGGCGCCGATATCACCGGTGGCGACGCCTTCGCCGCTGTGCCACGAACGGCGGAGCTCGGCGATGCCGGCATCGAGTTGTCGGCCCCGGGTGTGGTAGTCGGCGCCGGCCTGCTCGAACTCTCCGGCATGGCTACCCACGCCGACACCCAAGATGAACCGACCGCGGGAAAGTTGTTGCAGCGAGGCTGCTTGTTTTGCCACCGCCGGGGCCTGCCGGAGGGGAAGTTGCACGACGCAGGTCCCGAGGAAGGCCCGGTCGGTTGCGGTTGCGGCCACGGTCAGTGCGGTCATGCACTCGAGTACGGGACCATGCCAGAACAGGTGGTCGCACGCCCACAGGGCTGAGGCTCCGAGAGCTTCGGCCCGTTGGCAGATACCCGAAAGCTCTTTGATCGGGTCATCAGCATCGCGCTGAGGCCCTCCGGCTCCACGGGCCGTAGCGCCGGTGGAAACCGTTGCCCAGGTGGGAGTTGTCTGTTGGGGGAGGGTCGGAAGAATGAGCCCGACCGACCCCAGTTCGATCGCTGGTCGCTCCA
Source organism: Acidimicrobiaceae bacterium (assembly GCA_003133325.1). Taxonomy (GTDB): domain Bacteria; phylum Actinomycetota; class Acidimicrobiia; order Acidimicrobiales; family RAAP-2; genus DASZIT01. Next base: position 26,746 of record PKXA01000035.1, on the reverse strand, counting down.
TGAGCACGCTCCATCGTAACCGCAATGGCACGAGGTCGCTCCGTCGACGCCGTCATCGGTCACCCGGTCGTGACCAGGGCAACCGGCCCGCCCGATTCCGCCCATCAGGTTGGGCTGGATCACGCGAGTGACCGATGGTGTTCGACAAGGGCGCTGCCCACGGCAGAATGGGGGTGCGAGACTCGGGCGGATCGGCCCGGGGCCGCCGATGAGAGGACGATCTTGTGGATTCCGGACACGACGCCGAAGGCACGACCGTGGAAGTGGACAGCGGTGGCCTCGCAGACGCGACCAACGCAGCGACGGCTGGCTCGGACGACGCGTTGGAGGTCCCAGCGGAGCTGAGCGAAGAGGACCGGGCCGAGAGGCTGACCCAGCTCAACGGCATCATCGAGTTGATGCGCCCGGCCGTGCAGGCCGACGGCGGAGACCTTGCCTTGGTGAGCGCCGATGTGGCCTCGGGGGTTATCGAGGTGCAACTGCAGGGTGCCTGCAGCTCGTGCGCGGTGAGTTCATCGACGTTGCAGGGCGGGGTGGAGCGCATTCTCCACGATCGACTCCCGTGGGTGACAGAGGTGCTCGGCGGGGTCGACGAGTCGGTGGATCCCTTCGAGAGCGAGTCCATGGGCCGCGGAGGCTACGTCCCCAGCTTTTGATCCCGGGCCAGCCCGCGGCCGGCTGCCTTCCGCGTCAGGGTCGGATACGTCATGATGGTGACAGCACCCACGAAGACTCGGGAGGCACGATGACAACCAAGGTGTATCAGCTGCCGGTGGACAAGACCGGTTGGCAGACGGCCGATCAGACCGGCACCGCCAGGTTCACGTGGGACTACGACAATGGGCGCGAAAAGCTCATCAGTTTGTACGACAAGGGAAAGAGAAAGCAGTGGGACGCCAAAGAGCGGATCGACTGGTCCCACGACCCTGACCCCGAGAACCCACTTCAGGTACCCGACGAGTTGGTCCCCATTTTCGGCTCCCCGGTATGGGACAAGCTCAATACGGCCGAGAGGGGCAATGTGCGGCGCCACATGGTGGCCTGGCAGTTCAGCCAGTTCCTCCACGGCGAGCAGGGCGCATTGATCTGCACGGCAAAGATCGTGCAGACCGTGCCCGACATCGATTCGAAGTACTACGCCGCCACCCAGGTCATGGACGAGGCGCGTCACGTGGAAACGTACTCGCGCTATCTCGACAAGATCGAGACGGCCTACCCGATCAATCCCAACCTGAAGTCCCTCCTTGACGACGTACTGAGTGACTCGCGTTGGGACATGACCTACCTGGGCATGCAGGTTCTCATCGAGGGATTGGCCCTGGCCGCCTTCGGGCTCATCCGCAATACGGCCGGTGATCCCCTGGGCAAAGCCGTCAACGCCTATGTGATGCAGGACGAGGCGCGCCATGTGATGTTCGGGCGACTCGCCCTACGCGATTACTACCCGCAGTTGACCCAAGCCGAGCGTGACGACCGAGAGGACTTCTGTGCCGACGCGTGTTACCGGATGCGCGATCGCTTTTTGGGCGAAGAGCTGTGGGAGTGCCTCGGCTATGACCCCGAGGACTGCCTCGAGTACGTGAACCAGAGCGAGAGCCAGAAGGTATTTCGCAGCTTGTTGTTCACCCGGATCGTGCCCACCCTGAAAGACGTCGGCCTGTGGGGCCCGAAGATGCGGCAGACTTTCGCCGACATGGGTGTGATCGGCTACGAGTCGACCGATTTGGACGCGGTCATCGCCGAGGACGAATCCATCGCCGAGGCCATTGACATCCAGCAGCGGGCGGCCATTGACGCGGCCATCGCCGATGGGGTGGCCGCCGCCACCTGAGCAGCCCGCACCCGAGGGCCGGGCCACGGTCGACAGCGTCGCCATCCCGGCGAATGAAGGCCAGATTGCATTAGTTAGCAAAACTAACTAAACTGGCAACATGAGCCGGGTCTCCTCCTCCATCGATGCCGGGCACCTGAACGGTCCGATCGATGTCAACGGCGCGGCCGACGAAGTGGCGGAGATGGAGAGCGCGGAGGCAGAACTGGCCTCCCGGCTCCGTTTGGCGGTTACCCGGCTCCACCGTCGACTCCGCCAACAGTCGGTGGGGGGGTTGACCCCGTCCCAAACCGCCGCCCTGGCCAGCACGGAACGTCTCGGCTCGCCCACCTTGGGAGAGCTGGCCTCCCTCGAATCGGTGCAGCCTCCCTCCATGACCCGCATCATCGCTGGCCTCGAGAAGTTGGGGCTGGTGGTCCGGGTTGTCGATCCGACCGACCGCCGGGTGGTGAGGGTGAGGGTGAGCGAGGCGGGCCGCGAAGTGTTGGAGCAGAATCGTTCGCTGAAGAACGTGTTTCTGGCTCTCCAGTTGCACAGTCTGACTTCCGACGAGCGGGATGCATTGGGCGGGCTGACGGCGTTGATCGAGCGACTGGCAGAGGGGCTCGAGCCGTGACCTCCATTCGTAACGCCTGGAACCAGACCTTTCACTCACTCCGGGTGAGGAACTACCGGGTGTATTTCATCGCGCAGCTCATCTCCGTGTCGGGGACGTGGATGCAGTCCATCGCCCAAGCCTGGTTGGTGCTCCACCTGACCGGAAGCGGCGTGGATCTCGGTATCGTGACCGGGCTGCAGTTCCTGCCCGTGCTGCTCTTCGGGCCGTTCGGAGGGCTGGTGGCCGACCGGTTGGACAAGCGGAAACTGTTGTTTGCCACCCAGACAGCCGGTGGGTTGTTGGCACTGACCCTCGGCATCCTCACCGTCACCCATGTCGTACAGCTCTGGCAGGTCTATGTGCTGGCCGGATCGCTGGGTGTGGTGAACCTGTTCGACAACCCGGCCCGACAGACCTTTGTGATGGAGATGGTCGGACGCGAGGATCTTCCCAATGCGGTGAGCCTCAACTCGGTGGTGATGAATGCGTCGAGAGTGGTGGGACCGGCTATCGGCGGGTTGGTCATCGTCCTCTTCGGGCTGGGAATCTGCTTCTTTGTCAATGCGGTGTCCTACGTAGCGGTGCTCATAGGACTGGCCATGATGCGCGTCGCTGATCTTCATCGGACCCCGCCGGTGGAGAGGGCCAGAGGCCAGGTGCGCGACGGGCTCCGGTATGTGTGGCGGACCCCGCCGTTGCGTAACACCCTGATCGCCATGGCCGTCATCGGCATCTTCGCCTACAACTTCAGTGTCACCTTGGCCTTGCTGGCCAAGGTGACCTTTCATGGCGGTGCCGGCACGTACGCGCTTCTCACCGCGTGCATGGGGGTGGGTGCGATCATCGGCGGACTGTTCGCCGCCCATCGGGCCAAGCCGACCCCGCGGTTGCTCCACACACTGGCCCTGGTGTTCGGAGTGCTCCTCGGTGGGGTGGCCTTTGCTCCTTCGCTGGTAGTGGTGTCGGTGGTGATTGTATTCATGGGGGCGGCGTCGATCGGCTTCATCGCCACAGCCAACGCCACTCTCCAGTTGCAGGCCGAGCCCGCCATGCGGGGACGGGTGATGTCCCTCTACGCCATGGCTTTCCTCGGAAGCACCCCGATAGGTGCCCCGTTGGTCGGTGCCATCGCCCAGTGGAGCAACCCGCGTATCGCCATTGCGGTGGGTGGGGTGGCCACCGTGCTGGCGGCCGGCGTGCTGTCGTGGCGCCAGGGGACCGTCGGAGCCGGCAAACGCCGGCCGACCGAGGCCGCGGCCCGGGCAGCAGAGGTCCGGGCCGTCATCGAGGTGGAGTCCAACATTGCCAGGCCGGCGTAGTTTCGCCCAAGGCCAGATACGGCGGAATCGGCTGGGCGGGCTCAGGTCGCCGCGGCGACCGGCTTTGGCTCCTTGGGTAGTCCGAGTACCCGTTCGCCCACGATATTGCGCTGAATCTCTGCCGTGCCTCCCCAGATCGTCTCCGAGCGGGAGAAGAAGAAGGATGACTGCAGATCGCTGACCGGGTAGTCGTCGCGACCCCGACGAACACGTTCATCCACCGAGTCGTCGCGTGAACCACTGAGAATCTGACCGTCGAGGCCGAGGATGTCCATGGCCAGATCCAGGGTGTCCTGATGGAATTCGGACCAGAACATCTTGTTGCATGCACCGAGTGCGGCCATGTGATGGGTGCCGTTGAGAGAGTCGGTCAACGAACGGTATCCGTTGATCTCCATGATCTTGACCTTCGTCCAGGCCGTCGCCAGCCGTTGTCGAATGAGTGGATCGGTACTCCGGCCGTTCTTTCTGGCTTCATCGATAATTTGATCGAGCTCCCGGAGGAACCGGCGGTGTCCAGTGGTGGCCGACGAGCCCCGCTCGAATCCGAGGGTGGTCATCGCCACCTTCCACCCGTTGTTCACCCCGCCGACGACGTTCGCGACAGGGCACCGGACGTCGGTGAAGAAGACCTCATTGAAATCGGCGCTTCCGTCGACCTGCTCGATGGGCCTTACTTCGATGCCCGGTTGCTTCATCGGCACCAGGAGATAGGAGATGCCTGCATGCTTGGGCGCATCCGGGTCGGTGCGGGCCAGCAAAAAGATGTAGTCGGCGAACTGGGCCTGGGTCGTCCACACCTTTTGACCGTTGATGACCCATTCGTCGCCGTCGAGCTCGGCCCGGGTCTTCAGCGAGGCGAGGTCGCTGCCGGCGTCGGGTTCGGAAAATCCTTGGCACCAGGAAATCGTCCCGTGGAGGATCCTGGGTATGAACTCCTGTTTTTGCTCTTCCGACGCCCACTGCAGGATGGTCGGGCCCACCAGCGTGTCGCCGAAGAAGTCGGCCCGAAGGGGTGCCTCCGCCCGGGCGAACTCCTCATTCAGGACCACTGACTCCATCAGCGTGAGGCCCTTGCCGCCGTACTCTGTCGGCCAGGAGGCGCAGATCCAGCCTCCGTCGTAGAGTTTTTCGGTCCAGGCGCTGTTGAAGGCCTTCTTCTCGTCGGGCTCCATGGAGAATTCCGGCGTTCCCCATCCGTCGGGCAGATTCTCCACGAGCCAGGTGCGGATCTCCGCGCGGAATGGTTCCGTCTCGGGTGGGTAGCTCAGATCCATGCAGATGACATTACCCGCAAGCTGCCGGACGCTCGGATCGACTGCCACCTGCCCGGACATGCCCCCGCCCCTGCGGACTGGCAGTGCACCACATGCTGTGCCGGTGGAGGGTGCCACCCCGAGAAGCGTCTGCCTCGGAGTGTCGCAGACCGGAACCTCTGATTACTTGTTGACCCCGAGCTCGATGGCCTTGACCAGCAGCATCAACACGGCCACAACCAGATAGCCCCTCAGCAGATACATCCCGATTATCCGGCCCCGCGACCACTTCGGCCGATCAAGCAAGTTGAGGGGCGGCATCCGCCAGTTTGCCCGATGCTGCTTGGACATCGGCGGTGTCGGAGTTCGCTTCGATCGGGCCCGGAGCATGATTATCCCTCCGACGGCGAAGGCCACGACAAAGACACCACCGAGGACGATCGCCAAGAGATTCACGTTGATCCGGGAGAAGAGGGTCGTTGCCATAAGGACAAGCGACATCATGAGGAGCACCGAGATGATCACGGTGGAGAGCACGTTCAGCCACGGGCGATTCACCCAGGGACCGAGCACTTCCTTGTCATTGCAGAGCAGCAGTAGGAACACTGTGGCGCTGGGCAGGAGTACCCCCGCCAAGGCCTGGACGCCTGTCGTGATGAGGCCGAGAGGGGCGCCTGGGATCATGACGATGAGGGCCGCCAGAGCGACCATGGCGCTGAACGCCCCGTAGAAGAACTTGGCGTCTCGCCAGCTCCGGTGCAACGAGTGGTGAGCCCCGAACACGTCGCCGAAGGCATAGGACGTGGCCAGGGTGACCGATGCTGCCCCGATCATCGAGGCGTTCAACAAAATGATGGCGAAGATCGTCCCGGTGGCGTGGCCCACATAGTGGTTGAGACCGCGGGCAACGCCCCCGGCGTCGGTAAAATGGCCGGCCAATGAAGTGTGGCTGAAAGCCGCAGCCGTGACGGCCATGAGAAGCGCAGCAGCGAAGACAGTGATGATGGATCCGAACACGGTGTCGACCCGCTCGTAGTTGATCCAGCGGGGCGTAATGCGCTTGTCCACAATGTTGGACTGCTGGAAGAACAGCTGCCACGGAGCCACGGTTGTGCCCACGATGGCGATGATGAGCAGGACCGAGGTGGAGTTGAACCCGCCCTTGACGCCAGGGACCACAAATCCGTGGAAGAACGAACCCGCCTTCGGGTGGCTGAAGATGGCCAGGGGGATCACCAGAAAGTTGGCGAGGATGAATACGAACATGAACCTCTCCCAACGGCGGAAGCTGCCGGTAGCGGTCATGACGATCAAGAGGACTGCAGCGATGGGCACCGAGATGTACTCGCTCACCCCGAAGTAACCGAGAGCCAGGCTGACGCCGATGAACTCCGTGGCGATGGTGAGGAGGTTCAAGATGAAAAGGTCGCCTACAGAGAAAGCACCCCAGAACTTTCCGAACCGCTCATTGATGAGACGGGCGTGGCCCACGCCGGTCACGGCCCCCAGGCGGACCACCATCTCCTGGTTGACGATAAGGACCGGGATCAGTATGGGAAGGACCCACAGGAGCGTGAGGCCGAAATTCTGCCCGGCCTGAGCGTACGTCGAGATCCCCCCGGCGTCATTGTCAGCGACCATCACGATCAGCCCCGGCCCCATGATGGCGAAGAGGGTCAAGAGCCGGGTCGACCACGATCGGCGCGCGCCGGTGTCGTGCTGGCGGATGGTGCCGAACGCGCCGTGGATGTCGCCGACGTGGGCTTCGTCCAGGACGGTGGTGGCGTTCTCGACTTCACTCGGCTCTTCGGCCATATCTCACCTCCCGACGGTTGTGTCGCCTGAATGCACCCGATGACAGGCACACAGACGCCCGTTCAGGACGTGTGCGACCAGGCGCATCCATACCGCGACCGAGCAAGTATGCGTGTCATCGGTTCTGTTACCGACTGCGAGCGCCCAGCGCTCGTCCTTCATAAGAACCATGTGTGGCCGTCTCGGTCTATGGAGACGCTCGGCGACCCTCGGGGTTGGGGCGGGGGCTGCCCCATGCCGACCCACAGGCCCTTGTGGGCCGGACACTCGATCAGCTATCGGCTGTCGATCGCGTTCGGCGGACCGTGAATGTCGCGGGTCTTCGCTTTCGGAGCATCCTTCAGTCCTCTGCTGTCATGGTTCCGAAATCTCGGCGCCATCCATTGGGCAACAGAATTTCGAGCACATCGTCGACCGTGACGACGCCCAGTATCTTCCGGTGATCGCCATCCATCACCGGAGCGACGGTCAGGTTGAAGTCCGACATCTTGCGCACGGTGGCCCCGAGGTCCCAATCGGCATGGACGTGGGCTGGGTTGGGCCGGACTACGGAAGTCAGCAGAGCCGTCGGCTCACCCTGGATAAGACGAACGGCGGAGACCGACCCGACCACGCTTCCCTGGACATCGGCGGCAAAGACCACATTCAAGGTCTCCGGGGGCGCGGTGCTCGTGTGAATCGCGGCCAAGGCGTTGGCCACCGAGTCCGACTCGGGAAGGCATAGGAAGTCTGGGCTCATGAGCCCGCCGGCGGTCTCGGGGTTGTAGCTGAGGAGCGAGCGGACCTTGCGCTGTTGGACTTCAGGGAGAAGGTTCAGAATAGGGAGCCTCCGTTCCTGATCAACCTCGGCGATGAGGTCGGCAGCATCGTCGGGCGCCATCGAGGCGAGCAACTGGGCGGCGTCGGTGTCCGATCGGTTTCGGACAAACTCGAGTTGGTGCTCAGTGTCGAGCTCTTCGAAAACGTCGGCTTCGAGCTCTCGGTCTTGGCCGACGGCCTCGATGATTTCCTCGCCTTCCTCGTGGGAGGCCGCCTCGACCAGGTCGGCGATCTGGGCCGGGTGCAACCGGGCCAGTTTGCGGTAGGGGATGCGGAGGCGAGCCGACGGGACGTGGGCGACGAAGGGCTCGATACTCTCCCAGTCGACGATCGCTCCCGACCGGATCCTTTGGTCGAGGCGCCCGGGAAGGAAGCGGCGGAGGACGGGTCGGCTGGACGGATCAACACCCACTACTTCCCAAACGCCAGCGATCCGAGCCAGCTCGATCTCGTTGGCCCGGATGAGACGACCGCCCACGAAGTTGATGAGATGTCGGGCCATGAGGTCCCGAGCGAGCAACAGCTCACCGGGACGCCGCTCGAATCGGCGCAGGTCGACCCGCTCGCCCTCAAATCGCACGCGACCGGGTTCGAACCCCGAAATCTTCCGGATCGGAACGAAGAGGTCACGTCCACCGATGGTGACCACCAAGCCCACGATCGGGGGATGAGGCTGCTCCCCGACCCGGACAATCAGGTCTTGGACGCGCCCAAGCCGGTCGCCCGCCTGATCGACCAGGGGACGCTTGATGACACTGGAAAGATGGAGGATTTCAAAAGTCACGGCTCTCTCAATGTCCTGAATCGGCATCCCGAGCAGACCCTAGTGCCTCGTCAACGACGGGCGAGGCAACTGATGACGACGATGGATGATGGCCGGGTTGTGTTGTCATTCGGCAGTTCAAGGGGCGCGGTTTGCGTCGAAGTGCCGGCGCGGGGGAGGCTTGCACCCTTATGTGCTCATATGCAGGGGGATTCCGTGCCTAGTTTCGGTCGTCGCCGAGCCAAGGCAAAGGGTCCGAAACGGCCACCCCCTGTTCCTGAGCGGATACCGGCCCGCCCTCCGGGCCCGGGTGGTCTTCGGATCGCCTTTCTCGTCTACCGGGGGAATCCCCGGTGTGGCGGTCAAGGCGTCTATACCCGCCATCTCACCCGGGAGCTGGTGGCCCTCGGCCATTCGGTCGAGGTATTCGCCGGCCAACCCTGGCCCGAAGTCGATGAAGGCGTCGGGTTCACTCCGGTGCCCAGTCTGGACCTGTATCGCGATCCCGACCCGTTTCGGATTCCTCACGCCCGTGAATTCCACACGGGTATCGACGCCCTCGAGTTCGCGGTGATGGGTACGGCTGGTTTTCCTGAACCGTGGACATTCAGCCTCCGGGCCCGCCGGTTGCTGGCCGCGCGCCGCCACGAATTTGATCTGGTCCATGACAATCAATGCCTGGGCAAGGGGATGCTGGGGATGATCGACGACGGGTGGCCGCTGCTCACCACCTTGCATCATCCGATTACCGTCGATCGCCAGTTGGCCCTCAGCCACGCCACCAACCCGTGGCAACGTTTCACCCAACGCCGGTGGTTCGGCTTTCTGCGGATGCAGGTGCGGGTGGCCCGGGCCCTTCCCCGGGTGGTGACGGTGTCGGAGTCGTCGAAGACCGATATCGCCGCGCAGCTGGGAGTGGCGACGGAGCGGATGACCGTCGTCCCGGTGGGCGTCGACCATTCAGTCTTTCGACCACGACCCGATGTGACGCCCGTCCCCGGTCGCATCATGGTCACCTCGTCTTCCGATGTCCCCATGAAGGGATTGGTACCGCTGTTGGAGGCGGTAGCCAAGCTCCGTACCGAGCGGGAGATCGAATTGGTGGTGGTGGGCAACCCTCGGCCCGAGGGCCGGGTCGCGCGGGCTATCGAACGACTCGACCTGGCGCCCATCGTCCATTGCGTGTCAGGGATCAGCGACGACGAGTTGGCCTGCAACTACGCCCAGGCCCAAGTGGCGGTGGTGCCCTCTCTCTACGAGGGCTTCTCGCTGCCGGCCATCGAAGCCATGGCCTGTGGGGTGGCCCTGGTCGCCACCACCGGGGGAGCCCTTCCCGAAGTGGTGGGTGAGGACGGGGTGACCGGACTTCTGGTTCCACCCGATGATCCCGGTGCCCTGGCCGGGGCCATCAAGCGGTTGCTTGACGATGCCGAATTGCGGGAACGGCTGGGTACTGCCGGGCGTGAGCGGATACTCGGTCGGTTCACCTGGCAGGTGACCGCCACCGGCACCGCGGCGGAGTACCGCCGGCTTCTCGATGATCACCGATCCGGCACCGGCGCGGTGACTGATCCTACGGAGATGTTGACATGTTGACAGTTGACTATCGCAAACTCGGCGTACAGCCTGGCGATCGGCTACTCGATTTGGGCTGTGGATTCGGTCGCCACGCCTACCAGGCGGCCCGTCTCGGGGCCCAGGTGGTGGCGTTCGACGCCGGCGCCGACGAGGTCCGCCAGGTACTCGACACGTTCGGGGCGATGGCCGATGCCGGAGAACTCGACACCGTGAAGAGCCGGTTCGGTTCCGTCCAGGGGGATGCCTTGCGCCTCCCCTTTGCCGATGGTTCGTTCGACCGGGTCATCGCGTCCGAGGTGCTCGAGCACATCCCCGAGGACGAAACAGCCATGGCCGAGCTGACCCGGGTGCTCCGTCCCGGCGGCTCGATGGCTGTCACCGTGCCCCGGTGCGGACCCGAGTTTGTCAACTGGGCCATCTCCGACGAGTACCACAACGTTCCCGGCGGCCATGTCCGCATCTACCGGCACACCGAACTTTCTCGGCGTCTCGAAGCCACCGGTTTGACCGAGATCGGAAGCCACCACGCCCACGGATTGCACTCGCCCTATTGGTGGCTCCGTTGCTTGGTCGGACCATCCAAGGACGACCATCCGGCGGTCGCCGCCTACCACCGCCTGTTGGCGTGGGACATCATCAAGGCGCCGAAGGTCACCCGGTATACCGAGCGCGTGCTGAACCCGCTCATCGGCAAGAGCCTGGTGGTGTATTTGAACAAGCCAGTGGTGGATCGGTACCGTCCGTATGACGCCATGGTGAGCACCATTAGCCGATTCGACGTTGAGCCATCTGAGTCGGCACCGGTTGCGGCATCGGTTGCGGCATCGGCTTCTGGCCCGATGACGGCCGTCGAGATAGAGGCCGGGGTCGGGGCGTGAGGACGATCCCCGAGGTTCCGGGCATTCTCAGCACTGCCCAAGTACTGCAGACTGCACAGTCGATCGCCGATCTTCAGTTTCCGGACGGCATGATCCCGTGGTTCAGCGGGGGTCATTGTGACCCTTGGAACCACGTGGAGGCAGCCATGGCCCTTACTGCCTGCGGCTTCGATGCCGAGGCGGACCGGGCCTATCAGTGGCTGGTCGATACTCAGCTTCCCGATGGCAGTTGGTTCAACTACTACGTGGCCAGCGGGGTCAAAGACGCCCGTCTCGACACCAATGTCTGTGCATATCTGGCTACCGGTGCCTGGCACCGCTATATCTCGACCGGAGAGATCGAGGGACTCGAGGAGCTGTGGCCGGCGGTGGAGGCGGGCGTGGACTTCGTCTTGCGTTGGCAGCGGAATGACGGTTCCGTCCGCTGGTCGCTCGACGCGTCGGGCTTCGTGGAGGAGTACGCGCTGCTCACCGGTTCATCGTCGATCTACCACAGCCTCCGTTGTGCTATTGCCTGCGCCGAACGGCTCGGGCACGAACGGCCCGACTGGGAGTTCGCCGCCGGTCGCCTGGCCCATGCCATCGCCCACAACCCGTCAGCATTCGCTCCCAAGGTGGAGTTCGCTATGGATTGGTACTACCCGGTGCTGTCAGGCGCCCTCACCGGCGACGCCGCACGACGCTGCATCGAGGTTTCGTGGTCCACGTTTGTGATGGAGGGCTTCGGAGTCCGGTGCGTGTCGACCGGCGAATGGGTCACCGCCGCCGAGACGGCTGAGTGCGTGCTGGCGCTGGATGCCGCCGGCATGACCGATGTCGCCCACCGACTCTTCGCCTGGGTCCAAGCTCTGCGGAACGAGGACGGTGCGTACTGGACCGGCATGGTGTATCCGGAAGAGGCGACGTTCCCACCGCTCGAACGGTCGACCTACACGGCGGGGGCCATTGTCTTGGCCGCCGACGCCCTCAGCCGGACCACATTGGCATCGGGGCTGTTCCGTGGTGAGGGATTGCCGACCCACCTCGACCTGACCGAGCCGGCGCCCGATGCGCCGGTGGAACCGGCCTATCCGTTGCCGGGGTCGGGGTCGGGGTCGGGATCCTGACCGGAGTCTTCGAACAGTGCTCCGACCGGAGATATGGCCACAGGGGAACTCTCGCCTCTTAGGCGGCGGTACCTCGGCGACCGTGTCCCCGCACCAGCATCTGTGTCCCCATCTGTAGTCCCTCTCAGTTGCCGTCGATGAGGCATCGTGCCCATTCACCAGGATCCGGCCGTTGGGGCGACCCACCTGGGGAGTTGCAAGCACTCGGCGGGCTCACCCCCGGGACCGCCTCTCGTTTCGGCGGGGCAACGTGATCACCTGCCACCATGAGCCGCCAACGCCGGCCGAGGCTGCGCCCGATTCATTCAGTGCCTGTTCCTCACCCGTTCCTGACCCGCTTCAGCACCCGCAGAGAGCCACACTCGCCATCCTCGACGAACTCACCGGAGTCGAGGGCGCCCCGCCACAAGTCGTAGGGAGGGCGTCCTCCGTCGGCCGGGTCGGGAAAGACGTCGTGGATGGCCACCCACCCACCCATGACGACATGGGGGGACCATCCCCGATAGTCAGCCCAGGCTGGTTCTTCGCCGTGACCACCGTCGATGAAACAGAACGCCAGTGGGGTCGACCAGCGTGAGGAAACGGTAGGCGAGTCACCCACCAGGCCGATCACCGTGAGCTCGAGATCGGCGCCCACGATGGTCCGCCGCCAGTGGGGGAGGGTGTCGATCCGACCGGTGCCGACATCCACCAGCGTGGTGTCGTGGTGCTCCCACCCGGCCTGGTTCTCCTCGGAGCCGTGGTGATGATCGAGACTGAAGAGCACAGCCCCTGTCTTTTCGGCGGCGGCGCCGATATAGACGCTTGACTTGCCGCACCACGCCCCGACCTCGACGAATGTGGAATCCCCAAAAGTCGCCCCGGCCCGCTCGGCGGCCAGGTAGAGTGCCTCGCCTTCGTTGTCGGGCATGAACCCGGTGGTGGCCCGAGCCAGATCGAACAAATTGTCGAGACGGGTCATGGCTTGGGCGGATCCGCCATCGGAGGCGGAGGTGAGGGTGACGTCCATCCGTGCAGCCTCGCACGGCCTGGGCCACTCGGTGGACCGGTGCCTGATGTGGCCGAATTGGAGAAACGCACGAGGCCGAGCTAGCCCCGGACCAGGGTGACCAAGGTGTAGACGGCGAATCCCGCCAGCACCACTCCCCCGGTCTTACGGATGACGTTCACCGGCAATACCCGGAGCAGGGCCTTGCCCCCGAACGCAGCCAACGCCGCGGCAGTGGTCAATCCGGCCATTGCTCCCACGAAGACCGAGATGGCCGAGTGGTACTTGGCGGTCAGGTTGACCGTCAGTATTTGGGTCAGGTCCCCGAACTCGCCCACCAGAATGACCAGAAACGCCGCGGTGACGGTTCTCAATCCCTGCCGGGCCTGGTCGGCTTCTTCCTCGCCCCTCTTCTCGTCCTCCTTTTCGGGGACAAAGAGGAGGTAGGCGGCACCGGCGGCAAAGAGCGAGGCGGTGACCCCCTCGACCCAGCGATGGGGAAGGAGCTGCAGCAGGCGCCCCACCGCCACCGCCACCGTGACGTGGATGGCGAAGGCCAGGGTGGCGCCGATCCATACAGTCACCGGCCGGTAACGGCTCCCCATGATCAGGACGGCGATCATGGTCTTGTCGGGGAGCTCGGCCAGCAAGATGAGGATGAAGACCGTCAGGGTGACGCCGAGATTCACCGCTTCAGGTTACGGACTCGGACAACCCCGAGGCGCATAGGGTCACGTTGGATCCCCTCCAACCGTGTGGGGACCTATCATGGGCGCTGAAACCGACTGGTGATGAGAGGCTGGATAGCAGCGATGTACGACTCCATTGTTGTAGGGACCGACGGCTCGACGACGGCGAGTGTGGCGGTGCGAAGGGCTGCCGAGTTGGCGGCGGGTAACCCCGGCTCCCGGCTGCATCTGGTCAGCGCCTACCGGCCGGTTCAAAAGGATCGGCTGGAGAGTGAACGCCAGGGGATTCCATCGGATATCGACTGGAAGGTCAGCCCCAGTGAGGATGCCGATGAAATTCTGCGACGCGGGAAGGAAATCGCCGCCGAGGGTGGCGCCACCGACGTCCACGTCCACTCCCTCGACGTACCGGCGGCCGATGCCATCCTCGACGTGGCATCCGATGTCAGCGCCGGGTTGATTGTGGTGGGCAGCCAGGGGATGACAGGTGCCCGGCGCTATCTGTTGGGGAGTGTTCCGAACCGCATAGCCCACCACGCCGAGTGCGACGTGCTGATCGTCAATACCCGTAACGCCTGATCCTCAGCTAGTGGGTCGATCGGGAAGCGGGTCCAATGCTTGGCGGAGATGACCGGTCAGCTGGCGTCCTTCGCTCTCCCCGAACGCCACATTGACAGCTAGGCGCTCGAGGATCTGTTCGACTGTCTTGCCACCGGCCGGCAGTGGATGCGTCTCGATGAACCGGGTGATCTTGACGGCCAGAGACGGGGGATTGCACAGCACCCGAACGCCGTCGAGCATGCGGGGCAGGATGTTGGAGGGGAACTTGGACACCATGGTGTCCCATTCGCCGGTGATCCGTCGCCAGACGGCCGGGCCGGTCACCCGGTTGGCTACCAACGACCGGAGCACGAACGGGGCATTTTGGGTACGGACCTCGCCCATGGCCAGATCGAAGGTGCGAGTGGCCAGTCCGGGATCGTCGAATGAGGCCAGTGCGTAGAGGTACCGGTTCTCCTCCTGCGGGGTGGAGGGATTGCGGTAACGGGTGAGAAACGACTCGAACTCCGCTTCGCCGCCGGTGGTGGCCACAATGTCGAGAATGGTCGACTCGGTGTCGGGGTGGAGCGCCACGGTGGCCGTCGCCGCGAACCGACGTTGGGCTTCGGTCCGTACCGCCACATCAGCCCCGATCGTCCCGAGCATCCGGAGCAACGAGGCCCGGAGGGACGGGGTGCGCTCCGAATCGTCGGGCCGTGGGTCCCACCCGAGTTCGGCGACCAACGGGCCGAACAAGGCACGGATCGCCCCCTGTAGGACCGGACGGTCTTCATCGGGGATCACCCGATCGGCCATGCCCATGGCTTCGAGGATGACCGACCAGACGCTCGGATCCCTTTCACCCGAATCGGCCAGGGCGCGGGCCAGGCGCAACACGTCGAGAAAGGGTCCCTGCCCGGACAATGCCGCCGCCCAGGCATCGGAGACCAGGTTGTATCGCTCGAGGGGGGCAAGATCACCCAGGCCGGCGGCCAGGCGCTCCACCGTGGCCGGTGGGTAGGACACCCGATAGAAACCGGATCCACCCGCGTTGACCAGTCGGTCACCCACGGTCCCGGCCGCTCCGCCGCCGGTCCCATCCAAGAGGACAGGCACGGGGTCAGGGTCACCCTCTTGCAGGGAACGCGACACCACGGGAACCTTCCACGCCGAGCCGATGGCGCCACCCCGATCACCACGGTAGGAGAAAGGGGTCTGGGAGAGGCTTCCGTCCTCGCCCACCCGGACCAGGGGGTAGCCGCCCTGGTTGATCCAGGTGTCCATGATGTCGCGCACCGGGCGCCCGCTGGAGCGCTCGAGGGCGTCCCAAAGGTCGGAGGTCTCGGTGTTGGAGTGGCTATGGGTGGTCAGGTAGTCGCGGATGCCGTCCCGGAAGACGTCGGGGCCCACGAACTGCTCGAGCATGCGGAGTACGCTCCCACCCTTTTGATAGGTGAGTACATCGAACATGCCCTGGGCCTCCTCGGGTCGCCCGACCGGGAATTCCACCGGTCGGGTGGCATGGAGACCGTCGACGGCCATGGCCGCCTCGCGTTCGACGCCGAAGCTGACCCAGCGCTGCCACTCGGGACGGAAGGCGTCGACCGCAAGCACTTCCATGAACGTGGCGAATGCCTCGTTCAGCCAGATGCCGTTCCACCACTTCATGGTGACCAGGTCCCCGAACCACATGTGGGCGATCTCGTGGCAGACCACGTCGGCCACCCGCTCGAGTTCGGTGCGGGCCGCTTGGGCCGGATCGACAAGTAGTGCCGACTCCCGGAAGGTCACACAGCCCAGGTTCTCCATGGCGCCGAAGGCGAAGTCGGGGATGGCCACCAGATCGAGCTTGTCGGTCGGATAGGGGATGCCGAAGTAGTCGGTGAAGAATCGGAGGGCGTGGGCTCCCACCTCCAGGGCGAACGGGGCAAGGTGGGCCTTGCCGGGAGGGTGCACGATGCGCAGGGGCACGCCGTTCACATCCACCGGCTCGGTGGCCTCGAGCGGCCCGACGATGAAAGCCACCAGGTACGTGGACATCACCATGGTGGGGGCGAACCGGACCACCTTCTTGCCTCCGGGGACGGCGGTCTCCTCGACGGCCGGTCCATTGGAGTAGGCGGCCAGGTTCTCGTCGACCACCAGGGTCACCTCAAAGGTGGCTTTGCGATCGGGCTCGTCCCAGCAGGGGAAGGCCCGACGGGCATCGGTGGCCTCCATTTGGGTGGTGGCGATCACGTGGTCGACGCCGGCCTCATCGGTGAAGGTGGATCGATAGAACCCATGAAGCTTGTCGTTGAGGATTCCGGCGAAGGTGAGATGCAGTGTGGCCGACCCGGGCGCCAGCGGCTCTCCGAAGGTGAGGGTGGCCCGTTCCTCCTCTTCATCGAGGTCGATGGTCATCGGACTCAGCGCATTCCCGGCGGGGTTGCCCGGGGTTATCTCGGCCAAGGTGATGTCGAGCTCGGCGGCGTTGAGGGTGATGGTATCGACAGCTTGGTGGACGGTCACGTCGATCTCCACGTCACCGGCAAAGGTGGCCGCATCGAGGTCCGGGGTGAGCACCAACCGGTACCGGTGGGGCTCGACGATGGTGGACAGACGGTACGTGGATGGGTCAGCTGTCGTTGCACTCATTGCGGGCAGGCTACCGTCGCACCGTGCAGAACGATTACGACAACACCCCTGATAAGGAAGCCGGGACCTCGGAGGTCGAATCCGGCGAGGGCCCGACACTCGATGTGGTGGCCATCGGCAACGCACTGGTCGATGTGCTGGCGTTGGCCAAGGACGCCGATCTCACCCAGCTCGGACTGGTGAAGGGCACCATGGCGCTGGTGGATCTGGCCCGGTCGGAAGCCATCTATGCCACGCTCGGGCCCACGACGGAGGCATCGGGCGGTTCGGCCGCCAACACGGTGGCCGGAGTGGCCGCCCTCGGTGGCCGGGCGGCGTTTCTGGGCCGGGTGGCGGACGATCAACTCGGGCAGGCGTTTACCCACGACATCCGCTCCATCGGCGTGGCCTTCGACCCGACACCCACCAAAGCAGTGGCCGGGAGCGCGGTGACCGGGCACTGCCTGGTGCTGGTGACCGACGACGCCGAACGCACCATGGCCACCCATTTAGGGGTGGCATCCGACTTCGGGCCCGGTGACCTCCACAGTGCCCACCTGTCCTCCGCCCATGTGCTCTACCTCGAGGGATACCTGTGGGATCAGCCGGCGGCCAAGGCAGGGATGCGGGAGGCCATCGACATCGCCCACACCCATGACGCCGCGGTTGCCCTCTCCCTGTCCGACCCGTTCTGCGTCCAGAGTCACCAGGCCGAATTCCTCGAGCTCCTCAACGGCGATCTCGACATGCTGTTCGCCAACGAAGAGGAGATCACCTTGCTGTTCGGAGCCGCGGACTTCGACACGGCCGTCGAAGCTGTTGCCGAGACGGGCATCCTGGCGGTGCTCACCCGCGGTTCGGCCGGCTGTGTGGTGGTCACCGCGTCAGGGCCGATCGCAGTCCCCGCCGCTCCGGTCGATCGGGTGGTCGACACCACCGGAGCCGGTGACCTGTTCGCCGCGGGTTTCCTCTACGGGATCACGAATGGGCTGTCCCCGGAAGCATCGGCTTGCCTGGGCGGGATGTGCGCGGCGGAGATCATCGCCCATGTCGGAGCCCGGCCTCTGGCCAACCTGCGGGACTTGGCGGTGGCGGCGGGACTGTTCGGGTGAGCAGCCTGACGCCGCACGGTCGACTCGTCCTGTGAGTTTCCCGCTCCGGCTTCGCCTAACCCTGTGGCGTTTCGACCGGGCGGAAGACGAAGGGCAGATCGCCGATCCGTACGAGCACCGAGGCAACTGCCTGCCCGAGAGGCGCTAGGGCGTCATCAAGTTGCGTCGGGTCTTCGAGGATGGACTCCTCGATGGCACACGATCCCTCGTAGGACACCTCAATGGCGTACTCCGGCCCCCCGGGACCCTCGCTCACAACCTGCTCGATGGTGGTGGCAGCCCGGTTCAGCGCCTGGTCGCCCAGTACATCGAGATGGTGCGGAACCACGTCGAGGAGCAAACCCGGTTCGGGCGCCACATCCAACCCCTGCACCCGGAAGGCGATTTCGACCAATAGCTCGGGGAGTTCGTCGGAGTCCTCGTCGATGGCCCAACTCCGGTAAGCGGTTTGGCTCCAGGTGGGCCAGTCGAAGCTGGTGTCGACACGGATACGCGCCGGGCGCGGTTCCCCGGGCAGGCTGTAGGACGTCTCGAAACTCACGTCCCCCAGGAAGACGTCGACCTGAAATCGCTCCTCGACGGCTTGGCGCTGGAGCAGCGCTGCCTCGAACGATCGCCGGTGGGAGGTAACGATTTGCGTGAACACATGGTCGAGCATGGCGGGGTAGAGGCTACCGTTCTTCCGTGGACGACTCACCCGATCCGAGCCGGCAATCTCCCTGGATGCTCCGGCGGGTCATCTCCTACGCCCATCAAGGTGGGGCATGGGAGGGCCCGGCGTCGACGCTGTACGCGATCCGGTCCGCCCTGGCCGCCGGGGCCACCGGCATCGAACTTGACGTGCACGCCACCTCGGACGGCCATCTGGTGGTTAGCCACGATCCGACGGTCGACCGCACCACCAACGGCTCGGGAAACCTTGCCGACCTGACCCTGGCCGAGGTGCGCTCACTCGACAATGCCTATTGGTGGGTACCCGGCGCCGACGTGTCACCCGGGTTGGACCCGGGCAGCTACCCCTTTCGTGGCCGGGCCCCCGATGACCCTGCCTTCGGGGTCGCCACTTTGGAACAAGTTCTCGAAGAATTCCCGGGGGTGGTGCTCAATCTCGACATCAAGCAAACCTCCCCGACGGTGGCGCCCTACGAAGAGGCGCTGGCTGTCATGCTGAAGAGTTTTGGGCGAGGTGACGACGTGATCGTGGCGTCGTTTCTGGACAGTGCCACCGACTCGTTTTCATCGTTTGCGCCCGACATCCCTACGTCTGCCGGCACCATGGCGGTGGCTGCCTTCCTTCAGGCGGTGAGGGCAGGTGACGACCCGCTTCCGATGCGTCACGTCGCCTTGCAGGTGCCTGCTGCCTACGGTGAGCTGAGGCTTGTTGACGAAAGGTTCGTCGAAGTGGCCCACCGGGAGGGCCTGGCGGTCCACGTGTGGACCATCGAAGAAGAGTCAGAGATGCAACGCTTGTGCGACCTGGGGGTCGACGGCATCATCACCGATCGACCTACCGCCTTGGTCGGCGTACTCAACGCCCGCCAGGAAGCGTGGCGCCCAGGAACGGAAGAAGCGTGAACGTCGGAGTCAGACAGACGAGCCGGAAAGGCTCAGCCCCGACCGCAGTTCGGCTTTTTTCCGTGGTTGGCCTTCTTTTTGGCGCGCAGCTTGCGTTTGTTGGTTCGCTTGGACACAGTTTGAAGATGTTAGTCGGGATACAGGCCGCTGAGCCAACGGGCGGCAACTTGTGACCTGGTTGTTGTGCGAAGGAGATGTGTTGGCGACTGCGGAGGTGGCATCGAACTTTGGCCAGCGATCCAAGGGCCTTCTCGGGCGGACCGCCTACGAAGGGGCCATGGTGCTTCCCCACACCCGGGCCGTGCATACGTTGGGGATGAAATTCGGGATCGATGTGGCCTTTTGCGACAAGGAGATGGTGGTGGTCGGTGTCACCACGTTGGCACCTTGGCGGATGTCATTTCCCCGCCGGGGAGGTCGTTCGGTGATCGAAGCGCAAGCCGGGGCATTCGAACGATGGGGGCTCCGGGTCGGCGACCACCTGGAGCTCCGGTGATGATCGACCCGGAGATCCTCGAAGAGCTCGAGGGTTGGGAGGACGACGCCGACGACGCCGACGACGACGACGACGACGACGAGGCCGGCATCGACTACGACGGGGGGACGGTTTCGGACGCGGTGGGGTCGGCGGGGCAGGGGAGTGCTGGAAGGGGAGCTCTGGTCCTCGTCGGAACCCCCATCGGTAACCTGGGTGACCTGTCCCCCAGGGCCGTCGACGTTCTGTCCGCCGCCGACGTCATCTACTGCGAGGACACCCGGCACTCCCGCAAGCTCCTGACTCACGCCGGCATCTCGGGGGTGAGGCTTCGCTCCCTCCACCAGCACAATGAAGTCGACCGGATCGATGAAGTGATTGCGTCGGTCGCCCGAGGCCGGACGGTGGCGGTCGTCAGTGATGCCGGTATGCCCGGGATCTCCGACCCCGGGAGTCGGGTTGTGGCCGCGGTCGCTGCAGCCGGCCTGACCATCTCGGTGATTCCCGGACCTTCGGCTGGGCTGGCTGCACTGGTGGCCAGCGGGTTACCCACCGAGCGATTCTGTTTCGAGGGGTTCCTCCCGCGGTCGGGAAAAGAGCGGCGAAGTCGACTGACGACGGTGGCCGAGGAGTCTCGCACCACCGTGCTGTACGAAGCACCGGGTCGCCTGGCTGCCACCTTGGCTGACTTGGCCCGCGAGTGTGGCGACGACCGCGAGATAGCGGTGGCCCGGGAGTTGACCAAACTCCACGAGGAAATCTGGCGCGGCACGGTTGCCGGCGCAGCATCGCGGGCATCATCAATGCCAGTTCGGGGAGAAGTGGTCATTGTGCTGGCCGGTGCTCCCGAGGTGGAGATGGATGACGTTGCAGACGGGCCTCTGATCGAGGCTCTGGAAGTCCGTCTCGCCGCCGGCGAGAGAACCCGAGGGGCGGTCGATGAGGTGGCGGCCGAGTTCGGAATCGCCCGTCGGCGGGTGTACGACCTGGCCCTCGCCGCCCGGAATGACGACCCAACCCCCGGTGTTCCACCTGGGGGGACAAGATAGCGATGGCGGGTTGGACCGACCGAGAGGGACTGTGATGTTCGGACGAACTGAGTTGGACAAGACACAGGCGTCAGGGATCGGACCCGACGACGTCGCCGAAGGATTGGACAGCGCCGCCTTCGCCGCCGGCTGCTTCTGGGGTGTTGAGGAGTTCTTCCGGGCCATACCCGGGGTGCTGGATGCCATCTCCGGTTACGAGGGAGGTGAGGTCGGCCATCCGTCCTATGAGCAGGTGTGTTCGGGCCGAACCGGGCACGCGGAAGCGGTGCTGGTCACCTTCGACCCGAGTCAGGTCTCGTTCGAGACCCTCCTCGAGGAGTTCTGGCGGCACCACGACCCCACCACCCTCAACCGGCAGGGCCCCGATCACGGTACCCAGTACCGTTCGGCTGTCTTCACTCGCAACAAGGCACAGGAGAATGCGGCACGGACCTCCCTCGACGAGTATCAAGTGCGATTCAAGCGGCCCATCGTGACCGAAGTAACGCCGGCGAGCACCTTCTGGCCCGCCGAGGAGTACCACCAGCGTTTTTCCGAACGCACCGGCCGTGGTGGCTGCCACGTAGCAAACTGGTGACCGCATAGCTGAAGAAAAGTGACCGACGGTGCCGGACCGGTGTATGGCCCCACACCGGTGCATGGCCCCACACCTCCACGATGCGGTCGGCGACCAGGGGCGGGATCGGTACGCTACTGGGCAGTGTCCCGCTACTACGTCACCACGCCGATCTACTACGTCAACGACGCGCCCCACGTCGGCCACGCCTATGCCACCGTCAATGCCGATGCACTGGCCCGCTGGCACCGGCTGATCGGCGACGACGTCTTCTTTCTCACCGGAACCGATGAGCACGGCCAGAAAGTGGCACGGGCCGCTGAAGAACATGGCGTCACCCCGCAGGAGTGGACCGATCTGCTGTCTCCGCGATTCGCGGCGGCATGGGCCGACCTCAACATCTCCAACGACGACTTCATCCGGACCACGGAGCCCCGTCACCATCGGGCCGTGCAGCAGTTTCTGACCAAAATCCGTGAGAACGGGTGGATCGTCAAGGACACCTACCGTGGCCTCTACTGCGTACCGTGCGAGCAGTACTACAACGAGGACGAGCTGGTCGACGGCACTCTCTGCCCGGTCCACCTTCGCCCGGTGGAGCTCCTCGAGGAGGACAACTACTTCTTTCGGCTCAGTGCCTTCGAACAGCGGCTGATCGACTGGTATGAGGCGAACCCAGAGGCGGTGGCCCCCGAATCGAAGCGAAACGAGGCGCTGAGCTTCATCAAGGGAGGCTTACGGGACATCTCCATCACCCGGACCTCCATCGACTGGGGCGTCCCGGTCCCGTGGGACGAGCAACACGTCTTCTACGTCTGGTACGACGCGCTGGTCAACTATCTGACTGCCATCGGGTACGGCCAGGACATGGAGCGGTTCGAGCAGTGGTGGCCATCGGTTCACCATCTCATCGGCAAGGAGATCATCCGGTTCCACTGTGTGTGGTGGCCCGCCATGTGCATGGCCGCCGGCCTCGACCCTCCGGCGCACGTGCAGGTCCACGGATGGTTACTGGTCAGCGGCGTCAAAATGTCGAAATCCAGCCTCAACAAGATCTCTCCTGGCGAGCTCACTGCCGAATTCGGCGTCGATCCGGTGCGTTACTACCTGCTGAGAGATACTCCATTGGGGTTGGACGGGGACTTCTCAGCCGAAGGGATAGCCAGTCGTTACAACGCCGACCTGGCCAACAATCTGGGGAATCTCTTGTCGCGGGTAGCCACGGTGGTGGGATCCAAGTGCGGAGGAACGGGTCCCGCTCCGGACCCCGAAAGTCGTCTGGCATCGGTGGCGGTCGAAGTGGTGTCCGAAGTGACCGACGCGTGGAACGCCGGGCAACCCAATCTGGGCCTCGAGGCGACCTGGAGACTCCTACGGGAGACCAACGCCGAGTTGGAGACTGCCGAGCCCTGGAAGGCCGACCCCGGCCCGGGTGTCGACGCAGTATTGGGCAGCGCCCTCGAGGTACTCCGCCTGGTGTCGGTCTTGGTTGTGCCGGCCATGCCCGCCACCGCCGAGCAGATATGGCGACGGATCGGACTCAGCGGATCCCCGGTTGACCAGCGCCTGCCCGAGGCAGCCGTTTGGGGCGGCTATCCCGGGGGCCTGGACGTGGAGAAGGGTGCCCCGCTCTTTCCACGACGGAAATGAGCCTCACCGGGGTGAATCCCGATGCCACGGGCGGCGACGGACACCAGGGCAGCCGGCCCAACGATGCCGTCGTCGAATGGTTTGACTCGCACTGTCATCTTCAATCGGCCTACCTGGCAGACGAAGAAGGGGACGGGGGTCAAGAGGCGGAGACCAACCGAGAGCCTCATGCCACCCGACTGGCCGCGGCCATTGCCCGGGCATCGGAAGCCGGGGTGACCCGGATGGTCTGCGTGGGAACTGACGCCACCACCTCGCGGGAGGCAGTGGATCTGGCCCGGAGAATGGCCCGAGCCGATTCGGTGGCCACGGCTGAGGGGGTCCAGATGTGGGCAACCGTTGGGCTTCATCCTCACGATGCCATCAACGGAGTGGAGACTTTGGACTCCATCCTCGGTGCCGAACTGCCGGACCTGGGGGCCGGTTCAGTCGCCGGATCGAACGCCGGATCGAACGCGAATAATCCTTCGACAATTGTGGTCGGTATAGGAGAATGCGGACTCGATTATCACTACGATCATTCACCGCGTGACGCGCAGCGCGCCGCGTTCGCCGCACAGATTGGATTGGCCTTCCACCACCGCCTTGCCCTGGTGATCCATACCCGCGAGGCGTGGGACGACACCATCGATATCCTCGTCGCCACCGGCGTCCCTGAGCACACCATCATCCACTGCTTCACCGGAGGACCCGAGGAGGCTCGCCGCTGTCTCGACCTCGGGGCATCGCTCTCCTTCAGTGGGGTGGTTACTTTCAAGACCGCGGTCGAAGTCCGGGAAGCGGCCAAAATCTGCCCGATTGACCGCCTGTTGATCGAAACGGACTCCCCATTTCTGACCCCGGTGCCCCATCGTGGATCACCCAACGAGCCCGCCCGGGTACCCCTGGTGGGAGCAACAATTGCCGCCGTCAAGGGGGTAAGCAGAGAGTTGGTGGCTGAGGTCTCGACCCGCAATTCCAGAGCCAGTTTCGGCTTGTGAAATTGTGCACTAACTGTTACCAGGGGTAACCGTTTTGGCGTCCCGCGTTTGATTCGCGCGCAAGAACCTGTCTAGCGTATTGGTCGCGGCCGCTGTTTATAGCGGTCGATTTCATTTAAGTCGGCTTGGAGGAGACGGCTTGAATGTGTCCATATACGTCCCCGACGAAGGTGGAGTTCTGAGGACCTCAATCGAACGGAGTGGTCGGCCCGGTGCCGCACTGCTCCTCTGTGGAGCGCTACTTATCGTGCCGCTCATCGCCATCCAAACCGGTTCGAGTTCGGCTGCGTCCGGGCCCGGCCACGGCCACGCGCACCAAGCGTCGGCCCCGCCAAGCCATGGTGGGTACTTCCCTGCCTGGCAACTGGCTGCAGACAGCATCAAGACATCCGGTCCCGCGGGCACAGCGGCCGGCGACGTGAACGCAACGGCCACCCCACCAACCACGGTGGCGACCCCTCCACCCACCACCACGCCGACCACGGTGCCGGCCCACATCTACTCCACGCCGACCACCCAACCTCAGCGGGCGTGGATCTCACCGACCACGGTGCCGGCTCCGACCACCATCCAGGCTCCTCAGGCCGCCCCGGCCGCCGCCCCGGCCGCCGCCCCGGCTCAGGCCCCAGCGGCCAACTCGACGACGGGCGTCGTCACCTACTACGACGCCACCCCCGGAACGTGCGCCAGCCCCACGTTGCCGTTCGGCACGGTGGTGACCATCACCAATCCGGATAACGGGAAGACGGTCAGCTGCACGGTGGACGACCGCGAGGCCGATACGTCGCGACAGATCGACCTGGCCACTGACACCTTCGCTCAGATCGCCCCTCTGTCCCAGGGGGTCATTCCCAATGCCGAGCTGAGCTGGTGACACACTGAGCGGGTGACCCACGGCCGAGCAGACATTCATGCACTGCTTGAAGCAAATGATCTCCATCCCAGTCGGGCCCTCGGTCAGAACTTCGTGGCCGACGGCAACACGGTTCGGAAAATTGTCCACCTGGCCGGTATCGGTCCGGGATCCCGGGTGGTGGAGATCGGCGCCGGTCTCGGATCATTGACGTTGGCGTTGGCCGAGGCGGGCGCTTCCGTGACCGCTGTGGAGATCGATCGGCACGTACTTCCGGTGCTCCGGTCCCAGGTGGAACCACTCGGCGTCCGGGTTGTCGAGGCAGACGCACTGTCGCTCGACTGGCGGGCCCTCTTGGAAGATGAGGTCGGCGCCGATGCCGAAGGCGGGTCTTCGGACTCGGCATGGTCCCTGGTGGCCAATCTGCCTTACAACGTGGCCGTTCCGTTGGTCATCCGGGTACTAGAAGAGGCGCCACAGGTCTCATCGTTGCTGGTCATGGTCCAACGTGAGGTCGGCGAGCGGTTGGCAGCCGAGGCGGGAGATGAGGCGTACGGGGCGGTGTCGGTGAAGGTGGCCTACTGGGCTCGCGCCTCTGTGGTCGGCAGGGTACCGGCTTCGGTCTTCATCCCCCGCCCCAAGGTGGAGTCGGTGCTGGTGCGTCTGGACCGCCGGCCACCTCCAATGGGAGACACTGCCAATGTGTCGTACGACCGTCTGTTCGCTGTCGTCCGTGCCGGCTTCGCCCACCGTCGCAAGATGCTCCGCCGTTCCCTGGATGGGCTGGTTCAATCCGAAGCATTCGAAGCGGCGGGCATCGCACCGACGGCCCGGGCGGAGGAACTGGGCCTGGACGAGTGGGGGAGACTGGCGGCTTGGCACCCGACGGAACCGAGCGTCTCATGAGACAGGGGGATCCCGGGGAGCGCAGGGGGCACAACCAGACCGGTGAGACCGGTGGTACCACCCAAGTGTCGGCTCCGGCCAAACTGACCCTGTCGTTGACGGTCACGGGGGTCCATCTCGACGGGTATCACGAGATCGAATCCGAAATGGTCACTCTCGACCTGGCTGACACGCTGGAGATCGGCCCGGGGGACGGGCTCACCATCGAGAGTGGAGAAAGGCCTGGTGACGCTGAAGTATCGGGCTCATCCGATGACTCGGCGGCCGAGTTTTCGGCCCTCTCGACCGGTCCCGACAATTTGGTCAATCGGGCTCTGCTTGCCGTCGATCGCGCCGCTCGGGTCCGGCTGATCAAAAGGATCCCGGTGGGTGCCGGGCTCGGTGGCGGATCCGCCGACGCCGCGGCCGTCCTCCGATGGGCTGGAAGCACTGATCTCGACGTGGCCGCGAAGCTGGGGGCTGACGTCCCGTTCTGTGTAGCCGGAGGACGGGCTCTTGTGAAGGGCATCGGTGAATCAGTGACAGCGCTGGAGCATAGAGACCAGGCGTTCACCCTTCTGCTGCTGCCGTTCGGAGTGGATACCGGCGCGGTCTACAGGGCGTGGGACTCGCTGGCTCTCCAGAGGTCGGCTCCGCCAGCCGGTGCAGGTGGCAATGACCTCGAGATGCCGGCGATTTCGGTAGAGCCCCGGCTTGCCCTCTGGCGTGAAGTGCTCGCAACCGCCACCGGAGCGGAACCACGATTGGCCGGAAGCGGTTCGACTTGGTTTGTCGAGGGAACGCCGGAATCGTTG
>PKXA01000036.1 GCA_003133325.1 Acidimicrobiaceae bacterium | reverse complement strand
AGGATCGCGTCGAGGTGGGGGTTGCAAGCAAGGTGACGGAGCGTTCCGCTCATCAACGGCGCCAAGGCCGCGAGCCAGGCCCGGGTCGGGGCCTCGGACGCTGATCCGGCTGTGAGCCTGCTGCTGCCCTGCAACGTTGTGCTCGAGACGGTCGGCGGTGGCACCCATGTGGTGATCGCCGACCCTCGGGAGCTCATGCCCGGCGATGAGCTCGCCGAGCTTGCCGACGAGGCAGCGGCCCAGCTTGCGGCAGTGATCGACGCACTCGACGGGACCTGATCGCCGTGACCTGGGCGCGGGCAGAGGACCCGCTCCCGGAGTCATCAGGCCGAGGGTCACATGAGGCAAACATCCGGCGCCTGTGGGGCAGCAGACGGTGTGTCTCAACGCCAAGGGAGGCCCCAATGACTCGTGTAGCGATGCTCCGTGCTGCCAACCCATGTTCGCCTGAAGTTTGAATCACAACACGCGGGTCAACGAGAACCAAGGGAATTTCATAACGGCTGAATACAGCAGCTGACGATCTGCCTTACACTCCACCGAGAGGTCTGATCGTGGCTCAACATTTTTGGAATCAGCGAGGAAAGCGGGACACCGAGGCGCTATTGGCGTCCATCGTGGCATCCAGCGACGACGCCATCTTCTCGAAAACGCCCGACGGGACGATCACCAGCTGGAACGCCGGTGCCGGACGCCTCTACGGCTACAGCGCGGAGGAGATGGTAGGACAACCCATCAGCATTCTCATCCCCGAGCATTGCCGGAGCGAGGGGCGACGTTTCGACGAGGTGTCGGCCGGCGAGTCGGTGGACCATTACGAGACCGAAGGGCTCCGCAAGGACGGGAGCGAGGTGAGGGTCTCGCTCACAGTTTCCCCTGTCCATGATCGGGCGGGTTCCATCATCGGAGCATCGACGATCGCCCGTGATATCACGGTGCGCAGGCAGAGCGACTCGCTCTTCCGCGATCTCCTCGAGTCAGCCCCCGATGCGATGGTCATCAGCGGGCCAGACGGAGCAATCTTGCGTGTGAACGTCCAGACGGAGCAGCTCTTCGGGATCTCGCGTGACGCGTTCGTCGGTCAGCAAGTTGAGATGTTGGTGCCCGAGAGATTCCGACAACGACACCCAGGACATCGGAAGGACTTCATCTCCACTCCTCAAGCGCGCGCAATGGGTGAGGATTTGAAGTTGTTCGCCTTGCGCGGCGACGGCAGTGAATTTCCCGTGGAGATCGCACTGGGCCCGTTGGCAACCGAGCAAGGACTCTTGGTGTCGGCGGCCATCCGAGATATCACTGAGCGCACGCGCGTCGAAGACGAGCTCGCGGAGGCCCAGGCGTCTCTGGTGCGCAAGAAGCGGCTCTCGGCTGTCGGGGAGATGGCGACCGTGATCGGCCACGAGCTTCGCAACCCGCTGGGGGCTGCCATCAACCTCTTGTTCCTGGCCCGCAACAGCCTCACCGGTTACGACGTCCCTGAGCTCGACGGCTACCTCGATCGGGCGGAGAGTGAGACCAACCGGGCGGCGGCGTTGTCCGAGGACCTCATTGCGTACATGCGCGAACGCGATCCGGTCATCGTCCCCCTCGACTTTGGTGCGGTGGTGGACGAGGCCCTTAGTTTGACTCCGCCACCACCGGGAATCGAGGTGGCCGTGGGGGACCTCGGAGCCGACGTGCAGGCCGACCGGGACCAACTGGTCCAGATGCTGACGAACCTCATCACCAACGCCTATCAGGCCATGCCCGATGGGGGCTTGCTCCGGGTGACCGGTTCGAAGAGCGATGGCTTTGTCGAGATCACGGTGGAGGACAGCGGTGTGGGCATAGAACCGGCGGATGCCGAACGTCTCTTGGACCCCTTCTACACAACCAGGGCCACCGGGACCGGCCTCGGACTGGCCATCGTCAAGCGTTTCGCCGAAGGCCATCACGGCACCGTCTCCATCGAGAACGGACCCGGCGGTGGGGCGCGTGTGACCATTCGCCTACCCCACACCACCGCCGAGGTGGCACCATGATCGACGGTGTCGAGGTTCACGTACTGGTGGCCGACGACAACGACGGGATACGCGACACCACCGCGGCGATCCTGAGGTCCGTCGGATACACCGTCACCGAGGCGCAAGACGGGGAGGCCGCTCTGGCAGAGTTCAACCAGAAGCCATTCGATGTCGTTGTGCTCGACGAACGCATGCCCAAACTGAATGGCACCGAGGTTGTCCGAACTCTGAGTCCCGTGCCTCCGCCGCCAGTGATAATGATGGCTTCGGCCTACGACTTCGACTCCGACCTCCGACAGCATCTCGGCCAAAGGGTCTTCAAGTACCTGAAGAAGCCGGTTCCCCCCAAAGTGCTGATCGAGGCGGTCAGCGCTGCCTGCGCCACGATACCGCCCCCGTGAACCTGTTGGGTCCAAATACTCGATGCGCCGATTGACCTGCGGCTTCTCGAGAAAGAGGCGGTACGGTGGCACCAGAGGTAGGCACCTCGCCGAGCCTTGATCCTCCCGTCTCACCGATGGTCGTACCCACACGCTGGTGTCCCGTGATGCTCCAGGTCAGGGCACTGAACGAATAAATGGCCGCTACACGTTGGAAATGGGGTGCGGTATGCTTCGACTCCCCCCGATTGGGCCAGCTAGGTCGTGAACTTACTATTTGAACTTACTGACCAAATCGGATCGCAGTAGACAGGGCAGAAAGTGGCTCTGAACAGGAACGGGCTGTGGCGCAGCTTGGTTAGCGCGCTTGACCGGGGGTTCAGCTCGGACTCGATCACGCGAATGCTCATGCTGGTTTTGCGAGCGACCTTTTGTCTTCCTTCTTCTGCTGCTGCTGGAGCCCACGGAGGTAAGCATTGCAGCGTTCATCTGTGCCGGAGAGGCAATATGTGAGGTTCCCCAGATTTAGTGGACACCTGACAGGCTGACCTTTGGGTCGGCTGGAAGGATGTTCGATTATGGGAGTTACGAGGCGTAAGTTCACGCTGGAGTTCAAGACCGAGGCCGCTCACCGCGTGATCGATACTGGGAGATCGGTACACGACGTGGCCGCCGAGCTGTCGGTGGTGGACAGCTCTTTGGCCAGGTGGGTTCGCGATGAGCGTCGTCGGATGGACACGGTGGCTGGTTCGTCGGATGAGCCGTTGACTGCGGCCGAGCGGGCCGAGCTGCTGCGACTGCGCCGCCAAGTGGCCGAACAGGACAAGGACCTGGCCTTTCTGGGAAAAGCTGCCGCGTACTTCGCTTCAAGTCCACCAAAGCAGAGAGATTTGCGTTGATGGCCGCGGAGTGCGCGAACTTCGAGGTGACCCGCATGGCCAGGCTGCTCGAGGTCTCCCGTGCCGGCTACTACCGGTGGAAGGAGGCACAGATACGCCCGCTGCTGCCGAGCGAACAGCGCCGTGCGGACCTCGATGCCAAGATCCTGAGCTTGCACAAGGAGTCCCGTGGCACCTACGGCTCCCCACGGATCACCCTCGACCTGCATGAAGACGGCGAGGACGTGAGCCACAACACGGTGGCCGTCCGCATGGCGGCTCTCGGCATCGCCGGCATCAGCCCACGGACCTTCAAGGTCACGACCGTGACGGACCCGACTGCGACCTACCCCGAGGACCTGGTGAACCGACGGTTCAGCCCCGAGGGCATCGACGAGATCTGGACGAGCGACCTCACCTACCTGAGGATCGGCGAGGGCGAGGCCTATCTCTGTGCCGTCCGTGACGAGGGGTCCTCACGGGTCCTCGGCTACGCACTGGCCGATCACATGCGCACCGAGATCGTCCTCGATGCACTCGCCCAGGCGACCACCACCCGTTTCGGCCAATGCACCGGCACCATCTTCCACGCCGACCGCGGGAGCCAGTTCAGCGATCACAAGGTCGAGGAGTTCTGCGCCGGATTCGGAATCGTCCGTTCCATGGGGGCCACCGGCAGTTGCTACGACCACGCCAGCGCCNNAGTACTTCTACCGGCACGCCTTCGCCACCATGGACGAGCTGCGCGCCGGCATCGACGATTACATCAACTTCTACAACCACGAGCGTCGCTGCGGGAAGGCCGGCAATGTCAGTCCCGTCCGCTACGAGTTATCGTTGGCCCGCCTCAACCAAGCTGCATAGCCCGTGTCTACTTTTTCCGGGGAACCTCAATGCGGCAGAAGCCCCAGTACGCCGGTTCGTGGGATGACTTTGGCGGTTCAGACGGCGTGCGAACTGAACATGATGATCACAGATAGGACGCCAGTCACTGAGCCAATCACCACTGCGGCCGTGGCCAAACCTCTGTCGCCCGGCCCAGCGTGGACTGCTCGTTGTCTGATTAGCCTGAACAACCCACCGATCACTCCCAGTAGGGCTGGAAAGATGCTGATTGGCCCTGTACCCAGGAGCAGCCCGACGGCGATTGCCGACAGTCCGAACGATTCGTCCGCAAGATCCCCGTGCCACCGGTTCTCCCGGTAGTCGCGTGGATCAACCAACCAGAGGAGGCCACCAACTCACTAAATCAATGAAGAAACCGTCTCAAAAAGGTTGACACGCACCGTTCAGCCAGACCTTGGCCGGATAGGGAAAGTAGGTGCAGATCTTGATGAAACCGGGACCGAAGTCGGGATCGAAGATGTAGAAGTAGTGGATCCCGACCCGGCGTTCCTCCTTCAGGAAGTCGAAGCTCACGACGCCCGGCTTGCTGGAGCGGTTCTTCGCGCTGAACACCCGTTGGAACTCCTGGGCCTGGACGATGGCGACAACGCCGCTGCGTCCCTCCGGTTCGGCCCGCTTCAGATAGGAGTGGATGTGATCGAGCTTGCGATCATCCCAGCGGGTCCGATCAGGCTTCTTCAGCTGAAGGATGGGGATCCCGTGCTCGGCCGCGAAGGACTTCACCTCCCGACGGAAGCGGTTGCCGATCTTCTCGAGCAATGCCGGCGAGGGGATGGGGAAACCCAAGTGCTCGGTGAGGAAGGTGACCACCTGACCGCCCACCTGCAGATTCGGCACGTAGGCGTTCAGGTAGAGCCGATCCACGCAGTCCAGCGAGAGACTGACGTGGGCATCGAGCACGTCGTAGATGTTCACGTTCGTCATGCCCAACGCGATAGCGCACGAGGGGCGGCTTTGCCGGCCCGACTACCTCAACCCACCGCGGAGCTGCGCTGGGAGGAGGCCGGGAGGGGGGCCTGCCCCCCTCCCGCTAATGGATCCGTGTCGCCAAGGACTCAGCCCGAGTCTTGATGCCGATCAACATGCGCCGCTCCATGACGAGGCTGCCCGGCTCCATGACCAGGGTCTGCACGATCCGCATGAGCAGGGGCGCGCCGGGTGTCTTGATCCGGTTCCTGCTGACCAGCCTGGTGCGTCGCTGGTCAAGCGGACAAAGGCAGAACGCCCAGACCCAGTTGCCGTCGTCAGACTGCAGCACCATGGCACGCTCGGCTTCAAGGATTGCCACCCGCATCCGTGGACCGGAGGTGCCAAGTTGCTCGACATCTCCGACCTTCCGATCCTGGAACTGGGGGAAGACCTCGTCCGCGCTGTGCATGTTGAGGCCGAAGAGGTTCTCGATCCAGTCGTAGGTGTAGACACCGCCTTTGCCACTCCCCATCTGCATGAGCCAGGGCCAGATCGAGGACGGCGGCGTGTCGATCGTGATCGCCCGCGTCGAGATCACATCGGGATTCGCCAGCAAGGCGTCACCGGGCAGCACCTGCTCGGCCTCGTCGTCCGTCGCACCCCAGGTCAGGCACGGTGTTCTCCCCACGGTCAGATAGGCCGCCACGCCACCGGCCACGGCTCCCGATGCCACAAGACAGATCCGGCGTGCTCTCATGGACGTCCTCGCGATGAAACCAATTGGCGTTGCTCCATCGTCGTTGTTCGTGCCCTCTGTGTCAACGGCCACCGGGACGGCAAAACCCGTGGACGTGGATTGCCGACTTCGGTGGCCGATCACCGTTAGGGGATCGGCTTGCGGTGATAATCCGCTGGCTGGAGATCGGGAGCCGACGCTGCTCGCGAAAGGCTCACCTGTGATTACGGTGAGATTAATCCGGTCGGCGACGGCTCTCTGAGGCGATAGTGCCCAAACTTCGGTGCGAGTTCTTCACACCAAGATCACAGGGGGGGGCGAAAGGCAGCAATGTCGGCCGTAGAAACGCTACGGCGTCTCACGAGACCATTGTTCGGGGACACCCTGCCACTAGACTCACTCTGGTGATTGAACGGACCAAACGCCTCTTCTGGAGGCTCAGCGTCGTCATCATGCTGATCATCGCTGTCGCGGACTCGCTCCTCGGGTCCCGCGTCATTCTCATTGGTTTGCTCATAATCGGGCCCTGCTGCGCGCTGCTTGGCGGGAGGCGGGCATCCGCCGGCCAGGCTGGGGCAATAGCTGTCGGTCTGAGTCTGGTCTTGGCTCTTCCAGACGGAATCTGGGGTACTACGGCCCAGTTCGCCTTCACCGGCGCAGTCTTGATGGTTTCCATCTCCTGCGCCTGGGCGGCTGGGATTATCGAATCGGCCACCAAGTACTGAATACCTGAATTGCATCTACGTGACGATCAGAAGCACCATTACGAAAAGGCCATATGACGCGATTATCAATCCTCCTGAAGTGCGCCGCAGCCCGCGCCAGGAATAGGCGAGCGCCAACGTCAGTGCGGTGAGGCCCAAGTACCAGCCTGCGATGAGGATGCCTGATTCAGACGGCTTGGCGAGGCCGATGATCGCGGCGGGGATCAAGAGTCCGGCAGTCACGTTTAGTGAATTCGAGTTCAGCGCGGTGCTCAATGTCGCAGCGCCGCGACCTCGCCGGGCCAGGTAGATGGCCGAAACTGCGTTGGGAAGGCTGGTCACCGCGGCCAGCACGAGGCCGCCAACGATGATCTCCGGGACGGCAAAGTGCACGCCAAGCGAGGCGGCCCCCCGCTCCATGGCGATGGAGGCCGCAACGACAACGACCAACGCTGCACCGGCCAGGAGCACGTCGCCTCCGGTGCCTCGCCGGGGATGGATGGCCTCGGCAAGTTCGGTCTCTTCCTCGACAATTGCGTCGCGAAGCCAGGCCGCCCACGTCGTGGCGGGGCCGAAGCGTCCAAGGATGCTCCGATGTGCGCCAAGGAGAATGACGTAGGGAACCAAGATGGCGACAACGACGGCCAGACCCGCTCCTGCTGGGACTTGCCCCCCAACAGTGAAGAGGCAGACCACAGCGACCAGCATGGCAACGGTGCCGCCGAGAACCACGACCTTTCGGTGCAGGTCGATACGACCGGCGACGATCGCTCCAAGGCCCAGCAGCGCCGCCAGGTTGAACACGTTCGAACCGAGAACGACCCCTGCACCGATCGTTGTTTGGTGATGGACCAACGCGGTAATGGAAGCCGTGACCTCGGGTGCATCGGCTGCAGCAGCGGCAACCATACCCAGGAGAGCTTCGGATAGCCCCAGACGTTCGCCAACCCGTTCGAGACGTGAAACAAGGACCCAGCTCGTGACCAGACTCACGACCGCCCCAACGAAGAAGGCCAGGAAGGAGATACCGGGGGTCATCGCGCAGCCCTAGATCGACAGGTGGCGGTGTGGCACGGTTGTGGCCGCGCAAGCCTGTTGGGCGATTCTAAGTGACACACGTTCAGCTCCTCAGGGACGCGGACCTTCCATGTGCCGACCAGGCTTCCCGGCTCTCCGTCTGTCAGCGTACAGTTCGCCGAGTGGGTCTTCGTACCCCTGGCAGGCCCGCAAGAATCGCCAATAGGCGCTATCCGTTCGATATGTGCGGCCGTGCGCCCTGCCCCGCTCGTTCCCCAGCAGGCAACTGTCGCGAACGCCGGCACCCATCGCGACGGCTTTCACCATCCCGTACACCGATCCCCTTGCGGCACCGGGACTCAGGTCTGAGCAAGGCCGATGGGGTGCGCCATTTGACGTTCCTGTGCGTCGTTCGCGAGCGAAGAGCTCGATGACAAAGAAGCAGCTCAAAATGATCTCGGGCAGATCCGCGTGGCGGCCGAACGCGCAGCGCAACTCACACACCAGCTCCTCGCGTTCGGCGGCCAAAAGGTGCTGCAGCCGGAGGTATTCGACTTGAACCAGGTGATTGTCGCTGTCGGACAGCTCCTGCATCGAACGATCG
>PKXA01000002.1 GCA_003133325.1 Acidimicrobiaceae bacterium | reverse complement strand
CTCGTCAGCCTGTACACCACCATCACCACGGTCCGCCGAGCCATGATCGTGGCTTTGGACGGTGAGTGCAGTACAGGGGTGCATCAACGCACAGGGCCTGACCCCAATTGTGTGACTGGTCCTGTGCCTTGCTGTTGATCTGTCGACCCAGTTCCGGCCATCCCCGCCTGGGCCGCTGGCAGAGAGCGTCCGGGAACCCCCAGCAGGGCCTGGCACACCCTCTGAGTAGAACCCTGGTTGAGGGGTCACCTCTGGGCTCACCCCAGGGCGGTAGATTCCAGGAGATCACGTGAACCAGAGCTGGGGAACAGAACCGATGGATACGGCGGACCTGCGCAAGGCGAGAGGAGCATTCTTCACGCCTGAGCCAGTGTGCCATTTCATGGCTGACTGGGCAGTGCGGTCCGTGGAGGATTCGGTACTCGAACCAGCCTGCGGCGAAGCGGCCTTCATGGAGGCGTCGGTGCGACGGTTGGCGGATCTCGGGGCAAGTCCGTCTGAGATGCACATCTCTGGGACCGACATCCACGAGCCCTCTGCCCGCACAGCCCGGGGCTTGCTCAAAAAGCACGGCGTGAAGGCGAGAGTCAATGTTGGCGACTTCCTGGCCTCGAAGCCGGACGCCGATTACGACGCTGTGATCGGGAATCCTCCTTACATTCGGTTCCACGACTACACCGGCGCTGCCCGTTCTGTTGCGATGGGAGCAGCACTGGCTCAGGGCGTTCGTCTGAGCAAGCTGGCAAGCTCCTGGGCGGCGTTCGTCGTCCATTCGGCTGCGTACCTCAAACCTGGCGGTCGATTGGCGTTCGTACTTCCAGCCGAGCTGCTGGCAGCCAACTACGCCGGCAGCGTTCGACGGTTTCTGTTGGAGCGCTTCGGATCGGTGAACCTGATCTTGTTTGAGGAGCAGGTCTTCCCTGGCGTGTCCACCGAGGCCCTTCTCCTTCTCTGTGAAGGCAGCGGTGGGACTGACCACTTCACGGTTCGACAGCTTCGCTCGGTCTCGGAATTGGACAATCCGGCTCAGTCGCTCAAATACCGTCCGACCTCGATCTCCGACAAGTGGACCGGGGCGCTCCTCTCCGGGCTTGCAGGTCCCTCCCTCCTTGCTGATCTGCACGACCAGGGTTCATTCGTGACACTGGCTGAGTGGGGCCACATCTCCCTCGGGACGGTAACTGGCAACAACGGCTATTTCGCCATGTCTCCCGAGCGGGCGAATGAGCTTGGAATCGGCATGGACGAGCTTGTCCGCATCTCACCGCCCGGCAGCCACCACTTACGAGGCATCCGGTTCACTCCGTCAGGCCTGGTGAACCTTGGCCGAAGCGGCGCCCAGACCCTCTTGTTCCGGCCACCGGGTAGCCCATCGAAGGCGGCAGCTGCCTACATCAGGCAAGGAGAGCGCTTAGGAGTGCCCGACGCCTACAAGTGTCGAATGCGGACGCCTTGGTGGAGAGTGCCGCAGGTGCCCGTGGCCGACCTCTTGGTGACCTGCATGAATGCAGACACACCTCGCCTGGCGGTCAACGAGGCGACGGCGCATCACCTCAACTCGGTCCACGGCCTCTACCTCTCCGAACAATACCGAGGCACGGCGTCTGCGTTGGCGGTTGCCAGTTTGAATAGCGCAACCTTGCTCGGTGCCGAACTTGTTGGCCGTGCCTATGGTGGCGGCATCTTGAAGTTGGAACCTGGTGAGGCCGTGAAATTGCCACTCCCCAGTCAGGAGTCGGTAGGCGGAGCATCCGACGAACTGACGGCGATGATTCCGACGCTGCGCAAGCTGATCGCCAATGGCCTGCTTCTCGACGCCGTGGGGCTGGTCGATAGCGTGATCCTCGAACGCCAGAGCAATCTCAGTCACAACAAGGTTCTGGATCTTCGGGAGGCTCGGGCGCACCTGTCAGAGCGTCGAGTGACCAGGGGGGCCAAGTCGGTGGAGTCATGAGTGGCTCGTAAGCCGGGCAAATCACTTCTAACTGGGGCGGCGTGTGCGCCGCTCCGGGACCACCTCACCGCCGTTCGTGTCACTACGCCCCTACCGACCTCGTGGAGCCAGGTAGAGCAAGGGTTCCTGGCCGCAATGGCCGAGTTCGATGCCAGTGTTGCCGCCGGGAATGTATCCGAGGGCGAGAGGCAGAACGGAAAAGGCGACTACTTCAACGACCTGCTCGCCATTGTCTTGGAGTCGGCGTCCGGCAAGTTGCTGACCACTCGTGGACTCGTTGCTGGGATGATTTTTCCGAAGCACAACCTCGACGTGACCTATCCAGCATCGGGAATCGCCGAAGTACTGGTTGAAGCCAAAATGCTCGGCACGCCCAAACATCCAGGGAGTCCGGCAGAGGATGATGCTGGACGCCGTGCCAGCGCGGATCTGTTGAAGCGGGCCAAGGAACTCGCCTTCAAGGCCGTTGATCTCAAAGCTGGCTTTGGATTGATGATCTCCCAGCAGGGGGGCCATCAAGACGCTCCGGCTGGCGACCTCGCAACGTGGAGCAAGAACAGCAAGCCGAAGACCTACTTTCTGATGGCCGTGCGGGTTACGGGATCGGCGGATCTGTTCGCCTGCATCAAGACCTCTGACAACGTGGCACAACTGCTCGACGGGGTGGGCATCTACGCCTACACCAACGACCATCTGGACGAACCCGCACAGAACTACTCCGCCGCCGCATTTCCCGGGCTGTCCATTCCGCGCTCGTTGCAACTCGAAGCGACGCTCCACACGATCTCGAACATCCTTGCTGCGTTGCCGGTTTCGTCTGCCGACCAGGAACCAAGCGCCACAGCGTTGCCAGTAGCCGTCGATCCTCCACCCGTTGCATAAACCGTGCGTCACATGTCCCTCTATGCCGATCTCGGCATAAGTCCCTACAAACGTCCCTACAACTCGGGAACTTTCCGGTTTCGTCCCGCTCCGTCCGCCTCCGTCACGTAGCGGGTGACCTACGGAAACGTCCGGTTGCTTACCGTCCGGTTCCGTCGATTCCGGCCTCAAGGGCCATTCCTAAACCGTTGCACTCGCGCTCGCACGTTCCAATCCGCACCGGCCGTGCAGACGATCCGATTACTTGGCCAGCGATCCAGATCGCCGGTTCCGCGCTCGGCAAGGTGGTCGTGCAATGCGTCATTATGCGTGGCTGCCCGTTGGCCCCTTTGCCTGGAGGAGCAAATGGCTCAAGGTCTGCGTCAGTTCGCCGCCCGTCCCAGTTAGCGCCCCGGTGCGAGAATCTTCACCGGGCGGGGCCTACGGGACGAAGGATCGTGAGTTCAGCGAGACTGAAGGTCTTCTGCTGGGAACTCACGGCTTTTCTCTTGTTGGGGTTTGAGATTGGATCGGGTTCGGGTGAGGGTAGCGCGGAGTTGCTGTCACTGGGGCGTCGACTCGTTCGAGTTGATCGTCGAGCAGGGTCTGAGCGAAATGGGCGTACCTGCCTGCGGTGGTGTGGGCGAGGTTGAACACCAAGGCGAGGTGGAGCGGGTCCGCCCCGACGGTCAGCGCTTCGTGCAGGACTCGGTCCTTTCGGATGCGGTCGATGTTGACGCCAGCTGGCAGCAGCCGGTTCGTGAGGTAGGTGTGGCCGATGGGACCGACGCCGGGGGAGGTGCCGCGGGAGATCACAAGGTGGCGGTTCGGCGTGTGCGGCCAGGTGTCGCGGCGATGTTCGGTCCAGGACCGCAGAGCTCGATAGGTCAACCCCCCGAGTGGCTGGACGATCCCTTCAAGGGTGATACGCCGATTCGGCATGTCCACGTGATCGATGGTGAGGTGGCGGATAGTGGCCGGGCGCGCCGCGTGGACGGCGGCGAGGGCGACGACGAGCCGCTGAGCCGGGGTGACGACGCATTGTTCGACGGCGAGTATCTCCGCGTCGCTCATGGGCATCAGGCTGCGTTCCCCGCCGGCGTCAGCCAGCCGGGCGGTGGGGTTGGCGAAGATGATCCCGTGCCTTGTGGCGAAGCGGAACAGTGAGCGCAGCGCGGTGACCGCGTTGCTGCGAGGCCACCCGCGTAAGGGATCCAGCACGGCCACGACGTCGAGAGCGGTGATCTCACGCAGGTGTCCGCGAGTCGCCGCCCAGTTCTCCAGGAGCGGCCGCACGGATCCGAAGTAGGCGTAGATGGTGCTCGCCGATCGGGCCCGGGTTCGGGCGTCGCCGTCGAGGAGGAGGAGCATCCAGGCGCGGACGTCGGGAGCGAACCCTGTGGGTAGCTCGGCGCTGCGGCGCTCGACCCAAGAGCGGATCGCCGGAGTGGTGTCGTCATCGAGCAGCTCCACCTCGGCGAGGACCTCGGCGACACGGAGGCTGCGGCCGTGTTGAGATGTTCGCTCCCGTACTTCGGAGAGCGGGACGGGTTCTCCGGGCGCTCGGTCGTATAGCAGCGTTGTCAAGCCGTCCAACACGGGCAGCATGGTGGTGGGTGACCAGCCGTGGGCCTCGCCGAGTTGTTGGGCACAGGCTGCTGCGGCCTGCAACGCCGGGTTGTCCGAGCCAAGTGCTGGATGCTGCCAGCGTTGTGGCGGCTCGGTTCCGGTCTTGCGCCGGATCTCCCAGGCTCGCTTGGCGCAGTTGGGGGTGCAGTAGAGCCGGTCCCGACGACCCACGACAGGGCCGGCGCAGTGAAGGCAGGTCAGCGGGGCGGCAGTGAGCGTCCGCTACGGGGCCGCGGTTTCACGGCGCGGCCATGGCCGGCCTCGGCAGCGTGCTCGTCGGTTGCCGACGTCGCTTCGGGGACCGTTTCAGGTTCAGCGACCAGCAGTTCCTCGACGCCGCAGTCGAGCACCGCGCAGATGACGTCTAGCTCATCGAGGCGGACGGTGTTGGGATGGCCCGACCACAGACCCGACATCTTCCCAGCGCTGATCACGACACCGCGCTCGGCGAGCATCCGTTTGAGTTCGCTGGCTTTCCAGATGCCGCGGTTGGCAGCCGCCAGCCTCAGGTTCCATCTCATCGCTCCAGTCCCTTCCATCGGTCCGCGGCACGCTCGTGACCACGCATCCAGGCATCTTCGACATGAGAGTGATGGACGTGGACATACCGGGCCGTCGTGCCAGTCCATGAATGACCGAGCAGCTCTTGAATGGCGAAGAGGGTCATGCCGGCGCGGTAGAGCTGAGAGGCGCAGTAGTGGCGAAGCACATGCGGAGTGAGCTTGCCGGCCCACAGCGGTAGGTGCGCAGCGGTGGCCTCGGCCAACGACCGACGGAACACATCCGCGGTCGCTCGAGAGCATGAGCCGTCCTCGTTCTTGCGTTCGGAAGGAAACAGAGGTGCCCCTGGGCGGTCATGGTCGCCATCGAACTGGGACCACACGTCCTCGATGAACCACCGCAGGTTGAGGTCGGCCCCATTGATCAACGGCACCAGCCGCGCCTTTGCCCCCTTGCGCCGCGATCCCTTGCCGTGACGGACGTTGAGCTTGCCGAACCGGCCCAGCTCCCAACGCACGTCGTCGAGGTCGAGCATCCGGAACTCGTTGACCCGCAGCCCCACGTCGGCTGCCAGCCGCGCCGCCGCGTAGTTGCGGGCCGCCGGCCCGAACTTGCGGCAGGCGACCAGCTCCTCACGCCACCCGGAAAACAGCACCTCGATCTCGGCTTCGCTCGGAGGTACCCGCAGCTGTGGGCCAACCGAAGCCCGCGGCCTGTTCATCTCGTCCAACGGACACTCGACCACACGGCCGGTGAGATTGTGCAGCTCCACCTTGTGGCGCAGC
The DNA here is from genome assembly GCA_003133325.1 of Acidimicrobiaceae bacterium. Lineage (GTDB taxonomy): Bacteria > Actinomycetota > Acidimicrobiia > Acidimicrobiales > RAAP-2 > DASZIT01. The sequence continues at coordinate 5,519 of PKXA01000002.1, read as the reverse complement.
TCGAGGAACTCGAAGAACACCGCCAGCGCGGCCGCCCGCCCTGTTCGCGTCGAAGGCCTGGCGTCGCGCAGAACCTTGCCGAAGTAGACATCAGCGTTGCAGGGCTGCATCTCCCACAGCGGCCGGTCGAACCAGTGCCGGATCAGCTCCAAGTGGTTGGTGTCGCCGCGGATGGTGCTATCGGCCAACCCCGCTGACGCCCGGGCCAGCACGAACTCCGCAAGCAGGTCGGTCTCGAAGTCAGCGACCTCTTCAACTGTGCTCAACGCTCGGTGCTCGCGGAGATCATGAACTAAGGCGAGCGTCACCTGCCGCATGCCTCGGCTTCACTCATACTGAACAATCTAGCCGAAAGATGAGCAGCCTTCACTCTCCACGCCATATGATCAGACCTACTGCCAGTCCAGCTGCCCAACAGAAAGTCCTTGCCCAGGCCCAATCGCAACCACGGCAAGCCCCCGACGGACGCACGAACCCAGCAACTGTTGCTTACCTTCGGGCAGCGACCTTGCCTGACCTGGGCCGTCACCGCACGAGGTTCCGCTTGTGGGACGCGGAGTGAACACGGCGATGGCCAGAGAAAGAGTAGAAGTGCTCACGATGCGGAGCACCCTGGCCATCAGGATTGGACTAACAATTCCCCGGAGCCGGCGGGGACAGTCTTTCCTCGAAGTCTCAGGTTCCAATCCTGCCGTGGGCGCCAGCGAATCGGCTTCGGGGTTAGGAGATAGAGGGCCGCAGAACGCCGCAAAAGCGGTGGACGGTCGATCGCGCCATCACGAACCGGTACGCCTCTCACAGAACGCCCTCCACCGAGTAGGCCTCCGCACCCGTCTGGATTCGATCTGCGAGGCGTGCCGATCCCCCATTTCGGAAGTTGCAGTCGCTAACCTTTCGGGATTGATCACCTTGATTTCGAACTGAAAGAGGAGGACACGATGCCCAACGGATGGGAAAGCGAGGCCAAGCGGGCTCTCGAGTCCGTCAAGCGGGCTCTTGAGGACGTCGAGCAGGCTCTGGCCAAGACTGTCGTCAGGGCCGTCAGGCGGGCTCCGGCCAAGAAGGCCGTCAAGCGGGCTCCGGCCAAGAAGGCCGTCAAGCGGGCTCCGGCCAAGAAGGCGGCTCGTATGAGCTGAACCGAGCAGCGCCTGAGGGTGGACGTCTCCAGGGAACTATTCCGAGGAGCGTCGTCCTACCCAGGGCACAACGATGACCCTCACCTCAAGGCCATCACGGTTTTCGCTCAGGTCACTTTCGAAGCCCTCGGGGTTCGCGAATGTCGCTGCCGGGGCCCCAATCGGGATCCATGCCGGTGTCCCTCACTTAACCGGAGTAGGGCAGCAAGGAGCGGCGCCAGGGCCGAGCAGCCAGCGCTTGGCAAGCGAGGCGACGTTCTTATTGCGGCCCAGCGCAGCGAGGGCGGCTCTAATGCATGTTTCGTTGGCGCAATGAAGGGTAGCCTCGGTAGGCCGACCGGCCATACTCCGGAGTTGGTCATGCCGTAGAGCGAGGGTCTCTCTCTGAAAGGGTGAAATGAACCACGGATTGGGTTTGTGAGGGTTGTGGGCATCGCCCGTTGGCCGAAATGTGTCCCGTGACGCCTACGCTTCCAATCCCTCGTGGTCCATTAAGCGCTGAACTTCTGGCTTCCCTCCGACAAGTCCCTCATCACTTGTCCGTGCCGTCCGTATTTTGCGAGGACGTACTCCTGGACGAAGATGTGCAGCTGGCGCTCTATTGCTGTTACGAGCTGCACTACCAAGGCTTCACCGGCGTTAGTGACGACTGGGAATGGGAGCCTTCGCTGGTCGCATTCCGCGGCGCGCTGGAGGAGGCGTTCGAGCGGCAGCTGCGGCTGGCCCTGCCAGATTATTGGAATGTCGCTGCTGCCGATGTGCCGGATGCACTGTGGGACCTCAGTCAAGGAGGGGAGTTTTCGCTTTCGGAGTGGTTGCTCGAGCACGGAAACCGCTTCCATGCGGAGGAGTTTGCCATCCACCGATCCGGCTATCAGCTGAAGGAGGCTGATCCCCATACGTGGGGGATACCCCGGCTTACTGGCCGGGCGAAAGCCGCGATGGTAAAGATTCAGTCGGACGAATATGGGGGCGGGGTGGCCAGGGAAATGCACGCATCCCTGTTCGCAGCGGCGATATCGGCTTTGGGCCTCGATCCCACGTACGGCGCATACCTTGACCGACTCCCTGCTGTCACGTTGGCCACGACGAATCTGATCTCGATGTTCGGTCTGCACCGCCGTCTCCGGGGTGCTCTGGTCGGACATCTGGCGAGCTTCGAGATGAACTCGGTAGGCCCGATGGGCCGTTACAGCTCGTGGCTCGAATCGCTTGGCGTGCCGCTCGAAGGGCGCCGGTTCTATGACGTGCACGTCGAAGCTGACGAGGTACATCAGTACGTTGCTGTCAACGAACTCGTTGGTGGACTGCTTGAGGTGGAGCCCGAGCAAGCAGGTGCAGTGATGTTCGGGGCAAGAGCGGTTGCGCTCGTCGAAGGAGCTTTCGCTGACCACCTCGTATCTGCCTGGAAGAGCGATCGAAGTTCATTGTGGACACCGTGAACGAAGAATCCCATGATGTCGCGGCGTACGGTGTCCGTCTGGCCGACGACTATGACGCCATTTACGGGGGGGTCTTCGATACCGAAGGTGCTGTCGACCTCTTGTTCGATTTGGCCGCCGGCGGGCGGGTGCTCGAGTTCGGGGTGGGCACCGGACGGATTGCCCTCCCCTTAGCACAGCGATCCCTAGACGTCTGGGGGGTGGACGGGTCGTCCAGTATGCTCGAACGCCTGAGAGAAAAACCGGGTGGTGAGAAAGTCACCACGGTGTGCGGAGATTTCGCCTCCGCCAGCGCTGATGGCAAATTCGACCTCGTGTTGCTGTTGGTCAACACCATCTATGCCATGCCGACCCAGGACGATCAGGTCACCTGCTTTGCCAACGCGGCCCGGCACCTCGCGCCCGGAGGACGATTCGTGATCGAGGCATGGGTTCCCGACCCGCCACGTGGTGACGGCCTCGGTCTTCGGGCTCGGCGGCTCGGTCGGGGCTTCGCCGGCTTGGTCATCGAGGATCACGACGCGGCCCGCCAAAAATTGTCCACAACCCAAATCGTCATCAGCGAGACCGGCCAGACTCGGAGCTTTCCCGTTGTGCACCGCTATGCCTGGCCCGCAGAACTCGATCTCATGGCGCGCCTCAACGGAATGACGCTTGAGGACCGTTGGGCTGACTGGCATCGTCGACCCTTCGACGCGCGCAGTACTGACCACATCTCAGTGTGGCGCGCTAACTAATCTCAGATGTCTGGACATCCCGTAGCGGGGTGCGCGGGTAAGCAAATATTGTAGTGGGGTGCTTTGAGAGCGTTTATATCGTTCAGGCAGCGTGTTCTCAGGTTTGCGAAGACGCAGGCGTATTTCGGACCCAAGAAACTTCAAGCTGACGTTCCGCACTTCTCGTGACCCATATTCGCCCCCACTCGGCTTGGGTTCGCATGTTCACCGAGTCGTTCGACCCCGGTCCTCGGTCGCTTGACGGAGCAGGATCTCCCCGGCTGCAGCTGAGACCTCCTCCATCTCGGCCACGATCCCCTTCAACCGGCGGCGGTTTGCGATCCACTCCTCGTAGAGCTCGGCTTCGGCTCGGCTGAGCCGGCGACTCACCGTCTTTCCGTCAACGGCACGGCTCCACTGGTAATAGGGACCGTGAAGGCGAGGCGGGTCGGCCTGGCATTTGCACCCTGGTCTGCCGCACGAGGTCTCTCGCAGCACGAGTGAGCCCGGGCAGATGAAGCCGAGCCCACCGAGCTCGGCGGTGAGTGAGCGGTACTTGTCTTGGTAGCGCTCGAGGCGACTGGGCATCGCAACCTTCGATCGGGATCCACCACTGAGGATCGGTCAGCATTTATACTGACCGATCACGAGGCCGACGTCAAGGAGCCCTTCGATGGACGACGACGAGCGTTTCTCTCTGACCCACGACAAGGTGGGGAGTCTGCCCATCGTGAACTGGTTCCTTGCTCGCATGGGTGTGAGTGACGTCTTGGAGCGTTACCTGCCCCATGACGACGCCCGGCTACGCCTGGCCCCCGCACGGGTGATCGAACTCGCGGTGCGCAACATCATCTGCAGCCACAAGCCCCTCTATGCGATGGGCGAGTGGGCCGCCCCCTACGAGGCCTCGCTGTTCGGGTTGAAGGTTGGCGGTCTCGGGGGGCTCAACGACGACCGGGTGGGGCGGATGCTCGACCGGCTCTTCGACGCCGATCGGGCTCTACCGACGACCGGCGCTCGACCGCGACGAAGCCCACCGACGATGCGAACGGGTGTCTCGGCTCATCGTAAAGCTGCGAGGCCACGGCCTTGTGGCCAAGGTGCCACGCTCCCGTCAGTATCGAGTCACTCCGCGCCGGCAGCGGGCAGGCACCAGACGCCGGAGCGAACCATATTTCCCACGGGACGACCCCTGCGGGCACCCGGACGCTGATCTGAAGGATGGGCTTGGTTGTGCCGGATACCGTTCGATCGTCGGGCGCCCGCCACGATCTCTTGTCGAGCGACAGATCTGCGATCCGGGGGCCGAGCTGTCATCCGTTGCCGAGCACAGGCGCATCGGTCCTTTCGGCACCTGGTGAGTCGGATGAGATTTACGGATCCGGTCTCGACACTAGCTACGCCCAACTCGATACCACCGGAGCGTGCGAGGCGACCTCCATGCCTGAAAGCAGTTGGGCTAGAACGTTGGTATGTGCCGCCTTTTCGGGCTGACTGCCGGCGATCAGCGTGTGAAGGCCACGTTTTGGCTCCTCGACGCGCCAGACAGCCTCGATGAGCAGAGCCACCGCAACCCCGACGGTTGCGGGGTAGCGGGGTTCGACCCGTCCGGTCACGTCGAACTGCACAAGGCTCCGGTCGCGGCATGGGACGATCCAGATTTCGGAAATGCCGCTAGGAGCCTGACGTCGACCACGTTCGTCGCTCATGTGCGCCATGCCACTACCGGGGTACGCAGCTACGAGAACACCCATCCTTTCACCGACGGCGACATCGCCTTCGCTCACAATGGTGCCTTGGGCAACCTCAACCTCGTCGAAGAACAGCTCGGCGAGTATCGACGGGTCGTACACGGCGACACCGACTCTGAGAGGATGTTTGCCCTCATCGTGAAGGAGACCGCCGCCCACAGCGGCGATCTCACCGCGGGGATTGCCGCGGCCGTCAGCTGGCTCGCCTCGCACGTACCGGTGCTGTCGCTCAACCTGATAGTCGTGACCCCAACGGACATGTGGGTCCTCCGCTATCCCCTGACTAATGAGCTGTACCTGCTCGACCGGGACTCCGGCGGCCACCGTGGTGATCAGCACCTTCATGGCGTCGGACAACACGGCGGCATCCGGATTCGGTCTTCCGACCTTCGTGAGCGGCGCGCGATCGTCGCGGCTAGCGAACCGATTGACGAGAACCCGGCCTGGCAGATCTTGGCATCCGGTGAGCTAGTT
>PKXA01000114.1 GCA_003133325.1 Acidimicrobiaceae bacterium | reverse complement strand
AGATCCTGAGGGACTTCCTGCGCACCACGGAGCCCAGCAAGTTTGACCCTGAGGAGCTGCTCGGCTTGCTGCGACAAGGCCCGCAGGACGAGGCGGAGCGCACGAGTAGGACGTCTGCTGGCCCCCAGCTGTGATGTACTGAGTCGGCCTGAGGGTCCTCAATCAGCAATCTTGGGGACGGAGCCCGTCCGACCTACCAGCGCCGGACCAGTCGGCGGCCTACATCGCAGGTTAGTAGTAGTGCCGTCGGCCTCCTACTGCATGGCCCAGTGCCCCGAGGAGCCAGAGGACCAGACCAATCACGAGCACGATCAGTCCGATCGACCAAACGATGGCGATCCCCGTGACGAACCCAATGACGAGAAGGATTATGCCGAGAATGATCATTGAGCCTCCAGGGCCGTGTGTTAATTATCGTATCAACCGCTAGGGCCGACAGTTCGTCGCACCGGAAGGTGTGGATAGAACTACTTCGGATGGGTAGTGTCCTTGGCCTTGTCGATGACCTCTCCGGCCTTGTGCTCAACCTTCTCGATCACCTCTTCGACCTTGTCCTTGGCGTGGCCGACCTTCTCTTTGGCCTCACCAGCCCGACGATCGGCCTTGCCTTCGGATTCGAGGTCCTTGTTGCCGGTGAGACTTCCGACTGCCTCTTTGGCCTGGCCCTTCACCTGCTCAGTCTTTCCAGCCATTGTGCACTTCCCTTCTTGGTCGTGAGATACCGCGTCACGCCGACGACGGTTGCGAACGCACTTCCCACTGTGGCGCAGCGGCCGCGAACCGGTCAGAGGAAAAGGTCCTCATTCCCCGGGTTCCTTGCTGGGACGAGGCTGACGGAGGGAGGGGTTTGGTCGGCATGGCCACCACGTGACATTCCCGAGGGAATGGCATCACGGCACCTGGTTCAGCGGCGGGCGAGGCGGCGTCCGCTCTCGGTGTTGGGTGCCGTGTAGTTCTGCTCAAAGTGGTGGTACAGGGCTGACTCGTCCGCCTGGGACAGCTCTTCGCCGTGCATCTCGATGTCGGGCGCAGACCGCACCTGCTCCTTGGTCACTTGGACCTGCAGGTCATCGGGGCCGACATGGATTCCGCCCAGAGGCACGAAGGTCAGATGACGGTCGATGAGACCTTCCTTCACCGTGCCGAACTGCGGCTCATCTGTCTCGATATCGACGTAGACATCCTGCAGCTTGCCGATCTTTTCGCCGTCGCGGTCCACGAGCATCTTGCCGTGCCATTCTGCGGCACTCCACTTCGCCTGGTCCTGATCTTCGTCCATATCAGTCAACCTTTCCTGGACAGTCCGTGCTGGGCAACCCAATCAAACTCGTTGGGCTGGAACCCGATGCGGTACCTCCTCGAACCATGATGGTTCGAAAGCACGGAGCACGCCAGTGCCGAAAGGCTTGTTCGCCGTGCTCGAGAGCGACGTGATTGACATGAGCCGAGCTGCCCCGCTTGTGCCCCCGACAGTGAGGCCGGGGCTGCGTGTTTGTCGCTCGAGCCCGAGCCGATTGCGAGAGCAAGCGAGATCTGATGCTGTTTGCTGGGCCGGTCAGCCTCGGACTTGAAGGGACCTCCGCCCCTACTGGCGTTTGGATGGCCTGGTGTACAACGTAATCAGAATCGTTTTCTTCCAGCCAAATGGAATGCTGACATGCACCCAGCCGCCATACCTAGAACGACGAATCTAAATCGATTCGCTCGCGCTCTGACCGGGGTCGTCGTGACGGCTCTCGCCCTCACCGGTGCCGCGTGCGGCAGCACGCCGATCTCCTCACCTCGGCCCACTTCCTCGACCACTGCCTCCACCACCACGGGCCCAACGAGTTCCACCACGAGCTCCCCAACGACCACGGCCCCCGTGTCTGTCGTTGGTCCACCGGGGGGCCCGATCCCGACAGGCTTCCAGGCCACCTCGTTCACAGCGGTGAGCCTGGATGCATGGTGGATGCTCGGGACTGCTCGATGCCTCACCGGATCCGGGACCTGCGGCGCCATTCTTCGCACCACCGATGGCGGTTCCGTATTCGCCGGTATCCCGAGCCCGCCGGTGAGTGCGAGCGACGTATCGCAGCTTCGCTTCGCCAACGCCCTTGACGGCTACGCCTTCGGCCCCGAGCTATGGGAGACGGCCGACGGAGGGACGACCTGGGCAAACGTCCCCGTCCCGGGGCAGGTCACCGAGCTCGAGGCGGTCGACGGCGAGGCGTATGCGCTGGTCACCGGCGCAGGGTCCGCGAACAGCACGTCGAACGGGCTTCTGACTGCTCCGGTCGGATCACGTCAGTGGCAGCAGGTGCCGACGCCCACCCCTCTCGGCTACAGGGCGCAATTCGCTGTCAGCGGGCCGAATCTGTATGTCCTCGGGGGCAACGGGGACCTGGTCCTCCTGTACTCCACTGATCAGGGGGCCCAGTTCAGCCAACGGGTCGACCCCTGCACAGCCGGTCTCGGGGGCTCGGTGACGGTCGCCGCCGATGGGAGTCCGACGCTCTGGGCCGCATGCCCGACGGGCACGATGGCCGAGGCGATGCTGTCGACCAACGGCGGTGTGACCTGGCGTGTCGCCACGGCGACCGGAGCGTTCCCCAACTCATTGAAGCTGGCCGCGGCCTCGTCATCGGTCGCCCTCGCCTCGCCCGCACCGGAGACGCTGAGTGGGGCATTGGTGCGGACGACGAACGGAGGCAGCACCTACGCGGTCGTCCTGTCCGGGTCGAGTCCGTCAACGGTCTCGTGGATGGGGTTCAGCGACCCGTCCCGCGCCTACGCGCTCCTTGCCGGCAGTCTGTTCGAGTCGAGTGACGGGGGCGCTACCTGGCGTTCTGTAGCGTTCAAGAATTGACTCGGTTCGGCCCACAGCTGTGCCGCTTTGTCGATTGGACCGTGTCCCCGAAGATCCGCCCATAATCCCATTCGCCCCCGGCCCCGATCGCCGGGTGCGTGGCGCCCCAATGGTCGGGCGAACCCAGAGGCGCTTGCTACTGGCAGCGACCCCGCATCCCGCCCATTTCCGAAGTGCCGATGAAGCCCAGTTCGGATGAGGATGAAGTCACCGGTGCCGGCGCAGCGCCACACCCGGGAGATCCGTGAAAGCAGTTTGATCAGCGGTGAGGACGGTTCGTTGAGAGGCCAAAGCGGTGGCTGCGATCATGAGGTCATGAGCACCCCTGGGCCGACCCTGGTGGCGAACGACAACGAGCAGGTGCGCATGGGCCTCGGCGACGTCAACGTCGTAGTCGATCACGGGAATGGTTGCGAGGACGTCGTCAAGAAACGCCAGACGACTGATCCGCGCCTTGCCCTGGGAAAGCTCAACGCCGACCCGAAGGTCAGCGATGGTGATCGCGGCGATGGCTACGTCGTCGTCGTTGTCGACGGCCTCGTCGAGTTCGCTACTGGCACGTTCGACATCGATGAGGAACGTGGTGTCGAACAGCAGCCGTGTCAGCTTCGCTCCTCCACTGTCACGAGGTCACGGACGGCCGCCAACTCAGCGCGCCAGCGCGAATCAACCCTGTGTCGACGAAGCATCGCCTTTACATCTGAGCCGCGTCCACTCAAGACGGGTTCGATCAGGGCAACCGCCTTGCCCCGTCGAACGATGGTGATCCGCTCTCCGCGGTGTTCCACCGCGTCGAGGAGGTCAGCGAACCTGCGTGCGGCGTCTGTGGGCGCTGATCTCGGTCATGTAATCAGATTATTAGATCTGCAGAACGAAGGTGCCCCCGAATGTCGCCCGGCGTCCTCGGGGCGACCCTCGATACAGCCACCCTTGGGCGCTGCCGGTATCGGCACGGCACCGGAAATGGTCGAAAACTAGGGTGTGGTGTTCTGAATGGTGACCCAGTCACGAGCGTCGAGATAGGGAGAGAACGCGGTGGCGATGGCATCGATGTCACCCGATCGTTTGGGGCGCTGGAGCTCGTAGAGATGGGGGAACTCGAGCCAACCGGTGACGTGCTCCCACAATCGGATCGCGGCATCCCCCCGGGGAGGATCGATGAGCACCGGACCGAAGAGGGCCTGTCCGTCCGGGAACACCAGTGTCGGTACGCCGAACCCTCCGAGGGCAACCACCGTGTCGTGTTCGGCGCGCACTTCGTCGCCGGTGGTGGGATCGTCGATTGCCACCCGCACCAACCCCGGGTCGAGACCGAGTTGTCCGAGCAGCTCTTCGGCAACTTCGGGACGGTGCGGCTTTTTGCCCTCGATGTGGAGTGCGTGGCCTGCGGCTTGATACCACCGGTCGAGGAGATCGCTGTCAGTCCGTCGGAGCAGGGCACCGATGCGCATCATCGACCAGCCATAGGACCACTCCCGTTCCCACGGGTGCTTCTTGCCTTCGGCCCGGTTGATCTCTTCGAGACTGAAGAAGCGCCACCTCACATCGATGCCGGCCGTGTCACGAACCTCGCGCATCCACAACGAGGTCTGGTAGGCCCACGGGCACATGATGTCGAAGTGGAAGTCCACCTGGACGGGCCCGGTCCGGCCGGCGGAATCTGATGGGGGTTGATCCGTGATCAGGCCAGGGTAGCCAACCAGGGGAGTGCTCCACCATCACATGGCGTCGACGGCAGCCAACTCGACGAAGCGGCGGGCGGCCGGGGCCAACTGTCCCCGCTGATGGATGAGCACGATGGATCGGGTGACCGGGGGATCGGGACGCACCACGGTGGCACCGTGGAGTTCGGCCACCATGGCGGTGGCCTCCGGTACCAGGGCCACTCCCGCGCCGGCGAGGACCAACGGCAGCATGGCGTCGCGTTGAGCAGTCACGACCGCGATCCGCGGGCCGGGCCCGGTGGCGAAACCCTCATCGAGCAGGCGACGGGTGGAGGTACCGGTCGGCGCGGCCACGAAGGGGAGGTCGACCAGGGCGGTGAGGGCCACGCTGGCGTGCGCCCCCGCAGGGCTCCGCAACGATGACGGCACCATCCCCGGTGGCAGGACCAACAGCAGTGCCTGTTCCCCGATGGGATGGACGACCAGATCTTCGGGTAGCCGGTCGGAGTCGGTCATTCCGAGTTCACTACGGCCGTCGTGCACCATGGCCACCACGCCGGCTGAATCCTCGGGGGCGGCCAGGTCGACCGTTACCGCAGGGTGATCGCCACGGAACCGGCCGACGATCCCGGCCAGGGGGTCGGCGGCCAAGGTGGGGAGGCTGGCGATGGCCAGGCTGCCCGACTCCAGCCCGGCGACTGCGGCTACCGCCGCCCTGCCCGTCTCCACGTCCCGGAGTGCCTGACGGGCGGGTCCGATCAGCGCCGCCCCGGCCGGAGTCACGACCACCCGCCGGCCCAGACGGTGGAAGAGGGCAGTGCCGAGTTCGGCTTCCAACTCCTTGACCGCCAGGGACAGGGCGGGCTGGGAGACGGACACGGCCCTGGCGGCGGCGGTGAATCCCTGGTGGTCGGCCACAGCCAAGAAATGCTCGAGTCTGCGTAGATCCATTTACAAATCGTATCAAAACCATCGATATTCACTATTCGACTTCTTCCTCGGCATCGTGCAGCATGAGATGGGTGGAGCCCTGCGCCGAACCCTGCGCCGAACCCAAGCCGAGCGGATGGCGCCAACTCATCATCGAGCCACGCCGTCCCGCCTCGATCAGGGATCGACCCGGGGCCTATCGCCTGGCCGTCGGGGCGGTGTGCATCGGCGCCTTCATGGGACAGCTCGACGCCAGCATCGTCACCCAGGCGTTCCCCACCCTCGAGCGGTCGTTCGGGGTCGGGTTGGGAGCAGTCACCTGGGTGGGTCTCAGCTACCTCCTGGTGTTGGTGGCCACCGTTGCCGCGGTGGGCCGTTTCGCCGACATGGTCGGCCGCAAACTGCTGTACGTCTACGGGTTCCTCATCTTCATTGCCGGGTCGGCCCTCTGTGCCCTGGCGCCCAATCTGTATGTGCTGTGTGGGTTCCGGGTGCTCCAGGCCATCGGAGCGGCCATGTTGCAGGCCAACAGTGTGGCCATCATCGCACTGGCCGTCCCGGCCCACCGGCTGGGACGTTCGATCGGGGTCCAAGGCGCGGCCCAAGCGCTGGGCTTGGCATGCGGGCCGTCGGTCGGCGGCTTGTTGCTGGCGGCAGGAGGGTGGCGGCTGCTGTTTCTGGTCAACGTTCCGGTGGGGGCGGTCGGGGTGGTTGCCGGATTGCTGTTCATCCCCCGTAGCCGGCACCTTCAGACCCGGGTCGGATTCGACTGGTCCGGTTTCGCCCTGTTCTTTCCGGCGGTGGTCGCCCTGGTTTCGGTGATTTCGTTGGGCAATGGCCAAGGGTGGACCTCACCGTTGCTTCTGGGACTGATCGGGATGGCGGTGATCCTCGGCATCGGGTTCGTGGCCCGGGAACGGAGGTGTCCCAACCCGATGGTGGACGTGTCCCTGTTCCGGCGGGTCCGTTTCAGTGCCGGGATCGTGAGCGGGATGCTCTCCATCGTGGTCATGTTCGGGGTTCTGGTGATCGTGCCGTTCCTGCTCGAACGGGGGTACGGGTTCGGCTCGGCGCGGTCCGGGATCGAGTTGATGGCCATGCCGTTGGCTTTGGGCGTCATTGCCCCTCTGGCCGGTCGCTTGGCCGACAGGGTGGGGGTCGGGCCACCGGGGGTGGGGGGGATGGCCCTGGTGGTCGTGGGGTTGGTGGGGCTCGGCGTATTGCACCCGACGACGCCCGGGTTCGTTGCCCTCCTGGCCATGGTCGGGATCGGGCTCGGGCTCTTCATCCCTCCGAACAACGCCGGCATCATGGCCGCCATACCCGCCCAGCAGTCAGGTCTCGCCTCGGGAATCCTGAATATGACCCGCGGGATCGGCACCGCCCTGGGGCTGGCGGTCAGCGGTGCGGTCTTCGGCGACCTGGCCGGAAGTCTCGGTGATACGGCACAGGTGAGGCACGCCTTTTCGGTCACCGCGCTGGTCTTGGCCGCCGCCGCGGCGCTGGCCGCCGCCATCGCCCTCTATGGAGTCACCACCGACCCGGCCCCGGCCCGGAGCGCGGAGTCCGAAATGGGGGAAGGCCTCGGCATCGGGACCTGAGCCGTGGTGCGGTGCCCGCCACGGTGCTCGGGGCTGCTCGTGGTCGGTCAGAAGTGGCCGAGCACGGGGTGGGGGACATAGGGCTCCTCGAGCCGGGCCACCTCGTCATCGGTGAGGGTCAACTGTTCGGCCGCCAACGCGTCGGCCAAATGACCCCCTTTGGTGGCACCCACGATCGGGGCGGTCACCCCCGGTCGTTGCAATAGCCAGGCCAGCGCCACCTGCGCCGGGGCGACCTTCCGCTCGGCCGCCACTTCTGCCACCCGTTCGACCACGTCGAAATCGGTGGGTTGGCTATAGAGGTAGTCGGTGAAGGGGTCACTCCCGGATCGAGTGGTGGACCGCTCGCCGCCTCGGCTGCGATTGCCGGCCAGCACCCCGCGGGCCAGTGGGCTCCATGGGATGATGCCGACACCCTGATCGATGCACTGGGGGATCATCTCGCGCTCCTCCTCCCGGTAGATCAGGTTGTAGTGCGGTTGCATGGATACGAACCGGGTCCAGTGATTGCTATCGGCCACGCGCTGAGCCTTGGCGAACTGCCAGGCGAACATGCTCGAGGCGCCGATGTAACGGGCCTTGCCCGACCGCACCACGTCGTGCAGGGCCTCCATCGTCTCTTCGATCGGTGTCCGGGGGTCCCAGCGGTGGATCTGATAGAGGTCGACGTAGTCCATCTCGAGACGGCCGAGCGAAGCGTCGATGGCAGACAGGATGTGCTTGCGGGAAAGGCCACCGCCATTCTCCCCCGGCGTCATGGGCATGAACACCTTGGTGGCCACCACCACTTCGTCACGATGGAAGAATTTCCGTAACAGGCGGCCGGTGGCCACTTCGCTGGCGCCCTTCGAATAGGTGTCAGCGGTGTCATAGAAGGTGATGCCGCCCTCTGCCGCCGCCTTCACGATCGGCTCGGCCGCGTCTTCGGCGAGGACCCAGGGCCGGTCGCTGTCATTGCCGAAGCTCATCATGCCCAGACAAATGCGGGATACCCGCACACCGGTGGTTCCGAGATTCACGTACTCCATGGGCACCTCGCGTCGACTGGGTGGGACGGGTCGCTGATCGTCCGATCATTCCACAACCGCCTACCCACTACCACTGACAACCGCCATGGTCCGAGAAGTAGCGTTCGTGTGGTGATCGATGACGAGCTCCTCCTCACCGCCGTGCACGACACCGGGATCAGGCGCTTGCAGCACGCCTACGCCGATGTGGTCAATCGACGGGCCTGGCCCGAGATGGAGGACCTCTTCCTTCCCGAGGCGGCCGTGGTCATCGACACCCGGAAGGGCGACCCGCTCCGATTGGTGGGAGGTGCTGCGGTGGGCGAATTCATCGGTTCCTCGGTGGCGAAGTTCTCGTTCTTCGAATTCGTCATCCTCAATGCCCACATTGTGTTCCCCGGCGGCGCAGGGGCGGGTACCGCGGTGAGCCGCCTGTATATGTGCGAGCACCGACAGGATGAGGACAGTGGGCGGTGGACCAATGCCTTCGGCCTCTATCACGACCGCTATGCCTTCTCGGTCGGGCATTGGTGGTTCGCCGAGCGGACCTACCACTCCCTGGCCCGTCACGCCCCCGATCTCGATGTCTTTCCGTTTCCCGAGCCCGCTCCCCTCCACCTCCCCGGGCCCGGCACCCATCCCTAGGGCGGTCGCACCTCGTGAACGGCATATGAGGAGACCAGCGGCGTAGGGTCGTGACAATGTCGACGACGCGACCCAACGTGCTGGTCATCATGACGGACGAGGAAAGGTATCCGCCACCGTATGAAGATGCCACGGTGGCCGGGTTCCGCCGGGATCACCTACCGGCCCGCGAGCGGCTGCGGGCCGGTAGCGTCGAATTCCACCGTCACTACGCGGCGTCGACCGCCTGCCTCCCCAGTCGGGCATCACTGTTCACCGGTCACTACCCCTCACTGCACGGGGTGACCGCAACTGATGGGTTGGCCAAAGCCGCCAACGATCCCGACGTCTCGTGGCTGGATCCGGACGGGGTACCCACCATGGGGGATTGGTTTCGGGCTGCCGGGTACAGCACCCACTACCGGGGGAAGTGGCATATCTCCCACGCCGACCTCATTCCGACCGGGAGCCATGCCGGGCTGATGGCCAATGACCGGTACGGCTCCGTGTCGAGGGAGGTGACCGACCTCTACCGCCGGGCAGACCGACTCGACCGATTCGGCTTCTCGGGATGGATCGGCCGTGAGCCACATGGCGTCGACCCGGCAGATACCGGATTTGTGCGCGACCCGCTCTTCGCCGATCAGGTATGCGAGCTGTTCGGTGAGTTGACCGCCGACAAGGCCGATGAGCGGCCCTTTTTGGCGGTGGCCTCCTTCGTCAATCCCCACGACATCGGCTTCTCGGGTTTTGGATGGGATGTGCTCGGATTTCCCGCTATCGAAGACGGTGTTCCCGACGTCGCCGAAGCCCCGTCGCAGCGGGACGACTTCGAGGGGCGACCGGAGTGCCATCGACTGTTCCGGGATCTGTGGCCTCAGCTGCTCTATCCGCAACCGACCGACAACACCTACCGTCGCTTCTATCTCTGGCTCCACCAACTGGTGGACAGGGCCATCGAGAGGATTCTCGTGGCGTTGGACGACTCGGGGCTGGCCGAGAACACCATTGTGGTCTTCACCTCCGACCACGGCGACCTGGTAGGTGCCCACGGTGGCATGCAGCAAAAGTGGTACAACGCCTTTGACGAGGCCATCCGGGTCCCGCTGTTGGTGTCGGGCCCGGGCATCACCGGCTCCACCCGGGGAGTGTCGGCGCCGACCAGCCACGTCGACCTTCTGCCCACCCTGCTCGGTTTGATTGGGATCGAGCCCCAGTCACTGGTGACCCAATTGTCCGAACACCATGTCGAAGTGCAGGATCTGGTGGGCCGGGACCTGAGCCCGGCGATTCACGACCCGGACGACACCTCGGTGCTGGGATCCCCGATCTACTTCACCACCGAGGACCAGATCAGCGTCGGGCTCCGTAACCGGAACCGGTTCACCGGGGAGCCGTTCGTGCCGGTGGCTCCACCGGCCAACATCGAGTCGGTCATCGTCCCCATGCCCGCTGTCGACGGCGGCACCAATCGGCTGTGGAAACTGAGCCAGTACTACGACCGGTTGGAAGAGTGGGAGACAAGCCACCACGTCGGGTCACCGGGAGCGACCGGGTCCGAGCCATTGCCTTCCCAGTGGGAGCTGTACGACCTGACCGGCGATCCCGAGGAACGGAACAACCTCTCTGCATCGTCAGACGCACCGTTCGACCAGCTCCGCGAGCTGCTCGAGTCCACCCGGGAGGACAACCGCCGGGTTCCGCTGCACCGCAATGGCAGGTGAACCGAGCCGGTACGCTGAGCGCGCCATGAATGACCCGAACCGATTCGATCCGGGGTCCGTCGACACCTTCCGTATTGTCGACAATGAGTACGACCACTCCTCGCGGACCGCGTACCTCCGCTATGCGCTGGACGACAGATACTCGTTCGAGGAGACGGTGACCTTCGAAACGGTGCCCCCGCCGGGCATCCCCGTCGATGGCGGTGGTCTCGATCGGGCCTTGCGCCACCTGCACGTCGCCGCGGGCACCAGCTACTACAAGGCAGCGGCGCCCCCGGTGGTCGTGGTGGAAGGAACCGGTCTCTCCGCGTCCGAGCTGGAGTTCCATCGTCGGCTCTACGACGACGGGCTGAGAGAGTTCGCGGTGGCCAACCGGCTGCCGGTCCCCCGGACGGTGGAGATCCGGGCTGCCCCGACCCTCCCGGTCGGTGCCGATCAGCTCCGGACCCTGCGACCGGGAGGTCTGGTGGTGCCCATCGGCGGCGGCAAGGACTCGATGGTGCTGATCGAAGCGGTCAGGCAGGTGGGCCCGAGGCTGTTGGCGGTGAACCCGCACCCGCTGGTGATCGAGCTGGCCGGCCAGACCGGCCTTGAGCTGATCGTGATCCGTCGGAGACTCTCGCCCGAACTTGCCCGGCTCAGGAGCGTCGGTGCGCTCAACGGTCACGTCCCCATCACCGCCATCGTGTCCCTCATCGCGGTGCTGGGAAGCTTCGTCTACGGCTATGACTCGATTGCCATGGCCATCGAGCGGTCGGCCAGCGAGGAGACCAGATTGGTCGATGGGGTGCCGGTGAACCATCAGTACTCGAAGAGCCTCGACTTCGAGAACCTCCTCCGCCGGTTGGTCTCGGACTCGGTGGATCCCGGCCTGACCTATGGATCGGCGCTTCGCCGGTACTCGGAACTGGCGATTGCCCGGGCCTTTTCCCGCCTGACCGGCTACCACGCCACCTTCTGCAGTTGCAATACCGCCTTCCGTCAGAAGGCGGAGGCCGGTGACCGTTGGTGCGGCCACTGCCCCAAGTGCCGTTTTGTGGGGTTGATGCTGGCACCGTTTCTGACACCCGAGGCCCTGACCGCCATCATCGGGCGGGACATGTTCGACGATCCCGAGCAGGTCGAAGGCTTTGCCGCCCTCATGAGCGAGGATGACAAACCGTTCGAGTGCGTGGGTGAGCGGCGCGAGTCGGCGGCGGCCATGCGAATGCTCTCGGACCTGCCCGAGTGGAACGAGACGGTGGTGGTGGCCGTGCTCGGCGCCCGGGCCCGGGCCATGGTGTCGGACGCGGCGGTGGAAGAGTTGCTGGCACCCGACCTGTCCCCGGCATTCCCCGATCCACGGGTGGCCTCCGCGGTGGACCGACTCATGACCGGGGCCACGTGACCCTCGACGACCTGTGCGACGGCAAGGTGGTGGCGGTGTGGGGCATGGGGACGGAGGGATTGGCCGTGACCCGCCTGCTCGTCGAGCGAGGTGTGTCGCCCATCCTCATCGACGATCACCCCGAGAATGCGGCCGCCCGGGTCAGAGAGGTCCTGTCGCTTCGGACACCGGTGGTGCCGCCCGACCTGGTGGCATGGAGCTCCTTGGACGTCGTGGTCCGCTCCCCGGGGGTGAGCCGGTACCGGCCGGAGCTGGTGGCGGCGGAATCCGAAGGCGTCACCGTCACCAGCGCCACCGCCATCTGGTTGGAGGACTTCCACGCCGCTCCTGTGTTGGCGGTGACGGGCACCAAAGGGAAGAGCACCACCGCCACCTTGGCGGCTTCGATCCTCGAGCACCTGGGCCTCAGCGTGGCACTGGTCGGAAATATCGGCGAGCCGGTGGCCGACCTGTACGGCCGGGCTCCGGTGGACGCCTACGTGGTGGAAGTCTCCTCGTACCAGGCAGCCGATGTCTCGGTCTCACCGGGAGTGTGCGTCCTCACCAGCCTGGCCCCCGATCACCTCGATTGGCACGGGGGAGAGGAGACCTATTACCGGGACAAACTTCGGGTCATCACCGCCGGGCCACTTGGGTCGCTGGCGGTCAACGCCGGGAGTGCCGAAGCCGTACGCCGTACCGCCGGCCATCCTCACCGCACCCTCTTCGGCCCATCCGGACGGGTCCGGGTCGAATCGGCAGGGACGGTCTCCATCGACGGGGAGCCGGTGGTGGAGGCGGCACGGCTCCGGGTGCCGGGTGAGCACAACGTGAACAACCTGTGTGGCGCCATCGCCGGGGTACTGCTGCTCCGAGGGGAGCCGCCCTCGGCTGACGCGGTGGCGGCAGCGGTCGACGGGTACGACGGATTACCGTCGCGGTGCCGAACGGTGGGTGAGCGAAATGGCCTGACCTTCGTTGACGACGCCCTCGCCTCCAACCCGTTCGCCACCAGTGCGTCGGTGGCGGCATTTCCCGGGCGTGACCTCACGGTCATTCTGGGCGGGGCCGACCGGGGGATCGATCCGGGCCAGTTGGCTACCTTGCTGGCGGACCGCCATCCGCGCCCGAACGTGGTGGTAATGCCGCCGGGACCCGAGCGGATGCTGGGGGCGTTGGAGCACGCGGCATCCGGCACCGGCGGCAAGCTAGCGGTGGAGACAGCCCGTGATCTCGATGAGGCGGTGACGATGGCCATGGCGGTGACCCCGGTCGGCGGGGTCGTGCTCTTTTCCCCTGCCGCGCCCACGCCGGAGGGTGAGGGTGGCTACCGACGCCGCAGCCGACAGTTCATCTCCGCCATCGGTCTGCCGGTGGATCCGGCTTCCCGTTGAGGTCGGCCGAACGGCAAGTGTGATGGGTTCCGAGAATGCCGTGGCGGTCGAGGTTTCGGATCTGGTCAAGCGGTACCCCAAGGCGCCTGTCGATTCGGTGGGGGGAATCAGTTTCGGGGTGAGACGCGGAGAGGTGTTCGGGTTCCTCGGTCCCAACGGGGCCGGGAAGACCACCACCATCGGGATCCTCACCACCAGGATCCGCCCCACCGGCGGTCATGCCCGGGTGGCGGGTATCGACGTGGTGGCCGACCCGGTGGGTGCCCGCCGCGTGCTGGGGGTGGTGCCTCAACAGAACAACCTCGACCGTTCATTGTCGGTGCGGCAGAACCTGCTCTTTCACGCCAGCTATCACGGGGTCCCCAGAGGCTTGCGGAAAGCCCGGGCGGATGCGCTGCTCTCCCAGTTCGGGTTGGCCGACCGCTCCGACGGGAGGCCGGACGATTTCTCGGGGGGCCAGATTCAACGCATGATGATCGCCCGGGCCCTCATGCACGCCCCGACGGTGCTCTTCCTCGACGAGCCCTCGACGGGGTTGGATCCCGCTGCCCGCCTCTTCATGTGGGAACGGATCGCGCAGCTGAAGTCGGAGGGGACCACGGTGGTGATCACCACCCACGACATGGAGGAGGCCACCACGTTGAGCGACCGGGTGGCCATCATCGACCACGGGAAGCTGCTCGCCCTCGACGCCCCCGCCGCCCTGGTCCGGGACATGGCCGGGGAGCGGACCCTGGACTGCACGGTGGAGCCGGGACGGGCGGTCGACGGGTCCGCCGTCCAGGGGGCGCTGATCAGGCTGGCCGCCGTCGACCGGGTCGAACAGGTCGACGATCCGGGGGGTGCCTGGCGGTTGCGGGTCTACGTGCAGGGCGACACCGCGCCGCTGCTGGCCGTCGTGGCCCAGGCCATCGATGATGCCGGCGGCCGGCTCACCGACGTTCGCCTCGGGGAACCGACCCTCGAGGATGTCTTCATTCATCTCACCGGGAGGGCATTGCGATGACGGCGGTCGACGATCTCGAGGTCCGGGCCCTTCCCTCCGGACGGGTCCGGCCATGGGGCCCATGGCAGACCGCGCTGGCCATTCTGCGCCGGGACCTGTTCGTCACCGGGCGCGAGTTCCCCATCTTCCTGGCCCAGGTGATCTTGCAACCGCTGTTTCTCCTGTTCGTGTTCGGGAAGGTGCTCACCCAGTTGGGGTACGCCCGGCCCGGATATGCCGAGGTGCTCTTCCCGGGCCTGGTGGCGCTGGCCGCGGTGCTCACCGGCCTGCAGAGCACCGCTCTGCCCCTGGTCATCGAGTTCTCCTACAGCAACGAGATAGAGGACCGCTTGCTGGCCCCGCTCCCCATCGGCGCGGTGGCATTGGAGAAAGTGGTGATCGCGGCCATGCGGGCCACCATTGCCGCGGCCGTGATGTTCCCCATCGGGGTCTGGTTGCTGGGTTCGATCCCCTGGACGGCCGGGGCCGCGCTCGGAGTGGTGGTGATGACCCTGATCGGAGCGTTCATGGGTGCGGCCATGGGCCTGGTGCTGGGCACGTTCGTTGCGCCCAACCGGATCAACGTGACGTTCGCCCTGGTGCTCACCCCACTGTTGTTCACCGGGTCGAGTCAGTACCCGTGGCCCTCACTCAGCCACATCCGATGGTTCCAGGTGGTCTGCGCGCTCAATCCGATGACCTACGTGAGTGAGGGGCTTCGGGGGATGCTGGTGCCCGATGTCCCCCATATCCAGACCTGGATCTGCTTCGTGGCCGCGGTCGGAGCGTGCCTGGTGCTGACGGCCATCGGCATGGTCGGCTTCCTCCGCCGGGCCATGGGCTGATCTGCGGCCTCACTGTTCGGCCAGGATGGCGGCCAACTCGGCCAACGGATCCCTGACCTGGCGCCCGGTGGTTTCGACGGTTGCGATGTTGATGACCCCGTTGAATCGGAAGGGTGCCCGGTAGTCGCGCCCGACCGCCGGCCCCCATTCATACCCACAGGTGAGGCCGATCCCCACCCCGTTGAAACCCGAAGGGGTGAAGCGAGGCAAGGTGCCCTGAGCGACCGTCTCGCCGTCGCAGGTGAGAACCACCCGCCCCCCGGGCCCGTCGTCCTTCTCGAACTCGAACGAGAGGGAGTGATCACCCGATCCGAGGGGAATGGCGGCTTCGATGACGTGGTGCTCCTTGCCGTACAAGTTGTGCACGTAGCGGAGCCTTCCCTGGTGGAGGTGGAAGGACCATCCCCCCAGGGCGCACCCGAGGGCGAGGAGCACCCCCCGGGGAACCACACCGACCGGGACGCTCACCTCTGCGGTGATGCGATGGGACCGGTTTCGTACGTTGACTGCGACCTGCTCGGGCACGGGAGCAGCATCGGGAAAGTACCGGAAACGGGTCCGGGGACGGCGATGGTCGGGCTTGGGGTGGGTGAGTGCCCACAGCACCCGATTGTCGAGGGGGAGCACCTGATTCCGGCGAGCCTCGTCCCACCACAAGGCCACCAGTTCGGCCACCCGATCGGGATATTCGGCCGCCAGGTCTCGGGACTCGGAGATGTCCTCGGCCACGTGATAGAGCTCCCACACGTCGTCTTCGAACGAAGCGTTGGGGTTCAGCCCGTCGTCGTAGAGAGGTCCCACCGGATGGAAGGTGACAGCTTTCCAACCGCGGTGGTAGATGGCGCGGGAACCGAACATCTCGAAGTGTTGGGTGACGTGTTGTTCAGGAGCCGATGCACCGTCGGACCCGAGCAGGTACCCGAAACTGACCCCGTCGATGGGCGATTGGCGGACCGACTCGATCTCGGCCGGCGCCTCGATGCCGGCCAGCTCGAGCACCGTCGGGAGGACGTCGATGGCGTGGGCGAACTGGGTTCGGATCTGACCGGCACTGGCACCGAGCCGGGCCGGCCAGGTGATGATGCACGGATCGGCCACTCCTCCCTGGTGCACCTCGCGCTTCCAACGTTTGAACGGGGTGTTGCCCGCCATGGTCCAGCCCCACGGGTAATTGTTGTGGCTCAGCGGGCCACCGATCTCATCGATGCGGTCGTACATCTCGCCGATCCCTGCCGGGTCGAGGTTGGAGAGCCGCACGTCGTTGATGGAGCCGTCCGCACCGCCCTCCGCGCTGGCGCCGTTGTCCGAGACCACCAGGATCAGGGTGTCGTCGAGCTCGCCGAGTCGGCGAAGGAAGTCGATCACCCGACCCAGCTGATGATCGGTATGGGAGAGGAAGCCGGCGAAGCACTCCATGAATCGGGCGGCCACCGCCCGTTGGCGATCGTCGAGTGTCTCCCATGCCGGCACCCAGGGCGGCCGGGGTGAGAGGACGGTGCCGGGTGGCGCGATCCCCAGCGCCAGTTGGCGTGCCAGCGTGCGATCACGCCACGTATCCCAACCGTCATCGAACGCGCCGGCGTAGCGTTCGATCCATTCCGCCGGAGCCTGGTGGGGGGAATGGCAGGCGCCGGTGGCGACGTAGAGGAAGAACCGCTGGTCGGCGTCCACTGCCCGAAGATCGGCGACGAACTCTATGGCCCGGTCAGCCAGGTCCTCGCTGAGGTGGTAGCCGTCCTCGACGGACGCCGGTGGTCGGATGGAGTGGTTGTCGTGATAGAGGGCGGGGGCGAACTGGTGTGTCTCGCCACCGTGGAACCCGTACCACCGATCGAACCCTCGCCCCAGGGGCCAGGTGGAGCGGGGTGCAGCCATGTGGGTCTCGTCCTCGGGGGTCAGGTGCCATTTGCCCACCGCGTAGCCGGCATAGCCGTTGGCCCGGAGAATCTCACTCAGGAAGCCGTTCTCCCTGGGAGGGCGACCCCAGTAGCCGGGGTATCCGATGGCCAGGTCCGCCACCCGTCCCATGCCGTTCCGGTGGTGGTTGCGCCCGGTCAACAGGCAGGCCCGGGTGGGGGAGCACAACGCGGTGGTGTGGAAGTTGGACAGACGGATCCCGTTGGCCCCCAGTGCGTCGATCACCGGGGTGGCAATGTCCGATCCGTAACAACCGAGCTGGGCGAACCCGACGTCGTCCAGTACGACGAGCACGACATTCGGAGCGCCGGCCGGAGGCTCGGGGACGGGTGGCCACCATGGCTCCGAATCCCGCCAGTCGTGTCCGATACGGCCTCCGAATTCAGCACCACCGGGCATCGGATGACTCCTTGGGTCTGGATGGGATTCCCCCCGTGAGCCGGGGAAGCCATGATGTAGTCCGAAGACGACGGTACCGCAGAGCCGGGCGCGCACGCCGGGCGCGCGAGGGGAAGGGTGGCATTCCATGAGTGGGTCGAAGGCCGGTCGCTCCGGATTGCAGGTGGGCCAGCTGGCGAGCATGGCGGAGCTCTTCCCCGATGCCATCGGCTACCGGGTCATGGGAGCCGACCACCTCACCTTCGGAGAGTGGGAACTCCAGTCCAACCGGCTCGCCCGCGGGTTGAGTGCGGCAGGGGTGGGCCGCGGCGACCGGGTCGCCATCTGGCTGAGTGGTGTCAATGCCCTTCGCTGGGTCATCGCCTACGCCGCCATCCATAAGGCCGGCGGCGCGGTGGTGCCGCTCGATCCCCGGTTGACGCTTCCCGAGGTCGCCGGCATGCTCGCCCGTGCCGGTGCGGTGGCACTGGTTGCCGATGACGAGCGGGTCGAGGGCGCCCTGTCGATCGGCACCGGTGATCCGGAGGTTCCGACCACATTGACCCTGGTGGTAGACGCCTCCATCGACCCCGGGACTCGGTCGGCGGCATGGTCACCGGACCCCGAAGGAGCGGTTCCGCTCTGCCGTCGGTGGGTCGATGTGCTCGACGACGATGGGACCGGCTACCAGGTGGCGGTCGACGAAGAGGACCTCTCGGACATCCTGTTCACCTCGGGCACCACCGGACACCCCAAGGGGGTGGCCGTGCGGCACGCCAATGCGTCGGCGGTCCCCAACTCTGTGCCTTCGTGGAGCGGGAACCTGTGGCTCCATGCCAGCCCGTTGGCCACCTTCGCCGGGGTGAGCTTCGTCTACACCCCGATGAAGTTGGGGATGACCAGTGTGTACCAACCCCAATTCGACCCCGGGCAGTGGCTCGGGTTCGTCGAGACCGAAGCGCCACTGGCGGTGTTCCTGGTCCCGGCGATGGTCCAACTGCTCTTCGGCCACCCGCACTTCGACCAGGCCGACCTCTCCTCGGTGAGGGTCTGTGCCGTCGGCAGCGCACCCTTGGCGCCGGCGGCCATCGATCGCCTGCAGAAGCGGATGCCCGATGCACTGGTCTCCAACAACTACGGCATGACCGAGGCCGGGTCGGTCTACTGCCTGATGCCCAAGGGCGAGGCGGTGCGTCGTCCGGGATCGGTGGGCAAGCCGCTCCCTCCCGCCGAGGTCCGCTGTGTCGACGGCGAAGGGAGGGAGATCACGACCGGTGAATACGGTGAGGTCCGGCTTCGGATCCCCGGTCGGCAACGGGAGTACTTCGGCGACCCCGAGGCCACCTCGGCGACCTGGGTCGACGGCTGGCTCCGCACCGGTGACATCGGGCGCCTCGACGCTGACGGTTACCTCTACATCGGGGGCCGGGCGAAGGACGTGATCATCCGGGGCGGAAGCAACGTGTATGCCATCGACGTGGAGAACGTCATCCTCTCCCACCCGGGGATAGCCGAGGCAGCGGTGATCGGGGTGCCCCATGATGTCCTCGGTGAGGATGTGGCTGCCGTGGTGGTCCTGCGGCCGGGGTGGGAGACCGATGCCGAGGCACTCCGGCAGCACTGCCTCGTTTCGTTGGCCGCCTACAAGGTGCCGAGGCGGTGGGAGTTCGTCGACGAACTGCCCCGGAATCCGGCCGGAAAAGTCTTGAAACAACAGTTGCCGGCCCGGTTCGAGGCCACCTGAACTGGACGCCGGATGGGCCGACGGATCAGTCTCGTTTGCCCAACAGAGGATGGCTGGGCATGCCCACCGGCTGCAGGTGCTGGCCGAGTACCTCATGGAAGTGGTCGGCGACCTCTTCAGGGGTCCACCCACCCTCTTGCCACATGCTGGCGATCTGACGTGGGGTCTGGAACAGGGTGTAGGCGTAGCCGGTGCGTCCCAGGACCTGCCCGTTGACGAACGAAGCCGCCTCGGAGGCCAGAAACGCCACCAGCGGCGCGTTGAGCGCAGGGTCCTCGTTGGCCGGTGGCTCGGCTCCTTTGTAGAGGCCTTCGGTCATCCGGGTGGTGCCGGACGGGGCCACCGCGTTCACGGTGATCCCGTACTTGCCCAGTTCGACAGCCCACACGAAGGTCATGCCCATGATGGCCGCCTTGGCCGCTCCGTAGTTGGTCTGCCCGAAGTTCCCTCGAAGCCCGGCTGACGACGTCATGTTCACGATGCGCCCGTACCCGGCCTCCTTCATGTGAGGGGCGGCATGCCGGGTGGCGTTGAACGTCCCCTTCTGATGGACGGCGACGACCGCGTCGTAGTCGTCCTCGGTCATCTTCAGCAGTGAGCGGTCGCGGACGATACCGGCGTTGTTCACCAGAATGTCCAACTTCCCGAAGGCGTCGATGGCGGTGCCGATCATCCGGCCGGCGGCTTCGAAGTCACTTACCGAATCGTGGTTGGGGACGGCCTCGCCTCCCCGTGATGCGATCTCTTTGCAGACCTGTGCGGCCGGGTCTTCACCTCCACCCCGGCCGTCGAGGCCGACCCCGATGTCGTTGACCACCACCTTGGCTCCCTGCGAGGCCAGGCAGAGGGCAACCTCGCGGCCAATGCCCCTCCCGGCGCCGGTGACGAGAGCGACCCGATCATCAAGCAGACCCATTTCCTGACACTAGTGCCGTGACCGGTGATCAGGGGCAGGCTGAACCTGTAGGTCGAGCGGGATTCGGGGATGTCTCATCAGGCCTCGAAGGCGCCTGCGGTGCCGCAGGAATCTAGTGTGATCGAAACGGGGAGGACTCCGAGTTTCCACCATGTCGATGTCCCCACCACGTACCCACATTCCGGACATGACGTCCAGCGCCCAGAATCCAACTATTCGGCGGTAACCAGCCAAAGGACACGCGGTGAGCCAAAGCGGAGACCACCTCAAATCTGGCCAGCTCGGCGTGGCGGACGTGACGGTCTCGACGGTCGCCAACATCGGACCGGGGATCGACTTCTATTTCGCATTTGGAGTGATTGCCGTAACCGCCGGCGTCGCGGCACCGCTGACGATCCTCGCCGCAGGCGTGGCTGTCGTCCTCCTCGCCTTCACGGTGGCCGAGTTCACCAAGGTGGAGCCTTCGGCGGGTAGCTTCATCACCTACGTCGAAACCGGCCTGGGACCAAGGGCCGGTGTGGCTACGGCTCTGTTGGTCACTATCGGCTACACCGTCGCCATGGCGGGGGTGTTCACCATGTCGGGCGGGATGGTGGCGATGACTCTTTCCCACTACACATCGTGGCACCTCCCCTGGGGACCACTGACCCTGGTGCTGACCGCCGGCGCCATCTGGCTCACCATACGCGGCGTCAAGTTGTCGACTACGGCGGTGGGCGTTGCCGTGCTCGTCCAGGTGACGATCATGGCCATCGTCTGCGTCATTGTTCTCGTCGATCGGCGTGCCCATCTCTCCGGGGCACCCTTCTCGTGGGCGCACCTCAGAGGTGGGCTAGCCGGCCTTTCCGCCGGTTTCCCGCTAGCCCTCTACATGTTCATCGGATGGGAGAACGGCCCTGCGCTCGCCGAGGAGTGCCGTGATCCCAGGCGCACCGTATCGAGGGCCCTCTACATCTCGGTGGCGATCGGGAGCGCCCTCTTTGTCTTCTTTGCCTACGCGACCGTCACCGGTTTCAACTACGACGTCTCGTCCATTGGGCGCTCATCTGTCCCGTTCCTTTCCGTGGCCGACCACTATCTCGGCGGTGCGGCCGTTCTGGCCTGGATCGCCGGAATCGTCTCCGTGCTCGCCACCCTGGTTGCGGGTGCGAACTCCCAAGCGCGCATGCTCTTCGACGGCGGCCGAACCGGACTCCTTCCGGCAAGGCTCGGTCACGTTCGCCCACGTTCCGGTGCGCCGATGAATGCGCTCCTGGTCATGGCGGGGGTGGGCTTGGGGATCATTGTGGTCTGGTGGGTGTCCCACCTCATCACGGGGGACACCGGATCAATGAACCCCGTCGGACTCTATGCCGAGTGCTCGACGATGGGGACGATCGTGATCCTTTTCGTCTACTTCCTCACGACGATCTCCCTCCCCTTCTTCATGTGGCGCCGCCACCGGGACTCGTTTTCGCCCTTCCGCCACGCGGCAATCCCGGTCCTGGGGTCCCTTGCTCTCATCGTCCCGTTCATCGAGTTGTGCAAGCCAGGGCAACCCGCGCCATACGGCGAATTCCCGTTCATCTCACTAGCGATCGTGGCCGCCGCCGCCGTGGTCGCCTGTCTTGTCGTGCACCGTCACCCGCGCACCGGCGCTGGCGAGGGAGCGGCGTTCTCGGGGACGTACGGCGCCAACGGCTGAGCGCTCAGCGAACGGACCCCGGAGGATCGTGCTCGAGCAACGTCGTTGACCGAGATTCACCCGGCGGAACGGTGTGGTCCGGCTCTGTCAGTTCGAGGCGCCGGACACCAGGTTGTCGGAGTCGATGACGGTCTGCAGGACAGCCCGCGCCGCCTGGAGTTGCCCGGGATCAGTACGGAGCTCGATCTCGCAGTTCATCATGGCCACCACCTCCACCACAGCCGTTGCGTAACGCCTGCCCTCGGGCGAGAGGATGACCCGCAGTCGGCGGGCGTCGTCCTCGTCGTTCACGACGGTCGCGTACCCCCTGCGCTCCAGCCCATCCGCAAATTTGCGCGCCGCCTGACGGGCCACGCCGAGGATCCTCGCCAGGGCCACGATCGACAGCGGGCGATCGAGGAGGCTCCGGAGCACGACGGTGTCAGAGCGCCGGAAGTCCTCGAAGCCGAGCCGGACGAGCTCCCCTCGCATCCGACGAACCCACACCAGGCGTGCCAGGGCGAGTTGGTCGCCGAAGAGTGGTTGGGGCGACGCGCGGACTCCCATGCACCAAGGCTACAGAAGAGCAACCAGGTTGCATTCAGAACGGCGAAGATGCAACTCTCTTGCCTATCGGAAGGAGGAGGCCGTATGGGTAAGTCGACGGTGACCTTGTCGGTCGTTGTCCCCGTGTTTGCGCTCCTGCTCGGCGCATGCGGGTCGTCGAGCGGACCGGCGTCGTTACCCACGCCGTCGGTCCCCGCCGGAGGGACCGGGGTCGTCTGGCTCTGCCGACCGGGTGTGGCGCCCGACCCGTGCACCGGCAACCTCGCCACCACGGTCATCCCGGCGACCGGCCCCCGGACCGTCCAACGGCCCAGCCCCGCCACCAGCCCGAAGTTCGACTGCTTCTACGTCTACCCGACCGTCAGCACGCAGTCGACGCAGAACGCGAACCTCGAGGTCCAGGCGGCGGAGATCGGCGCCGCTGCCTCACAGGCTGCGCCGTTCTCCTCGGTCTGTCGCGTGTATGCCCCGATGTACCGCCAACGCACGGTGGCGTCGCTCGCCAATGTTCCGGGAAGTGATCCCACTGCGGACTCCGTGGCGTACTCGAGCCTCCTGGCCGGATGGACCGACTACTTCACCAAGTACAACGACGGCAGGCCGGTGATCTTCATCGGGCACTCCCAGGGCGCGGCCATGCTCATCCGACTCCTCTCAGGCCAGATCGACGACAGCCCGGCACTGCGGAGTCGAATGGTTTCGGCGATCATCGTCGGTGGGAACGTCACCGTGCCGACGGGAAGCGATGTTGGATCGACCTTCCAGCATCTGCCGCTCTGTATGTCGTCGGGGGAGGACGGCTGCGTCATCGCGTACTCGACGTTCCCGGGCCAGCCGCCGTCCACGAGTCTCTTCGGACGCCCCGGCACCGGCGTCAGTTTCCAGTCCGGGCAGACCGCGACCGCCGGGGTACAGGTGGCCTGCGTGAACCCCGCCGCATTGGGGGGCGGCTCCGGTACGCTCACCCCCCTGTTCCTCTCCCTGACCCAGGTGATACCGGCGCCACCAGTCACGACGTCTCGGGTCACGTATCCCGACCTCTACTCGGCGAACTGCCAGAGCTCCGGGGGAGCGACCTGGCTCCAGGTCGACACCATCGGTTCGACAGGCGGGACTCGTCCCACCGTGAAGGAGACACTGGGTCCTGACTGGGGGTACCACTTCGACGACATCAATCTGGCCGCAGGCAACCTGGTCCAGGACGTCCAAGGACAGGAGGCAACGTATGAGCACACCCACCAGTGATCGCCGGGGCCGTCAAATGGAGCAAACGTCACCGGGCGCGGCACGAGCCAGGTTCGTGCCTGGGGAACCAACGGGTCGGACAGCAGGGAGCGCTACGGGATACCATCGGCCGTTACGTGCGGTGGGGGGAACGACGGATGTCGACGACCGCCGAGGAGGTAGGGGAATGGCTGCATTTGTGGAGGACGCCGCCAACGCGGTGCTGGCCGCGGCGAAGGACATGCTGGCGCGTGGCCTGGTGGAAGGCACGGCCGGTAACATCTCCGCCCGCACCGAGGACGGCAACCTCTGCATCACGCCGTCTTCGATCGACTATGCGGCCATGACACTCGAAGACCTGGTGACCGTCGACCCTGCCGGGAAGGTCATTGCCGGGACCCGTTCGCCATCTTCGGAGTTGGCGCTGCATCTGGCGTGTTATGCGGCTTATGACGACATCGGCTCGGTGATCCATTCCCATCCGGTCCACGCCACCATGTTCGCCGTCACTCACGAACCGATACCGTCGTGCATCGACGAGTTCTCCATTTTTGTCGGCGGGGAGGTGCGGGTGACCGAGTACGCGGCCAGCGGCACTCCCGAGCTGGGGAGCCAGGCGGTGGCGGCGCTGAAGGATCGTGGTGCGGCGCTGATTGCCAATCATGGGATGGTGGCGGTCGGTCCCACCCCGGACAAAGTGCTCCACATCACCGCCCTGGTTGAGCGCAGCGCCCACATCCTGTGGGGTGCCCGACTGATCGGCGCTCCCCATCCGCTGCCCGACGACGTGAACGCCAACTTCGCCGGCGTCTATGGATTCATGCGCACCTACAAGGGATGACCCCGGCCGAACCCAGGAGGTCGGATCCGGAACGGGCCGCGATACGTCACGACCAGGAAGAGGTCCTGGCCCGTTTGGGGTCCGCCACCCTGGGGGAGTGCGGCGCCCGTCCCCTGCCTCCCCGGGTGCACGCCATCTGGCCCGGGTGCGCGCTGGCGGCTCCGGCGCTCCCGGTGAGGTGCACACCCGGGGACAACCTGGCGGTGCATGTGGCGGTGGCCCGTGCCGCCGCCGGTACCGCCCTGGTGGTGGATGTGGGTGACGTCCCCGGACGGGGCTATTTCGGAGAAGTACTGACGACGGCCGCCCAGGCCCGTGGGATCGTCGGTCTGGTCATCGACGGAGGGGTTCGGGATGTCGTCGCTCTCCGAGAGCTCGGGTTTCCGGTGTTCGCGTCCGTGGTGGCGTTGCCCGGGGCGGCCAAGGTGGCGCCGGGAACCGTCGGTCGGCCGGCTCGGGTGGCCGGGGTCCCGGTCGCCCTGGGGGACTGGGTGGTCGGGGATGCCGATGGCGTCGTCATTGTGCCTGGCGACAGGCTCGAGGAGATCGTGGCCGCCGCTCGGGGTCGGGCCGAACGAGAAGTCGGGTACTTCGACGCACTCCGATCCGGTGCCACCACGGTGGAGCTGCTCGGGCTGGACAGCTCGGTGGTGGACGTGAACCTGTAGGAGACAGGCCGCTCAGGGAAGTAGGACGCTCAGTGGGTGGTGTAGTCGATCGGCCCGGCGTCCTTGGTGCCGATGGCGAAGCAGAAGCAATGGATGGAGGCGTTGTCGCTCACCGGCCTGAGGCTGTGGACGGCATCCGGCGGGATGTGGACCAGGTCCCCCTGGGCGATCTGTCGCTCGTCGCCCTCGACGGTCATGATGCCGCGGCCCCGGAGCACATAGTAGAACTCGTGGGTCGGGTGGGAGTGGGGGTCGACGAGTCCGCCCCCGGCCACTTCGAACTCACTCACCAACTCGAGGTAGCCCCCCTGGGTGGCCTCCTTCAGCTCTTGGGGGCTCACCATCCACCACACCGGTACCGTGCCGTTGTGCTCCACCACGGGAGCGACATTCTCGATGTTGCGCACGTCCATGGCCATGGGCCTCGCCACCTCTCACTCGGTAGGTTGCACGGTGCTGACGATGCACGGTGCTTCCGATGTGTTGCCGATGTCAGGTTAGATGGTGTCGGGTTTGATTGGCCGACGGGGCGCGGCTCCATGTCGGCCGGCAGTCGAGAGACGTGGGAGGGGAAGCGGTGGGAGGTGAACATGCGGATGCCGTTCAACAGATCACGCCTGACCTGTTGACGCCGGATGGGTGGGCACCCTACGGCTGGCTACCGGTTGCCGATTCCGACCCGTCGGACGGGACCGAGCGGTTGGCATTCTCCTGGGATGACGTTCACGTAAACCTCATCAGCCACCGACGTGATGAGGTGCCCGAGGTTCCCGGGGGTCTGCGATGTGAGCGGTTGTTCCGCCACGCCACCCACACCCAGGTCCTGATGTCCCTCGACGCCACCGCGGTCATTGTGGTGGCACCGGCCGATAGCGGGCCCGGCGCTCCCGGCGAGCAGCTCGGGCTTCGCGCCTTCACCCTCCCGCCGCTCACGCCGGTGGTGCTCCATCGGGGAACCTGGCACTGGGGGCCGTACCCGCTGGTGGCAGAGGCGGTCCGGCTCTTCAACGTGCAGGGACTTCGGTACCGCCAGGATAACGAGAGCGTCGACCTCGAGGCCATCGGGGCATCTGTCGATGTCCTGCTCGACGGTTGAACGGCACCGGCGGCTCCGGAGTAAGACCGACCAGATCAGCCGGTGCCCGCTCCGGCCGTCCGACCGGCTCCGGGGGCGAACGGGGCCCGGTGAATCATTGTGGCGAGAGTGTCGAGGGTGTCGAGGGTGGACTCGTCCACCGGTTTACCGGCTCTTCGGATCTGAGCGGGGTCTGGCGGTGAAGGTATCCACGAACTGATAGCGCGGGCCCACCTATCCATTGGGGGCAGGTTTCGTGCAGCCGCTGATCTGTCCGTCGGCTTCCGGACCATCGCTTAGGTTGAAGTGTGATCAACCATGATTGACGGCCAGCAGACCTCCCCCCAGGTTCCCCTGACAACGATCGTCCGAGAGTGGACCCGTCTCGGTTGCACCGGCTTCGGAGGACCTCCTACCCACATCGCCATGCTCCGGCGAATGTGCGTCGAAAAGGAGCAGTGGATCTCCGAGCACGACTTCGAAGACGGAATTGCCACCACGAATCTCCTGCCCGGGCCGGCATCAACTCAGCTCGCCATCTACTGCGCATGGCGGCTCCGAGGGAACCTGGGAGCCATCGTCGGCGGGCTCTGTTTCATCATCCCCGGGCTGATCCTCATCATGGGGCTCTCAATGGTGTTTCTCGCCGAACACCCTCCAGAATGGATCCTGGGTGCGGCCGGAGGAGCCGGCGCGGCCGTGCCAGCGGTGGCGCTGAATGCGTCGTGGGGCCTCGTTCCGGCGAGCCGCAAGCGAATGGGCGATCGAACGTTCGAACGTCTTCGCTGGATTGCCTACGCCGTTGTCGGCGCGGCAGCCGCCGCCCTGGTCGGTCCCTTCCTGGTGCTACTCATCTTCGCGTGTGGCGTCCTCGAGATCCTTATCAGGCGACATGGCTCGAGCAGGCAACCTCGGTCACTCATGTCCGTCTCGCCCATGCTGTTCATCCCAGCAGTTGTCGTGGGCGGTCTCGGAGCCCTCTCGTGGGTGGCCTTCAAGGTGGGCGCCCTCTCCTACGGGGGTGGCTTCGTGATCATCCCGTTGATGCAGCACGATGCCGTCAACACGTACCACTGGATGACCGGAGCCCAGTTCTTGAACGCCGTGGCGTTGGGGCAGGTCACCCCTGGACCAGTGGTCCAGACGGTGGCTGTGGTTGGTTACGCCGCCGGCGGCATCGCAGGCGGGCTGCTCGCTGCAGCAATCGCATTCGGACCGTCGTTCATGTTCATCCTCGCAGGCGCTCCGCACTTCGATCACATCCGTGCCAACGCAAGTGTTCGATCCTTCCTGACGGGTGCGGGGCCGACGGTCATCGGCGCAATCGCTGGATCAGCGATCCCGCTGGGCCTCTCGTTTGGTCACCTTTGGCAGATCCCGATCCTTGCAGGTGGCGGCATCTGGCTCCTGGCTGCTCGTCGCGGCGTCGTCAGTTGCCTACTCGTGGCTGGTGCAACCGGCGTGATCGTCGCACTTTGTGGCGTGCCTATTTGACCCGAGCACGAGCGGATGTGGGCCACCAGACCTCGCTCAGATCCGAAGAGCCGGTTTACCCACGAACTCACGCATGAAGTGGAAGCGGTCGACCATGGCCGACACGGCCATGCCGGTGACCTCGGTATCGAGGTCACCGGCTATTGGGATCGACCACCTCGTTCTTCAAGTGGATGAGGCTGGTTGCCGAGCCGCAGGCAGGTGAGCACTACATGTTCCGGGGCATCAAGTCCTAGTGCTAGTGCCGCGACCGGCAACGTTCACCCAGTTTCGGCCGCGAGATACCGGGCGG
Organism: Acidimicrobiaceae bacterium; assembly: GCA_003133325.1. GTDB lineage: Bacteria > Actinomycetota > Acidimicrobiia > Acidimicrobiales > RAAP-2 > DASZIT01. The sequence continues at coordinate 597 of PKXA01000114.1, read as the reverse complement.
TCAACGGCAAACCACTGCCAGTGACCGCCCGTACTGGATCCACACTTCCAGGATGGTTGGGGTGATCGTTGCCTGGCGGCCGGGATCACCGGTTCGCCGACATACCCAGGGTGGTTCAGTCCACTCCCACAATCGTTTGACGACGGCTCGACAACGGTGATAACAGGTGGAGGTCGGCTTCGTACCCCGGGGAGGGTCTATGCAAGCTCGTCGGTTCGTACGCAGACTGGCCGCAGGTCTATCGGTGACGCTGGTAGCCGGGCTGATGGTCGCATCCGCAGCACCCGCCGGGCACGCATCTGCCTCCATAGTGGCGCCTCGTGCCGCCGCCACCACCAGCGGATACTGGATGGTCGGATCCGATGGCGGCATCTTCAGCTTCGGTGACTCGTCGTTCCACGGCTCCATGGGTGGTACCCCGCTCAACAAGCCCATCGTCGGCATGGCGTCCACCCCCGACGGCCAGGGATACTGGCTGGTCGGATCCGATGGCGGCATCTTCAGCTTTGGTGACTCGTCGTTCCACGGCTCCATGGGTGGTACCCCGCTCAACCGGCCCATCGTCGGCATGGCGTCCACCCCTGACGGGCAGGGCTA
>PKXA01000102.1 GCA_003133325.1 Acidimicrobiaceae bacterium | reverse complement strand
GCCAACCCTCACATAGTCCGGGCGAGTGTCGCCGGTGTCATGATCCGGTAGCCGTGCATCATTCTGCTTCCGGTAGGCGGGCGACACGTTCGAGTCCCTACGCGGGGGAGATCACCAGGCACCCATCTTGGCGCCCCAATCCCCTGACATGACCTGACTCCTCACTTCGGACAATCGATGGGAGAAATTTGCGCCAAGGGTTTGTGATTATGCCGAACCGCTCAGTGGTCCATACCCACGCTGACCAGTGGCAACGGCCGTTACCTCGGCTCGGTTCCGCATAATCACCGATTCGACATAAGAGTTGCCACGGACAGGAGACATCGGTCTACTGGATACTGAGCAAGACGGGCATTGCCGTGCGAGCATGGTGTGGTTGGCTGCGCGACCTCGGAGTCCCGGCCTGAGATTCTGTTGGACCATTCGGAACGTCGACGTCACCTCGGTGCGGGCACCGAATATGTACGCCGCCCGTTCCGCCGGTTCCGAGTGGCGCCAGGTTCATCCCGTTTTCGGCGAACGATCCGTGTAGCGCAAAGGTCGATACTGGATGAGAGTGCCCGCGATGAGTGCCTGCCGATGATCGACAGTCATCTCAAGTCCGGGTACGTGTCAGGAGGGCGAGAGGTACTGCGACTCGTAGGCGGCGGCAAGGTCGTACAACGCCTTGGCGCTGTCGCCGCTGAATGACGAGCCATGCATCAAGGCCAGGGTGTTCGGAGCCAGGTCGCCGAGGCGGCGCATGACGATTGCGGTGTCGGGAGCGAGGGAGGTGCTTCGGAACATCGTTTCGGCTGCCATGGCCGGTTCGACGATGTCATCGGTGGTGAGCGCGGGTCCATCTCCGAGGTGGGTGAAGAGGTCGCCGCACAGCAAGGTGCCCGTCGTCTCCTCATAGAGGACCCGGGCGTCCCAGCCGTGCGGGACATGGGGGGTATCGATGTGACGCACGCGCTTCGTGCCCAGCTCGATGATCTCACCGTCTGCCAATGGGAGCGGAGGCCGGTCGGCCATTTCGTTTACCGAGACCATGCACCCGAGTGCCCCATGAGCGACCTGGGCGTTCGGCGCGACTGCGAGCAACTCGTTCATCGCGCCACACTCGTCGGATTCGACATGGCCGAATGTGATCCACCGGAGGCGATCCACCGGCATGACACGCTCGATGGCCTCGGAGATCGACGGGAACATCGAACGGTGGCCGGTGTGGAACAGGAGCGGCTCGTCGTCATCGAGCAGAAACTGGTTGAACGTGAACCCGGTCGGCCCGATGTCGGGGACAAAGGTAGACAGCCGGTAGATATTGGGCGCGATCTCGTCGAGATTCGTGGTCACGGTTGGGCCCCTGTGGTTGGGTGAAGCGACTATGGAACAACTTCATAGATGTTCTGGACAATGGGCTCGTCGAGCGCTGCAATTACCTTTTCGAGATGGCCGCTTTGCAGAATCAGCTCGGCGAAGGCAGCATCGTGGGCCTCATGCGATGACCACTGCTGAACGAACATGAACGATTGGGCCTCGGCCTCGTCCCGAAACACGTCGAAAGACTGGCAGCCCTCGGCAGATCGCATTCGGTTGCGTCCCTCAGTGAGCAACTCGACCAGTGCATCTTCTTGGCCGGCCGCGGAGTGGAAGCGGGTGACTGCGGTGAGACTCATGGCGACGTCCTTTGGAGGTAGCAAGGCTCGATCCTCGTCAGAAGGGTACTTCGGTGGCGAGGAGGCCGGTGCCCTGTTGCCGTGAGCCGACAAACCAGCAGAAGTCGAGGGCGTCGAGGTCGAGTTGCTCGCCGCCACCGTCCACTTGCCACCTACCACCTGCCGGGCCGGTGAGGGTGAGATTGAACGGCTGGCCATGTCGGCGAGCCCACTCGCCGACAACGTCGTCAACCAGCCGTCCATCGTGGTCGGCCGTAAGGGTCATTTGATGACCGGTGGCTCGGCTGATGTCGAGGCGGTGCATCCAGGTATCCCGAGTGAAGATGGTGTCGACCAGATAGCCGAATCGCCACCGTTCGGCGTCGAAGGGCGGATCTTGCTTCATGCGCACACCCCAGCGCATAGGAGCGGGTGTGCGCCGCCGCGCCCGTACGGACTTGGGGGCGACGGCTTGCAGGCGACTGATGATGGCCTCGGGAGTCAGGGATGAGCGCTCGCTGACCTGGGTGGCGGTCATGGCGTCGATCATCTTCCCGCCCGACCTCTTGCTCGCCGCCCGGAAGTCATGGGCAAACTGACGCAACGAGGCTTGTGACTCGGCCATGGCGAGCACGTGGCTGGCCATGGTGCGCACGTCCCACAGCTGGCACACGGTGGGCAGGCCCCAGTCGTCGGTGGACAGGCCGCGCAACTGGGCAATCATCTGTCCGAACTCGCCCTCTGCCAACTTCATCGCCTCGCGGTGCCCGAGGGGAGCTGTGACGCCTGCGTCAATCGTGACCATCTCCATGGCGGAGCCTCTCAACTATCCGTATACTCATCGGGTATCCGAATACTATCAGGATGATCGCGCCACCGCAGTGTAAGATCAAGGGGTGACTTCTGCGATTCCCACCGACACCATCCGCCGCGACCGCCGGCATGTGCGCCATGAAGCGACCAAGCACGAGATCCTTGACGCCGCATGGAAGATGGTGCGGGCTGACGGCCTCAATGGATTGTCCCTACGGGCGCTCGGACGTGCCGTGGATATGGAGCCCCAGTCGCTCTATACGTACTTCGCCTCGAAGCACGCCGTCTATGACCACCTCTTCGCCGACGGTAACCGCCAGTTACTGACCCGCTTCGAACGAATCGAGGTCAGCGACGACCCCTCCCAAGTGCTCTCTGCACTGGCCCGTTTCTTTGTGAGCTTCGCCGCCGAGGACCGGGCGCGCTACGAACTGCTGTTCATGCGCACGATCCCCGACTTCGAGCCATCGCCGGAGTCCTACGCCATCGCCGTCGAGGTCTTTGCCAGGGGCCGGTCTTCCCTCGCCGCCGTCGGGTTCGGCGATGACGCTGACTTCGACCTGTGGACGGCTCTCGTTGCCGGGCTGGCCAGCCAGCAGCTCGCCAATGATCCAGACGGCAGCCGATACATTCGCCTCATCGACGACGCCGTCGCCATGTTCACTGAGCACGTCTTCGGCAAGCGAGTCGGGAAGATCTGAGTCAGGCCACAGAGGCAGAGGGCCGGCACTTCCACACTGCCGCTGATCGTCAGAACTGCAGCCGTCCGACCGGCGTCAGAGAAAGCACTCTCGAGCCGTGGTGGCACGGTGCAGCCAGGGGCATCCCATTTCAATCGCTACTCACCCGACAACAGCCACCGCGGCTTCTGGTTGTGTGCCGTCGTTGTGGCCGGGATGGTGGGTCTATGGGCCCCAGACGTGGATCACCGAAAGCGGGATGCGCTCGGGTTCTGCGGGCAGATCGTTGCCGAAGATCTCGGCGAGAAGTCCGTGGACTACCGGGTGAAGGCGTTCCTCGCCGAAGCTGTCACAGTCCTCTTCTGACTCCCACACGTCGATGTACCGGAGCCCGCCCTCTGAGCGTTCGATGGCGATGTGCGTGATGAGTCCCTTCGGCGGCTCGTCGCCGAGCCCTGCCACGATGCGCTGGTAGAAGGTGGAGTCGATCGGTACGTCCTGGGTGAATGCATAGGTCACGGCAGAAGCCTCCGAGACTTGATCCGAAGTGGATTCGGAACAATAATCGACCAGATGGGCAGAGAAGTCAAGCGACGCTCCTACGACGCCGCCCTGCGCAGGGCGCGTTCGGCCGACACCAGGCAGCGAATTGTCGTGGCAGCTCGAGACCTCATGTTGGAGCGCGGCTACCGGGCAACGACGATTGCCGATGTCGCTCTGCGAGCTGGCGTCAACGTCGATACGATCTACGAGCTGGTGGGTCGCAAGCCCGTCTTGCTACGTGAGCTGATCGAGCAGGCGATCTCCGGGGCTGACCACGCCGTGGTCGCTGAGGAACGCGACCATGTCAGAGTGATGCGGGCGGAGCCCGACCCGGTGAAGAAACTGGCCATCTATGCGCGCGCCATACGAGAGACCCAGGAGCGCATCGCACCGCTCTTCTTGGCACTGCGAGATGCCTCATCCACCGAGCCGGAAGCGCGCGTGATATGGCAAGAGATCAGCGATCGCCGAGCTACGAACATGCGAAAGCTCATTCGTGACCTGGGTGACGCAGGACGAGTTCGCAAGGGTCTGTCGATCGATGAGGCCGCCGACGTTGTGTGGGTGACCAACAGCCCAGAACTGTATGTGATGCTCACCAGTGAGCGGGGTTGGTCGCCCGATCGGTACGAGCGCTGGCTGGCTGATGCCTGGTGCCGTCTGTTGCTCGACTGAGGCTGCCTTGCCAGCGGTGGTGACCTCGGGTCATCGGCGGTGTGCCGCGGCCATCGCCGAATGACGTGGCCGCACTTTCCGGTGACCGGATCACGTCCGGTGGACACCCGCAGCCAATAGGCGGCGGATTTGCCGCGTCCTCCAATCAGTCGCTTGGAACCTTGGGCGCGACCACCTCACCCAAGTTCTGGGTTTCTTGTGGGATTCCCCTTCCGGTCCAACTCCCGGAAACCCCTTCTGACCTGGTGCGCCCCGGGGGACTCGAACCACCCAACCTGCGGATTAAGAATCCGCTGCTCCACCGTTGAGCTAGGGGCGCAGGGCAATCATATGACACGGTTGAGGGGTCGCAAGCGGTCTCCCATCAACCCGGAACGGGATGTTGGCCCTTGACGCCGATGCGGTGCATCAGTGGATCGGTGGTGTGCAGGGACTCTGGGTGGAGGAACGCCGGTCAGCCAGCCAATTGCATGCACCTGGCTATTTGAACGAAACGGCACCTTCGTCTGCAACGTCTTCGTGAGTCACCGCCAAGAAGCCGACACACCCAGCGATCAACGCAGCCAAGATCAAGCTGGTCGTACCCGGTCCCCAGGCAAGACCTCCCCGATAGTGCGGTACTGCTAGCCAGTCTGCGAATGAGGCCCCAAGCGGCCTGGTCAGGATGTAGGCGAACCAGAAGGAGAAGACCTCGTGCAACCCGAATCTCAAGTAGCCCAACGCCGGTATGGCCATCACAACCGCAAACACCATTCCCGACGCCCAGTACCCCAGGCCCAGTGTGGTGGCAGTGAGGTCCCCGGCTGCCGTTCCGAGGGCAAACGTGGTGATCACGGCCAGCCAGTAGAAGGTCTCACGGCAGGGGGTATTGATGCTGTGAATCGACAGTGTGTGCTCGGAGCGGTTCCAAACGATGAACACAACGGCAAGCACGATGGCGAAGAACGAGGTCGAGACTGCGTACGGAATGCCACCTCCGATGTGGAGCACGTCAGCTGCCATTGTCCCGAAGACGGCGACCATCAGCACCGCAAGCCAATAGACCCAGGGGACATAGCGATCCTGTTTGTACTGCCAAACAAGCGAGAGGGCGAGGGCGATGCCGCCGAGGGGGATCGCAACCCCAGGTCCAAGTCTGTGTACCAGAAAGTCGGAAGTCGTCTCGCCCATGGCCGTAGTCAGGACCTTTGTAACCCAGAAGAGCGCAGTCACCTCGGGGACCTTGATGTGGGTCCTGCGACTGCTCGCCTTTGCTAGTTCCCTGAATCTGCTTCGTGCTTGAAAGTTCACGGTGGGCGGATGTCCTTGCGGCTGATCTTGCTTCAGGTGCATTGGGTCACGCCCATTATGCCGGGTTCAGCCTGGCTGGGCGTGAAGGGTAACCCTCTCGGGGTGAGGGTCAGTTCTGTCCCCGAAATGCCGTACTGCCACGCTCGCCGTTGTTTGCACCCGTTGATCCGAGAGCCCAGGCAATGCACCCGGAGCCGGCGATGGGAGGCACCCCAGCGGCCCGTTCGGGCCCGCGGCATTGGGACACTCTTGCCTTTGGGGGCATGCGGATGATGTCCTCTGGCAATCCGTATGCGTGCAAGCCGGAGATTCGGTTGGGACCGGAGTGAGTTCGAGTGTCCAAGACAGCCAGGACATCGGGTCTTCCAATGCTTGCGACTAGAACCGAAAGTCGTACCCCCGTTGGGCGTGAACAGACGGGCCTGGGCCAAACCAGTCTCGTCGGCCAGGGCGTGGGGCTGGTTCGCAGCAGAGAGGTGGACCGGGATTTGCTGTCCAGCCCCGAACCAACCCGAAGTGCTCGGGGATCTATTGCCAGTCAGCAAGATGGTCGGATTGTGCGCGTTGTACTCGGCGCTGGAGCCATTGAACAGGGCGGCGATGGTGCTCTGCTGGTTTCCGGACTCAAAGGTCTCCACGTTGCAGCCCGAGTAGGTGGCGAAGACAATGGAATTGTGCAGAGCCAGCACCGTCGCACAGGCTCCACTGGCCGAGAGGCCGGCCACCACGGAGGAATGGGCGCCGGTGGCTGCGTTGCTTCCAGCGAGGATGTGGGCGGGTGCATCCTGGGTCAGATAGGTCTCGGCGTTGCCCAGCCTGCTGTTCACGCACTCGGTGTCCAGGGTCGCTCCATGGGTATCTCCATTGGCATCCGGCATGACGATGGGCGCGTGGTCCCTCCGTGCTTGGAGGCGAAATCGGTGGCCGTCATGTGGACGTCGGCGGTGCGGGTCCAGTCCGATGGCTGACCCCAACAGCCGGTGATCAGTTCGATGACAGGAAGTTCCGGTTCAGGGTTGTGTAGCCAACCCCGGGGGGATGGTGACCTCGGCTTCCAAAGCCTGAAACTCTGACTTGGTGGGCCGGATGGCCATACCCGATACCAGGCGAAGTTCCCAACGGCCTTTGGGCCATGCGAGGATGGCTACCACCACCGAAAAGATGACCAGCCAACACCGGATATTGAAGGTGGGGGGGAATTCTTCGGGCACGAAGTAGAAGAAGTGGATCGCCAACGCCACCAGCTCGGTGATCGCAAACGCGGCCGGAGGGCCCACTACTTGGGCCTTCCACGACCCGTTCCGCCATCCGACCGACAGTTGTAACCATGCAATGGCCACGGTGATCATTGCCACCGCGAACCATCCGGTGGTGACGGAGAAGTTGATGACGAGCTCGATGAGTCGTGATGGTGAGCTTATTGTTCAGAGAACATTCAGGAGTGGCTCGAACTCACATGTTGCGGTTTGGTGGTCGTGGTCGTCGCCGGAGTCGGGTATGCGGAAGACATGGTGAAGAAGTCCCGGGCCCAGTACGAGGCGAAATATCTGCTGGCGGTGCCTGTCATTTGTGGGAGCAACATCGTTCCGTTGGCTGCTGTCGCCGGACCGTAGGGAGAGGCCGGGGTGTAATAGGAGTAGTTGACCCAATCGGTGTTGATATCGAGTTCCATTCCCCGTACCGCACCTGCCCTCACCAGCAGATTGGCCAGGTCGGTGATGTTGAGACCGGGACCACCGACGTAGACCAGGGCGCCGGTGTCGGTGACACCCAGGGCCGATCGGTAGACGTAGACGGCGCTGCCCAGGGTGTTTCCCCAGCGGGTGGTGTCGCTGGCGTTCAGCCCGGAGACGGGTTTGCCTCCGTCCACGATGAGGTCGAGGTTCTGGCGGACGGCCACCACGTTTGGAGTCAGAGAAGCATCGCGCCCCCAGTCGGCCACTGTCATGGTTCCGTCGTTGTAGATCACCGCCGAGGCGGCTCCGGGCCGGAGCGCTGTCAGGGTTTTGCCATCGGTGTAGTACCCGCCGTCTGACTGCGCCGACAGGAAGCCAGCGTTGAACGCGGACACCAGGGAGTCGGCCGCGGCCGGTTGGACGGGGGCGGTGTGGGTGAACGGCCCACCACCGGGGATCTGGCTGCCCGAATAGAGATTGGCGTGAAGCAATTTGGTGTCCATCCACGCCACGCCCACCACGTAACTGGTGTGGACGGCATCGGGACGGAGCTCGGTGGTGTAGACGGCCGGGACACCGTCGACCAATCGGCCCGACGGGGACCACTGACCCTCGCCGGTTAGGGCCGGGCTGGCGAAAGGCGCGATGGCGGCGGGAGCCGGGAGGTGGGGCGGCCCGGCGGCCACTGTGTTCGGGGTGGTCACTGGTGTCTTGATCGACCCCGTGGGAACCACGCCTCCGACCTTGGGAGGGTGGTGGCTGTACCACGCGTTCTCGATCTTGTTGACGATGGAGCCCCCTCCGTTTTGACGGGCCCACTCGGCGAACCGGGCGCTCATCGAGCTTCCATAGGTGGGATTGCCCAGCGCCCCTCCCAGGGAGATGACCAACCAGATCATCACGGCGGCCAGGATGACCGCGCAGATGGCCATCATCCGGCGCCGGCGGTAGACCTTCTCCTGACGGGCGCGAACCCGGCGAAGGGTTCTGCGGCGGACACGGTGGGCCCGGCCCCGGCCACCCGGCGCGGGCTGCGGTTGTGAGGGGCGTTCAACTGTGTCTACCAAAGGAATTTCCTGAGTATCCTGCATGCCCACCCTGACTAGTGACGCGGGGAGAGCGGAGCAACGATCGCGTACGGTGGACCAACACTGGCTACTGGGGCTGATTGTGTAGTGAGCGAGTGACTCTTACGGTCAGGTACATTCTCGCGATTCCATGAGCGTCGGCCACCAGAGTGTCAACTTTAGCTGGGGAAGGACCGGCAAGGGGGGCGCGCCACGTCCTGCCGTGTGACCAGTGCGTTTGGAGGCGTCCACCCCCGACCAGAAGATGCCCTTCCGGGTCCCCAGATACACTGCCCAGCTGTGGAGTGCGGATTCCCATCACCGGCCGAGGGCTCGGGCCGGGGCTTCACCGCGCTTCTCCGACGACGGTAGGTGTCAGTGGTCTCTTCCTGGATCCCCACCCTTGTCCTGATTGGTTGCATCGCGGTGATCTCACCGATTCTGGCCGAGATGACCCGGAAGCTGGGGATCCCCGGAGTCGTCTTTGAACTCGGACTGGGAATCATCGTGGGACCCGACGTCTTGAAGCTGGCCCACACCGGTGATGTGGTCAATGGTTTTTCCGATTTGGGCCTGGCCTTTCTCATGTTCCTGGCCGGCTTCGAGCTGGATCTCCTGCGAATTCGGGGGCGTCCATTGCGCCTGGCTTCTCTGGGTTGGGTTGCCTCAGCCAGTCTGGCCGTGGCCATCGCCTTGGCGTTGGTGTCGACGGGGCTGGTACATGACCCGGTGGTGTTGGGCTTGAGCCTCACCACCACGGCACTCGGGACCTTGTTGCCGGTGCTTCGCGATGCCAGCGTCTTCGACACCCAATTCGGTCGTCATGTGATGGCGGTCGGCACTGTTGGTGAGTTCGGCCCGATCGTGGCGGTTGCCGTATTCCTGACCGAGCGCGATCCACTGGTCACCATTGCCCTGTTGTTCTTCTTTGTCGCCACTGCGGCCGGGGCTGCGCTGTTGGCCACCCGTACCCAACCACCTCGGGTGGTGGCCATGCTCAGCCGCAATCTCCACTCCAGTGCGCAACTCCCGGTCCGGCTATCGGTGCTCCTCATCCTGCTGCTGGTCTATTTGGCATTCGAGCTCGGCCTTGACGTGCTGTTGGGGGCGTTTGCCGCCGGGATTGTGGTGCGTCTGTTCTCCGCCGGCGAAGACGGCATGGTGATCCGGGAAAAGCTCGAGGCCATTGGATTTGGGTTTCTGGTGCCGATCTTCTTTGTGGTGAGTGGAATGCAATTTGATCTCCATTCCCTTATCCACAAGCCGAGCGCTCTGCTTCAGATCCCACTCTTCCTATTCCTCATCTTGGTGATCAGGGGATTGCCGGCCCTGTTTGTGTACCGCAAGTTCCTACCCAAGGGTCAGTTGATCCCCCTGGCACTCTTCTCGGCCACCGGCCTGCCTCTCATCGTGGTGATTGCGGATATCGGAGTCTCCGCCCACCGGATGGTGCCCGAGGACGCCGCGGCTCTCATCGCCGTCGGCATCCTTTCGGTGCTCATTTTTCCCGCCACCGGTTTACGCGGTTTGCGGCGGTATGCGGCCAGGTTGGAGGTGGGAGGCTCCGCCGGCACCGCCCCGTCCGAACCGCAAGGGCCGGCTCATCCTGACGAGGTTCCACCCCCGGCGTCGGGTCCTTCAGGAATGTCTCCCGAATGAGTCCCGTGCAGGCGCGGGTCCCCGATCACAAGAGTTCCCGGTAACGGGGCACCTTCACCAGTGGCGGCGCGACTCGCTGTGACTCTGGCCGACTTGCCATTCACCGAAATTGCTCGGAACGGGGTTGACCGCCGACAGATCTCCCGGAAGTTGACCTCCATCTTTGAAGTTCTCCTCGCCAACGTGGTTGGCGAATGGAGTGAAATTGTCGCCCATCACCGCAATCGGTTGATGGAAGAGGTCAATCGTGTGGTCAATGATCCCGTGCTCGGGCCCTCGTCGCTGACCCTCTCGGTATGGGGTGATCTATGCGGTCGTTGACCACAATGTGATCTATGCGGTCGTTGACCACAATGTGAGCTGCGGCTCGTCGACCTCGGATAGTCGGTGATACCCCGGCAGTTCGTCCATGGGTGTATCGAGGTAGATCTTGGCTTCGGGAGGCTGGGCAAAACGCCCGTGGCTCCACCGGATCTCGATGTGTCCGGCGACCGTGCGCGGCTGATGGGGCCCGGGTTGGCGCGGACGGTAGCGACATGTCCAGTCGACGCGGGGTTGGCCAGCCCCGCCGGCCGTCACCACGAATTCGAGAACCTCGAACTCATCCCGCCAGTCCCATGGGCTGGCAATCCGGTACTGCACGGGTAGCCCGGTATGCCGGTCAATTCCGAGTACGAAGTAGGGAGCACTGCCGATCCGCAGTAGGCGCCACACCATGACCTCGGATCCGATGTCGGCTTCTCGCAGCTGACTCTCCCAGCGTTGGGCTGACACGGTGCTCACCGTGCGGCACAGGGTGCGGTACGCGGCCCTGGTCTCCTCGTTCGGGTAGGTGCGACCGGTGAGCGCGTCCCGAAGCTCCCGGTGCTGCGCTCGGGTGCAGAGACCTGGGGTGGCGGGGAAATGGATCAGCCCGGTAGCCGCCAAGCAACCGCCATAGAGCGCTATGAGCTCATCGAACGCCACCGCCTCGAACCAGTCATCGCGATTCCACGTCCCGGACATCGCCAGCAAGCCTTCAAACAGGCGGGCGGGGGAAGTATTGGCCAGAATGTCGGATTCGTACTTGCAACTGATCAGGTACACGTGGTCGATGCGGAGATCAATCGGTGCAACTTCGTCACCCGGGGCCCGGCGAGCGCCGGTCCATTCGATGATCCTGGGCTTGCGACCCCGTAAGCCATCAGGAGCCGCCAACAGAGCCTGCCCGTTCTCGAAGGCAACGCCGAATTCAACTGCGAATCCCTTTCCGGTGTGGACAGTCTCGAGCCGATCCCACGTCTCACTTTCGATCCGCAGTTCGTGAGGTCGCCCGGCCAATGCGCTGGAGAGGTCGGGAAACCCGAGGGTGCCGAGCGCTGTCCCGAGTTCAGTGACCATGGTCTTGTCATCAGGCACGGGCTCGCCCCCAGAGCGCTCGCCCCGGCATGTGTCCGGCCGAACCGCTCACGCCCCGTTCAGGCTCTCGATGATCGACTCTCCGACTGCTACACAGTGCGACGTGGAGATGCAGGTGACCCCTAAGAGTGGTTCGGGTGAGGTGATGGTGGTCGCATGTTTCCAGGCCTTGGCCATCGGTCCGGTGAAGAGCAGGACCCCGGCCGCCGGTGAGGTGGTGGTGGTGCTTCCCACTGTCACGCACGTGTAGTCGGCGACGCACGAAACACTGGAGAGTCCCGCTATCGAGGGGGGTATCGGCTGGCTGGCCCAAGTGCCACCCCCGTTGTCGGTGGTGAAGACCAATCCGTGGCCGGTGCGAGCCACACCCTGGGTATGGGCGGTGGTGCCGACCACCGTGCAGCGAACTCCGGTCACTCCGACCGTCGGCAGGCTGGTCGTGGGTGGCGTGGGTGTGGACGTGGGGACGGTGACCTGACTGCCGGGCAATGAACCGACGCTGTCGGCCGGTCCGGGGACACATGAGACTGCATTCAAAAAGCCGGATCCAGGCGGAATCGGCAGGGAGACCCACGTGGTGCCAGCGTTCGATGTGCCGACCAACGCACCGGCCACCTGGTTGGTACCCGCGGCGGTGTGACCTGTCACCCAGCAATGTTGATCGTCGATGCACGAGACACCACTGGCCCCGACGGCGCCATTCGACAAGGTTCCCACCTGATTCCACGTTGCACCTGCTGACATCGAGACGAGTGCGGCATTGCCGGTAATGAGAGCGCCGACGGCCATGCAACGGCGATCGGAATTGCAGGACACTGCGGTCATGTCGCTGATGGCGGGAGGCACCGGAGACTGGGCCCAGGTGGCACCACCGTTGGTCGTGAAGATGCTGACGCCCTGATTGCTCTGACCCTGGCCCACTGCCACGCATTGGAGCTGGCTGCTGCAGGCAATGTCCGCGAGGTATCCGGCAGTGGCCGGGATGGATTGATTCAACCAGCTCTTTCCTCCGTTGGCGGTGGCGATCACTGCGGCACCGTTGGGTGCGCCGCCACTCCCGACGGTCGAGCCGACCCCCCAACATTTTGAGGCCGTGGCACAGGTGACCGCCACAATTGAATTGGTGGGGGTCGGTGCCGCCACCGGTAGCAACGAACCGCTCCACGGCGATCCAGAGGCAAACGCGATGGTGGCTTGGGTGGTCGACGGTGCTCCCGAGGAGTGGCCGGCGGAACCCGACGAGCACGCAGCAAGGATGGCTACAGCCGGACCCACCACCATGAGGGCGCTTCGCTTTCCCCGCAGGGGTGTACCCCGCTTTCCCTGCAATGTACCCCTCATGATGGTACTTCGGTTAGCGGACTTTGATGACGTCAGAAGATGCGACCTTGTCGTGCCAGGCCTGGCGACGGCTGTCCCACAAAGGTGACAGCGCATTGATCAATCCCGGAATGAAGAAGGCGATCCACAGAATGCTGTAGATGAATCGACGAAGCACTGCACGTCCCGTTCCGATGGGCCCACCGCCGTCGATGTCGCGGGTGGCAATGCCCAAGGCAAGCTTTCCCAAGGTTTGACCTTTTTCGCCTCCGTCGAGAATTCCGAAGTACGCGAGGGTGAGCAGAATCTCAATGATCTCGGCGATGATCAGGTGGCCGGTGTGGACAACAGTAGAGCCGTTGGAGTTGAAGACGACCGAGTTGCCGCCACCGAAGATCCCGCGCAGAACCGCAAATACGACACCGAGAATGATTCCGTCGATGATGATGGCCACCGCACGCTGCCACCATTCGGCCAGAGGACGGCCCTGGCTGTCAACGGGCCCGGTCACGTACCCGTAGGGAGACCCTGCCGGCGGCTGGCCATACGGAGGGGCGCCCACCGGTCCTGTCATGTAGCCGTAGGGAGCGCCTGCCGGCGGCTGACCATACGGAGGAGCGCCTGCCGGCGGCTGACCATACGGAGGGGCGCCTGCCGGGGGCTGACCATACGGAGGTGGAGGTGCAACCGGGGGTCGGGGAGCTACCGGGGGCGGTGGCGGGGGTACAGGTGGTTGGAGTGGGTGCTCGCTGGGGGGAGGAGGACTGGCATCGGTCATCGTGAAGTCCGATCTCTTGGGGGGTTCGGTCCGGTCGGTAGGCGATGAGGGCGATCTACTGGCCTCGTTGCACGTGATCTTGCCACGCATGCACCACATGTGCAGGATTTCTTCAAGCATCGATTTCACCGCGGGTAGTTCGCCGTCTACCGTGGTCCGACGGTGATCGAACTTCCCTGGCATGCTCCTGCCACTTCTGGACCTGAGGAGGAGTGGACGGCATGAATGTAGTTGACCTGGTGATCCTCGCCGTCGTGGCGATGGCTGCCATTCAGGGACTTCGCCTTGGTGGTCTGATGCAGGTACTTTCGTTCGGGGGATTCTGGATCGGCCTGTACCTGGGAGCGTTGCTGGCATCGGTGACCGCCACCTGGGTGCATTCATCCACGAGTCGGGCTGCAGTCGCACTCGTCACCATGTTAGGTCTTGCCATTTTGAGCGGCGGGGTCGGGCGACTGGTAGGGGCAAGGCTCTTCAAACGGATCCATCGGGGACGTCTTGGCGCTCTCGACTCCGGTTTAGGGGTTGTGGTGGCCGTTATTGCGTCTCTGTTGGCCTCGTGGTTGGTGGCGAGCACCCTGGTCAACAGTTCCTATCTCCGGCTCAATGCCTCCATCTCCGGCTCCCAGATCATCCGGTCTCTCGACAGCGTGCTGCCGGCGCCGCCGTCGGTCTTTTCACGGGTACAGGGGTTTCTCTCCGCCGAGGGCTTCCCCCCGGTGTTCGCCCAACTGGCTCCGGCCACTGCGGGTCCTGTCACACTCCCGGGCGACGCCCAGATGCAGGCAGCCTTGAATATCGGCGAACCTTCCACCCTGAAGATCGTTGGAACAGGATGCGGCGATATCCAAGAAGGATCCGGATTTGTGGTGGCGCCCGGGTTGGTGGTGACCAATGCACACGTGGTGGCCGGGATCCAACACCCCATGGTGGAAGATTCCTCGGGGACGTACGCCACCTCCACCGTCCTCTTCGACCCTTCCTACGACCTGGCCGTGTTGAGGGTCCCGGGTTTGCGCGAGCACCCGCTGGTTCTCAGTCCGAACGACGTGACCCGTGGGGTGCAGGCCCTGGTCCTCGGATACCCGGGTGGGGGCCCATTCACGGTGGCACCGGCCGGTGTCATGGCTGTGTTCTCCGCCCAGGGCAGGGATATCTACGGCCAGGGGCTCACCGTGCGTGACGTGTACGAAATTCAGGCCATGGTGCGTCCCGGGAATTCGGGAGGGCCGTTGGTCGAAGCCGATGGTCAGGTGATCGGCGTGGTCTTCTCCCGTTCGACCACCAATGGGAACATCGGATATGCCCTCACCTCCCCTGGGGTGCTGGCTCGGGTCCAACGGGCCGAGTCCACCACCGGCACGGTCGGTACCGGAGGGTGCACCAACGGCTGAATACCGATGTTCCGTCACTCGGTTCGGCCCCGGCCTGCGCGGCATACGGAGACACGTCCGACTAGACATAGAACCGTGAGCCTGCCCTTGGAGGACTACGGAATCATCGGCGATCTCCACACGGCCGCGCTGGTGGGACGGGATGGCTCGATCGATTGGCTGTGTCTGCCCCGCTTCGATTCGGCTGCCTGCTTTTCGAAGCTTCTCGGAACTGAGGAGCACGGCTACTGGAAGTTGGCCCCCGTCGGTTCGCACCGCGCTACCCGTCGTCATTACCGGGGCGACTCGTTGGTACTCGAGTCGGAGTTCGTGACCGAGGAGGGAACCGTCCGAGTGATCGACTGTATGCCGATCCGTCAGCGGCACCCCGAGGTGGTGCGGTTGGTTGAGGGCGTGCGCGGCAAGGTCACCATGGAGATGAACCTCGTCATCCGCTACGGGTACGGCCAGATCGTCCCGTGGGTGCGGCGGCTCGACGGCGTCCTGACCGCCATCGCCGGTCCGGATGGGTTGTCACTGTGGACGCCGGTGCATACCAAGGGCAAGGGAATGTCGACGGTGTCCCGATTCACCGTCTCGGAGGGTCAGCAGGTCCCGTTCTCACTGGCGTGGTTTGCCGCCTCCGAAGAACCTCCCCGCCCGGTCGACGCGGTCTACGCCATCGAAGACACTGAGATCTGGTGGCGCGACTGGGCATCCCAATGCACCTATGAGGGCCCTGACAAAGAGGCGGTGGTTCGCTCCCTCATCACTCTCAAGGCGCTGACCTACCTGCCGACCGGGGGGATTGTCGCCGCCGCAACCAGCTCGCTGCCCGAAACGCTGGGTGGTGAGAGGAATTGGGACTACCGCTTCTGCTGGTTGCGGGATGCCACACTCACTCTTGAATCACTGATGCGAGGTGGCTTCTATGAGGAAGCGATGGCATGGCGCGACTGGCTGCTGCGGGCTGTCGCCGGCGATCCTTCCCAGATGCAGATCATGTACGGAGCCGCTGGCGAACGCCGCCTCGACGAGTGGGAAGTCGACTGGCTCCCCGGCTACGAGGGCTCAACTCCCGTCCGCATCGGCAACGCCGCCGCCGGACAGTTCCAACTGGACGTCTACGGCGAAGTGATGTCGGCGCTGTATGAAGCGTTGAAGTCGGGCGACACCATTGAATTGCCGGCATGGGAACTGCAGTGCACATTGATGGAGTATCTGGAGAAGGGGTGGCGGGATCCCGACGACGGCATCTGGGAGGTCCGGGGACCCAGGCGACACTTCACCCACTCGAAGGTCATGGCCTGGGTGGCCATCGATCGGGCCATCAAGACGGTGGAGGAGTGCGGGATGGACGGTCCGGTGGACCGATGGAGGAAGGTCCGCTCCGAGATCCACGATCAGGTCTGCCGTGAGGGGTTCAACGCCGACAAGGGTTCGTTTACCCAGTACTACGGATCGGATCAGCTCGACGCCAGCCTGTTGATGATCCCGTTGGTCGGGTTCCTTCCCGCCAACGACCCACGGGTGCAGGGAACCATCGAAGCCGTGGAGAGGGAACTGCTCGACGGCGGTTTCGTGCTTCGGTACCGGACGGTCGACTCCGGCGATGTCGACGGTCTGACCGGTCGGGAGGGTGCGTTCTTGCCTTGCTCGTTCTGGTTGGCGGACTGCCTGGCCCTGCTGGGCCGCACCGATGATGCCCGTCAGATGCTCGACCGCCTGCTCTCCCTGCGCAACGATCTGGGGCTGCTCTCCGAGGAGTACGACCCGGTAGCCGGCCGCCTGATCGGAAACTTCCCTCAGGCCTTCTCGCACGTGTCGCTGGTGAACTCGGTGTCCAAACTGAATGGTCACTCCAAGCCGGTGGCCGCCGGGCACACCCTCTCCCGGGTTCGTCGCAGCATGAACGGCTCGAAGACCGGTGCCGGTCGGATGCACCTCGGTGGCCACACCGTCCATCGCCCGTCCACCCGGAGGGGAACCCGTGCCGATGGCGGCACATCTGATCCCGTGGGCGGCAAGACCACGGCAACGGACGCCGGATCGACCTCGGGGTGAACCGCCCATCAAGCCCGGGTCGGGATCATTCCTGCCATCGATACTCCGGAAGGGAAATCCATGAAAGCACTGACAGTCATCCCGCAGACCAAGGACTCTGCCCGACTCGAAGATATCGACGGGCCTCCCGAATCCGACGGCCCGGTCCTGGTCCAGACCTTGGCGGTCGGAATCTGCGGCACCGACATAGAGATCCTGTCGGGCGAATACGGGTGGCCTCCCCCCGGTCGTGACCGGCTGGTACTCGGTCACGAGTCACTGGGCCAGGTGATCGAGGCGCCAACCGGAGGGGACTTGGCCAAGGGCGACTACGTGGTGGGGATCGTCCGCCGACCCGACCCGGTGCCATGCGCCAACTGCGCGGTCAACGAGTGGGATTTTTGCCGGAACGGGCTCTACACCGAACGCGGCATCAAAGGGCACGATGGCTACCTGTCCGAGCGCTACCGGATCCAACCGGAGTTCGTGGTGAAGGTCGACCCGAAGCTGGGCTTTCTCGGGGTCCTGCTCGAACCGACAAGCGTGGTGACCAAGGCATGGGAGCAGGTTGACCGAATCGGAGGGCGGGCCCATTGGGACCCGAAGACGGTGGTGGTGACCGGGGCCGGTCCCATCGGGCTGTTGGCGGCGATGCTCGGCGTGCAGCGGGGCCTCGAGGTACACGTGTTCGACCAGGTCGCCGAAGGTCTCAAGCCGCAACTGGTGGCCGAATTGGGTGGCATCTACCACACCGGCGCTATCGAAGCTCTGGGGAAGGACCCCGACGTGATCATCGAGTGCACCGGGGTGTCCTCGCTGGTTCTCGACGCCATGGAGCATGTGGGGACGGGCGGTGTGGTGTGCCTGACCGGTGTGTCGACGGGCGGGCGCACTATTGACATAGACGAGGGAGAGTTGAACCGGTCCATGGTCCTGCAAAACGAAGTGGTGGTCGGCTCGGTCAATGCCAACCGCCGCCACTATCAGGCCGCGGCCGAAGGTCTGGCCAAGGCCGATCCGGCCTGGCTGGGGAAGCTCATCACCCGGCGGGTTCCGCTCGAATCGTGGCAGCAGGCGCTCGACCGATCGCCTGACGACGTGAAAGTGGTGATCGAGGTCACCCCGTCGTGACCGATTCCCATCTGCCCGGGGACAGTGGGGGAGGCCCCCATCACCATCACATCCATCCCTACGATCCGGATGCTGTCGGAGTGCCGGGAGCGGGACGGACGATCGCCGATGGGGTCATCGAACTCGATACCCTCCTGGGCGGGTGGGAGCGGGTCACCGCCGGATATTTGATCGAAGGGCCAGAGCCGGTGCTGGTCGAGACGGGAAGCCAAAGTTCGGTGCCGGTGCTGCTGGCCCAGCTCGATGCGCTCGGGCTCGGCCCCGAGGATCTGGCCGGGGTGGTCGTCACCCACATCCATCTCGATCATGCCGGCGGAGTGGGAGACGTGGCCCGGGCCTTCCCCAAGGCCACCGTGTACGTGCACCCGAAGGGGGCGAGGCATCTGGCCGACCCGGCCAAGCTGGTCGACTCGGCGGCTCGGGTCTACGGCCCGTTGCTCGACACGCTGTACGGCCGGCTCGATCCCACACCACCCGAACGGCTCCATGTGCTGGAGGATGGCGAGGCCATCCGGGTGGGCCCGAACCGGTTGCTCATCGCGGTGGACTCGCCGGGGCACGCCAAACACCACGTCGCCCTGCATGACTCCCTGAGTGGGGTGCTGTTCGCCGGCGATGCGGTGGGGGTAAAACTGCCCGACGCCGGTGTGCTGCGCCCCTCGACCCCTCCTCCTGATTTCGATCTCCACCAGGCACTGCATTCGCTGCGGCGGTTCGCCGATCGCCGGCCCACCGGTATTGCACTAGCCCACTACGGCCTGCTCCGCGACCCCGGAGACGTATTGGAGGAAGCGGACGGCACCTTGAGGCGGTGGGCCGAGGTGGCCGAGGCCGCATTCCACCAGGGCAAGGACATCGCCGCAGCGCTGGCCATCGAGTTCGAGAGCGACATGGTCGGTGTCTCCGACGAACATCGGGAGAAGCTCGACATCATGAATGGCGTGCACTCCAATGCCGCCGGTATGCATCGTTGGTTGTCGACCCGCCAGGTGGCGGGTGACGCCAAGGACTGACCGTCCGAGGTGCCTGGCACGGTGAGACAACGAACCGGTACCGGAAGGACCGGGCACCGATTCGGTCTCTGAAAACCGACACCATTGTGGCTCTGACTGCGTGGCGGAGGGAGTGGGATTCGAACCCATGGTGCCTCGTTCCACAATGGTGTTCGAGTTGGACCGGTAGTTTCGCACGGTGTCCTCGCAAATCCCAGACAGCACCATCCACCAGCGTGTATATG
This sequence comes from Acidimicrobiaceae bacterium, assembly GCA_003133325.1. GTDB lineage: Bacteria > Actinomycetota > Acidimicrobiia > Acidimicrobiales > RAAP-2 > DASZIT01. Next base: position 183,710 of record PKXA01000102.1, on the reverse strand, counting down.
GCGTGCTATCCGCAGCTCGCCCCACCGATTCCGAGGCGTTCTCGAAGTTCTCGAGGGATGGGACGGCCGAAATTGGGCCCGATTGTTGGCACTCCGTAGGTGAGCGGGGTATCCGAACGCCACCCTGCACGAGGACGAAGGCAGAGCGCCCAACACCGACGCATTCGGAGCGCTGCGCTTGCAGCGCTCGACGATCTCAGCCTTGAACTCCGGGGTGAACGACCGGCGAGTGCGGGGCTTCCTTCTCACCATGGTCTCCATGTTGGACATCCATTCCGGGGCTGTGCCCCTGATAGTGGATGTCCGTCAAACCGCAGGAAGCCCAGATCGGTGCTCGGCCAGTCCGGCCGGACGACTCAGGGAAAAGCGGGCGCTCCGAGTCCTGGTAAGACCAAGGTGCAGGGAACCTTCTGAGCGTCGCTTGGATCGAGGGCGTTCAAGACGTCCTGGGCCGCTACGGGATCAAACGCCAAGGTGAGGTGTTCGGAGAAATCGAACATGCACTGGTTCTGCACGACGATGTTGGTGGCATTCGGGGCGTTCAGCTGACCCGATGTGTAGGGCGTGACCAGCTCGTCGTAGCGGGTCATGATCGTGGTGTAGGTCACGCCGGGAGCGGCGTAGATGCCATCGCCATAGAGATGCCGTAGGAACGGCGAGCCGTGGAGGAATTCTTGGCAGGACCCACATTCGTTGGCCACCGCAGTCTCCAGCGGGCTGGCCACGCTCGGAGAATATGTCTCCATCGCGTCGAGGAGGGCATTGAGACCGGCCAGGGTGGTGCCTTGGTAAAGCGGGGCGATGGCCACGTACCGGTTGACCCTCGCAGCGCCGTCGAGAAACTTCAGGTAGTACTGCGGCATTACCGTGCCCTCGGAATGGCCGACCAGGTCGACCTTCGATGCTCTGGTACTGGCCAATACCCTGTCGACGAAACTGGCCAACTGCTGGCTGCTCAACTCCATCGCTTGGAGTCCGCCGACATATTGCTCCCCGGGATCCAAGCCGTAGGTCAGGGCAAACACGCAGTAGCCGTTGTCGACCAATAGCGGCGAAATGGTGGCCCAGTTCTCGGCCATGGTGGCGCCTAAGCCATGCACGAGCACGATCGGATCGGGATGGTTCGCCGAGGGTTTGCACGACCAGTTGTTGGCGCCCGCCGGAGAGGCACCGGGATTGGTGATTGGGTCGGGCCCTACAGCCGCCAGGCTGTAGATGACCCGGTAAGGCGACTGAGCGTCGGCCGAGTTGGAACTCGTGGCCGCCGCCTGCGCCCCCGGAGCGAAGATAACAGTTCCGGGACCCGTGATCGCGAGCGCGGCCACCACCCACCACGCCCACTTTCTCGTATGTGTCAATGACCCATTTTCTTCGTCAGTCCAAGTCGATCCGACGCAAGGCTATCAGGTGCGAATTCAAAGCATTTGATTGGTGTGATCCACGTCACCCCGCTTGAGGTGGGTCCGGAACCCGTCGGTGACCCGGTCCGGTTTCCAAAGGGTTCTCGAATCTACCTCCTGAGACCAAATGTGGGCCTCGGAGGGTAGTTCGGAACCGATGTCCCAGGCTCGCTGTTCGACTCTCTTGTAGTGGTTCGTCAGCACGGAGACCGTCGTGGCATCGAGTGAGTTTCGCCTGGCACGTTTGCCTTCTCGACCTCGAGGTCCGACCAGTCCAGACTGCACGGGTCGCCTCGGCGACATCCAGTAGTGGCGGCGACGAAGAGCATCGAGGTAATGCCGGGATCGACCGTCTCGACCGTGGTGATCGGACGGCTGATGTCCTTGGCATCGGGTGGACCGACCTCCGGTGGCATTGCTTCCGTGGGAGTGGCGCGCTCTGCCGGAGAGCGGTCGATCCAGCGGTCCGTCGGTTCGCCGACTGTCTTGCGCCTCCGTGACCAACCTCGCCAGGGCGTTTGATGCTTGGCGACTGGTACCCCGGAGGGTCCTGCTGATCTGCCGTTGCTTCCCCGTGAGAGGGGTTGGTCCAGCCCGAACGCGTCGTTCCCAGACACCCGATTGTCGCTCGCGCATCGTTCCTGCCATGGCAGGAACGATGCGCGTTGGCAAGCTTGTGAGGGATGCATGAGGGATGGTCTCCGGTCCGAACCCGCAGGCCCGAACCGGAAGACCACTCCTGACCTGGCGGAGGGAGTGGGATTCGAACCCACGGTGCCTTGCGACACAACGGTTTTCGAGACCGTCCGATTCGGCCACTCTCGCATCCCTCCGGACGAGAGGCTAGTCGCGGCGGCGGGCGAAGAACCCGGTCAAGAGAGCTGAAGCCTGGTCGGCTCGTACGCCGGCAGTGACGGCCACCTCATGATTCAGTCTCGGGTCGGCACACAGGTTGTAGAGGGAGCCGCACGACCCGGCCTTGGGATCAGCCGCCCCGAACACCACCCGGCCCACCCGAGCGGCCACCAACCCTCCGGCGCACATCGGGCATGGCTCCAGGGTCACCACCACGGTTACGTCGGTCAGTCGCCACCTACCCAGTGCCGCGGCGGTGTCGGCGAGGACGAGTAGTTCGGCGTGGGCGGTCGGGTCGCCTTTCAGCTCGCGCTCATTGTGCCGAGCCGCTATCACCCGACCATCGATCAGAGTCACCGCACCCACCGGGACGTCGTCGTGAGCTTCGGCCATCTCCGCCTCGGCCAGAGCCATCCCCATGGCGGCGTCATCGTCGAGTCGCCCTGCTGGCGCGTTGATCCCCATGTGGCGGAGGCGGTGGGATTTGAACCCACGGTGAGTTTCCCCACACACGATTTCCAATCGTGCCGATTCGGCCGCTCTCGCACGCCTCCGTTTGGAACGCCCCGCCAAGGATCAAGGTTCCCGAGGAGGAGGCGTGTACAGCCCCGACAGGCTACTCTGCCACCCCCCACCCCGATTGACGGCTGCGGAACTGTTCGCGCTCATCGGGCACTACGCTTTCTCCGGTCCCGACGTTCTGTGCGGCGGCCGGGTCCTGCGCAACGGTCCCCCGTGAATCGAGTCAGGGTCGGAAGGCAGCAGCTCTCAGCGGGTCAGGCCGTGTGCCGTAGCCAACCTGGCCGCCGCACTGAACGTCGGGGCTTGTCGGGCCCGTCGCCCGATAGGCTCCCCGACGTGGCTGCCCTCCGAGACGACACTGGCGACGCAACCCCTGAAGACACGCCGTATCAGTCCCTATACCGGCGGTTCCGCCCCTCGACGTTCGCCGAGGTCAAAGGTCAGGATCATGTCGTCCTCGCCCTCCGGAATGCGGTCCGGGATGGTCGGGTGGCTCACGCCTACCTATTCAGCGGGCCGCGGGGTACCGGGAAGACGTCCACTGCCCGTATTTTGGCCAAGGCGCTCAACTGCACCAATCTCCATGAAGGCGAACCGTGCGGCCAGTGCTCCTCGTGTACCGAGATCGCCAAAGGCACCTCCCTCGACGTCCACGAGCTCGATGCCGCCTCCAACAACGGGGTCGACGCAATGCGTGACCTGGTGTCCCGGGCCGCCCTCGGCAGTCCGGGCCGCCAGAAGGTGTACATCGTCGACGAGGTCCACATGTTGTCGACCCCCGCATCCAACGCTTTGTTGAAGACGCTGGAGGAGCCGCCCGTCCACGTGATTTTCGTGTTGGCCACCACCGATCCCCAAAAAGTGCTCCCCACCATCCGTAGCCGAACCCAGCACTACGAATTCCATCTGTTGGGGGCCGACACTCTGGGAGAGTTGCTCAGGCAGGTGCGACGGGATGCCCATCTCGAGGTACCGGACGAGGCGCTCGATGTGGCCATCCGCCGGGGTCGGGGTTCGGCCCGGGACGCGCTCTCCGTCCTCGACCAGGTCGCCGCGTCCGACACCGTGGAGGATGACCTCCCCGAACTGGATGAAATTGTCGAAGCGTTGGCTGAACGCGATGCGGGTCGGGCCCTGGTGGCGGTGGCTCACCTCACCTCGGCCGGGTTCAGCCCCCAGCAGCTCACCGGAGACCTCATCGATGTGCTCCGTCAGGGCTTCTTGGCCATGGTCGCCCCCGATCTGGTGGGGATGGTCGTCACCGAACGTGAAACCATCGGGGAGGTGACCGGGCGTCTGGGTCTACCCGCCCTGGTGCGGGCGGTCGAGGTGCTGGGTCGGGCCCAAGCCGGCATGCGGGACGCCCTCGACCCTCGTGTGACCCTCGAGGTGGCATTGATGCGTCTCGCCCACCCCGAAGCCGACGAGTCACCCGAAGCAATGTTGGTGCGGATCGAACACCTCGAACGCCGAGATGGGGCCGGCAGTGTGCCCTTTGCCACCCCGGTCGTTCCCACCAGCCCGGTCGTTCCCACCAGCCTTCCAATGTCGGGAGCGACCTCGGCCAGAAAGACCTTGGGTGCGGTGCGGCGGGAGTCCGCGCCGCCTGTCCCCCCGCCGACGGCTGCTCCGCCCGGTGTCCCCCAGGGTGCATCCGAGCCGACCCCCGAAGCACCGGCCCCGTCTCTTGCCAACAAGCCGGATCCGGCGGCGGCCGGACCCGTCCCGACGGCAGCCTTTCCCACTCGCGACCAACTGGTCCAAGCCTGGGGCGATCACGTCCTCGGGCGGTTACGGCCCAAGGCCAAAGCTCTCTTCCAGGCAGGGAGATTCGTCGGAGTGGAGAATGGCAAAGCGGTCTTCGGACTACCCAACGAGATCCACCGCCGACGGTGCGAGGACATTCGGGGGGATATCGAGCCGGCTCTCTCCGAGTACTTCGGGCAACCGGTGGTGCTGTCGCTGGTGGTCGAGAGCGTTGCGGTTGAACGGGCAGATGCCCCACCCCGGCCGGGGGTTGCATCGCCCAGCGGGCCCGACCGCTCCACACCCGCAACCGACGCCACACTGGCCATCCCCGACGACGAGGACACCAGTGACCTTTCGAGCTTTGACGACGCCGAGCCGGCGAGCATCGTCACGGTGGACAACTCGGCGGAGGCCCGGGTGCTCCAGGCCTTTCCGGGTGCCGAGGAGATTCGGTAGATGGGCGTATTCTCCGGACCACTGCAGTCGCTGATCGACGAACTGGGGCGGCTTCCGGGTATCGGGCCCAAGTCGGCACAAAGGATCACCTTCCATTTGCTGAAGGTGGCGCCGGAAGACGCTCTCCGGCTGGCTCAGTCGATCATCGCCGTCAAAGAGCGAATCACGCTCTGCACCCGGTGCTTCAATGTCGCCGAGGGGGGCCTCTGCGCTATCTGCCTCGATGATCGCCGCGACTCCACCTCGGTGTGCGTGGTGGAGGACCCCCGCGACATTGTCGCCGTCGAAAAGACCGGTGAGTTCGCGGGGCGCTACCACGTTTTGCAAGGTGCCCTGAATCCCATCGAGGGGATCGGCCCGGATCAGTTGAGGGTGCGTGAGCTCTTGGCCAGGCTCGAGGAAGAGGGGATCGCCGAGGTCATCTTGTGCACCAACCCCAACCTCGAGGGAGAGGCGACGGCAATGTACCTGGCCCGCTTGCTCAATCCGATGGGTCTCGTCGTCACCCGCATCGCCAGTGGGCTGCCAGTCGGAGGAGATCTCGAGTATGCGGATGAGTTGACGCTCGGGCGGGCATTGGAAGGCCGTCGGGTCATTGAGGCATAGCACTGGCCTCGGCGGTGCGGTTCGGGCACCATGAGTCAATGACGAAGCGACCCGGGACGATCAAATATCTGTGGCTGCTCCGCCATGGGAAGGCCGCGCCACATGCCCTTCAGGGTGGAGGCGACAAAGAGCGGCCGCTGACGGGGCGCGGACGAAGGGACGCCACGGCCTTTGGACATCGGTTGGCGGCAGGAAGGGGCGTTTTCGGACTCCATGACGTTCCGCTTCCGGATGTGGCCATCTGCTCGGCGGCAACGAGGACCCGCGAGACCGCCGATCTGGTTTTGGCGGCGATGGCAAAGGAGATGCCCCTCGAGTCGTTCCACTCGCTCTACGGTGCCAGTCCCGCCACGGTGCTTCAGCACATCCGGGAACTCGATGAAAGCAGGGAGAGCGCCCTGGTGGTCGGCCACAATCCGACCCTTTACCAACTGGCGTGGGAGTTGCTGCCGCCTGCCGACATCGAGTCCGACGATGATGTGGGTGCCGGGGAAGGCCGGTCGACCCTTCAGAGCCACGGTTTTCCCACCTGTGCGCTGGCGGTGCTCCGGCTCGAGGTGGGGTCGTGGGGGGACGTGGACTATGAGTGTGGTTCGTTGGCCGGGGTGGTCAGTCCGCCGTACTGACCGGCTCGGTTGGGGTCTCAGCTCCCCGATGGGTGGGAGTTCCGCCGAAACAGTTGAGACGCGGAGCGGAGCGGACGGGTGATCCTCCAGCTCGAAGATGACTTGATCCGGACGAATTCCGCCACATGGGCATCCAGACCGATGCGGACGTTGCCAAGTTCGGTCTGCGAGTTGGCCAACTGGCTGAGGAGGTTCGACAAGGCGTGAGCGTTACTCTCGACCACCGTCTGATGCGCGCTGACCAGCGCGTCATGGCTGTCGACAAGGATTCCGTAGGCCGCACCCATGCGACTCAATTCGGCCTCCAGCGCCGCCCGGGCACCCCCGCCCGGGTTGTGCTGTGAACTCCGGGCCAGCGGACGTCGCAGCTCGTCCCAGAGCACATCTTCTTGCATGGCCACGGCTTCCACCCGGGTGGTCGGCTCTGGAGTCTGCAAGGAGACCTCGGTTTGAAATGCGGCCTCACTGGCCACCGCGTCGGCGATCCAGCTTCCATCCGCCGGCAGGCCGATCAGCGTCCCCACGTACCGGACGACCGCCTCGACGGTGAAGGCTCCCCATCGGCTGGGCTTGGTCATCCGTGACAATCGCTGCCCGGTGACCAGTGCGCCGCGGGCCACGACCGCCTCTCGGGTGATACCCCTCTGCGCGAACTTGGAGTCAATGACCCGAAGAGTCCCGTCGGGAAGTGCCACCAGATTGTGCGGCAGCAGATCGATGGGGACAGGTTGCCCCTGTTCAAATTCATCGGACAGCAAGTCGGTCCATCGACCCAGCCAATCGATGAGCTCCTTGTCATTGCCGTGGCTGAGCAGGGCCAGAAAATCAGTCCCTCCGGTCCATGGCGTTCTCCCCAGTTGGAGCTGCACAGGCGTGTCGGACGGAGACTCCAAGCCGGTGGTCGACCCGTTATCGATCGGGGTGTTCGACCCTGCCCCGCCGCCAGCGAGGGCGCGGCGATCGAAGACGATGGAGCCATGTTCGTTGAGCACCCGAGTCTCGGAGGCATACGCGGCTCGTCGTGCTGTCGAGTAGTAGGCGGCCAGCAGGTCGGGGGGCCAGAGCGGGCTGAGTGATTGGCGGGAGGCCACGATCACAAAGGAGTTGGCGGTCTGGGCTCCCAGCCCTGCTTCGACCATGGTGCGCCACACAGCTCCCTCGTTGGCGACGCGGTCGACGGCCCCGCTCCAGTCGGGACTGGGGAAATGCGGAATGCGATAGGCCAGTGACTCGTCGGCCCCGAGAAGCTCATCGGACATGACAAACCGGGTGAGCTTGTAATCGGGGAACGCTCCGAACACCCGAGGGGTGAGACCGGTCCGGAGGATCAGACGCTCCAGCTCACTACGAGAGAAGGTGCGGGCCGGCGACCCGTTCGGATAGCCCTCCAACGAATCGAAGGGGCGGTTCGAGTGGTCTTCGGGGGCCCCGGACAGATATTTGACCCCAATCCGGTTCTCGATGGCCACCAGCAGGGTTCCATCGTCGGTCAACAGGGACGTGGCCCGGTGAAGGAACTTCTCGTAGGGTGCCAGGTTGGGGGAGCCCGACCCCACGTATTCGAGCACACCCACCAACACGATCACGTCGTAGACGTTTTCGCCGGGGACATCGAACAAATCCCCCACGAACACCTCGACACCGGGCAGATCGCGGGTGCGGGTGCGGGCCACTCTGGCCCGGGCAGGAACCGGCTCGACCGCGTCGACCAGGTCACACTCCTCGCCGAGGTACCGGGTGATCGCTCCGCATCCCGCACCAACCTCGAGCACCCTGAACGTGCGCTGCAGGGCCAGGGGTCGCAGCACGTTGGCCCGATCGTGACTCAGGTGGTACCGCTCCGGCCAGGTCTCCGCTCTTCCGGCCAGTTCGTCGCTTGTCGAACTGAGATCGTCGGCATCCTCAATGATGTCGAACAGACGCTCCTCAGCACCGTCGAGATAGTGAAACGGCGTGGCTGAGAGGATTCGACACCCGTCCCCGTCGACCGAGGCACCGATCTGCCGCATCGGCGTGGTGACGAGTTCGCTCATTGCAGAAGTCAACTCCCATGTTCTGTGAGAAAGCCAGGTGAATATCCGGCCGCTCGGGTCATGGTGGCCCGGATGGAGGCGTCTACGATCGGCGGGATGTCGCTGTCTACAGCGTGCGGAGCACCGCGGCGTCGCCTTGGCCGCCACCACCGCACAGGCTGACGGCCGCCGTTCCCCCGCCCCGACGCTTGAGCTCGAGAAGAGCCGTCAATGCCAATCGGGTCCCAGACATGCCCACCGGATGCCCGAGTGCGATGGCACCCCCATTGACGTTGACCTTCTCCTCGGAAATTCCGAGGTCATCGGCAGAAGCCAGGCCCACCGCGGCGAACGCCTCATTGATCTCGAACAGATCGATGTCGCTGACCGACAGACCGGCCTTGGCCAAGGCCACTGATGTGGCGTGGGACGGCTGATTGAGAAGCGATGGGCCGGGACCGGCCACTTGGCCGTAGCTGACCAGTTCGCCCAACGGGGACACACCCAGTTCTTCGGCTTTGGCCTTGGACATCACGATGACGGCGGCGCCACCGTCGGAAATCTGCGATGCATTGCCGGCGGTGATGGTGCCAGACTTGTCGAAGGCGGGCCGGAGCTTGCCCAGGGATTCGGCAGTGGTTTCGGGCCGAACTCCCTCATCGGTGTCGACGATGATCGGGTCACCCTTTCGCTGGGGCACGCTGACCGCGACGATCTCTTCGCCGAACTTGCCGTCCTTGATGGCGGCAGCGGCCCGCTCGTGGGAGAGGGCACTGAAGGCGTCTTGGCGTTCCCGGGAGACCCCGTCGGCTCCGTTGTAGCGCTCGGTCCCGAGCCCCATGGCGCACTGGTCGAAGGCGCAGAACAGACCGTCGTACATCATCGAGTCGACAAGGGTGCCGTCACCGATCCGGTATCCGGCCCGGGCCCCGGGGAGCAGGTAGGGAGCCTGGGTCATTGATTCCATGCCGCCGGCCACCACAATGTCAGCCTCGCCCGCATTGATCAGCAGGTCGGCCAAGTAGATGGAGTTCAAACCCGAAAGGCAGACCTTGTTCACGGTGGTCGCCGGCACGGTCATCGGGATCCCGCCCTTGCCCGCGGCCTGACGCGCGGTGATCTGCCCGGTCCCGGCCAGGATCACCTGTCCCATAAATACGTAGTCGACCTGTTCGGGCTTGATCCCGGCACGCTCCAATGCGGCGGCAATGGCGAAGCCACCGAGCTCGGTGGCAGCGAAGCCGCCCAGTGCGCCCGACAATTTGCCGATTGGGGTGCGGGCACCAGCGACGATAACGGAACCAGACATGATGACCTCCGAGGCCTGACGGCCCGATTAGGCGGCGACCCTCTAGGGGCCGAGTTCGTCACCAGACTATCGGCGGTTCAGGCTTGCGGGAACTCGAGGTCCGTCGACCTTTTTGCGGACTATCCTCCCATCCCATGCAGGAGTTCCTCTCAGCCATCCAATCGGGAGCCCCGGGGGACGAGATCGCCGCCATTCCCCTTCCCGACGCCTACCGAGCCGCGTTCGTGTCACGGGACGAAGTGGACATGTTCGACGGTCTGGCCTCCGAAGACAAGGACCCCCGGAAGTCCCTCCATATCGGCGATGTCGCCGTCCCCGAGCTGGCGCCCGACGAGGCCTTCATCGCGGTGATGGCCAGCTCCATCAACTTCAACACGGTATGGACCTCGATCTTCGAGCCGTTGCCGACGTTCGGTTTCCTCGACCGCTTGGGCAAGGAGAGCACCTGGGGTGCCCGCCACGCCCTTCCCTATCACGTGGTCGGATCTGATGCCTCGGGGGTGGTGCTGCGCACCGGGTCCGCCGTCCGCAATTGGAAGCCCGGCGACCGGGTCACCGTGCACTGCAACTATGTCGACGATCAGAGCCCATCGTCGCACGACGACTCGATACTGGCCGACAACCAACGGATCTGGGGTTTCGAAACCAACTTCGGGGGCCTCGCCGACCTGGCGGTGGTGAAGGCCAATCAGCTGATGCCCAAACCCAGGCACTTGAGTTGGGAAGAGGCGGCTGTGAATGCCCTCTGCAACTCCACCTCCTATCGCATGTTGGTGTCGAAGAACGGTGCCGCCATGCAGCAGGGCGACAGAGTGCTGGTGTGGGGAGCCTCGGGAGGGCTCGGGGCCTACGCCGTGCAGTACGTGCTCAACGGCGGCGGTACACCCGTCGGCGTGGTGTCCTCACCTGGGAAGGCTGAGCTCCTGCACGATCTGGGCGTCGAGGCGGTCATCGACCGCAAGGTGGCCGGCTACAAGTTCTGGAAGGACGAGCACACTCAAGACGAGTCCGAGTGGCGCCGTCTGGGCAAGGACATCCGGAAGCTGGTCGGCGATGATGTCGACATCGTCTTCGAGCACCCGGGCCGTCAAACCATGGGCGCATCGGTGTTCGCCGCCAAGCGGGGGGGAACGATCATGACCTGTGCGGCGACCTCGGGCTACATGATCGAGTACGACAACCGGCATCTGTGGATGAAGCTGAAGACCATCAAGGGGTCCCACTTCGCCAACTACCGGGAAGCATGGGACGCCAACCAGTTGGTATGCGAAGGGAAGATCCTTCCCCCGCTGTCCGCGGTCCATACCCTCGAGCACGTGGGTGATGCCGCCTATCAGGTCCACAAGAATCTTCACGAGGGAAAAATCGGCGTGCTGTGCCTGGCCCCGGAAGAAGGGTTGGGGATCGACGATCCCGAGTTCCGGGCGCAGGTCGGAGAAGATCGGATCACCCTGTTCAGGAGGCACGGCGCATGACCGAGGCTCTCCTCACCGAAATCGACCACGTAGCCGTCGCCGTCCGGGACCTCGAGGCGGCCATCGCGTACTACGCCGATACCTTCGGTGCAACAGTGGCCCACCGCGAGCGCATCGACTCCGACGGGGTGGAAGAGGCGTTGCTGAAGGTGGCCGACAGCTATATCCAGCTCCTTACCCCCACTTCGGAGACGTCCCCGGTGGCCAAGTACCTCGAAAAGAAGGGTGAGGGCCTCCACCACGTCGGGTACCGGGTGGCTGACTGTGCCGCCGCCCTCCAATCGGTGAAGGACCACGGAGGCCGGGTCATCGACGAGCAACCCCGTCCCGGCTCGAGAGGGACCACTGTGGCGTTTGTCCATCCGAAGGGTGCATTCGGGACGCTGATCGAGTTGGTCGAGGAGTAACCGCGGGCTCCTCGGGTCGGCAAGCCGCCATCCTGGGTGACGGCACTGCCGCAAGGGCTGGGCGGCGAGGAGCGGCGGTGTGAATTCTTGAGTTACATGCCGCGCGCACGTATGTCCGAAAAAGAGTAGACGGAGCCGGCCATCCTGGTCACCCAACCGGCGCGATGGCCGGAGTGATGTTGCCGGCGGCGGGCCCTCAGCACTACCGTGCGAACGGTTGGCAGATCTGGCAGGGCGTGAGGTTGGGGTCGTCGAGGTTGATGGGTCGGAGATCGGGGTTGTCGGCCACCACGGGACAGGTGGGGAGGTGGGCCATGTTGCCGTGGCGGGTGGCCATCAGTACCGGGGTGAATGCGCGTGACGCCACCGGGGTGACCCCGGAGGCCGCCGCTCCGGAGGCCGCCAGTGGGGCCAGCTGGTCGAGTTGAACGGCGATCCGCTCGAGGGTTTCGAGGGATTGGCGGTCCTGTGTCTGGGCGGTGTGCAGTAACTGGACGAGGCGGGTGAGCCAGTAGCCGAAGTAGCAGAAGCCGCCGAACACGACGAGGGCCAGGCCGAGGAGCCCACCGCTGACGAGGTAGTCGAGCTGGGCGTAGGTGTGGAAGGTATGGGCGGCGCCGTACCAGCCGACGATGATGACGAGCAGTCCGGCGGGCATGGAGATGCCCCCCAGGATGAGCAGGACCTGGTCGATCTTGATGGCGCGTGTCCGGACGCGGATGCGGGCGATGGCGTTCATCAATGCGGCCTGACGGGTGGAGACTTGGTCCGACATGTCAGAGCCAGTTGCTTGGAATTGCACCTGTCGAGTGGTGGTGGCCATGGCTGAGAGTTCCTTTAAGGAGTATCGGGGACAGAGAGGGGACAGGCGCCGGTCGGATCCTGCTCGAGACGGCGGGACAGCAGCCACAGACCGTAACCGGCCAGAGCGGCCAGGAGCAGGATGAGGATCATCAGCCCCACGCTGACCGGGCTGGACAGGATGTCGGCGGCCAGACCCGTGGGCGAGACGGAATTCGAGGGGTTAGCGGCGGTAGGGGTCCCGCCGCCGCTGGAGCCGAGGGTGCCCGCCGAACCGGGGGTGCCGAGGCTGCCGGGGGTACCGAGGTCGGTCGGACCGAGCGTCCCGAGGCTGGAGGTGGCTCCCGTCGGCGGGGTGGCGCTCCCGCCGAGGTCAGCCCCGAAGCCGGCGGAGGCGATGGCGGTGGCGGTGGCCCGACCCAGGGTGATGGTGATGATGGCCCCCTTCACCAACCCCAACAGGCTGGAGGCGGTGGTGATTTCCGAGGTGATCGAGGCCGGGAGCAGGTTGCTGATGGTCGGCGGGAGGTTCACGGTGGGGTTGACCGCGGCCGGGAGGGTGAAGGTGACCTGGAGGCCGCCGCTGGTGATGGTTTCGGCCGGCGCCTTGCTGGTCACGCTCTTGGGGAGGGGGACGACCTTGAGGCCCAGGGCGGCGATGACCTCATTGACCAGCGGGGTCACCAGGTCGCCCAACCCGCCGGTGCCGACCGGCCCGGTCACCCCGTTGGTGCCGAACGCCACCGGGACCCCGTCGATGGTGAGGTCGCCGAGGTTGGTGTTGGTGGTGCCGTTGACGGTGGTGCCGTCGCTGGAGGCCGTGGCCGTCGAGTCCACTCCCCCGATCACGATCAGTCCGCCTAGTAGGGAGATCTGGCCGGTGTTGGCAGTGGCGGTCGAGGTGGCGGTGGAGGTAGCGGTGGCGTGGGCGGTCCCGCTCACCCCCTTCAGGCCGATGAGGGCGTCGGACAGGTTGGTTACCGAGGCGGTGGCGGTCGTGCCGTTGCCGTTCGCCTGAGAACTGGCTTGGAACACACCCGAGGTGTTCCCCGAGGGGTAACTGGCGGTGGCCGGACCGGCGGGCTCGAAGGTCTCAGCCCGCATCGGGTCGTTCAGGTTCTTGGTGAGGACCTGAAGGGAAGGGGGAATGGGCAGGTCAGCTGAAGCCGAGCCGAAGTTGCCACCGGTGGCTCCCGGCCAGACCTCCGACGCCAGTCCGTGACCGAACGGCCCGGTTTCGAAGTCAGCGGTGTCCTCGGGAATGTCCACCTCGTCGAGGGGGTGGCTTCCCGCCAGCCCGCCGGCGTCGTCGATGACGATGTCGATGGCATTGGAGTCGGCGCTGGTGGTCCACGACACCAGCGTCGGGGGGCCGCANNGGCCGCGAAGGTGAACAGCAGAGTTGCTCCCACCACCGACGCGGCAAACCGCAGTTTGCGTCCTGGCCTCACGACGCCACTCCCAAATAGGCGTCGGTCACGTCCTGAAGGTCGGCGGGCTGGCCGACCGCTTGGATCTCTCCATGGACCATCACGGCAGCGTAGTCGGCGATGGCCAGGGCGGTGCGGGCGAACTGCTCTACCAGCAACACGGTCATGCCGTCTGCCGCCAGCGACCCGAGCGCGTCGTAGAGCTCGGTGACGATGAGGGGAGCCAAGCCCATCGACAGCTCGTCGACCAGCAGCAAGGCCGGGTCGGTGGTCACCGCTCGGGCCATGGCCAGCATCTGCTGCTGGCCCCCCGAGAGGGTGCCGGCGGTCTGGGAGCGCCGCTGTCCCAGGATCGGGAAGCGGCCGAAGACCCGCTCCCGGATCTCGGCATCGGTGAGCCCGAGGCGGCTGTAGTTCATCACCCGCAGGTTCTCGGCCACGGTCAGGTTGGGGAAGATGCCCCGGCCTTCGGGAACGGAGCACACCCCGGCCCGGGCGATGGCGTCGGCGGCGGCGCCGTTGATGTGGTGGCCGCCGATGTGCAAACAGCCCGAAGTGGCCGGATGGCGGCCGTCGATCACCTTCAGGGTGGTGGTCTTGCCGGCCCCGTTGGGTCCCAAGAGGGCGAACATCGAGCCGGCCGGCACCACCAGATCTATGCCGTGGACGACTTCGATCCGGCCGTAGCCGGCGGTGAGCCCGATCAGCTCCACGGCGGGGGGAACGGTCATGGCAACGTCCCGGCCCCGGCCAGGCCCGGCTCGGTGATGCTCCCGACCGGCGGCTCCTCGGCACCCAGATAGGCGTCTTGCACTTGCTGGTTGGCTCGGATCTCCTCTGGCGTTCCCGAGGCGATGAGCTCCCCGAAGTCGAGCACCATGAGGTGGCTGCACGCCTTCATCACCAGATCCATGTCGTGTTCCACCAACAACACGGCCAGGCCGTCCTGGGCCAGATCGGCCAGCAGCAGGCCGAATGCCTCGGTCTCCGCGGCGTCGAGGCCGGAGCCCGGCTCATCGAGCAGGAGCAGCCGTGGCCGGGTGGCCAGTGCCCGACCCAGCTCGACCAACCGAGCGGACCCGGTGGGAAGGGTATCGGCGGGCACCTTGGCGAACTCCTCGAGACCGACCCGCGCCAAGATGGCGTCGGTCTCGTGCTTGATGTCGATCCGTTGGCGGCTCCACCGGCGCCGCACTTCGACCGTCACCCGGATGTTGTCACGCACCGAGAGTGAACCGAAGATCTCCAGGCGTTGGAAGGTGCGCCCGATCCCCAAGCGTGCCCGCCGGTAGACGCTCACGGACGTCACATCCCGGCCGTCGAGGAAGACCTGGCCCGACGTCGGCGGCTGCAGCCCGGTGATGATGTTGAACAGGGTGGTCTTGCCCGCCCCGTTCGGACCGATCAACCCGGTGACCAGGCCGGGTTCGGCCGAGATGCTGACGCCGTTGAGCGCGTCGATGCCACCGAAGCGCATGGAGACCTCATGAGTCTGCAGGAATGCCAAGGAGTCTCGCCTCCTCTCGCAACGGGGCGGCAGTTGGCCGCCGGATTTGCCGATTCTCCCATGCGGCGCGCACCCGGCTGGAAACGGCGTCGAGGGTGCCGTTCGGGTTGATCACCATACTCAGGGCGCCGAACCCGACCGCCAGGTAGGTGAGCTGGGATGCCCAGGCCGGAAGGTGCGGGGCGATGACCGGAAAGATGGCCAGGGACAGGCCGCCGAACAGGGCGGCCATGGGGGAGTGGACACCCCAGATGTAGACGATCAGGACGATGAACAGCCCGAGGTAGAAGTAGAAGTCGTTGGCGGTCACCTGTTGCTGGGTGGAGCCGTAGAGGGCCCCGGCGAAGGTGGCCAGGGCGGTCGACAGCGCGGTGATACCGATTTTGGTCAAACTGAGGTTCAGGCCGATCGTGGCGCACCCCGCCGGGCTGTCTTTGGTGGCGGCCAAGAGCCGCCCGAAGCTACTTCGGCGGATGGCCGCGACCCCGAAGGCCAGCAAGGCGAAGACCACGGCCAGAAAGACGAGGTTGGCCCGCGCCCCTTGCAGCGAGATGAAGGGCAGGCGGAGCCGGTGGATGGTGATGGTGTTTTCCATCACGTTGCTCTGGTTGAACAGCACGTACCAGACCAACTCGGAGAGGGCCAGCGTGGACAGAGCCAACTCCAGTCCCCGGAGCCGCAGGGCCGGCAGGGCGAAGAGCGTCCCCGCCACCGCGCCGATCAGGGTGACGAGCACCAACCCTCCGAGGCCGCCACCCGGCGACAGCTTCGTGAACAACCACGCGCCGAGGCCGAGGAAGGTGTACATGGCCAGGTTGAGCTGCCCGCCATACCCGGAGAGCAGGACCACTGCCAGTCCGAGGATGGCAATGGCCAGGCCCTGGTTGACCGCCCCCAGGTTGGTGCCGTGAAGGAACGGCAACGCCACCACGGCGGCGGCGACGACCAGGACCGACTGGATGCCGCTGACCCGGGCCGAGGCGATCCGCGGTGACCGACGGGCGGGTGGGGCGCCGACCCGCAGGCGCACCGATGGCAGCGCCAATAGCACGATCACCAGGAAGAGGGTGGGCAGCACTGTCTCCAACTCCGCCAGCGGTCCCGACTGGGTGTGCACATAGCCGGTCACGTAGCTGGCGGCCAGGCCCAGCACCAGGGCTCCCACGAAGGTGAGGGGGAGATTGCGGAGGCGACCCAGCATGGCCGCGGCGAAGCTGTTGATGACCAGGAAGGTGAGGTTGAGCACGCTCAGGTCGTCGAACAGGGTCGCCTGCAGCATGGCGGCCAGCGCCCCCAGGCTGATCCCGATGGCCCAGGACAGGGCATTGAGCTTGGCCGTGCGCCACCCGTTGAGGGCGACCAGCGGACGGTCATCGACCACCGCCCGCATGGTGATGCCGAGCCGGGTGTTGAACAAGAAGAGTCGAAGGCCGAGCGCCACCGCGATGGCCAGGCCGATGCATAACAGCTGTTCGTAGGTGATCCGTTGGCCCAAGAAGGTGACGAAGGCGCTCGGCCCGAAGAACGGGCCCAGGGCCCGAGCGGTGTCTGGTGGCCAGATGGCGTAGGCCACACCCATGCCGAGCACCAGCAAGGCCAGGGTCATCACCAGCATGATCCCGGTGTCGTTGATGTCGATCCAGCGCACCAGCGACAGCTGCAAACCGGCCCCGACGATGGGGGCGGCGACAAGCAACACCGCCCCGAGCGCCAATGGTCCCGCCCAGTGGTCAGCGACCCGGAGCTGCCAGTACAGGAACGTCATCAACATTCCCAACGACCCGTGGGCGAAGTTGAACACTCCCGACGTGGTGTAGGTGACCACCAGCCCCGATGCCGCGATGGCATAGATGGCGCCGGTCGCCAGACCCGCGATCGTCAAACCGATAAAGAGGCTCATCGGCTACCGGATCGCTCTGCTTGGTTCGACGATGGCCCCCGACGGGTCACTCATGGAAGTACGCTCCGCTGCAGGTGAAGCCGCTGGGCGTGGCTGGGTCGCGGACGAACTTGCCGTTGTTCACGTCGATGATGATGAAACAGTCGGCCGGGGTCTTGGCTGCCGGATTGACCGGCGCCGCCAGCCCGTTGCCGCCGAAGTTGGTGATGGTCTTCAGGCCGTTGATCAGGGCCGCCCGGGTGGGTGCCCGCCCGGCGTTGATGCCCTGCACGAACAGCATGCCCGACAGCCACCCGTAGGCGGCATAGATGGTAGGAACTTGTCCGCCGGACACCGAGCTGTACCACTTGTCGAACAAGCCCACCTCGGGGATGGCGGCGGCGTCCTGGCCCTCGTACATGGCCAGGGTCTGCTCGAGGATCGCCCCGTTCGCCCCGGGACCACCGGTCGTGATGAACTGCGGATCGTAGGCGGGTGCGCCCCAGTCGGCGAACGGAATGGTGTAGCCGGCGGTGTACATCTGGGAGGCCATCGCCCCGTAGACGGCGGCGGTCGCCTCGAAGATGAGCCCCTGCACCCCGGCGCTCTTCATAGCGGCGATGTAGGACCCGAAATCGGAGGTGGTCGGCGAGATGCTGGTCGATTGGTACACGAACTTGTAGCCGACCGATTCCATGGCCTTTTCCTGGGCGGTTCCCTGGGCCTGGGCGGTGCCCTGGTCCTCGGCGAGCAGGGCCATGTGCTGGGTCACGTTAGATCCGAACTTCTGGGCGAAGTGCTGGAAGGGGCCGGTGATGAAGCCGGCCGGCTGGGGCGAGGGCGAGAAGTTGTCGGGCAGGTTGAAGCGGGCCGGGGTGAGGGCCTCTCCGATGTCGGGCACGCCGGACGAGGCCATGGCCGGGGCGCCGCCGTCGTCGGCCACCGAGAACGAGCCCACGAAGGCCAGCACCTGGCCGGTGAGCGACTGGACCGCGGTGGAGTTCTGGGCCTCCTCGAGGTCGTCGTCGGCGGAGTCCAGCGCCAGCTTGCGGCCGCAGACCCCGCCGATGCTGTTCTGGTAGGCGATGAATGCCTGGGTGCCAAGTCGGGCCGAGGTGAACAGGCCGGGCACCGGACCGGTGACCGTACTGACATTGCCGAGGGTGATGGTGCTGGCGCTCACCCCCGGGCCCGAACCGGCTGCCCCGTTCGGGCAGGTCGGCCCGCTGGCCGCCGCACCGCCGGCGGTGGCCGCCGGCCCGGTCGCGCTGGCACCGCCGGTGGCGCTACCGCCCCCGGTCGCCGCGCTACCCGCCGACCCGGCCGTGCCGGCGGAGCCGGCCGCCGTCGTATTCGTCGTCCCCGCGCCGGACTTGGCGCTACTCCCTGTCCCCGATCCCCCCGAGCCCAATCCGTTGCTCCCCGAGGCATTGGCCGCCGCCAGCTGGGCGGCAGTGAGCCGGGCTCCACAGGCGGTTGACACCAGAGTGACCGCCAACAGGAGGACGACGATCGAACTCGACCGCCGTCGCCGTGAGCCCCTCCTCGGGTGGATGCAGCCCTGCGACGTGGTACGACCCATCATGCGCCCACCTCCCGATCAGCACAATTACCCGGGATCAGGGTGATCGAATCGTAGGGGGCGACCTGATGGATGCCCTCGAGCCCAGAAACCCACCCGGGCCGGACCCCGAAATTAGAATTATGAAGCAAAGCCACGAATCCCTCCCTGTTCGACGGCCGCAGCGCCCCCGAGGCATCGTACTGCCACTCGTTCGGCGTTTCTATAACTTGTTCTCATACGGGAACGGTGGCCGGGCGGCAATCTTGTGGGGTCCGGGCAAGAATCCACGATTTGTGGCCAGGCCGCTCAGGCGTTGCCCTCTGATGCCTCCGTGCGGGTCGCGCCAGTCGAGGAGGGGGCCTCCCGGTCTGTCCGGTAGCCTCGTCGACTATGGATCACCCCATGACCCAACGCTTGGAGGAACTGGCCCAGCGGCGCGAACAGGCTTTGAATGCCGGTTCGCCTCGTGCTGTGGAAAAACATCACGCCAAGGGGAAGATGACCGCCCGGGAGCGACTCGGGTACCTGCTCGATGACGGCTCGTTTCAGGAGCTCGACATGCTGGCCCGCCACCGGGCCCATGGGATGGGCCTAGAGGAGAACCGGCCCTATACCGACGGGGTGATCACCGGCTTCGGCACCATCGACGGTCGCCGAGTCTGCGTGTTCAGCCAGGATTTCACCGTCTTTGGTGGGGCACTGGGTGAAGTGTTCGCGGAGAAGATCCACAAGGTGATGGATCTGGCCTCGTCCATTGGGGTTCCGATGATCGGCCTCAACGACGGAGCCGGGGCCCGGATCCAAGAGGGGGTGGCCTCACTCCACTCTTATGGGGGCATCTTCCACCGGAATGCCCAGGCGTCCGGGGTGATCCCTCAAATCAGCGTGATCCTCGGGCCGTGTGCCGGCGGAGCCGTCTACAGCCCGGCCATGACCGACTTCATCTTTATGGTGCAGGGCACCAGCCACATGTTCATCACCGGCCCCGATGTGGTCAAGACGGTCACCGGCGAGGACGTCACTCTCGAGGAGCTGGGTGGGGCCATGAGCCACGCCACCAAGTCGGGAGTGGCCGCCTTCGTGTCCCCTGACGAGAAGTCGTGCCTGGATGACGTCCGCTACCTGCTCAGCTTCCTTCCCTCCAACAACCTCGAGGAAGCGCCGCTGGTCGACTCGGGGGACGATCCCGACCGTCTCTGTCCCGAGTTGTCCGAGTTGATGCCGGCTTCGCCCAATCAGCCCTACGACATGAAGAAAGTCATTGAGTCCGTGGTCGATGACGGGGATTTCTTCGAGGTCAATCACCACTGGGCCATGAATCTGGTCTGCGGCTTTGCCCGGGTCGACGGACGAGCGGTGGGCATCGTGGGAAATCAACCCCAGATGCTGGCCGGTGTCCTCGATATCGACGCGGCGGAAAAAGGGGCCCGGTTCGTCCGGACCTGTGATGCTTTCAATGTCCCGTTGGTGACGTTCGTGGACGTTCCCGGGTTTATGCCCGGGACCGACCAGGAGTACGGCGGAATCATCCGGCATGGCGCCAAGTTGCTGTACGCCTACTGCGAGTCCACGGTTCCCCGGGTGCAGATCATTACCCGCAAGGCCTACGGCGGTGCCTATGTCGTCATGAACTCCAAGTCCATCGGTGCCGACCTGGCCTACGCCTGGCCGTCGGCCGAACTGGCGGTCATGGGCCCGGAAGGGGCGGTGGAGATCGTCTACCGACGTGACCTGGCCGAGGCAGCAGATCCGGTAGGTCGACGTCGGGAGTTGGTGGAGGAGTACACGGAGCGGTACGCCAATCCGTACGCGGCCGCCGAACGGGGATACGTCGATGATGTGATCGACCCGGCCGAGACCCGACGGGTACTGGTCAAGAGCCTGGCCTTGCTGATTTCCAAGCGCGAGGAGCTGCCCAAGCGCAAGCACGGGAACATGCCGCTGTGAGCGAAACCACCGCCACCTCGGTGGCCCCGGCACCCTCTTCGTTCGGGCTCGGGCTGCGGCCCGAAGTGGATCCGGCTGTCCTGGCCGTGTTGGCGGCGGCGGCCAACGAGGTGTGGCCGCGTCGCCAGGTCGTGTTGGCGGCGGAATCGAGCCGTAGCCCGATGTGGCGCTTCAGTGGCCGGTGGTGGACCAAGCCCGCCGCGGTGCGCCGCGACCGCCCGAGGACATGATGCCGAGCCTCAGCTGGTGAGCGCGGCCCGGTGCTTCTCGGCCAACTCCGCCAGATCGTCCATGATCCGTCCGATTTCGAAGTCCTTCGGGGTATAGACCCGCGCCACACCTTTGCCGATGAGGATTTTGGCGTCCTCGGGTGGGATGATCCCGCCCACCACCACGGGAATGTCCAGACCGAACGCACGGAGCCGGTCGACCACATCGGGGACCAGCTCGAGGTGGCTGCCCGACAGGATGGAAATGCCCACCACGTCGACGTCCTCGTCCCGGGCAGCGGCGGCGATCTCCGCCGGTGATAGGCGGATTCCCTGGTAGATGACCTCGAAACCGGCATCCCTGGCCGCTACGGCTATCTGTTCGGCGCCATTGGAGTGCCCGTCGAGTCCCGGCTTGGCCACCAGGAGCTTGGGCGGCCCTCCGGCGTGATCGGCGAGTGCCTTGGACCGGGCGAGGACCCCACCCAACTCGGTACCGCGATGCCCGACGCCACCCCCGACACCGGTGGGAGCCCGGTACTCCCCGAATACCTCACGGAGGACGCCGGCCCATTCTCCGGTGGTGCCACCGGCATGAGCCAGGGCGATGGTGGCGGGCATCACGTTGTCAGTTCCCTCCGCCGCCCTCCTGAGTTCGCCAAGGGCTTCCGTCACAACTCTTCCATCCCGCTGGGATCGCCATGCAACCACGTCGGCCCGCATCTCGGGCTCCACCGCCGGGTCGACCTTCAGGATCGACCGTCCGGCCTCTCCCTCCCCGTCTCCGCCAACACCGCTCTGGGCGGCGAGGGGCGAGTCGGCGGTTTCGGTAAAGCAGTTCACGCCCACCACCTGGAGATCGCCGGTCTCGATGCGCCGGACCCGGTCGGCCTGACTGCCAACCAGCCGTGACTTCAGCTCGTCGATGGACTCGAAGGCGCCACCCATGGCCAAGACCTCCTCGAGTTCGGCCCATGATGCCTCGGCCACTTCGTTCGTCTTCTTTTCGATGACCACCGATCCGTCGAAGATGTCCCCGTACTCGAGGAGATCCGACTCGAAGGCCAAGATCTGCTGAATCCTCAATGACCACTGTTGGTCCCATGGACGGGGGAGCCCGAGGGCTTCGTTCCACGCCGGGAGTTGAAGGGCCCGGGCTCGTGCCCGCTTGGACAGGGTGACCCCGAGGGCTTCCAGCACGATCCGGGGCACGTTGTTCTCCGGCTGGGCCTCGGTCAGGCCCAACGAGTTGACCTGCACTCCGTAGCGCATGCGGAGGAGCTTGGGGTCGGTGACCCCGTAACGCTCCGTGCAGATGCGCTCCCACAACGCTGTGAAGGCGCGCATCTTGCAGGTTTCCTCGACGAAGCGGACGCCGGCATTCACGAAGAACGAGATGCGACCGACCACCGAAGAGAACTGATCTTCGGGCACCTGGCCCGACTCCCGCACCGCGTCGAGGATCCCGATGGCGGTAGCGAGGGCATATGCCACTTCTTGGTGGGGGGTGGCTCCTGCCTCTTGGAGGTGGTAGCTGCAGACGTTGATCGGGTTCCATTTGGGCACGTGGCGAACCGTGTAGGCGATGGTGTCGACGGTCAGGCGCCGGCTGGGGATGGGCGGGAAGATGAACGTGCCCCGCGAGAGGTACTCCTTGACGATGTCGTTCTGGGTGGTACCGGACAGCACCCTGGGATTGACCCCCCGGTCCTCGGCATTGGCGATATACAGAGCGAGCAACCAGGCCGCAGTGGCGTTGATGGTCATCGACGTGTTCATCGACTCCACCGGGATCTGGTCCATCAACTGGGCCATGTGACCGAGATGGGCGACGGGTACGCCGACCTTGCCCACCTCGCCGGCAGCTTCGGGAGCGTCAGGGTCGTAGCCGATCTGGGTGGGCAGATCGAAGGCGATCGACAGCCCCGTCTGACCTCTGGCCAGGTTGGTCCGGTAGAGGGCGTTCGAGGCCTTGGCCGTCGAGTGCCCCGAGTACGTGCGCATCACCCAGGGCTTGTCCCGGGTCGGAAGGTCTGGCATGGGGTCCTTGGTTGCATCCTGGGGACGGGTCACTTTTTCCACGTGCGTCATCCCTCCATTGTTGCCGCGGTCGCCCCCCGGTGCCTCCCGGCCTACTTCTTCTTGTAGTCGAGGAAGCCCTGACCCGACTTCCGGCCCAGCAGCTCAGCGGCGACCATGCGGCGCAACAGGGGCACCGCCGCATAGTTGGGATCGCGGAATTCGTCGTAGAGCGCATCCAGGATGGCCAGGGACGTGTCCAGACCGACCAGGTCGAGGAGAGCGAAGGGCCCCATGGGAAACCCGCAACCACCCTTCATGGCGGTGTCGATATCGGCGACGGAGGCCACCCCCTGTTGGTAGAGGCGGACCGCGTTGTTCAGGTATGGGAAGAGGAGGGCGTTGACGATGAATCCGGCCTGGTCTTTGACCTCGACGGGAGTCTTTCCACAGGCCTCGGCGAACTGGCGGGCCGCCCCCATTGTCTCGTCGGATGCCGTGATGGGGCGGACCAACTCCACCAGGGTCATCACCGGCGCCGGGTTGAAGAAGTGGACGCCGCACACCTTGTCGGGGCGCCCGGTCTGCATGGCCAGATCCACCACCGGAAGCGTGGAGGTATTGGTGGCCAAAATGGTCTTGTCATCGGTGACCCGGTCCAGCTCATTGAAGAGCTCCTTCTTGACGGCCAAATCTTCGACTACCGATTCGATGACCAGATCGACGTGCTTGAGCGCGGAGAGCTCGGAGGTGCCGGTGACCCGGGCCAGGGCCGCGTCGCGCTCTTCCTCACTCTTCTTGCCCTTTTCGACCTGCCGGTTCAACGACTTCTCGAGAGCAGCCAAGGTGGCGTCGGCGGTGGCCTGGTTGCGAGAGCGCAAGATCACCTCGAAACCGTTGACGGCCGCCGCCTCGGCGATTCCCGAGCCCATGATTCCCGAACCGACAATTCCCACGCGAGCGATTGACATGGGTGGTGATGTTACTGGTGAGTAGAGGGGTGGCGCGTCTACCGGCGTCGATTGTCCGATCCGAGTGCGCTTCGGATGCGTGCGGAGCCCTGGTCGATGAGCAGTCGGGGGGAGATCCGGTAGATGGTCCACGCCCGGCGGGCATGGTGTGGGGTCACGATGATCGGTCGGTTGCGGGCCACTCCGTCGAGCACGTCAGACGCCAGGGATGCCGCCGGGTAGGGCTTTCCCACCAGCGATGTGAGCATTGAGCGGATGTCGGGCATCGAATCGGTGCGGGGCAGGTCATCGGGGTTGCCCTTGTCCAAGAGGGGGGTTTCGATGACCCCGGGGCAGACCACGGTGACCTTGACTCCATGGGCGGCAGCTTCCATGCGAAGCCCCACGCTCAAACCGACGACGGCGTGCTTGGTGGTGGAGTAGGGAACCAGCATCGGGCTGGGCAGAAGACCCGAGAGCGACGCGGTGTTGACAATGTGA
Organism: Acidimicrobiaceae bacterium; assembly: GCA_003133325.1. Classification (GTDB taxonomy): domain Bacteria; phylum Actinomycetota; class Acidimicrobiia; order Acidimicrobiales; family RAAP-2; genus DASZIT01. Next base: position 159,486 of record PKXA01000102.1, on the reverse strand, counting down.
CCTCGGCCTTGGGTGATCATCACCGGGTAGGCGGCCATGACCCCGTTGATCACGCTCCACAGGTTCACATTGATGACCCGCTGCCAGTGAGCCGAGCCCAATTCGCTGACTTCGCCACCCACGGCAATACCGGCGTTGTTGAAGAGGAGATCGATCCCACCGGCCTCAGCCGCGGTCCGGCCGACCAGATCGGCGACGGCGACGGCGTCGGTTACGTCCAACGTGGCGGCACTCACCTGTTCCGCACCCGCTCGACGTTTGAGCTGCTGGGCCACGGAGGCGGCTGCCCCACCGTTGATATCGGCGACCACCACGGTGGCGCCCCTGTCGACCAGTTCGGTGGCAAGCGCCTTCCCAATACCCGAGGCCGCCCCGGTAACGACGGCTACCTTGCCTTCGAAGTGTCGGTGGAGTGATTCGGCTCGGTCTGATGCTCGTCCCATGGATGCCTCTCGATCGGGTGGTCTTGCGTTGGGAGGGACGCTACCGACACGATGGTGGCAATGAGTAACCCACCGAAGGTCTCAACCATGAGTTCCACCGGACCCCCGGCCAAGGTAGTCAGGTCAACCAAGGCAGTGACTTCAGCCAAAGCCCGCACCACCAAGGCCACTCGACGTTCAACGACGTCGGCGCCGCCCGCCCCGGACCCCACGGGAGAGGCCGGTGCCGGACGGGGGCACGGTCGGGGTGGAGGCCGGGGTGGAGGCCGGGGTGGGGGCCGGGGACGAGGTTTGTACAACCGGCAGATGCAACGCAGCAACGAGCGCTGGCCTCTTGCAGCCAGCCTCGTCTCGTGGTTGTTTCGCCATCCCGAGCTGGTGCTCGCGCTCCTGGGCGAGCAGGCCCCAATCCAGGTCAACGGGCGCGTGCTCAATCGGAGTACCCAGGCCTTGTTGGAGGTAAGCAAACGATTAGAGGGTGTTATCGGCGGTGGTGACACGGGCGAGGGCTTGGGCGACCCCTTGGTGATGCGCAAGCAGTTGCAGCGCATGGCGCTCATTGCCATGCCCATCCGGACCGACGTGCATGTGGTCGGTCGGTTGATTCCGGCAACGGAGAGCCCGGAGGGTTCGAACGGCATCCCGGTGCGCATCTACCGTCGGTTCGGAACCGGCGTCGGGTCCGGGGTGGGACTCGGGGCCCGGCCACCGGCGATCGTCTACTACCACGGAGGTGGGTGGGTCACGGGTGACCTCATCTCCCACGACGCATCATGCCGGCTGCTCGCCGCCGTCAGCGGGTGCACAGTGGTCGCCGTCGACTACCGGCTGGCACCAGAGGATCCGTTTCCGGCGGCGGTCGACGACTCGCTGGCCGCCTATGCATGGGTGTGCGGCCATGCCGACGAGCTCAGGATCGCCGAAGATCGGGTGGGAGTGATGGGGGACAGCGCGGGTGGCAACCTGGCGGCGGCGGTCGCCCTTCTCACCCGAAAGGGTGCATCGGTGCCGACGGCATCGGCAGTTACGGTGGCTCCTGGTATTCCAGCTCCATTTGCCCAGGGTTTGCTCTATCCGGGCCTCAGTGCCCGCTTCGACTCGGAATCGATACGCATCTTCGCGGAGGGGTTCTTCCTGACGCTGCAGAGTATGAAGGGATTCCGCCGCGCCTACCTGCCCGACCAAGCGGACTGGGAGTTGGCCGCTGCATCCCCGCTGTTGGCCGACGAGGTCGACGGTGTGGCACCGGCGCTGGTGGTGACGGCCGGATTCGATCCCCTCCGTGACGACGGCCAGGCATACGCCGACAAGCTGGCGAGTGCAGGGGTCGAGGTGGAGTACCGGTGCTATGACGACCAGGTCCATGGGTTCTTCAACATGGGGATTCTGGCCGATTCGCTGGCCCTCTCCACCGAGGTGTGCGACGCCATGGGCCGAATGATGCATCGCGACGACCCGACCCCGACCGAGGAGTAGGCGGGACCGGGTTCTCCGACCGTCGGCCACTCCCGAAAGACCCACCTACAGTGACCATCATGAACGGAACATCTCAGTCCCCCGGCATTGTTGCCCTGGTCGGTGGCGGCGAATGGCAACCGGGTTGCTCGTTCGATGCCGAACTGCTCGCCGCATCCGGATCTGATGAGGTGCTGGTGTTGCCCACGGCAGCCGCCTACGAGCATCCCGAGCGAGCGGTGGTCCAGGCTGGAGATTGGTTCGGCCCCCTGGGCGGGCGGGTGGAGGGCCTGATGGTCCTGTCCCGGGCCGACGCCGAGGATCCCGGTGCCGCTGCGGTGATCCGCTCGTCCCGCTTCGTCTACCTCACCGGGTCATCGCCAATGCACCTGCGCAGTGTGCTGAAGGGATCCAAGGTATGGGACGCCCTGGTTCTGGCGTGGCAGGACGGAGCGGTGATTGCCGGTTCATCGGGGGCTGCGATGGCCCTCACCGACCCGATGGTCGACGCTCGTGGCGGTGGGTTGACGTTGGGGCTCGGCTTGGTCAGTGGGGTGGCGGTGGTGCCCCACTTCGGCGACACCCACGAAGACGCCCATGGCCAAAAGCTCCATCGGTCGGTGCTATTGGCCCCTCGGGGAACCCCGGTAGCCGGAGTACCCGAGCGCACGGCGCTCATTCGGGACCCCACCGGTCAATGGCGGTCCGCCGGCGAGGGATCGGTGGCAGTCTTTGTCAATGGAGCCCCGGCCGAAGCCGGGCTCGGGGCACTGCCGACCTGACGCCGAGTGGTGAGCCAATGCGCTCATCCTCGGAGAGTGGCCAATTCTGGACCTCTGAGCGAATGAGAATTTGCAATCACCCAGAGATGACGGGAAACAGTTGCCGGGCCCTAAGAGACGGGGGACGCGGTGTCGGCGGCCCGCACGGGGTCAGTCGGCTTCGGTGATCGTCACCGACTCGATGGTCACGTGTTCGGACGGAGTCCCGGACCGGCTTCCGGTCGATTCGATGGCGGAGATGGTCTCGGTGCCGCCCACGACCTTGCCGAACAGCGAGTAACTGGGAGGGAGCGAGACGCCATTGGGACCGCTGATGATGAAGAACTGGCTGCCATTGGTATTGGGCCCGGAGTTGGCCATGGCCAACGAACCAAGCTCGTAACGGCCGCGGGCAGGTAGTTCATCGTCGAACCGGTAGCCGGGCCCCCCGCGTCCCGAGCCCTCGGGGTCGCCACCTTGGAGCATAAAACCGGGGATGATCCGATGGAACACGATCCCGTCGTAGTAGTGCCAGCGGGCCAGAAACACGAAATTATTGACAGTCGTCGGGGCGGCGAGCGGGTCGAGGGCGATGGTCATGGTGCCCTTGTTGGTCACCATCTCGGCTGTATAGCGCTTGGCCGGATCGATGACCATGGGGGGAGGGCTGTCGAAACGCTGGGTCTTTGGGCTCGACCCGTCAGCGGCGGGGATCTCAGGGGACATGGAATTCTCCTTGTGATGGTTGCGATTGTGGCGATGGTGGATGTGGGGTGTGTGGGACCTATCTATGACACGGCAATGGTCACCGAGATCATGCGATGGAGAACGGTGGGGGGAACCCCGGAGGAACTGCCGTCGGCATTGATCTTGTCGACGACGCTCGTCCCCGAGGTCACCTTGCCGAAGAGTGTGTAGTTGGGAGCCAGGTTCTCGCCCTGGGTGCCATCCACCACATAGAACTGGCTGCCATTGGTATTGGGCCCGGAGTTGGCCATGGCCAGCGAATAGTTCGGGTACTGGGGGTTGGCGGCCTTGGGTAGCTCGTCGGCGAACTGGTAGCCGGGGCCGCCCGATCCCGTTCCGGTCGGGTCACCTGTCTGGTCCACGAACCCAGGAATCACCCGGTGGAAGATGATGCAGTCGAAGAAGTGCTGATTGGCCAAGTAGACGAAGCTGTTGACCGCCTTGGGCGCAGCCTTCGGGTCCAGTTGGATGGTGAACTGGCCTACGTCAGTGGTGACGGTGGCGGTGTAGGTCTTCGAGGCCGAGATCGTCATCGGCGGGTACGACGGATACGAAGGTTTGTTCAAGGTGGCGGTGAAGCTGGTCGGGCAGTCGGACGAGGTGGTGATGGCGCCGAGACTGGTATCCCCTGAGCCGCCTTTGGGTGCCGGCTTGGTGGTGGTCGTCGTCGGCTTGGTGGTGGCGCTGGAGTGTGACGCGGTGGTCTTCTTCGTTGAACCACTGGAGATCCAAACGGCGATGCCGACCACGATGAGGGCCACGATCCCGAAGGTGATGGCCCGCTTCAGGGTCTGCTTGCGCTTCTGGGTTTTTTGCTGGGCTTGGAGGCGAGCCTGGCGACCGGCCTTCTGGCGTTGACGCTTCTCGGTGGACACGGTGCACGAGGGTAGTCGCTGGGGGAGCGGTAGCCTGAGCAGCCATGTCCCTCGTGGTGCAGAAATTCGGCGGCACCTCGGTAGCCGACTCCGATCGGATTCGGGCGGTGGCGGACCATGTGGCTCGAAGCCGGCGTGCCGGCGACGACGTGGTTGTCGTGGTCAGCGCCATGGGAAAGACAACCGACGAACTGGTGCGTCTGGCTGCAGAAGTCAGCTTCACCCAGCCCACCCGAGAGGTGGACATGCTGCTCAGCGCGGGTGAGCGGATCACGATGGCGCTCCTCTGCATGGCGTTGGCCGACCTCGAGGTGACCGCCCAGTCCTTCACGGGCAGTCAGGCCGGCATCATCACCGACAACGTGCACACCCGGGCCAAGATCATCGAGATCAGGGCCGAGAGGCTGTTGGCCACCCTGGCATCCGGTGGTGTCCCGGTGGTGGCCGGGTTTCAGGGGGTGTCCACCGATCGGAACATCACCACCCTGGGACGGGGAGGGTCCGACACCACCGCGGTGGCGCTCGCCGCCACATTGCACGCTGATGTGTGCGAGATCTATACCGATGTATCCGGGGTGTACAGCGCCGATCCGCGCATCGTGCCCGAAGCCCGCAAACTGGCCCGGGTCAGCTACGACGAGATGCTGGAGATCGCCGCCACCGGCGGCCGGGTGTTATCGCTGCGCTCGGTGGAGTTCGCTCGAAATCACCACGTGCCGCTACATGTGCGATCCAGTTTCACCTGGGAACCGGGTACCTGGGTCGACAAGGAGGATGAAACCATGGAACAGGCTGTCGTAACCGCCATTACCCACGACGCCACAGAGGCCAAGGTGACGGTGGCCGGGCTGCCCGACCGGCCTGGCGTTGCCGCCCGCCTGTTCCGAGCGCTGGCCGATCGGAATGTCTCGGTGGACATGATCGTGCAGAACGCGTCGCTGGATGGGACCACCGCCATCTCCTTTACGGTGCCCGGTTTTGATTTGGCCGTCAGTACCGAAGTGTCAGAGGCCCTCATTCCCGAGTTGGGCGCCACCGGAGTCACCAGCGACTCGAACGTGGCCCGTGTGTCGCTGGTCGGGGCGGGCATGAAGACCCACCCTGGTGTAACCGCCCTCACCTTCGAGACGCTGGCCAAGGAAGGCATCAATATCGAGATGATCTCGACGTCGACCATACGCATTTCGTGCGTGGTGCGCGCCGATTGTGCCGAGACGGCGGTGCGCGTCCTTCACACCGCCTTCGACCTGGCGAACCCGTCGTAGACTGGGCTGATGCGAGTAGCCGTTGTCGGTGCCACCGGTCAGGTGGGTGCGGTGATGCGGTCGGTGCTCGAGGAGCGTGACTTTCCCCTCGACGACCTGCGTTTCTTCGCCTCCTCGCGGTCGGCAGGGCGTCTTCTGCCGTTCCGGGGAGACGACGTGGTGGTGGAAGACGGATCCATCGCCGACTTGGCGGGTATCGACATTGCCCTCTTCTCCAATGGGGCGAACGCCTCACGGGAGTTGGCCCCAAAATTTGCGGCGGCCGGGGCCATTGTGATCGACAACTCGTCGGCGTGGAGGATGGATCCCGACGTCCCATTGGTCGTTCCCGAGGTCAACGCCAGCGCTCTGGCCGGCATCACCAAGGGAATAGTGGCCAACCCGAACTGCACCACCATGGTGGCCATGCCGGTATTGAAGCCGCTCCATGACGAGGCGGGCCTCAATCGCTTGGTGGTGTCCACCTACCAGGCGGTGTCGGGGGCCGGGCTTGCCGGAGTGGCCGAGCTCGAGGAGCAGCTCAACAAATCGGCCGGGTCGGCCGCGGCGTTGACCTTCGACGGGTCAGCCATCGAGTTCCCCCCGGCGTCAATCTTCCCCGGCACGATCGCCCATAACGTGCTCTCGATTGCGGGGTCGGTGGTGAACGACGGGTCGGGTGAAACGAACGAGGAACAGAAGTTCCGAGATGAGAGTCGGAAGATCCTCGAGATCTCGGCATTGAGAGTGACCTGCACCTGCGTACGGGTCCCGGTGTTCACCGGCCATTCGATGGCCATCGTGGCTGAATTCGACCGGCCGATCACTCCTGAGCGGGCCACAGAGCTCCTGGGTGCGGCCCCGGGGGTGGAACTGTCGGACATGCCCACTCCCCTTCAGGCGACGGGAGCCGACCCCTCGCTGGTCGGTCGGATCCGCCAGGCCGATGGCGGTGAGCAGTCGTTGGCACTGTTCGTCAGCGGAGACAATCTGCGCAAGGGTGCGGCCCTCAATGCGGTGCAGATTGCCGAGTCGCTGATTGCGCTCGGCATGGTGGGCTGACCTGAGTACGGGTCACGTGATGTTGGTGCTGGGGACGACCGCGGCCAACCCAGCGACCCGCTTGGCCAAGTTCACCGCATGATCGCCGAACCTTTCGTAGAACCTGGCAACCATGGCCAGCTCCACCGCCACGGGGAGTGGCATGGTGCCGGCCACCACTTCTACGGTGAGGCTGACGTGGAGATCGTCCATCTCGTCGTCGAGGGTGTCCACGACCGACGCTGCGGTGGTGAGTCGATCGGCATAGGCGTTGGCAGTGGCGCGCCACATGTGAATGGCCACTTCGCCCATGCGTTCGACCAGGCCTCGGCTGCGGGCGGAAAGTTCAGGGCCAAGGCCGCGGGCGGCCCGCCGGGCCACATGCTCGGCGAGGTCGCCGTTACGCTCGATGTCGGGGAGCATCCTGATGACGGTGACCAGAAAATGAAGATCGGCCGGTGAGTCGATGCGTCCGGTCGTCAACTGATCCATCGTCTGACGCTCGATTTCCCGATAGAGATTGTCAACCACTTCGTCTCTGTCGGCCAGTGCCTTGGCCGCCTCCCTGTCACCGGAAAGAAGAGCGTGGGTGGCTCCGGCCACGCTTTCGCCCACCATGGCAAACAGCTGAAGGACCTGACGGTCGATCTGCGCCAGGGGCTCGTCCATTTGCCCACCGTACTCCGGCACCATTCAGGCTCTTCCGTCGGGGGGAATGTTGAGACGAGAAGTGGTCACAAAGGACCGACTGCGGCACCGGCGTCATCGCCCGGGTGATCGGTACCACTGGCATCGGCGGCATCTGGGTTGGCACTCATGTCTTCACCCACAATGATCCGGGGGCCCGATGCCCACGACAAATATCGCCACGACCAGTTCACCAATACGATGATCTTGTTGCGAAAGCCGATGAGATAGAGGATGTGGAGGCCGAGCCACGTCAGCCAGCCCAGAGTCCCGCGGACAACCCTCCCCTTTGGGAATTCGGCGATGGCGGCGCGGCGCCCGATGGTGGCCATCATTCCTTTGTCGTGATACTGAAACGGAAGGGTGGGTCGCCCCTCCACCCGGTTGACGATCTGTTGGGCAGCGTGCTTGCCCGATTGGATGGCCACTTGGGCCAGTTGTGGGCACGTAGTACCTGGTTTGTCTCTTCCCCAGGGGACGGCGGCAGCATCGCCGATGGCGTACGCCTGATGATGATCGGGTAGGGAGAGGTCTGCCTGTACCACGAGGCGCCCATTGTGATCTGAAAGAGCCCCCAGCTCGGAAGCAATGGTGCCGTTGACGGTGACCCCACCCGCCCATACGACAGTTCGGGTGGGGATGCGGGTTCCGTCATCGAGTTCGACGGAGGTCGCGGTCACTTCCCTGACCATCCGGCCAAGTTGCAGCTCCACGCTTCGGTCTTTGAGCGTGTCGGCTGCGTACGTGGCGGCGGATTCCTTGAAGGGAGTGAGGAGCCGGCTGAGCCCGTCGACAAGGACGATTCTGGCGTGGGAGCGGTCAAAATCGAATCCGTCATGGCGGACGGAGACATCGAGCAACTCGGCCAGGGCTCCGGCCACCTCCACCCCGGTCGGACCTCCGCCGACTACGACAAACGTGAGGGTCCCGTCGGTGATGCGTTCGGGATGGGCGTCGATCTCCTCCAGGCGACGGAGAATGTGGTCTCGCAGGTGACCGGCGTCGGCCAGCGTATACAGCGGATGAGTGAACTGTTGGGCCCCTGGGATCCCGAAGTACTTGGCGATGGCGCCACTGGCCACGATGATCGAGTCGAAGAGCAACGGATCGGCACGTTCCAGCCTGATCGATCGAGCGTCCCAGTCCACGCCGGTCACGGTGCCGTATCGGAACGTCACGTTGGGGGTGCGTCCGAAAATGGCCCGGATCGGGTATGCCACGTCACCGGGGTCGAGACCGGCGGTGGAGACTTCGCAGAGGAGAGGTTGAAACGTGTGGAAGTTCCGCTGGTCGACGACGGTAACCTCGACCCGCTGGTCGGCCAATGCCCTGGCGGCCGACAGTCCACCGAATCCAGCGCCGACAACAACCACGCGGTGCATGGACCCCATGTTGTCACGATGAGGTCGCGCATTGTCGGGGAGTTGGACGATCGCGGCTGAGCCCTGAAGGGGTCCCGGGATCAAAGGGGCGAGGGTGGAGCGATCTCTGTCCCCTCTTTGTTCCTCTTTGTGCACAATGGGTGAGACACCCCGCCGGTACGCTGGCCATCACGGCTACTGGGGCTGGTGCTGGAGTGCTGTCGGTCCCGAGGAGAAACCAATCATGATTACCGGGCTCATCATCGGGCTCATAGCTGGGGCCGCTCTCGGCGTCGTGGTCGGGTTGCTCGTACGGGCCGGTCACCTGGCGTCGGCCCGCACGGCCGAAGCCCGTCTCGCCGATGCCAACCAGGCCAACCAGCGTCTCACCGGCGACGTATCCGGCCTCCAACAACAGATCGCCGTCACCCGGTCCGAGACCGTTCGATTGACGACCGAACTTGATTACGAACGTCGTGCTGCCGAGGAGCGGGCGGCTACGTTCGATGAGACCCGAGAACAACTGACTGGTGAATTTGCCCGGCTGTCCACCCAGGCACTGCAAAGAAACAATGAGCAGTTCCTCCAGCTGGCGGACGTGAAGCTGAAGGAGACCAGGGAAGCCGCCGAAGGTGAGTTGGCCAAGCGCCAGGCGGCGATCGAACAGCTCCTGAAGCCGATCGGCGAGCAGCTCGGCAACTACGAGGTGGGGATGCAGCGCCTGGAGGTGGAGCGCCAAAAGGCCTACTCCACCCTCACCGAGCAGATGAAACACTTGTCGACCTCGCATGACCAACTCCAAAAAGAAACGGGCAATTTGGTCAAGGCACTCCGGGCCCCTCAGACCCGCGGCCAATGGGGAGAGCTGCAGCTGCGGCGGGTGGTCGAAATGGCCGGCATGTTGGAGCACTGTGACTTTGACGAACAGGTCACCTCGGACGGCGATGGCGGGCGGATGCGGCCCGACATGGTGGTACATCTTCCCGGCGGAAAGAACGTGGCAGTTGATGCCAAGGTCCCGATGCAGGCGTTTCTCGATGCCAACGAGGCCGACGATGAATCAGTTCGGCGAGCCTGTCTGGCCAGCCACGGTCGCCAGCTGAAAGCCCACGTCGATCAACTGGCAAAGAAGGAGTACTGGAAACGCGTCGATCCGTCGCCAGAGTTCGTGGTGGCCTTCATCCCCGGTGACCCGTTGTTGACGGCCGCCCTCGAACACGAGCCGGGCCTGATGGAGCACGCCGTTGCCAATCATGTGCTGCTCGCCACCCCCACCTCACTGATAGCCCTCCTCCGGGCCGTCGCATATGGCTGGCAACAGGACTCGCTGGCCCAGAATGCGCGGGAGGTCCAACTTCTGGGGGCTGAGCTCTACCAACGCCTCTCGGTGCTGGGCGACCACGTCGCCGGGGTGGGGAAAGGGTTGAGCAATGCCGTGGTGGCCTACAACAAGGCGGTCGGGTCACTCGAAGGCCGGGTATTGGTCACAGCCCGTCGTTTTGTGGAGATGGGGGTCGTTCCCACCGGAGAAAAGGAATTGCCGCAGCCGGCGCCGGTCGACGCCACCACCCGAGCCCTCCATTCACCTGAAATGGCCCCGCCCACCCCGGGTCTGCCCCTCCTTGATGGCCTGCCCGTCTCGATCGCCGAAACCGCGGATGGGCTGGACGAAGGCGTATCCCGCTTCGACCAGGACGTCGAGTAGCCGGACTGCGCTCTCCAACCTGATGCCGGCCATTGCGGCTTTCACCCTGAGTATCAGCGATTGCTCATCGATGAACTTCCGGAGACCGACCCCATTGATGCGATGGATCGCCACCGGCAGCGGGGCGACCCACGCACTCGCCGTGGAGCGGGCGTTGGGACGGCCGGTGACCCGTTGCGCGTTTCTCTTTCTGTGTGGATCCACGACCACCCGGCTCTACGTGCCTGATCTATGGGAGGCAACGGAAGGCATCGAGGAACTCGCAAGTGCCCTGGCCGGTCCCGAGCCAAGCTGGAACGTCTCACCCGGACCGCCCTAGCCCCTAGACACGGCCGACGCCTGAGATTGTGTGTTCCTTGGCACGGTATCCGCTCCTCAGCCGGGCGCCCCGGGGCGAACCGCAGCCCGTTGTTCGGCGGTGCGGCACTATCGTCGTCGGGATGCCGAGAGCTCGACATCGCAGGAGAGGCCGAAGGTCTGGGCGCCGTTCGGTTGGCGCCGTCATCACCGCGTCCATCATCATCTTGGTCCTGGGTGTGTTGATTGTTGGTTCGGTCGTCGAAATCCATGCCCAGTCGGCGCCCTATCGACGGATGACCGACCAGGGGTACGCGCAGCTGGCGTCCCCGGTCATCGAAGCTTCCAATCAAACAGGTGCCCGGTTGGCCGCGGTGATCAATGCCGCACCGACCATTCCCAACCAACGGTTGCCGAATACCGCTCGCGGTGAGATTCAACAGGGTCTCGATGCGGCGGTGTCCACATCGTCGGAAGAGGCCCGTCAGGCCAAGCAGCTGACCCCCCCCACGCCGAGTGATGACGTCGCCCAGCAATTGACGGCAATCTTTGCCGATCGGGCTGCGGCGGTGGTCGAAGTGGCCGGAACAATTGACCAGTTGTTGGGAATGGCGCCTCTATCGATCGCAGGGGCCCCCACCACCACCACAACAACATCTTCGTCGAATTCGGCTGCACTCATTTCGGTAGGCCAGGCGTCCCAGCAGTTGGCAGCAGGGGGCACACAGATCGAACGGACAGATCGCGCCTACGCGGCATTGGCCGCTCGGCTCCGCCATGGCAACAACACCGGCTCCGGCCCGATCCGCCTGCCCGCCTCGACATGGGCACCGCCGGGAGCTCCACTCAGTTCGACCCAACTCGGGGACAGCGCCGCGCCCCTGAAAGCCGCGGTGGCTCTGGTGCCGTTCCATCAGATGGTGATCACCGCTGTCGGTCTGACACCTCCGGCCGTCCCCGCAGCCACCCCCAATGATGCTGCTGGATCCGGCATTATCGGCACCTCATGTGACGCTCCGAACTCGACAGTTGCGGGCCCAACCCCCACTCGGTTGCCGCCGACCAGCTCGGTCACCCCGCTGGTCACCGTGACCAACTGCGGAACCGTGGACGAAGCCAACGTGATGGTGACCGAGACCCTGGCCCTGGCTGAACCTACCGGGGCGGTTCCCCCACCGGTCGGCGCGTCAGGATCGTCGGCCCGGACCAAGGTGAACACCGTCTCCGGCCAGTCCCAATCCCTGAGTCTTCCGGCACTCAATGTCGCCAAAGGCCACGACTACACGTTGACGGTCACCCTGACCCCACCTACCGGCCAGGCAGACCCGGCCGGGACATCCCAGCAGTTTCTTCTCCAAATCGTGAGTTGACCCGGTTTTGTGGGCGCTCGGGACCGGAGATGGGGCGGAATAAATACTCTGTGGGCGTCCGGTGGTGGGATGCCATAAGTGACGATCTAGGATCGACGGAGACGATACACGAGCTGTAGGGCAGAAAGGTTTGAGATTAGTGGCCGAGAGCATCACGATCACCGACAACCGCACCGGCGAGTCGCTCGAAATCCCATTTCAAAACGGTGGTATCGCGGCATCTGACTGGTCCAAGCTTTTGCCGGGCGTCTGGTTCTATGACCCCGGGTTCGTCTCCACCGCCGCATGTGAAAGTGCCATCACCTACCTCGACGGCGAAGCCGGGATCCTCCGGTACCGGGGTTACCCCATTGAACAGTTGGCCGAAAAATCCACCTTCTTGGAGGTGGCGTACCTTCTGCTGAACAGTGAGCTACCAACCCCGGAGCAGTTCCAGGTGTGGCAGCACGACATCACCCACCACACCTTTATCCACGAGAACGTGCGAAAGCGCTTCCTCGACGGATTTCATTACGACGCTCATCCCATGGGAATGCTCGTCTCCGCGGTAGCTGCACTCTCCACCTTTTATTCCGATGCCAAAGATATTTTCGACATCGAATCCCGAAACAAGCAGATCGTTCGGCTGATCGCCAAAATGCCGACGTTGGCCGCCGCGGCCCACCGGTTCAGTGTGGGAATGCCATTTGTCTACCCCGACAATTCGCTGGAGTTCGCCTCCAACTTCTTGTCCATGATGTGGAAGACCGCCGAGCCTCGCTTCGATGCCAACCCGGCTCTGGCCCGTGCGCTCGACATCCTCTTCATCCTCCACGCCGATCACGAGCAGAACTGCTCCACCACCGCCATGCGGGTGGTGGGCTCTTCCCACGCCGACCCCTACTCTGCGACAGCTGCCGCTGCGGCTGCTCTCTACGGGCCACGACACGGTGGGGCAAACGAGGCGGTGATCCGGATGCTCACGGAGATCGGCTCCATTGACAACGTGGAGCCGTTCGTGGCATCGATCAAGGCTGGCCACGGTCGGCTTCAGGGCTTCGGGCACCGGGTCTACAAGAGCTACGACCCTCGCGCCAAGATCATCAAGAAGACCGCCGACGAGGTATTCGAGATCACCGGAAAGAACCCCTTACTCGATATTGCCCTCAAGTTGGAAGAGATTGCGCTTTCCGACGAGTACTTCATCTCCCGCAAGCTGTACCCGAACGTCGACTTCTACTCGGGCCTGATTTACCAGGCGATGGGCTTCCCTCTCGAAATGTTTCCGGTGCTCTTCGCAATCCCCCGCACCGCCGGGTGGCTGGCCCACTGGCAAGAGATGCTCGATCAGGACTCCAAGATCGCCCGTCCCCGCCAGCTCTACATCGGAGCGGCGCCGCGCGAGTACGTGGGGATGAACGACCGCTAGTTGACGCTGTCGAACGGGATCGCCAACTGAGGCATCTGGCCAGCCAGCGATGGGCACATCGATGGCGTAACGGGCCGGCCGCGCTCTTATCTCGAGAGGTGGAGGGTCCCGCTGACCGGCGCTGAGAGGCCAAGGTGGATTAGCCCGGCTCCGACGAAGGCCTAGAGGGGGCCCGGCTTGGTTTCCGCCAGTCGCATGAGCCCCTCTTGGGCCATGGAGACAACCAACTCGCCGTCGCTGGTGAACATGAAGCCCCGGGCCAAACCTCGGGCTCCGTAGGCGGTGGGGGAGTCCATGTCGTAGAGGAGCCACTCATCGACCTTGAACGGCCGGTGGAACCACATGCAGTGGTCGAGGCTCGCTCCCATGAAGTCCGGATTGTCCCACCGCACGTTGTGGGGGGCCAGCATGGTGTCGAACAATGACATGTCCGAAGCGTAGGCAGCGATGGCGGCGTGGAGGACGGGATCGTCGCGGAGTGTCCCGTCGGCTCTGATCCATAGCCGCTGCACCGGCTCATTCCCCTCTTTGTGCATAAAGGGAAGTTCGCCGATATGTCGTTGCTCGATCGGGTGGGAGCGCGAGAACCAGTCCCCCATTACCTCCCGGTAGGGCTCGAGTCGGGTGAGGAGTGACTCGAGCTCCTCGGGTGGTGGCACATCGGGCATGGGGAATTGATGCGAAAGACCGGCTTCGTCGACGTGGAATGACGCCGACATGTTAAAGATGGCTCGACCGTGTTGGATGGCTACCACCCGGCGCGTGGTGAACGAACGGCCATCGCGGATGCGGTCCACCTCGTAGAGAATGGGCACCGTCGGGTCGCCGGGACGAAGAAAATAGGCGTGGAGCGAGTGGGGGCGTCCGACCTCGACCGTACGACCAGCTGCCATCAGCGCCTGGGCGGCCACCTGACCGCCAAATACTCTCTGGCGGTCTTCATTGGGGCTGATCCCCCGAAAGATATTGACTTCGATTGGCTCGAGATCGAGGAGGTTGACGAGGAAATCGAGTGCGTCGCTCACCGGCACATCCTGTCAGGTGCCTGAGTGGTCCTCACTACGTTGGCGTGCCATGCCATCTTGTTTCCCGACGGATTCCAATGGGGGACGGCCACGGCTGCCCATCAGATCGAGGGAGGCAATGTCAACAATGACTGGTGGGAGCCCGAACACGACCCCACCTCGGTATGCGCCGACACAGCGGCGACGGGTGCGACTCGTTCCACCGCTGCCCGGAGGACATCGCTCAGATGGCCGGCCTCCACCTTGGCTGCGATCAGTTCTCCCTCGCCCTGGCCAGAGTGGGTTGCTGCATCGATCACGGCATTGACGTGCCGGGATATAAGTATCGGCGCCTGCCCGATAACTTCGAATGGGTCCTCGGTCACCGACCCACATTCGGGATCGTCGAAGTGGACCGCCAGACATTCGAACGCCGCACTGGACTCAGCGCGACGTCGTTGGGCGGTGTGGCCACCGCGAGTGGCATTCGAGAGGTCCTTCAGCATCCGAGGGTGGGTTCGGCGCCAAATATTACGGATTGGTTACGACTAAGGTAGAGCCATATGACTTCCGTCCTCACCCGGGCTGAACACCTGTGGCAAAAACGGGAGACTCCCGAGGCAAAGCAGCTCATCCGCTACACCATGGTTTCAGTGATTTCCACGGTGGTGTCGCTCGGTACTCTCTCCCTCGTATTCGGTGTCTTCCACTTCTGGGGAGAGATCGCCAGCACGGTCTTTGCCAATGCGGTCGCCACAGTGCCCTCGTACTACCTCAATCGCGGTTGGGTGTGGGGCAAGAACGGGCGATCCCATCTGATGAAGGAGATCGTGCCCTTCTGGGCGATGTCGGCTATCGGCATCGTGGTATCCATCTTCGGCGCTGCCATCGCCAGGCATCTCGGGATCGAACATCACCTGGCGCACCTTCAGCAGACGGTGGTCGTGTTGTTCGCCAACGTGATGTCGTTCGCTATCTTCTGGGTACTGAAGTTTCTTGTGTTCAACCGGCTGTTCAAAGTGCACCCTCTCGAAGAGCTCGAGGAACTGGTCGAAGCGGCCTGATCCGGGATGATGAGATTCGACTGGTGAACGGGCCTGAGCCAGCATGGCCACGATGATTACCACCACCGTGCACAGCGGGAACCTGGTGCTGGTGGTGGCGGTTTTCTTGGCCAGCGCGGTGGAGATGGTCGAAGCACTCACCATCGTGGTGGCGGTGGGAGCCACCAAGGGGTGGAGGTCCGCTCTCGAGGGAACAGCGGTGGCCTTGCTCGTACTCGGTACCATGGTGGTGGCCCTCGGCCCCGCCATCGTCCACTACGTGCCCCTTGCCACCCTGCGGTTGGTGGTTGGGGGCCTCTTGCTGGTGTTCGGGTTGCAGTGGCTTCGTAAAGCGGTCCTTCGGGCCGCGGGGTTGAAAGCCAAACACGATGAGGACGCCATCTTCGCCAGACAGGTCGAGGAGCTGTCCACTCCGTCAGCCACCAGCGGTCGCGACTCGACTGCGTTCGTGGTGGCGTTCAAAGGGGTGTTTCTCGAGGGTCTCGAGGTAGTGGTGATTGTGATCACCCTGGGGACGACCTCCCACGCGCTCGGACTGGCCGCGACCGCCGCCGCGACCGCCATCGTGGTGGTGGGGGTGGTGGGGGTCATCGTGGCCCGGCAACTGTCATCGGTGCCGGAGAATGCCATGAAGATGGGGGTCGGGCTGATGCTGGTCAGCTTCGGTACGTTCTGGTCAGGGGAAGGCGTGGGGGTGCACTGGCCGGGGTCGGACCTGGCCATTCCGGTACTGGTGGCCACCTACGCGCTGGTGGCATGGGCCCTGGTCGGATCACTGCGCCCCAGGCCTGCGGCCCGTCCCGAGGCTGTCGCGGCCGGGACGGAAGGAGAAGGGCACCATGTCTGAACCGGTGCCGTCGTCGGCACCCCGGTCACTGCCGGTCCAGATGTTGGTGGGGTTCGGACGGTTCTGGTGGGAGTTCCTGATCGGAGACACCCCTGAGTTGTTTGTCGGGGCGGTGACGGTCGTCGGAGTGGTCGCTTTGATGTGCCTCGGCCACCCGGCCCGTACCTGGGCTGCCGTCCTCCTGCCCGTGCTGGTGGCCGGCCTGCTCGGCGGCTCGGTATGGAAGGCGAAGCGGAGAATCCGTAGGAGCTAGTCGCGGAAGTTGTTGAATTGGAGCGGAATCCCGAAATCCTCCACCTTTGCCGCGGTGATCACCGCCTGAAGATCGTCTCGCTTTTTTCCGGTCACCCGCAACTGGTCGCCCTGGATCTGGGAGCTGACCCCCTTCAGACCGAGCTCCTTGATGAATCTGTTCAACTTCTTGGCATGGTCGGAGGAGATCCCCGCCTGAATCGTCAACTTCTGGCGGGCGGTGCCCCTGGTCGCCTCCTCGATCTTTCCGACGTCGAAGGACTTGAGCGATACTTCCCGCTTCACCATTTTTTCCTGAAGGACCTGGTAGAGGGCGCGGAGTCGATCCTCAGTGGATGAGGTGAGTACTAGCTCCTGGTCGGTCAACTCAATGGTGGAGTTGGTGCCTTTGAAGTCGAACCGGGTGGTGGCTTCGCGATTGGCCTGGTCGACCGCATTGCGGACTTCCTGCATATCGACTTCCGAGACAATGTCGAAGGTGGGCATAGATCAACAGTAGCGCCGCGCTTGGCGTATCCTTCCCGGTCTGCGGGTCGGTACCCAAGTGGCCAAAGGGAGCAGACTGTAAATCTGCCGGTTCTGCCTTCGAAGGTTCGAATCCTTCCCNNCCTCCGGCGCTCTACAGCGCCGTAGAGCGAACTGCCGGTACCCGTCGCCCGCGGGCCCGATCAGTGAACCGGTTCCATGAACTCAGGAGATGTCGTCCGATGTTGGTCCATCGCATCCGCCATATGCCGACGTGGATGATCGCTACGGGCGCGGCGCTGGTGTGGGTGGTGTCGGGTGCGTACATGGTGCATTTCGGGGCGCAATGGCACTTGGACCTCCGCGTCTACCGGGATGCTGGGCACGCCCTCTACACCGGCGGTTCGCCGTTCACCACCAACTTCACCATCCACGAATTGCCCTTCACCTACACGCCGTTTGCCCTGCTGGTCCTCAGTCCTCTGGTACTCGGGCCGCTCGGTCTCGTCGAGACACTGTGGTGGCTGATCAGCGCGTCCTGCTTCGTTGGTGCTGTCTACCTGGTCATCTCCGCCTCGTTCACCATGCCGACCCGTCGGGCCGTGGCCGTGGCCGGTGTGCTCTGTGGGGTGGCCACGCTGGCCCTCGAGCCCGTCCGCTCCAACATGGATTATGGCCAGATCAATCTGATCCTGATGGTGATGATCGTTGCCGATATGACCCGGGTCCGGGCTCCTTGGCGTGGAGTGTTGATCGGGGTGGCCTCGGCCATCAAGTTGACCCCACTGGTGTTTCTCTTCTCCTTCCTCGTCGTCAAGGACTGGCGGTCGCTGGCTCGCGGGGCCGGGACCTTTCTTGGGGTGACAGCCATCAGCTGGGCGGTGTTGCCGTCGGACTCGGCCCGCTATTGGCTGCACGAGGTGTCCGACGCCGGCCGGACCGGCCAACTGGCCATTGTCAGCAACCAGTCATGGAACGGTTTGGTCCATCGCCCGCCATTCCACGGAGGTCATCCCGGCACCGCAGTGTGGGTCGTGTTGGCTGTGGCCACGTTGGCGTGCGGCGTGCTCCTCACCCGGTGGTTGATGGAGGGTGGGCGCATTGCCGAAGCTGTGATGGTGTTGGCCCTCACCGAGTTGTTGATCAGCCCGGTGTCCTGGACCCACCATTGGTCATGGCTCATTTTGGCCCCGATCGCCGCAGTTACCCTGTGGGCCGTACACCGGGTGGTGGCGATCATGCTGGTGGTGCTCGTCGGTCTGGCGGTGCTGGCTCCCTATTTGTGGATCCAACACGGACCGTTGTCGTACCTGACCGGAAACTCCCTGGTGGTGGGGGGAGCCGCGGTGCTGGTGGTGTGGTTGGGTGCCGAGGCCCGTGCCCGCCGGTCCTCTGATGCCGCCAGAATGGGCGGACACGATACGCTGGCTGTTCCGGAGCACCTGGCGGGGTAACACTTGATGGACTGCCAAATGTCGTTACAATAACGTTACGATTAGTTGCGGCCAGGACGATTCGGGTCTCCCGAATCCCGTCCGTTGAGACGCACGTCACACGGTCCCCCATTCGAGATACGTCCATTGAGGAGCTTTTCCCCGACTATGTCCCCAGAGTCCCGGGCAGTCTTGGCGCATCAAGACGATGGCGCAGCTGTCTCCGGCCCGCCGAGGCACGACCGTTGGTTCATGGCGTCGGCCGCGTTGACCAGCGGCGCCCGCACCGCGGCGACGTTGGCCAGTACGATTCGGGAGCGGTTGGCCAATACGGCCGGGATCCCCATTGACCAACCCACCATGGCTGGCGGGGGCGGGGACCCGAGGGGCCTGGTGCTACGGCCTGCTCTCCTGGGCTTCGTGGCCATTCTGGCCATCTGTATCGGAGCATCGCTCCCGAGTTCTCCGTTCAAACTCGAAATGCCGGATGCTTGGTTCTTCGGGGTTCCAAAGACCACAGGTGCGAGTCACTGGGGCGTCTACTTCGTCCTGGCCGCTGTCTACGGCGGTCTGATATTGCTGGTCCGGGTCTGGTGGGGGATGACCCGCCTCTATTCCCGGTGCCCCGGGATGGACATCCGTCGCCTCAAATGGGTGTTCGCCCTCTGGTCGCTCCCCATGCTGGTCATCGCTCCGATCTTCAGCCGCGACGTGTACTCGTACGCGGCCCAGGGCGAAATGGTCAGCCATCACATGAACCCGTACCTGTACGGGCCGTTCGAAATGGGAAATAACTCCTATACCGCTCCGGTCGACCCGCTGTGGGGGAACGCCCCAGCCCCGTACGGGCCGCTTTTTCTGCAAATAGACGGGTTCTTCGCCAAGGTCACCTTCCACAACGAATTGGCCACCATCGTCCTGCTGCGCTTGCTGGCCTATGCCGGCGTATTGCTGATCGCGTTCTGCGTGCCTCGCCTGGCCGGTCTCTATCACCGTGACAAGGCCGAGATGTTTACCCTGGCCGTCTTGAATCCGGTCACCATTCTGCATCTGGTCGGCGGGTCTCACAACGATGCGCTGATGCTGGGGCTCCTCCTCGCCGGCATCACCGCGGCGAAAGAGAGGCGCCCGATCGTCGGCATATTGTTCTGTGCCCTGGCCACCGCCATCAAAGGACCGGCAGGGCTCGGAATCTTGTATGTGGGCTGGACGTGGCTGGGAAACGGCGTGCCTGTGCGCGATCGAATCAGACCGGTGGTCACCGCCGGACTGATCGGACTCGGAGTCCTCGGGTTCTTCTCCTTTGTCAGCGGGCTGGGCTGGGGGTGGATCGGAAACCTGGGTACCCCCGGCGTGGTGCGATCATGGATGGCCCCCACTACTTCCCTGGCGTTGCTCGTCAACTGGGTCGCCCATTTTGTCGGCATTGGATTGAGCCTGGGCGGCGTCCTGTCGGTCACCAGGTTTCTCGGCCTGCTGGCTGCGTTGATCGTTGGCATCTGGCTCTTGTTGAACAGTGACCGGATCGGGACGCTGAAGGCCCTGGGGCTCACCATGTTGTTATTCGTGATCCTCGGTCCGGTCGATCAACCCTGGTACCTGGCCTGGGGTCTCATCCTTCTGGCCCCGGTGGCGCTCGGTCGGCTCCGTTCCTTCATCATCGGCCTCTCCATGGTGACCGCCTTGATCGAACTTCCCGGTGCCACCCAGCTGTTGAATAGCCTGATCCACGGCGACCCGTTGTCGATCGTCCTGACGTTGTTGTGGGTCCTCTTCGTGCTCACGGTTCCCCTGGCCACCTGGGAGCGACGGGACCTGGCCCCTGCCCCGGACTCAATGCTCGGATTGGCCAGGGCCTCGGTGTCATCCTGACGTCGAGCCCGCGGTTTTGAACCGCAGGGTTCCTGCTCACAGCATCCGTTGGAGCACCCAGACATCGAGCCAGTGGCCGAATTTCCTCCCGATCTCGCGTTCGACGCCCACCAGCTCAAAGCCACAGGCTTGATGGAGAGCGATTGACGCGGCGTTGTCGTCGCCGATCCGGGCAACCATGGTGTGAAACCCGTGTTGGGTGGCCAGCCGGATCAGCTCTATCAACAGGGCGCGTCCGATGCCGGATCCCCGCCGGTCCGACCCCACGTAGACGGAATTCTCGACGGTGGTGGCATAGGCGGGGCGGTCACGGTAGATCGAAAGCGAACCGAATCCCACGATGAGGCCGGCGCTGTCTTCCGCCACGATGGCGGGATATGCCCCGCCGTGGTCGGCCAACCACACCAGCTGCTCGTCGGAATTCCGGGGGACGAGGTCAAAGGTCGTTGTCGACCCGGTAACCTCGGCGTTATAGATGGACCGTATGGCTTCGGCATCGGTTGGGGTCGCCAGTCGAAGCTGCATGCGGTGATGGTAGCCAGTTGAAAACCTCTCGTGCGGGCCCGACGCCGTTGTTGGCTATGATGACCCGCTGCAGCTCACTCGAGTTGCGCTGCCCCCTTAGCTCAGTCGGCAGAGCACCGCCATGGTAAGGCGGTTGTCGTCGGTTCGATTCCGACAGGGGGCTCGCCCGTGGCGGCGTAGCTCAGCTGGTTAGAGCGCACGGCTCATAATCGTGAGGTCGCCGGTTCGAGTCCGGCCGCCGCTACCATTTCGGGTGTTTGGAACAGTAGATGGGTCCGGTCTGCAGGCCGGGTCCGTTGGCATAACAGCAGAGGAGCCATTGTGGCAAAGAACGATAAACGGATCCAGGTCACGTTGGCCTGCGAGGTTTGCAAGCGCCGTAATTACATCACGACGAAGAACAAAATCAACGATCGTGAGCGGATCGAAATGCAGAAGTTCTGCCGCTGGGACCGCCAGCACACGCTGCACAAGGAGACCCGCTGAGGGTTGACTCGAGTACCCGGGACCCGCTGAGGGTTGACGA
The DNA here is from genome assembly GCA_003133325.1 of Acidimicrobiaceae bacterium. Lineage (GTDB taxonomy): Bacteria > Actinomycetota > Acidimicrobiia > Acidimicrobiales > RAAP-2 > DASZIT01. Next base: position 138,104 of record PKXA01000102.1, on the reverse strand, counting down.
CTCATCCGGTTTCGCCCATCTCGACTTGGTCGACCTCGCCCGGGGCGGTGACCATGCCGCCTTCGAAGAGCTGGTCAGGGTCACGTCGGACGATATCTATGCCTTGGCCTTCCGACTGACCGGGGATGAACACGACGCCCGGGACGTTGTCCAAGAGACCTATCTTCGGGCGTTCCGCTCGATCCACAAGTTCCGGGGCGAGGCTTCCTTTTCCACCTGGCTTTACCGCATCGCTGCCAACTGCGCAGCGACCATGCACAGTCGTCGACGGCGTGTCCGTCTGGTGTCGATCGACACTGATCCTCGATGTGGCGAGTTGCCGACCGATCCTGACCCCGATGCCATGGCATCGGCCACTGTCGAGCGGGACCGGCTGGTCGGGGCCCTGCGCACCCTCGCCCTCGCCCTGCGCACGGTAGTCGTGCTGCGGGACATTTACGGTCTCAGCCACGATGAGATCGCAACGGAACTGGGTATTTCCGGCGCCGCCGCCAGGGTGAGGCTTCATCGGGCCCGCCGACAACTTCGAACGGCGATGTTTCCCGAGCTTTCGAACGACGGTGCCGAGCGGGTCGAGGGCGAGGCCGAGCTGGCAATGGTGATCGCAGTGGGGCACATGGAGCCGGTGGGAGATGACGCTCGTGCGGTGTGAGGCCATTGCCGAGCTGCTGCCAAGGGTGGTGGACGACCCCCGGGCGGTCGATCGGCGGACGGTTCGTCACGTGACATCGTGCCTCCGGTGCCAGGCCGAGTTAGCCAGGTACCACGGGCTTCTTCGACGTTTGCACCAGCTTCGCTCGCACCATCCCGATCCACCCGCCGGTCTTATCGGCGAGGTGCTCGATGCGCTGGACGCCCCCGTGACCCGGCGGACGGTGCGCTCGGCTCTGGCTGGGCGGCGCCTGGCCTATGGCGGAGGGGCTGCCCTTGGCACTCTGGGCATCGGGGTCACAGTGGCCATGGTGATCGGTCGAGGGCGGTCGAACGGGCCGCTTGGGAATTTGACCCTTTCGAGTGGTAATCTCTCCCACCGCCCCTGCGATCGATTGGCCGTTCGCGGCATGGCGATCGACAGAGGGCAGTAGCTCAACTGGTAGAGCACCGGTCTCCAAAACCGGCGGTTGGGGGTTCGAGTCCCTCCTGCCCTGCTCTCCACCCGTGGTACCGGTCTAAGGAAACAGCACGTGAACCGAGAACAAAAGCGTCAGATGCAGCGTCAGGGACAGGACCCCGATGGCGAGGCCGCGCCTCAGCGCAAAGCCACCCCGGCCCGCCGCCCACCCAAGCGTGACCCGTTCCGTCCGGGACAGTTCCTGCGCGAGGTACGATCTGAGCTTCACCAGGTGGCGTGGCCGAACCGTTCTGAGGTCATCAACTACACGACAGTGACGTTCGCGACCCTGGTGGCGTTGATCTTTCTGATCTTCATACTCAATTACGCCTTTGGTAAGGGCGTCTTTTGGCTGTTCAACACGTGATCGGTGTGACTGTGACCCAAAATGAAACCACCGCACCTCTCGGTGACGATGAGAGTGCCGGATCCATCAAGACTGTTGACGCGCCGGAAATCGCCGACACTGTCTCCGAGGAGTCGACCATCGAGGCGGCGGAGGTCGACCCGAGGGCGACCGAATCGATCTCCGACGAGGATGACGACGAATTCGACGACGACGACGAGCCCACCGTCATCAGCCCGTTTGACCAGCCGGGACGCTGGTTTGTTGTCCACACCTACGCCGGGTACGAGAACAAGGTGAAGTCCAACCTTCACAGCCGCACCGTCTCTATGAACATGGAGGATCGCATCTACGAGGTCGTGATCCCCATGGAAGACGTCGTGGAGTTCAAGAACGGCAAGAAGGTGGTCGTTCAGAAGAAGGTGTTCCCGGGCTATCTGCTGTGCCGTTGCGATCTCGACGACGACAGTTGGTCCGTCATCCGAAATACCCCCGGCGTGACCGGCTTCGTGGGCCCCGGCACCAAGCCGACGCCGTTGTCCCGTCGGGAGGTCGAAGGGATTCTGCAGGTCAAGGTGGAGGGTGGCGAGGCGCCGACGAAACGCAGCCGCCCGCGGCTCGAGCACGAGGTGGGGGAGACGGTCCGGGTCAAGGAAGGCCCGTTCGCGGACTTCTCGGGCCAGATTGCCGAGATCAACGAAGACCAGTTGAAGCTCAAGGTCCTTGTGAACATCTTTGGCCGGGAGACCCCGGTCGAACTCGAATTCAGCCAGGTCGCGAAGCTGTAGGCCGGCGGATACAGGTAAGGAGCAGTACCGATGGCACCAAAGAAGCGCGTCCTCGCGACCGTAAAAATTCAACTCCCGGCAGGCGGGGCAACACCGGCACCGCCGGTGGGCACGGCGCTTGGACCCCATGGTGTTCAAACCATGGAGTTCTGCAAGCAGTACAACGCCGCCACCGAGAGCCAGCGCGGCTCTATCGTTCCCGTCGATATCACCATCTATGAGGACCGTTCGTTCTCCTTCATTCTGAAGACACCACCGACCCCGGCACTGTTGCGGGCGGCGGCGGGTTTGGAAAAGGGAGCCGCTAATGCCGGCCGTGAGCAGGTTGGCTCGGTCACCGACGCCCAGGTGGCTGACATCGCCGCCATGAAGTTGCCCGATCTCAACACCAGCGATGTCGAAGCCGCCAAACGCCAGGTAGCCGGCACAGCCCGGTCGATGGGCATTGCCGTCGCCGGCTGATCGCCGAGCGACCGAGCACATTCGAGGAAACGGAGAAACACCCGCATGTCCAGAGGAAAGAAGTACAAGGCGAGCATCGCCCAGTTCGACCGCCAGCAGCTCTACTCCGCCGGCGACGCCGTGGACCTGGTGAAGGCCACGTCCAAGGCCTCGTTCGACGAAACCGTGGAGCTGGCGATCCGACTCGGCGTGGATCCCCGGAAGGCTGACCAGATCGTCCGGGGCACCCTGTCGCTCCCGGCTGGTACCGGTCGTACCGCCCGGGTCATCGTGTTCGCCGCCGGCGAGAAGGCGGCCGAGGCTCGTACCGCAGGTGCCGACGAGGTGGGCGCCGATGATCTGGTAGCCCGGGTCAAGGAGGGCTTCCTCGATTTCGACATCGCCATCGCCACGCCTGACTTGATGGGCCAGGTCGGAACCCTGGGCCGGGTGCTCGGGCCCCGTGGCCTCATGCCCAACCCGAAGACCGGCACCGTGACCGACGACGTCGAGAAGGCTGTCATCGAGTTCAAGGGTGGTCGGGTCGAATACCGCACCGACAAGGTCGGCAATGTTCATATCCGTATCGGGAAGGCTTCCTTCGACCGGACGAAGCTGCTGGAGAACCTGCATGCGGTAATGGATGAGATTCACCGGGCCAAGCCGGCTTCTGCCAAGGGTCGCTATGTCTGTGGTGTCACCGTCTCGTCGACGATGGGCCCAGGCGTCCATATCGATCCGCTCCTCGCCCGCAAGGTCGACGCGGAGCTGGCCGCCACCGCCTGATCCGGTTTCAACGGAGTCGCATTGCATGGTCGGTCCGCGACGCGCTAGCATCGCACTCTTACAACTCAAGTTCGAACTGCCGTAGACCTCCGGTGTACCGGGAAACCAGTACCGAAGGGACCCTGTCCGGGTCCGCCTGATGAGGCGTTCCGCACGGAGCCAACATTGCTCCGGCGTCACCACTCGATGGTGTCTGCGGCCCAACCCTGAGCGGAACGCTCGGCGGAGGGACCATGGACAATCCGAGGGCTGACAAGGTCGCCGTAGTCGACGAGGTACGGGAGCGCCTTGCCGCGTCCGATGGCGCAGTGCTTACCGAATACCGTGGCCTGACCGTCGCTGCGCTGGCCAACCTGCGCCGCGAACTTGCCGCCGCCGGTGGCGACTACAAGGTTTACAAGAACACCCTGGTCCGCTTGGCGGTTGCCGATGGTCCCAAGGAATCGATTCGAGACCTGTTGACCGGCCCGACCGCGATTGCCTTCGTGCAGGGCGACGTCAGCGCGGTGGCCAAGGCTCTGCGTGATTTCTCCAAGGCAAATCCGAACCTGGTCATCAAGGGCGGCATCGTCGGCGATGGGCTGCTCTCCGCTTCGGAGATGACAGTGCTGGCGGACCTTCCGCCCCGCCAGACCCTGTTGGCACAGTTCGCCGGTGCTCTCTCGGCCCCCATGCAACAGCTGGCTGGGCTCCTCGAGGCCCTGCCTCGGAATTTGGCCTACGGATTCTCGGCGCTGCTCGACCAGAAGCGTTCAGAGGAAGGCGGAGAAGCCCCGGCCGCCGAAACCGCCGAAGCCCCTGCTGAAGAGGCCCCGGCCGCCGAAACCGCCGCAGCCCCTGTCGAAGAGGCCCCGGCCGCCGAAACCGCCGAAGCCCCTGTCGAAGAGGCCCCGGCCGAGTAGCAGCCGGCACTGGATCACTGACTCACCCCCATCGATCAAAGAACAATTAAGCAAGTAAGTAAGGAGCAATAACAATGGCAGGCACCCTGACCAAGGACCAGATTCTGGACGGCATCTCTGAGCTGTCCGTTCTCGAACTGAGCGAACTGCTCAAGGAGTTCGAGGAGCGTTTTGGCGTAACCGCGGCGGCCCCGGTCGCCGTAGCGGCCGCAGCCCCGACCGGTGGCGGCGACGCTGGTGCCGGCGAGGAGGAGCAGGATGAGTTCGACGTGATCCTTGTTGCTGCCGGGGACACGAAGATCAAGGTCATCAAAGAGGTGCGCACCCTGACCAGTCTCGGGTTGAAAGAAGCCAAGGACCTGGTGGATGGCGCTCCCAAGCCAGTGTTGGAGAAGGCCAAGAAGGAAGATGCCCAGAAGGCGAAGGCGCAGCTCGAAGCGGTTGGCGCCACCGTCGAACTCAAGTAGCGTCTTCTGGTTCCCGGTAGCCGTCACCATGGCGACCGGGAACCAGGTGGGGGTACCGATAGGCAGCCGGGTCGGCTGATTCGTCCCCTTTCCCGGGGTTCCGGATCGACATGATCCCGGTTGAATCCTTGACGGCGGGCGATGGACCTCCTACCCTGTGCATGCTCGCTCTGGGGACATGTATCTCCGGGGTTGTGGAATTGTGCGTGCCAGGGTATGCTTAACCGTTGCCGTGCCTGCTCCTGACGCCTTCCTCAGTTTTTTGGCTGAATGACGCGCGCGTCGGCGCCCCTCCAACTCCTCGAATGGTTGTTGTCGACCCCCGAGAAGTATCGCTTTCAGCTTCAGATGTACCGCAGTATCCCGTCGTCGCCCCATGCACCCCAAGACTGGGAGGAGTAGGCACTTGCCTGCACGGTCCAACAGCCCGGAACGTTTTTCCTTTGCCAATATTGATGAGGCATTGCCTCTACCCGATCTGGTCGCCATTCAGCGCGACTCGTTCCAGTGGTTTCTGGACAAGGGTCTGGCCGAGACGTTCAACGACATCAGTCCGATCGAGGACTTTACAGGTCAGCTGAGCCTCGAGCTGGAGTTCGATCCCACCGATCCCGACCTGCGACCACCGCCGAAATTCTCGGTGGAGGAGTGCAAGGAAAAGGACATGACCTACGCGGCACCGGTTTTCGTCCGGGCGCGTTTCATGAACGCCAGTACCGGTGAGATCAAGGAGCAGACGGTCTTCATGGGTGATTTCCCCGTGATGACTGACAAGGGCACCTTCATCGTCAACGGCACCGAGCGGGTAGTGGTCAGCCAACTGGTCCGTTCTCCCGGGGTCATCTTCCAACCGGGACGGGACGCCAAAACAGTCTTCACGGGAACCATCCATCCCTATCGAGGTGAATGGATCGAGTTCGACGTCGAGGCCAAGCCGTCCAAAGACGTCACCGCCGGTTGTCGGGTCGCCCGCAAGCGTCGCCTCTCCCTCTTTGTGCTGTTGCGGGCCCTCGGTTACGAAGACCAGGCATTCCTCGAGCGTTTCGTCCGACACTTCGACTTCCTCGAAGGCCAGTGGGAAAAGGAGCAGAATCTCGCTCCCACCCGTGAAGAAGCATTGATGGAGATCTACAAGCGGGCCCGCCCCGGTGAGCCGCTGTCCGTCGAGGCTGCCCGTCAGTACTTCGAGAACGCTTTCTTCAACCCCAAGCGCTATGACCTGACCCGGGTCGGCCGTTACAAGCTGAACCGGAAGCTCGGGCCGGAACTCGATCGCATCGAGGACATCTTCAAGATCAAACTCGAGAAGCCCACGCCGACCCAGGGAGTTCTGAGCCCGGCGGAGATCCTGGCTTCGTCGACCTACATGCTCCATCTGGCCAAGCACATGGCCGACGGCGAGTCGGGTTACCGCATTGATGACCAGGACCACTTTGCCAATCGCCGGATCCGGTCGGTGGGTGAGCTCATTCAGAACCAGGTCCGGGTGGGGCTGTCCCGCATGGAACGTGTCGTCCGTGAGCGGATGACCACCCAGGATGTCGAGGCCATCACCCCCCAGACGCTGATCAACATCCGCCCGGTGGTCGCCGCCGTCAAGGAGTTCTTCGGCACGTCCCAACTGAGCCAGTTCATGGACCAGAACAACCCTCTGTCGGGCTTGGCCCACAAGCGCCGCCTCTCCGCCCTCGGCCCTGGTGGCCTGTCGCGTGAACGGGCCGGCTTCGAAGTCCGTGACGTGCACACCTCGCACTATGGCCGGATGTGCCCCATCGAAACCCCCGAAGGCCCCAACATCGGCCTGATCGGTTCCCTGGCCACCTACGCCCGGGTCAATGAGTACGGCTTCATCGAGACCCCGTACCGTAAGGTCGTCAACGGTCAGGTGACCAACGAGATCAACTACCTGGCGGCGGACGAAGAAGAAGAGCACGTCATCGCCCAGGCTTCGGCGGTGCTCGATGCCGACGGTCGTTTTACCGAAGAGAAGATTCTGGTTCGCCGCGGCCCCCAAGGCACCGGCGTGCGGGTGGGAGCCACGACGACCTCGTACGGCACCACCTCGGAGATCGACTTCGTGCCCCCGGCCGAGGTTGACCTGATGGACGTCTCGCCGAAGCAGATCGTGTCGATCTCGACAGCACTGATCCCCTTCGTCGAGCATGATGACGCCAACCGTGCCCTGATGGGTGCCAACATGCAGAAGCAGGCGGTGCCTCTGGTCGTTCCCGAGGCCCCCTACATCGGTACCGGCGTGGAGGCCCGCGCCGCTCGTGATGCGGGTGACGTGGTGCAGGCCGAGGGTGAAGGCACAGTGGTCGATGTGTCGGGTGAGCAGGTCGCCGTGGAGTACAAGGCCGGGGCCAAGGACCGCAACGGCACCGTGTTGGGCCGCAAGGTCTACCGGCTGGCCAAATTCCGACGCTCTAATCAGAACACCTCCATCAACCAGAAGGTCATCGTCGAAGAGGGTCAGAAGGTCAACGCCGGCGATGTGCTGGCCGACGGACCCTCCACGCACAATGGCGAGTTGGCGCTGGGAAAGAACCTTCTGGTGGCCTTCATGCCATGGGAGGGCTACAACTACGAGGNNACGTCGGAGATCGACTTCGTCAAGCCCGACGAGGTCGAGCTGATGGACGTGTCGACCAAGCAGGTCATCTCGGTGGCCACTTCGCTCATCCCCTTCGTGGAGCACGACGACGCCCAGCGCGCGTTGATGGGCGCCAACATGCAAAAGCAGGCCGTGCCGCTGATCATGCCCGAGGCTCCGTTCGTCGGAACCGGCATGGAAGCGCGCGCCGCCCTCGACTCGGGTGACGTGCTGATCGCCGAAGGGGAGGGCGTCGTCAAGTCCGTCTCGGGCGACCGGATCGTCGTTGAGTACGAGAAGGACGTCACCGACCGTTACGGCAAGACCTTGGGCCGGAAGCAGTACAACCTGAACAAGTTCCGCCGTTCCAACCAGGACACCTCGATCAACCAGAAGCCCCTCGTCTTCGGTGGCGAGACCGTCCAGGCCGGCGACCTGCTCGCCGACGGCACCAGCACCTACAACGGCGAGCTCGCCCTGGGCAAGAACCTGCTCGTGGCGTACATGCCGTGGGAGGGCTACAACTACGAGGACGCCATCATCCTCTCCGAGCGCCTGGTGAAAGACGACGTTCTCACCTCGATCCATATCGAGGAACACGAAGTCGATGCTCGGGACACCAAGCTGGGTGCCGAAGAGATCACCCGTGACATCCCGAACCTGTCGGAGGAGATTCTGGCTGACCTCGACGAGCGGGGCATCATCCGGGTCGGGGCCGAAGTGGGCCCGGGCGATATTCTGGTCGGGAAGGTCACCCCCAAGGGTGAGACCGAGCAGACTCCCGAAGAGCGCCTGCTACGGGCGATCTTCGGTGAGAAGGCCCGCGAGGTGCGCGATACCTCGTTGAAGGTGCCGCACGGCGAAGAGGGCAAGGTCATCGACGTCCGGGTCTTCTCCCGTGAGGACTCTCACGAACTGCCCCCTGGCGTCAACCAGTTGGTGCGGGTCTACGTGGCCCAAAAGAGGAAGATCTCCGAAGGCGACAAGTTGGCCGGGCGTCACGGCAACAAGGGCGTCATTTCCAAGATCCTCCCGATCGAGGACATGCCGTTCCAAGCCGACGGCACCCCGGTTGACATCATTCTCAACCCATTGGGTGTACCCAGCCGGATGAACGTCGGCCAGGTCCTCGAGTCGCACCTGGGTTACGCCGCCCGTTGGGGTTGGAAGGATGCCGGATCGGTCGCTCGCACCCCGTTGCGGGGCACCGAGACGAAGACGCGTCCACGGACGGAGCCGGCGGTCTGGGTGTCGACACCGGTGTTTGACGGTGCCCACTGGGATGAGGAGGACGACGCTGGGCGTCATCCGACCATTCAGAAGATCTTCCGCAACCTGAACTCCGATGGAGTCGATGGAGCAGTGCAGGTCACCGATGATGGCAAGTCGCAGCTCTACAACGGTCGCACCGGCGAGGCCTACGACAATCCGGTCTCGGTCGGTTACGTGTACATACTGAAACTCCATCACCTGGTGGACGACAAGATTCACGCCCGGTCCACTGGTCCGTACTCGATGATCACCCAGCAACCGCTGGGTGGCAAGGCCCAGTTCGGTGGCCAGCGATTCGGGGAGATGGAAGTCTGGGCCCTCGAAGCCTTCGGCGCCGCCTATGCGCTCCAGGAGCTCCTCACCATCAAGTCTGACGATGTGCTCGGACGGGTGAAGGTCTACGAGGCCATCGTCAAGGGGGAGAACATCCCCGAGCCGGGGATCCCCGAGAGCTTCAAGGTGCTCATCAAGGAAATGCAGTCACTGTGTCTCGACGTCGAAGTGCTGGCGCCGGATGGAGAAGAGATCGAAATGCGCGAACTGGACGAGGACGTGTTCCGCACGGCCGAGGAGTTGGGTATCGACATCAGCCGGCCAGAACGTGGCTCGGATGAGGAAGATGCTCGACGTGCAGCGGAAAGGGGCTTCTGATGTTGGATGTCAACGATTTCGATCAGCTTCGGATCGGATTGGCCACAGCCGACTCGATCCGCGGATGGTCCAACGGCGAGGTGAAGAAGCCCGAGACCATCAACTACCGAACGCTCCGTCCGGAAAAGGACGGTCTTTTCTGCGAAAAGATCTTCGGGCCGACCAAGGACTGGGAGTGCTACTGCGGGAAGTACAAGCGGGTCCGCTTCAAGGGGATCATCTGCGAACGCTGCGGGGTCGAAGTCACCCGGTCCAAGGTCCGCCGCGAGCGGATGGGCCATATCGAGCTGGCTGCCCCGGTCGTCCACATCTGGTACCTGCGCGGCACCCGTAGCTGGCTGGCCTACCTGCTGATGGGCACCGAGCCACGCGAGGAGCTCAAGGCCAAGCAGTTGGAGAAGGTCATCTACTTCGCCGCCAACCTGGTCACCTGGGTGGACGAGGCCAAGCGTCACGAAGACCTGCCCGTACTCGAGGCCGAGCTCCGCGATGAGATCGCTGATCTCGAAAAGAAGCGCGATTTGGACATCGATCGTCGCTTCAAGGTCCTCGAAGGCGAGTTGGCCGACTTGGAGAAGAAGGGGGCCAAGGATGCTGAGATCAAGGCCCGCCAGCGCAACATCGAGAAGGAAATCGCGAGCGTCCGGGAGCGCTTCCAAAGTGAGATCGAGTTGGCCCAGCGCTCGTTCGACGAGTTCAAGAGCCTGCACTCCCGCAAGATTCTCGAAGACGAGATGCTCTGGCGCGAGCTGCGTGTCCGGTATGAGGACTACTTCGAGGGGGGCATGGGGGCCGAGTCGATCCAACGTCTCATTGATCGGATCGACCTCGACGAAGAAGAGATCAAGCTCCGGGCCATGATCGACGCCGCCGACGGCCGCAAGCCACTGTCGGCTCAGCGTCGCCAGAAGGTCATCAAACGGCTGAAGATCGTCACCGCCTTCAACCGACGCGACGAGAACGGCAAGCGGGTCAACGGGCCACGCTCCATGATTCTCGAGTCGGTGCCGGTCATTCCTCCTGACTTGCGCCCTATGGTGCAACTCGATGGTGGCCGGTTCGCGACCTCGGACCTCAACGACCTCTATCGCCGGGTCATCAACCGGAACAACCGGTTGAAGCGATTGCTCGACCTGGGCGCACCGGAGATCATCATCAACAACGAGAAGCGTATGCTTCAAGAGGCGGTCGACGCCCTGTTCGACAATGGGCGACGTGGGCGACCGGTCACCGGGCCTGGCAACCGGCCTCTGAAGAGCCTGTCCGACATGTTGAAGGGCAAGCAGGGTCGGTTCCGCCAGAACCTGCTGGGCAAGCGGGTCGACTACTCCGGCCGTTCAGTCATCGTCATCGGTCCCACGCTTCTTCTCCACCAGTGTGGGCTGCCCAAGCTGATGGCACTCGAGCTCTTCAAGCCGTTCGTAATGAAGCGGTTGGTCGATGCGGAGTACGCACAGAACATCAAGTCGGCCAAGCGGATGGTGGAACGTCGTCGCCCGCAGGTCTGGGATGTCCTCGAAGGGGTCATCAAGGAGCACCCGGTGTTGTTGAACCGTGCCCCGACCCTTCACCGTTTGGGGATTCAGGCGTTCGAGCCGGTGTTGGTCGAGGGCAAGGCCATTCAGGTCCACCCGTTGGTCTGCACCGCCTTCAACGCTGACTTCGACGGTGACCAGATGGCTGTCCACCTGCCCTTGTCCGCCGAAGCACAGGCTGAGGCGCGGGTGCTGATGTTGTCGGCCAACAACATCCTGTCCCCGGCTACCGGGCGTCCGATCACCGTTCCGACCCAGGACATGGTGTTCGGCATCTACTACGTCACCCTCGTCGCCGACGGTGCCAAGGGTGAAGGCCGGGTCTTCCGGCACGCGTACGAGGTCGAAACGGCGTTCGATGCGGGCGACATCGACCTGCACGCGAAGATTACCCTTCGGCCCGTGGTTGGTACCCACATGGCCCAGTCGATCGCCCTGACCAATGGTGTCGAGCTCGACGCCGATGGGCATGTGGTCGGCGCCGCTGACGGCGAGACTCTGGAGATGGTGACCACGGCTGGACGCCTGTTCTTCAACACTGCGCTCCCCGATGGCTACCGGTACATCAACGACCTGGTCGGCAAGCGGAATACCGCCATCGCCACCATCGTCGAAGAGATTGCCGAAGGGTTCCCCAAATACATCGTGGCCGAGAGCCTCGACCGGATCAAGGCGCTCGGATTCCGCTACGCCGCTCAGTCGGGTCTGACCATCTCCATCAATGATGTCCGCACCCCTCCTGACAAGCAGACCATTCTCGACCGCTACGAAAAAGAGGCGGAGAAGGCCGAGGCTCAGTTCAAGCGGGGAATCATCACTGATGACGAACGCCGCCAGAAAGAGATCGAGATCTGGACGTCAGCCAACTCCGAGGTTGGGCGAGCCATGGAGAAGGCACTCTCAACCTTGGCCTTCAACCCGTTGAACATGATGGTCGACTCGGGTGCTCGCGGTAACTCGCAGCAGATCCGCCAGATCGCCGGCATGAAGGGCCTGGTCTCGAACCCCCGCGGTGAGATGATCCCCCGCCCGATCAAGTCTTCCTTCCGTGAAGGTCTGTCGGTACTCGAGTACTTCATTTCCACCCACGGTGCCCGTAAGGGCCTGGCCGATACCGCCCTCCGGACGGCTGACTCTGGGTATCTGACCCGTCGCCTGGTGGATGTGGCTCAGGAGCTGATCGTCCGCGAGGACGACTGCGGATCCACCCGTGGAATCTGGATCGAGAACATCGTTCCCGACGAAGCCGGGAAGCGTTCGTACCTCGAGACCCGGGTCCATGGCCGGATCGTGAACGAAGTGGTCACCCTCAGCGACAAGTCCAAGATCGACGTGGGGACACTGCTCACCGACGAGATCGTCGACCGGCTCCGGGACGATCCCAACGTCGACAGGGTCCGCACCCGCTCGGTGCTGACCTGCGAGGCCGAGCATGGAATCTGTGTCGCCTGTTACGGGCAGTCATTGGCCACCGGCCTGATGATCGAGCTCGGTGAGGCGGTCGGCGTGATCGCAGCTCAGTCCATCGGCGAGCCGGGCACCCAGTTGACCATGCGTACCTTCCACACCGGAGGCATCGTCGGCGAGGACATCACCCACGGCCTACCCCGAGTGGTCGAACTCTTCGAAGCCCGTACCCCCAAGGGTGCCGCCGTCCTGGCCCGTCAATCCGGAGTTGTCCGCATCGAGGAAGAAGAGAGCGGACGCCAGATCACCGTGGTGGCAGAAGGCGGCGAAGAGGAGACCGTCCTCGTCGCCCAACGTGCCCACCTCGAGGTGGTGGACGGCCAAGATGTCAGCGCGGGGGACGCCCTGGTCGAAGGGCCCAAGGACCCCAAGGAACTCTTGGAGGTCAAGGGGATCCGCGAGACCCAGCAATACCTGGTCGAAGAGGTCCAGAAGGTCTACCGTGACCAAGGCGTATCCATTCACGACAAGCACATCGAACTCATCGTGCGTCAGATGCTCCGTCGAGTGCTGGTGGCGGACCCGGGCGATGCACCGTTCCTTCCCGGCGAACGTGTCGACAATCGGTCCTATGCCGAGGTCAACCGTCAACTGGTCCAGGACGGGCAACGGCCGGCCGAAGGCCGCCCCGAACTCATGGGGATCACCAAGGCGTCATTGGCCACCGAAAGCTGGCTGTCGGCGGCCTCCTTCCAGGAGACCACCCGGGTGCTCACCGAGGCAGCCATCGAAGGCAAGTCGGACAAACTGTTCGGTCTGAAGGAGAACATCATCATCGGTAAGCTCATCCCGGCCGGTTCGGGGATGGAGCGTTACCGGGACATCAAGTTGGAGATGCCCGGTGCGGAAGCCATGCCGTTGTGGGCATTGGGCTCCGAAGGTGACGCCGGTACCGAGGACCTGGCTGCGTGGCTGCGCGATACCGGTGGCGACGCCTCCGCCGGCACCTTCAACTCGGACATCGACGCCAGTTGGCTGGGTACCCTGCCCACGGCTGAGGATCCGGCCGACGGATCGCCCACCAGCCCCGGAGGGGAAGAAGCGCCGGCAACGGAGCCTCCGAGCCCACTGGAGGCCGGCGCCTGATCCTTGGCCGCCAGTGCGCGCCCGGTCGATATCGGGACGGTAGTGACGACCGTGGACGTTTGGGTCCACGGTCGCTCTTGCCGGGACCCGGTCCACTGCCGAACATTGGGCCGCGTTTGCCCAGCAGAGGTTGATGCCGTACCATTAAATGTTCGCGTGGCCCCGGGATAGTTGGTGCTCCGTGCCCGTGGCAATACAAGTCCGCAGTCCATGTCCGCAGCTTGCAGTTGAAGCTGCATCCCACCCCGCTGTCCATAACCTAGAGGTAACGCGTGCCCACGATTTCTCAACTCGTCCGAAAAGGCCGAGCGACCAAGCCCACCAAGAGCAAGACGCCTGCCCTCAAGGGTGCCCCCCAGCGACGCGGCGTGTGCACGCGGGTCTATACCCACACCCCGAAGAAGCCGAATTCGGCCCTCCGCAAGGTGGCCCGGGTCCGCCTGACCAGTGGCCTCGAGATCACCGCCTATATCCCCGGTGAAGGGCACAACCTCCAAGAGCACTCGATTGTCCTGGTGCGTGGCGGTCGTGTAAAGGACTTGCCGGGGGTCCGTTACAAGGTCATCCGTGGCACCCTCGACGCATCCGGTGTCCGTGAGCGCAATCAAGCCCGGAGCCGTTACGGCGCCAAGAAGGAGTCCTGACGTGCCCCGCAGTGGTCCCGCCCCCCGACGCGAACTTATCCCCGACCCGGTCTATCACTCGGTCCTGGTCACCCAGGTGGTCAACCGGGTCCTGAGCCGCGGCAAGCGGACCCTGGCCGAGCGCATCGTCTACGACGCACTGTCGGACGTGGCTGAGAAGTCCGGGAACGACCCTGTTGCCGTCCTGAAGAAGGCGGTTGAGAACACCCGACCCGAGCTCGAAGTACGGAGCCGCCGGGTTGGTGGGGCCACGTACCAGGTCCCGGTCGAGGTGCGGCCCCGCCGGGCCACCACCCTGGCCATCCGTTGGCTGGTGGGCTATTCCCAGCAACGCCGGGAAAAGACCATGGCCGAAAGGCTGTCCAACGAGATTCGCGATGCCGCCAACGGCATCGGCGCCGCGGCCAAGCGCCGTGAGGACCTCCATAAGATGGCTGAGTCCAACAAGGCGTTCGCGCACTACCGCTGGTAAGAGGGAGCGGCCTTCCGCACTCCTCGCACCAGGCACGACCTACGAGCACTATCCGAGAGCTGATCAATTATGGCTGAAATGCCCACCCGGACCCACTCCCTGGCCCATACCCGGAACATCGGGATCATGGCCCATATTGATGCCGGAAAGACGACGACAACCGAGCGGATCCTCTACTACACCGGGAAGAACTACAAGATCGGTGAAGTGCACGAGGGTGCTGCCACCATGGACTGGATGGTCCAGGAACAAGAGCGTGGAATCACCATTACCTCGGCGGCGACCACCTGTCTGTGGCACGACACGACCATCAACATCATCGATACCCCGGGACACGTCGACTTCACTGTGGAAGTGGAGCGCTCCCTCCGGGTTCTCGACGGGGCAGTGGCCGTATTCGACGCGGTAGCCGGCGTGGAGCCGCAGACCGAAACGGTATGGCGCCAGGCCAACAAGTACGAAGTGCCGCGGATCTGCTTCATCAACAAGATGGACAGGACCGGCGCCGACTTCGCCCAGTGCGTCGAGATGATCCGGGACCGCCTCGACGCGGTCCCGGCCGTAGTTCAACTGCCCATCGGCTCCGAAGGCGGCTTCCGGGGCGTGGTTGACCTCATCCATATGCGGGCTCTGGTTTGGGACGACGGAATGGGCGAAGAGTGGGCCAACGAAGAGATCCCGGCCGATATGAAGGCGGAGGCTGAAGAGGCCCAGCACCAACTGGTAGACGTGCTCTCCAACTACGACGACACGATCATGGAGAAATACCTGGCGGAAGAGGAGATCACCCCTGTTGATTTCCAGAACGCCCTACGCGCCGTCACCCTGAAGAGCCAGGCAGTGCCGATCCTGTGTGGCTCAGCATTCAAGAACAAGGGCGTCCAGCCCATGCTCGACGCGGTGGTCGATTACCTGCCCAGCCCGCTCGACATCCCCCCGACGGTGGGGACCGTCCCCCGCAAGGAGGATCAACTGGTCGAGCGCCCCGCGACCGACGACGCTCCTTTCGCCGCCTTGGCGTTCAAGATCATGACCGACCCCTATGTCGGCAAACTCACGTACCTGCGGGTCTACTCGGGAACCCTGACCAAGGGCTCGGGCGTGGTCAACTCCACCAAGGACCGGAAAGAGCGCGTGGGGCGCCTGCTTCAGATGCACGCCAATACCCGGGTGGACCTCGACGCCTGCTTCGCCGGGGACATCGTGGCGGCGGTCGGTCTCAAGCAGACCACCACCGGTGACACCCTGTGCGATCCGGACCAGCAGGTGGTCTTGGAGTCGCTGACCTTCCCCGAGCCGGTCATCCACGTGGCCGTGGAGCCGAAGACCAAGGCCGACCAGGACAAGCTGTCCAAGGCATTGTTCGCACTCTCCGAGGAGGACCCGACCTTCCGGGTGCACTCGGACGAGGAGACCGGCCAAACGGTGATTTCGGGGATGGGCGAGCTCCACCTCGAGGTCCTGGTGGACCGGATGCTCCGCGAATTCAATGTCGACGCCAACGTGGGCAAGCCGCAGGTCGCCTACCGCGAAACGATTCGCAAGAAGGTCGAAAAGGTCGAGGTTCGCTACATCCGCCAGACCGGTGGCAAGGGCCAGTATGGCCATGTGGTGATCACCGTGGAGCCCACCGGCCCCGGCGGCGGCTACGAATTCATCGACAAGATCACCGGCGGTGCCATCCCCAAGGAGTACATCCCCTCCATCGACCAGGGAATCAGGGAGTCGATCACTTCGGGCGTCCTGGCCGGCTATCCGACCGTGGACATCCGGGTGACCTTGACCTACGGCACCTATCACGACGTCGACTCCTCGGAGATGGCGTTCAAAATTGCCGGCTCGATGGCCATCAAGAAGGCCGCCAACCTGGCCAGCCCCGTGCTCCTCGAGCCGGTGATGGCCGTCGAGGTCACCACGCCCGAGGACTACATGGGTGATGTGATCGGCGACCTGTCATCCCGTCGAGGCAAGGTCGAGGGGATGGAACAGCGGGGAAACAGCCACATTGTTCGGGCGCAGGTACCGTTGAGTGACATGTTCGGCTACGCTACCGATCTGCGGTCGCGTACGCAGGGACGTGCGACGTACTCGATGCAGTTTCACGCGTACACCGAAGTCCCCGAGTCAATCGCCAGGGAGATCATCGCCAAGGCGCGCGGAGAGTAAGTACAGCACCGCAGTAACGATTCACCCCATTACACACCGATACACGAGGAACGACGGCAGGCATCCGCCTCCGTCCTGGCGGGCCCGAGGGGGTGCCGCCCGAGACTAGGGAGCATTACCCCAGCCATGGCCAAGAAGAAGTTTGAGCGCACGAAGCCCCACGTCAATGTGGGAACGATGGGACACATCGACCACGGGAAGACCACATTGACCGCGGCTATCACCAAGGTGCTGCACGACAGCGACCCCACCACGTCGTTCACCCCCTTTGATCAGATCGACAAAGCGCCCGAAGAGCGCCAGCGGGGCATCACCATCTCCATCGCCCACGTAGAGTACGAGACGCCGAACCGGCATTACGCCCACGTCGACATGCCGGGCCACGCTGACTACATCAAGAACATGATCANNGCCGCCGACGGCCCGATGCCTCAGACCCGTGAGCACGTGCTTCTCGCCCGCCAGGTGGGTGTCCCCTACATCGTGGTGGCATTGAACAAGGCCGACTCGGTCGACGATGAGGAACTCCTCGACCTGGTGGAGCTCGAGGTACGTGAACTCCTCAACGAGTACGAGTTTCCCGGTGATGACACCCCCATTGTGCGGGTCAGTGCACTGAAGGCCTTGGAGGGTGACCCCGAATGGGCCGAGAAGATCACCGAGCTCATGGCTGCGGTCGATTCGTTCATCCCCGAGCCCGAGCGGGATATCGAGAAGCCGTTCCTCATGTCGATCGAGGACGTCATGTCGATCACCGGACGCGGCACTGTGGTAACCGGAAAGATTGAGCAGGGCATCATCAAGGTGGGTGAAGAAGTCGAGATCGTCGGCCTTCGTGACACCCAGAAGACAACCGTCACCGGCGTGGAGATGTTCCGCAAGCTCCTTGACCAGGGACAGGCGGGCGACAACGTCGGCGTGCTGCTTCGTGGCACGAAGAAGGAAGATGTCGAACGCGGCCAGGTGTTGTGCAAGCCGGGCTCCATCACTCCTCACAGCAAGTTTGAGGCCACCGTTTACGTGTTGAACAAGGATGAGGGTGGACGACACAAGCCGTTCTTCACCAACTATCGTCCGCAGTTCTACTTCCGCACCACCGATGTGACCGGCACCATCAGCCTCCCCGAGGGGACCGAGATGGTGATGCCGGGCGACAACACCGACATGACGGTGGAGTTGGGTAAGCCGATCGCCATGGTTGAAGGTCTGCGGTTCGCCATCCGTGAGGGTGGACGCACCGTGGCTTCGGGCCGGGTCACGAAGATCCTCGCCTAGTTCGGCTGCTGTGAACATCCCGATGAGAGGAAGCTGCACCCATGGCCGCTGAAGGCCCCCGCCAGAAGATCCGGATTCGCCTCAAGGCGTACGATCACGAGATTCTCGATCAATCCACCGAGAAGATTGTCCAGACTGTGCTTCGCACCCAGGCCAAGGTGCTGGGTCCGGTGCCGCTTCCTACGGAAAAGCACCGCTACACGGTGATCCGATCGCCTCACAAATACAAGGACAGCCGCGAGCACTTCGAGATGCGTGTGCACAAGCGTCTGGTCGACATCGTCGAGCACACTCCCAAGACGGTCGATTCCCTTCAGCGTCTCGACCTTCCCGCCGGCGTGGATATCGAAATCAAGATACAGACTGTCTGAGTCACTCTTTCGGGCCGTTCCGTCTCTGGCGGAGGGGACCTGATTGGTGTAGCGTGGCCAACTGGTCCGATTTTGGGCCGAAGATCTGAAGGAGACGTGTCTGAGCGCCCACCGAGTTGAACGGTGGGGACCTTGGGCCAAACCAGGCGAGCGCTCTGCTCGGTTCTACCGAGCGGAGCGTCTGCATGTGAGCTGACACCTGTTGGCTTTCGGGGCGCACAGCGCCAATGAACAACACCAGCAGTACCAATCGGCACCGGATGGTGTCGAGCAGAGCGAAGAACCGAGACGGAGAATCCGCAGTGGCCACCAAGGCGATCGTGGGCGAAAAAGTGGGCATGACCCAGATATGGGACGACCAGAACCGGGCGATACCGGTGACGGTGGTACGCGTCCCGCCTGTCCGGATCGTGCAGATCAAGGCGGCCGAGACCGAAGGTTACGCCGCGCTGCAGGTGACGTGGGGCTTTCGGCGGTCCTCAACCCTGACCAAGCCCGAGCGTGGGCACTACGACAAGGCGGGGGTCGATCCCGGGCGTCGCCTCGTCGAGTTGCGCATCGACGATGTGGGTGCCTACCAGGTCGGCCAGCAACTCACTGCCGATCTGCTGCAACCGGGTGAACTGGTGGATGCCATTGCTGTCTCGAAGGGAAAGGGCTTCGCCGGTGGGATGAAGCGCCACAACTTCAAGGGGCTGGGAGCATCGCACGGTACCCACAAGAAGCACCGTGCCCCAGGCTCCATCGGTGCCTGTGCCACCCCGTCACGTGTGTTCAAGGGAACCCGCATGGCCGGGCGGATGGGCGGCCAACAGGTGACCACGTTGAATCTCGAGATCGTCCAAGCCGACCCGGAGCGTGAGCTGGTGCTCGTCAAAGGGGCGGTTCCCGGTCCACGGGGCGGCATGGTCGTCTTGCGTGACGCCGTGAAGGCTCCGTTGCCCAAGGGAGGGAAGGCGTAGTGAGTTCGTCGTCCGCGTTCGACTTCGAAACAGCATCCCCGGCGGAGATCCGTCGCTTCCTCCGGCCGGCGCCGGCCCAGCGCACCGTTGAGCGCCGTTCCATCGATGGCACGGTCCTGGCTCAGGTCGATCTCGACCCGAGCCTGTTCGGGATCGAGCCCAACCTCGCCGTCCTGCATCAGGTGGTGACCGCCCAACTGGCCGCCGCCCGCTCCGGTACCCAGTCGACGAAGACCCGGGCCGAGGTCCGTGGTGGTGGTGCCAAGCCATTCCGGCAGAAGGGCACCGGCCGGGCTCGGCAGGGCTCGACCCGCTCGCCGCAGTGGATCGGTGGTGGCGTTGCCCTGGGCCCCAAGCCCCGCTCCTACGCCCAGAAGACCCCCAAGAAGATGAAACAGTTGGCATTGAGGTCGGCGCTGTCCGACCGGGCCTCCCAGGGCCGGGTGGCCCTGGTCGATACCTGGGCATTCGACGTGCCCAGGACCAAGGACGCGGTCGCCGCGTTGCATGCCCTCGGCCTCGACGGAAGGGTCCTGGTGGTGCTGGGAGCAGAGGACGGTTACGCGGACCGCTCGTTCGGCAACCTCCCCGAGATCCAGACCATGGTGGTGGGCGAGTTGAACGCCTACGACATTCTGGTCAACGACTGGGTGGTGTTCACCGATGCCACCCTCCCCGGAGAGACCGGCACTGCGTCACCGACCGGGTCGACCGAGGTTTCCGCTGACAGAGAAGGGAGCCAATCGTGAGGGATCCCCATAACGTGCTCATCCGGCCCGTGGTGTCCGAGAAGTCCTACGCCCTGATGGACGACAACGTCTATGTGTTCGTGGTCGACCCGTCGGCGACGAAGATCGATGTGCGCCATGCCGTTGAACAGGCGTTCGGGGTCCGGGTCACCAATGTCAACACCCTCAATCGGAAGGGTAAGACGAAGCGGAACCGGAAGAGCAACTCTCTGGGCCATCGTTCCGATACCAAGCGGGCCATCGTCACCCTCCACGAGGGTGACTCGATCGACCTGTTCGAGAACTGAGAGACCGAGGATCATGCCGCTCCGTTCACGCAAACCCACCAGCCCCGGCCGCCGGTTCCAGACTGTCTCGGATTTCGCCGAGATCACCACTGACCGCCCCGAGAAGTCTCTCCTGGCCCCCAAACCCTCCACCGGTGGCCGGAACAATCACGGCCGCAAGACTGCCCGTCATCGCGGCGGCGGCCACAAGCAGCAGTACCGGATCATCGACTTCAAACGCGACAAGGACGGGATTCCGGCCAAGGTTGCCTCGATCGAGTACGACCCCAACCGTAACGCCCGAATTGCCCTGCTCCACTATCTCGACGGTGAGAAGCGCTACATCCTGGCTCCGGCCCAAGTGAAGGTGGGCGACCTGGTGCAGTCGGGTCAGGGAGCCGACATCCGGCCCGGCAATGCGTTGCCACTCCGCTACATCCCGGTCGGATCGGTGATCCACAACGTGGAGCTCCGCCCCGGTGGTGGCGGAAAGATGGGACGCGGCGCGGGAATGAGCATCCAACTGGTGGCCAAAGAAGGCGTCTACGCCACCCTGCGCCTGCCTTCCACCGAGATGCGCCGGGTGTCCATCGACTGCCGGGGCACCCTCGGCACGGTGGGCAACTCGGAGGCCGAGCTGATCAAGATCGGCAAGGCCGGCCGCAACCGCTGGAAGGGCAAGCGCCCGCAGACCCGCGGTGTGGCCATGAACCCGGTCGACCACCCGTTGGGCGGCGGCGAAGGCAAGTCGTCCGGTGGCCGCCATCCGGTGTCTCCTTGGGGCAAGCCCGAGGGCCGCACCCGGTCCCGTGGCAAGGAATCCGACAAGATGATCGTCCGCAGGCGCCGCACCCGCGGTGCCCGCCGGTAGGGAAACAGAGGGAACGTCACACTATGCCTCGCAGCCTGAAAAAAGGTCCGTTCGTCGACGACCACCTCATGAAGAAGGTGGATGTCCTCAACGCGGCCGGGGACAAGAAGGTCATCAAGACGTGGTCCCGTCGCTCCACCATCGTTCCGGACATGGTCGGCCACACCATTGCCGTCCACGATGGGAGGAAACACATACCGGTGTACGTCACCGAGTCGATGGTCGGTCACAAGTTGGGTGAGTTCGCCCCCACCCGGACATTCAAGTTCCATGCCGGCCAAGAGCGGGCGGGGAGGCGCTGAGGTGGCCGGCGTGAAGACCAATGAGCGTGAGGGAACCCGAGCCGTGCTGCATCACAGCCGCATGTCGGCGTACAAGGCGCGCCAGGTCCTCGACCAGATTCGCGGCCTCGACGCCGACCGCGCCCTCGAGACACTGGCACTCGGTGACCGGGAGGCCGCGGCAGTCATTGGCAAGGTGTTGGCCTCGGCCGTGGCCAACGCCGTCCACAACGACGGCCTCGACGCCGACGAGCTCTTCGTTTCCGCCTGTTATGCCGATGAGGGGAGCACGCTGAAGCGGTGGCGCCCCCGGGCCCGCGGTCGGGCTACCCGAATCCGGAAGCGGACCTGTCACGTCACGATCATCGTGAGCCGCCTTCCCGAGGATCGCATCGCCCGCCGGCGGGCCAAGCAGAGTGCCGCCGGAGCTCAGCGCTCGCGCCGGGTCGCCGGATCGAGGCGTACCCGGAACACCGAGGTGGCTCCCGCCGTGTCGAAGGCGACGGGGACCGAAATCGATGAGACGCCGACCGGCAATGACGACATCGCGCCGATCGACGTGGTGACCGACGCAACCGGAGCGGACACCAGCGCCGAAGCAGATACCGAATCGACCGATGGTGAGGCTGACCCGGTGGGTGAAGCGGACGCTGATACCGACGCCGGCGATGAAATGAATGCCGATTCCGCCAAAGAGAAGGGCAAGTAGATGGGCCAGAAGGTCAATCCCTACGGGTTCCGGCTGGGTATCACGACCGACTGGAAGTCGCGATGGTTCGAAGAGAAGAACTATCAGAACTGCGTGATCGAGGATTGGAAGATCCGCGATTACCTCATGTCGCAACTCGAGTCAGCCGCCGTCAGCCGTATCGAGGTTGAGCGTACCCGTGACCGTCTGCGGGTGGATATCCACACCGCCCGACCGGGCATCGTAATTGGTCGTCGTGGATCCGAAGCCGACCGCCTGAAGAAGAAGATCGAAGAGATCACCGGTCTGAACAATCGGATTCAGCTCAATATCCAAGAGATCAAGCAGCCTGAACTCGATGCGGCTCTCATTGCCCAGGGCATCTGCGATCAACTTGCCCGCCGGGTGGCATTCCGCCGGGCCATGAAGCGTTCCATCCAGACCGTCCAGAAGGCCGGTGCTCTTGGTGTCCGCGTGCAGTGCTCGGGCCGCCTGGGTGGATCCGAGATGGCCCGAAGGGAGTCCTACCGCGAGGGTCGGGTTCCGTTGCATACCTTGCGGGCCGACATCGACTATGGCTTCCGTGAGGCCAAGACCACCTTCGGCCGCATCGGCGTGAAGGTGTGGATCTACAAGGGCGATGTCCTGCCCTACAAGATCTCGACTGATGACAAAATCACCCGCGAAGCCGCCATGGCGGTGGGCGAAACATCGGGCCAGGGCGGAGAGGCTCCTCGCCGCTTGATCACTGCCGGAGGCGGTCGCCGCCGGGCCGAGCAGGGTGCTCCTGGCAGCGTGATCACCGTCGACGAAGCCCCCGAGGGGACCGAGGTCCCGGAGGGCCTGGTCGACCAATCCACCGCCGACATCGTGGCACCTCCGGCGGTCCCCGACGAGCTGGAGCGCATCCTCACCGAGGATGAAGAGATCGAGCGCCGGACCCGTGAGCACCACGAGACACCCCACTTCCGCAAAGAGGTCGACTGATGTTGATGCCCCGGAAGGTCAAGCACCGCAAACAGCAGCGCGGTCGGATGAGCGGCAAGGCCAAGGGCGGTAGCTCCGTGACCTTTGGTGACTTCGGAATCCAGGCCATGGAACCCGCCTGGTTGACGGCGCGTCAGATCGAGGCTGCCCGTATTGCCATGACCCGTCACGTGAAGCGTGGCGGGAAAGTGTGGATTCGGGTCTTCCCGGATCGCCCCGTCACCCAAAAGCCGGCCGAGACCCGTATGGGCTCGGGCAAGGGCAATCCCGAGCACTGGGTGGCGGTGGTCAAGCCAGGCCGCATCCTCTTCGAGCTGGCGGGAGTGGAGCCGGATTTGGCCAAGGAAGCGATGGATCGTGCCATTCAGAAGCTGCCCTTCAAGGCTCGTTTCGTGATCCGTCCCGGTACGCACGGGACGGCGGAGGTGCAGGTCTGATGGCCACCTCCGTAGAGATTGCCGAGTACGACACCGAAGAGCTGGAGACCCAGCTTTCGGAGACGCGTCGGGAGCTGTTCAATCTCCGCTTTCAACTGGCCACCGGCCGGCTGGACAACTTCTCGAGGCTGAACCACGTTCGCAAGGATGTTGCCCGGATGATGACGGAGCTGAGGGCCAGAGAGATCGCCGAGGCAGAAGGCCTGGCTGCAGAAGAGATTCCGGCTCATCGTGCCGCCGCACGCCTCCGATCCGAGGATGATGCGCTGGGACGCACCCGGACCACCGCCGCCGAGCGGCGGGCAGCAGCCAAGGCCGAGCGGGAAGCGGCCGACGCTGATGAAGCTGATGTCGAGGACCACGCCGACGCTGATGAAGCCGATGTCGAGGACCACACCGCAGCTGATGAGGCCAAGGTCGAGGACCACACCGCAGTTGACGAGTCCGGCGCCGGCGCCGAGGCCACCGATGATGAAGTTTCTGAAGATGCTGCCTCTGACAACGCCGCCTCTGACGAGCAGGAGGAGGGATGATGGCTGAGGAACACACCACCGAAACAGGGACCGAAGAGCGGATCAACCGCCGCAAGGTCCGGGAGGGCATGGTTGTCTCCGACGCCATGCAGGCGACAGTCATTGTGGCTGTGGTCGAACGTGTCCGGCATGCCCGCTACGGAAAGACTGTGCAGCGGACCAAGCGCCTCTACGTCCACGACGAGCAGAACGAAGCCAAGGTCGGCGACCGGATCCGGGTGATAGAGACCCGTCCGCTGTCGAAGCTGAAGCGCTGGCGCCTGATGGAGATCCTGGAGCGTGCCCGATGATTCAACAGGAGTCTCGACTCAGGGTGGCTGACAATTCCGGGGCCAAGGAAGTTCTGTGCATCAAGGTGCTCGGCGGATCACGCCGTCGCTATGCCTCGATCGGCGACGTCTTCGTGGCCACGGTGAAAGATGCCATGCCCGGCGCAGCGGTGAAGAAGGGCGAAGTCGTCAAGTGCGTCGTCGTCCGGACGAAGAAAGAGAAGCGCCGTCCCGACGGCAGCTATATCCGCTTCGACGAGAACGCCGCTGTGTTGATCAACGACCAGCAACAACCACGCGGGACCCGCATCTTCGGGCCAGTCGGCCGAGAGCTGCGCGACAAGCGCTTCATGCGAATCGTCTCGTTGGCACCGGAGGTGTTGTAGATGCGTATTCGCAAGGGAGACAAGGTCCAGGTACTGAGCGGCAAGGACCGGGGCAAGCAGGCCGAGGTCATTCGGGCCATTCCGTCTGAAGGCCGGGTCATTGTCGAAGGCGTCCACGTGGCCAAGCGCCACGCTAAGCCGACCCGCGCCACCATGCAGGGCGGCGTCATCGACAAGTTCATGCCGGTTGCGGTGTCCTCGGTCGCGATCGTGTGCGGCTCGTGCGGGCCTACCCGCATCGGCACCCGGATCGACGAGCAGGGTCGCAAGCTCCGGGTCTGCCGCAAGTGTGGGGGTGACCTGTAATGGCCACCGTCACCCGCATCCGTCCCCGCTTGAAGAAGCGATATGACGAGGAGATCCGGTCCCGGCTGCAGGAGTCTCTGGGGCTCGACAACATCATGCAGGTTCCCCGGCTCACCAAGATCGTCATCAACATGGGGGTCGGTCGGGCTACCCAGCAGAAGTCCCTCATCGAGGGGGCCATGCGGGACCTCGAGATCATCAGCGGCCAAAAGCCGATCGTGACCCGAGCCAAGCAGTCCATCGCCGGCTTCAAGCTGCGTGAAGGTCAGGAGATCGGGGCCAAGGTCACCCTCCGGGGCGATCGGGCCTGGGAGTTCCTCGATCGGCTGGTGGCCATGGCCATTCCCCGTATCCGTGACTTCCGCGGGCTCTCCCCGCGCTCCTTCGACGGACACGGCAACTACACCTTCGGGGTGACCGAGCAGCTCATCTTCCCCGAGATCGACTATGACCGCATCGACACAACTCGGGGGATGGACATCACCATCGTCACGACCGCACGTACCGACGACGAGGGCCGGGGACTTCTGGCCGCGTTCGGCTTCCCGTTCCGCAAGGAGAACCAGTAACCCCATGGCGAAAAAGGCTTTGATCGAAAAGCAAAAGCGCACACCCAAGTTCAAGGTGCGCGGCTACACACGGTGCCGCCGGTGCGGCCGGCCCAAGGCCGTCTACCGCAAGTTCGGCCTGTGTCGTATCTGTCTGCGAGTCATGGTGCACGCCGGTGAAATTCCCGGTGTGACCAAGGCCAGCTGGTGAGGGGAGACGACAACCGATGACAATGACCGACCCGATTGCCGACATGCTCACTCGTATCCGCAATGCCAATTCAGCCCACTTTGATACTGTAAAGATGCCCGGCTCGAAGCTGAAGGAGTCCCTGGCTGCCATTCTGGTGAGCGAGGGCTACATCTCCGGATTTACTGTGGACGACAGCGTGACCTCCCCGGGCAACACCTTGGAGATCGTCCTGAAGTACGCGCCGGACCGGGCCCGGACCATCTCCGGAATCAAGCGGGTCTCCAAGCCGGGTCTCCGGATCTATGCCCGAGCCGACAAGATGCCGCGAGTCCTGGGTGGCATGGGTGTGGCCGTGGTATCGACGTCCAAGGGCCTGATGACTGACCGCGAGGCCCGAAAGCGCCGCGTGGGAGGCGAGGTGCTCTGTTATGTCTGGTAAGCGCACGGCAAACCCCACCATTGGTTGCATCACCGAATGTCACCCGGGCGGTGATCGCTGATGTCGCGCATCGGACGATCTCCGATCTCGGTACCCGCGGGGGTATCGGTGGCCGTCGACGACAACAACGTCGTGGTGGTGAAAGGACCGCAGGGTGAGCTGACCCGCTCGGTTCCCGCTGCCATGAACATTCGCGCCGACGGGGATGTGGTGGTGGTCGAGCGCCCTGACGATCAGCGGCAGAACCGTGCGCTCCACGGGCTGACCCGCACATTGGTCGCCAATATGGTCGACGGGGTGACCCAAGGCTTCTCCAAGGAGCTGGAAATAGTGGGAGTAGGTTACCGGGCGATCCCGAATGGCCCGGGCGCGCTGGAGTTGGCGCTCGGTTTCTCGCACCCGGTCACTGTGAAGGCTCCGGATGGCGTCACCTTCGAGGTCCCGATCCCCACCCGCATCATCATCAAGGGGATCGACAAGGAAAAAGTCGGCCAAGTGGCCGCCGACATCCGCAAGCTACGTAAACCTGAGCCTTACAAGGGCAAGGGTATCCGATACGCCGGTGAGCGGGTCCTCCGCAAGGCCGGAAAGGCAGCGAAGTAATGGGAACCGCAACCGATCACAAACTCGAACTTCGGATCCGTCGGCACAAGCGGGTTCGCCGTCGCCTGGCCGGGACCTCTGCCCGGCCGCGCCTGGCTGTCTTCCGGTCGAGCAAGCACATCACGGCCCAGATCGTCGACGACGACGCCGGCCATACGCTGGTATCGGCATCGACGGTCGAATCGGACCTGCGAGGCAAGTCCGGGGGCAACATCGGCGCGGCCCAGGAGGTGGGCACACTGGTGGCCACCCGTGCCAAGGCTGCCGGCATCACCACTGTGGTCTTCGACCGCGGGGGATTCACCTATCACGGGCGGGTGGCCGCACTGGCCGATGCCGCCCGTGCCGAAGGACTGGAGTTCTGAGGATATGACCGAGCTGCAGTACGAAGAGCGCACCATCCGGGTGAACCGGGTGTCCAAGGTGGTCAAAGGCGGTCGCCGATTCAGCTTTGCGGCGCTGATGGTCGTCGGTGACGGCAACGGCAAGGTCGGATTGGGCTATGGCAAGGCCAAAGAGGCCGGGCTGGCTGTCCAAAAGGGAATCGAGGAGGCTCGCAAGAACATCTTCGACGTTCCTTTGGCCGGCACCACCATCACCCATCCGGTTCTCGGGGAGAGTGGCGCGGGGCGAGTGTTGTTGAAGCCGGCCGCTCCGGGTACCGGGGTCATAGCCGGTGGAGCTGCCCGAGCCATCTTGGAGATGGCCGGGATCCGCGATATTTTGTCGAAGTCCCTGGGTTCGTCCAACGGCATCAACGTTGCCCACGCCACCATCGCCGGGCTCAAGTCGCTCAAACGCCCCGATGAGATCGCCGCCCTCCGGGGCAAGCCAGCCGAAGAGATCATCCCCGGCGGTGTGCTGCGTGCGTACCGCGAGCGGCAACGCCAGGGCGATCTCTTCACGGAGGTGAAGTGAGATGGCCGCGGATTCCACGTCTGACAAATCGACGACGACCGGCTGGTTGCGGGTGACCCAGGTCCGCTCGGGCATCGGCACCAAACCCAAGCACCGGGGCACCCTTCGCGCCCTCGGACTGCGCGGGATCGGTCGCACCAACGTCCTGCCTGATCGCCCCGAGATCCGCGGGATGATCGCGCGGGTACCCCATCTGATCGATGTCACCCCCGCGGGTGAGGACGAAAGAGGTTCCCGATGAAGGTCCATGAGCTCCGCCCACCGGCCGGTTCGACACGGCCCCGTCGCCGGGTAGGACGCGGCATCGGAGGCAAAGGCGGAAAGACAGCCGGCCGTGGCACCAAGGGCCAGGGCGCCCGCGACACGATCCCCATGGGTTTCGAGGGTGGGCAGCTGCCGTTGATGCAGCGCATCCCGAAGCTGCGAGGCTTCAAGAACCCGTTCCGCATCGACTACACCCCGGTCAACGTGGGTGCGCTCGAAGGGATTGAGGGTGACACGGCCGACCTGGCCGCGTTGATCGCCGGAGGGCTTGTCCGTAAGGGCGTGCTGGTAAAGATCCTGGGCGGCGGGGAGTTGAGCCGTGCCCTTCGGGTCGAGGCGCACGCGTTCTCCAAGACGGCGGAGGCCGCCATCACGGCTTCTGGTGGTTCGATCACCGTGATCCCGTTGCCATTCGGCCACGGTCGACCGCCCGCGCAGGGCAATGCCCTCATGAACCGGTAGCATCGGCCGACCCCCGGCGTCGAGGAGCGACCATGCTCGCCAGTTTGGCAAACATCTTTCGAATACCCGACCTTCGTAAGAAGGTTCTCTTTACGTTGGTCGTTATTGCCATTTATCAATTCGGCGCCAACATTCCGTCGCCGTACGTCGACTTTTCGAAGATCCAACAGCTGACGGCGGCATCCAAGTCATCCGGCGTGTTGGGCTTCCTCAACCTGTTCTCGGGTGGAGCGCTCACCCGTATGGCGGTGTTCGGACTCGGCATCATGCCGTACATCACCTCCAGCATCATCATTCAGTTGCTGGCGACCGTGATCCCGAAGCTGGAGCAGTGGCGCGACCAGGGCGCCATCGGCCAGAAGAAGCTGACCCAGACCACCCGGTACCTGACGGTGGCCCTGGCCCTGATGCAGTCCACCGGCCTGGTCTACCTGTTCCACAAGGGTGGGGGCGGGCTGTTCGGTTCGAGCTCCAGCATCGACCTCATCCTCCACTACTCGATTTGGCGGGCCGGTTTCATTGTCCTCACTCTCACCGCCGGGACCGCGTTTGTCATGTGGCTGGGCGAGCTCATCACCCAGCGCGGTATCGGCCAGGGAATGTCCATCCTCATCTTCGCCAATGTCGTGGCCGGTATCCCCACCGGGATGAATGCCGTGCTCCAAGAGGGTGGGAAGATCAAATTCGGGGTCATTATTGCCGTCTCGCTTGCGCTGCTGGTGGTCATCGTCTTCGTCGACCAGGGCCAGCGGCGTATTCCGGTGACCTTCGCCAAGCGGGTCGTCGGGCGCAAGATGTACGGAGGGTCGAGCACCTATATCCCCTTGAAGGTGAACCAGGCCGGAGTCATCCCGATCATCTTCGCCAGTTCGGTGCTCTACATCCCCGTGTTGTTGTCGAACATCGTCCCTTCCGCCTGGTTCCGTACCTGGGTGAACCACAACGTCACTCCGACCAGCCTCTTCTATATCGCCAGCTATTTCATCTTCATCCTCTTGTTCACCTTCTTCTACGTGTACGTGGCCTTTGATCCCCACCAGCAGGCGGACATCATCCGGAAGCAGGGTGGGTTCATCCCCGGCATCCGGCCCGGGCAGCAGACCGAGAAGTACCTGGCCCACATCCTCAACCGGATCACGTGGCCCGGCGCCATCTTTCTCGGCGGTGTGGCCGTGGTGCCGTCGTTGTTGATGGCGGCATGGAATATCAACAGTTACCCTTTCTTTGGGGTCACTCTCTTGATCGCAGTGGGCGTGGCTTTGGAGACGATGAAGCAGATCGACAGCCAACTCATGATGCGAAACTACGAGGGCTTCCTCAAGTAGGTGGTACCCGGCGCCAGGCTCATTGTCCTCGGCAAGCAGGGGGCAGGTAAGGGGACGCAGTGTGTGCGCCTCTCCCACCACTACGTCGTGCCACACGTCTCGACTGGTGACATGCTTCGGGCAGCTGTGAAACAAGGGACCGCCATGGGCCTGAAGGCCAAGGACCAGATGGATCGGGGAGAGCTGCTGGGCGATGATCTCATCATGGGGATGGTCGCCTCCCGGCTCGACGAGAGTGACGTGCGGGCCCGGGGATTCGTGCTTGACGGTTGCCCCCGCACGGTGGCCCAGGCAGAACAACTTGCTGTCTTCCTCAACCCGGTGGAACTCGATATGGCCGTCGATATCGAGGTGCCGACCGCACAGGTGCTCCGGCGCCTGGCGGCGAGACGAGTCTGCGTCGATTGCGGGGCCAACTACTCGGTCTCGTCACCGCCGCTGATCAACTGGACCTGTGACGTTTGCGGCGGTGAGGTCATTCAGCGTGAAGACGATCGGGAAGAGGCGATTACCCGTCGCCTCGAGCTCTATGAACGCCAGACAGCGCCTCTCATCGACTGGTACAGGGCGCGAGGTCAACTGGCTGCGGTGAGCGGCACCGGAGCACCCGACTCGGTGACCCGTCGGGTCATCAAGGCGATCGAGGTTCGGCGCGACCGCAAGGGTGGTCGGCTCACGTGAGACACTGCATTCGATGAGACGCACCAGCGACGAACTGGCCAAAATGCGCCGGGCAGGCCGAGTGGTGGCAGAGATCCACGAGGCCACCCGGGCCATCATCCGGCCCGGGGTGACCACCGAGGACATCGACCGCGTGGCCCGGGGCGTTCTCGAACGCCGGGACGCCAAGTCGAACTTTCTCAACTATCACGGTTTTCCCGCCGTGGTATGTACATCACCCAACTCGATGATCGTCCACGGCATACCCTCACCCGAGGTGGTGCTGGTCGAGGGCGATATCATCTCGATCGATTGTGGAGCCATCATCGAGGGCTACCACGGCGATGCCGCCTATACGGTGGGGGTGGGGGAGGTGTCGGCGGAAGCCTCCCGGTTGATGGAAGTGACCGAGCGAAGCCTGTTCGCCGGGATCGATCAGCTCACGGAGGGGAACCGGCTCCACGAGGTGGGCCGGGCTGTGCAGCGGGTAGCCGAGACAGCCGGATTCTCGGTTGTCCGCGAATACGTCGGTCATGGCATCGGAACGGCTATGCACGAGGATCCCCAGGTCCCCAACTACTGGCCCGGTAGCCCGGGACCGATGCTCAAGACCGGCATGGTCTTCGCAGTGGAGCCGATGGTCAACGCCGGGGGACCCGAGACCGAACAGCTCGAGGACGGATGGAGTGTGGTGACAGCCGATGGGCGCCTTTCGGCCCATTTCGAGCACACCATCGCGGTAACCGACAACGGACCTGAAGTGTTCACGGTGCTGTGAGCGTGCTCCGAATGCCGCCGGAATGTGGCCCCGATCATGCCCG
Organism: Acidimicrobiaceae bacterium; assembly: GCA_003133325.1. Classification (GTDB taxonomy): domain Bacteria; phylum Actinomycetota; class Acidimicrobiia; order Acidimicrobiales; family RAAP-2; genus DASZIT01. The sequence goes on along the minus strand of PKXA01000102.1, from coordinate 106,763 downwards.
GGTCCGATCGAACTGGCAATTTGTCGCCAAACAGCTAGAATAGTCATTCGGCTCGCCGCCGGTGTGTGATGGCGGGTCGACCCCGCTTCCGGTCGTGCCCCACCTGGTGCGCTTCCGACGGCGGTGCGGACAGACGGCTACCAGCGATCTGTACTGCACGCTGGCCTTTTTGGGCGAGCGGACAAGAATGACTGAGTATCGAGGAGATTCACCTGCCCAAACCCAAGGAAGACGCCATCGTGTTAGAGGGAACGGTCGTCGAACCGCTTCCCAACGCCATGTTCCGGGTCGAACTGGAAAATGGCCACAAGGTGCTGGCGCACAGCTCGGGGAAGATGCGGATGCACCGTATCCGGATTCTCCCCGGGGATCGTGTGCAGGTGGAGATCACCCCCTATGACCTGGCCCGAGGACGGATCACCTACCGCTACAAGTGACGGGACCGGTTCGGAACCAGCCAGTTAGAGCCGGCACACCGGCGTGGACAACAGGATAAGTGCGAGCCGTACGAGACAAGGACAGAAACGTGAAGGTTCGACCCAGCGTCAAGCCGATGTGTGAGAAGTGCAAAGTGATCCGCCGTCATCGGCGGGTTGTAGTCATCTGCGAGAACCCCCGCCACAAGCAGCGGCAGGGTTAGGGCTCGCGGACCAGGCAAGGAAGAAGAAGGAAGGCACAGTGGCCCGCATCTCAGGCGTAGACATCCCCCGCGAAAAGCGGTTGGAGATCTCGCTCACCTATATCTATGGCATCGGACTGACGTCGTCGCAGCGGATCTGCGACTCCACCGGGACGAGTCGCGACACCCGGGTCCGTGACCTGACCGACGAAGAGGTCACACAACTCCGTACCTACATCGATGCCAATTTCTCCGTCGAGGGAGACCTTCGACGCGACGTGTCCCAGGACATCAAACGCAAAATGGAGATCGGCTGTTACCAGGGCATCCGGCACCGCAAGGGCCTGCCGGTCCATGGTCAACGCACCCATACCAACGCTCGCACACGTAAGGGACCGAAAAAGACGGTCGCCGGGAAGAAGAAGGTCCGCAAGTAATGGCCAAGACCACCAAGCCGGCTGCCACCCGTCGGCCTCGCCGCCGCGAGCGGAAGAACATCACCTACGGCATCGCCCACATCAAGAGCTCCTTCAACAACACCATCGTCTCCATCGCCGATCCGGAGGGCAACGTCCTGGCGTGGGCCTCGGCCGGCAATGTGGGGTTCAAGGGCTCGCGCAAGTCCACCCCTTTCGCCGCCCAGTTGGCTGCCGAACAGTGCGCCAAGAAGGCCATGGAGCACGGTGTGCGACGGGTCGACGTGCTGGTGCGAGGCCCGGGCTCCGGCCGCGAGACCGCCATCAGGTCACTGGCCGCCGCCGGCATCGAAGTGGCCGGCATCAAAGACGTAACCCCGATTCCGCACAATGGTTGCCGCCCGAAGAAGCGCCGTCGGGTCTGAGGCCGGGGAACAAAGGACGTAAGGAAGACACATGGCTCGTTACACAGGACCTGTTTGCCGGCTTTGCCGCCGGGAGCGCACCAAGCTCTTTTTGAAGGGTGAGCGCTGCTATTCGATGAAATGCCCGGTATCGGAAGCGGTCACCGATCGGCATAGCCGCGCCTACCCACCGGGTGAGCACGGTCGCGATCGCATGCGCCAGGGTTCGGAATACCTGGCTCAGCTCCGCGAGAAGCAGAAGGCACGCCGCATCTATGGCCTGCTCGAACGGCAGTTCCACAATCTCTATGTCGAGGCGAGCCGGGCCCCGGGTATCACCGGTGAGAACCTGCTCCGCATGCTCGAGCAGCGTCTTGACAATGTTGCCTTCCGGGCCGGATGGGGCGCCAGCCGGTCCCAGGCCCGTCAGTTCGTCCGGCACGGCCACGTCCTGGTCAACGGGAAGCGGGTCACCATTCCCAGCTATCGGGTTCGTCAGCACGATGTGGTGGCGCTGAAGCAGTCGTCCCGCGAAATGTTCCACGTTCGCCGGAATATGGACACGCTCGATCGCCAACTGCCGCCGTGGTTGGAGGCCGAGGGTGACCGCTTTCAGGTGAAGGTGTTCTCGCTGCCCCTGCGCGAGCACATCGACGAGCCGGTCCAAGAGCAACTCATTGTCGAGCTGTACTCGAAGTAGTCCCATCCGGACATTCGCATTACCGCAGCAACCGCCTCATCCGAACCAACACCAACCCTGCGCACCACAGCCGAGGAGCCACGATCTGCATGCTCATCATCCAGCGCCCCACCGTCGAAGCGATCGGTGAAGAAGAAGATAACCGCCAACGGTTCGCCGTAGGCCCGCTCGACCCCGGCTTCGGCCATACGCTCGGCAATTCGCTGCGCCGCACGCTGCTGTCGTCGATTCCGGGCGCCGCCATCACCCAGGTGCGATTCGACGAAGCCCTCCACGAGTTCACCACCCTCCCGGGCGTGAAGGAGGACATCACCGACCTCATCCTCAACCTCAAGGACATCCTGATCCGGGTGCACAGCGATGAGCCGGTCACCGTGCGCCTCGACAAGCGCGGGCCCGGTGACGCCACTGCCGGTGACCTCCAGCTGTCTTCCGACGTGGAGGTCCTCAGCCCGACCCAGCACATCGCCTCGTTAAATGCCAAGGGTCACCTGGCGGTAGATCTCACCGTGGAGCGCGGCCGTGGTTACGCCTCAGCTGACAAGAACAAGCGTTCTTCGACCATCGGCGTCATCCCGATCGATGCTATTTTCTCGCCGGTCCGCCGGGTGGCCTTCACCGTCGAGCCGGTCCGGGTCGAGCAGTCCACCAACTTCGACCGTCTGGTCCTCGACATCGAAACTGACGGGTCGTTGACCCCACGGGAGGCGTTGGCATCAGCCGGCGACACCCTTCGGACCCTGGTCGGCCTGGTCGCCGATCTCGAGGACGAGCCCCAAGGCCTCGAGCTCGGGGAAGTGGGCGCGGTCGGCGCCGGTTCGCCTGATCTCGACCTTCGCATCGAGGACCTCGATCTCACCGAGCGTCCCCGCAACTGCCTCAAACGGGCGCAGGTCAACACCATCGGTGAGTTGGTCGAGCGCACGCTCGACGACTTGTTGAACATCACCAACTTCGGACAGAAGTCGCTCGATGAAGTGCTCCAGAAGCTCGATGAGCGGGGCCTCGCCCTGCGGGTCAAGGACTGATCGGCATGCTCGGCACTCCGAAGAAGGGCCGCCGGTTCGGCGGTAGCTCCGCCCATCAGAAGGCGATGATGGGAAACCTGGTTGCCTCGTTGATTGCGGCTGAGTACCTGGTGACGACCGAGGCCAAGGCCAAGGCGCTGCGTCCGGTGGCCGAGAAGGTCATCACCGCCGCGGCCAAGGGAGGCATTGCTCGCCACCGCCGTGTGGTGGGGTTCATCCGTGACAAGGACATGGCGCACAAGCTGTTCGAAGAGATCGGCCCTCGCTATGTCGAACGGCCGGGTGGGTATACCCGCATCCTGAAGCTGGGCAACCGTTCGGGTGACAACGCCCCGATGGCCCGTATCGAACTGGTGTGACTGCTGGAGTGGTTCCCCTCGCTGAGGGAACCAACCCTGAGGTCGTCCGCTGGCGTCTTCGGCTCGCATACGACGGATCGAGATTCCGGGGGTTTGCCGCCCAGAGCGGGCAGGTCACCGTGGCCGGTGCACTGTGTGAGGCCCTCAGCCGGCTGACACGGGTGGACGTCACCCTGACCTGTGCGGGACGCACCGATGCCGGCGTGCACGCCCTTGATCAGGTCGTCCACTTCGACCTTCCCACCTCGGTGGCTTCGGGACTCGACCCGGCCGCGGTGATGCGCTCCTGCAACCGACAGCTGGGCCCCTCCATCGTGATCAGGGAGGCCGGGCCGGTGCCGCTGTCGTTCAGCGCACGCCGCTCAGCCACCGGGCGGCGATATCGGTACCTGGTCGTCAATGGCCCGACCTCCGATCCGCTGCTGGCCCATTTGGCGTGGCACGTCACCGAACCGCTCGATGTGCGCACCATGTCCGCCGCCGCCGATGCCATTCTGGGCGAGCACGACTTCCGGGCCTTCTGCCGGCGAGCTCCCGGGACGACCCCCGACGACCCGATCGTGCGGCGGGTATTGGATGCGCGCTGGTCGCAGGTGGATGGCTCAAAGGGAAAGGCACTGCTCCCGGTGGACGGGAATCTGCTGGCCTTCGAGATCGACGCCAATGCCTTCTGCCACCAGATGGTCCGATCCCTGGTGGGGACCTTTGTCGACGTGGGTCGGGGGAAGAAGCGACCCTCGGATATCACCTGGATACTACGTTCCGCCGATCGCCAGCAGGCCTCTCAACCAGCCCCACCGGGCGGGCTGACCCTGATGGCCGTGCGTTACGAAGGAGGTCCGGCTTGCTCACCGGGGTGATTTCGTCGTATCGTGGTAACCCGCTGGGCCTGGCCGTCCACGGACACCTTCCCTGTGGTCACACAGAGGAGCCCCACCGGTTTTCGGTGGGATCGGCCCTGTACCTGCGGGATCTTCAACCCGGCCTCATCGAACCAAGGACTTCTTGTGCGCACGTTCTCTCCCAAGCCCAGTGATATCACCCGTGCCTGGCATGTGGTGGACGCCGACGGCCTCGTACTCGGCCGCCTATCCACTGAGGTGGCATCCATCCTCCGGGGCAAACACAAGCCCATCTTTGCTCCCCACGTGGACACCGGCGATCACGTGATCGTGATCAACGCCGACAAAGTGGTGTTGACGGCGGGTAAGGCCGAAACCAAGTTGGCCTACCGCCACAGTGGCTACCCGGGTGGCCTTCGGTCGACCGCCTATGCCGACCTGATGGTGGAGAGGGCCGACGAAGTGGTCCGGAATGCGATTCGGGGCATGCTCCCGAGGAACCGCCTGGGCCGTCAGATGATCGACAAGCTCAAGGTCTACAACGGCCCCGAGCATCCGCATGCAGCACAGTCCCCCGAGCCTTTGGAGTTTCCCGGTGCACGCCGAACGGCGTCCGTCCGGGGCGGCGCGTGATCGCCAACTTCTCAGGCCGATAGAACGAATCGACGACTAGGAGCATTTCGTGGCCAACGCCGCCCCACTCTGCCAGACCACCGGACGACGCAAGCGAGCGGTGGCGCGCGTGCGTTTCCGTCCGGGCCAGGGCACCATCACCGTCAACAAGCTCAAGTTCGAGGAGTACTTCACGTCGGCTACCCACCGCATGTTGGTGACCGAGCCGCTTCGGCTGACCGAGACGGCCGAGTCGTGGAACATCGACGTCACCATCGATGGCGGTGGCGTATCCGGTCAGGCAGGTGCCTTCCGTATGGGGATCGCCCGGGCACTGATCCATATGGACCCCGAGCTCCGGGGAGCGTTGAAGAAGGCCGGCTTCCTCACCCGCGACTCTCGCGAGAAGGAATCGAAGAAGTACGGCCTGAAGAAGGCCCGCAAGGCTCCTCAGTACTCCAAGCGGTAGTCCGATGGGGCGCGCACGGTTCGGCACTGATGGTGTTCGGGGAGTTGCCAACGCCGAGCTCTCGCCGGAACTGGTGCTGGCCATCGGGCGGGCGACGGCGCGGAAGCTATTGGCTACCTCCTTTGTGGTCGGCAGGGATACCCGCCGTTCGGGCCCCATGCTCCAGGCCGCGCTCTCCGCCGGTCTTGCCGGGGAGGGGGCGGACGTCATTGACGTAGGGATTCTTCCTACCCCGGCCATCGCCTGGTTGTCCGCTGATCGGGACATCCCCGGGGCGGTGATCTCGGCATCGCACAACCCCTTCGCCGACAACGGCATCAAGCTGTTCGCCCGAGGTGGGACCAAGCTGTCGGTGGAGACAGAAACGGCCATCGAAGAAGAGTTGGATCAGGTCCTCGACCCCGGTATCCGGGGGCCCCGCAGTCCCGAGGGCTTCGGTGTCGGCCGGGTGGTGAGCGAGCCGGGCGCCGCCGATGCCTACCTCGCGCACCTGGTGTCACTGCTCGAGGGTCGTCGTCTCGACGGCCTGCGGCTGGTGGTCGACGGGGCCAACGGGGCCGCGGCGGAGATCGCCGCCGGCCTGTACGAAGAGGTGGGAGCCGAAGTGGTGGCCATCGGGTGCGAGCCGGACGGGTCCAATATCAATTCCGGCTGCGGATCCACCCACACCGACACATTGGCTGCGGCAGTGGTCGAACACGGAGCCGATCTGGGGCTTGCCCTGGACGGGGACGCCGACCGACTGTTGGCGGTGGACGCCGCCGGGGCAACCATCGGTGGTGACGAACTGCTTGCCCTGTTCACCGTCGATCTGGCTGAACGCGGCCAGTTGGCCGGCAACACGGTGGTGGTGACCGTCATGACCAATCTGGGGTTCAAGCTGGCCATGGAGCACCGGGGGATCACGGTGAAGGAGACCCCGGTGGGCGACCGCCACGTGCTGGCAGCCCTCGATGCCGATGGGTTGGCACTGGGCGGCGAGCAGTCCGGGCACATCATCTTCCGGCGGATGGCCACCACCGGGGATGGGCTCCTCACCGGGCTGATCCTGGCCGACCTGATGGTGAGGTCGCAGAAGCCACTGGCCGAACTACTCGACGGCTTGGTGACCCGGGTTCCCCAGGTTCTGGTGAATGTCCAGGTTCCCGACCCCGGTCTGTTGGCGGCGGCTGATGCGGTGTGGTCGGCCGTGGCCGAAGAGGAGACGCGACTGGGTGAGCAGGGGCGGGTCCTGTTGCGGCCCAGTGGGACCGAGACCTTGGTGCGGGTCATGGTGGAGGCACCGGGCGACGGGGTGGCCGAGGAGGTGGCGCAGCGGTTGAGCACACTGGTCAGGCACGAGTTGCACGCGGCGGCATCCCTGAGCCAGTCGGGCAACTAGCCTCGACCCCAATGTGCGGCATCATCGGGATCACCGGAGGCGAAGAGACGCTTGACGTCCTGCTCGAGGGCCTTGCCCGACTCGAGTACCGGGGGTACGACTCCGCCGGCCTGGCGGTTCTTTCGCCCACCGACGGTGGCCCGCTGTGGCGGGCCCGTGCCGCCAACGGGACCCGGTCGCTCGAGGACTTGATCAAGCGGACCGAGGATGCCCCATCGGGCTCGTCCACAGGTATCGGTCACACCCGGTGGGCCACCCATGGTCGCCCGTCCGAAGCCAATGCCCACCCCCACATCGACTGCACCGGTCAGCTGGCCCTGGTCCATAACGGGATCATCGAGAATTACCTCGAGCTCAGCGACGAGTTGGTCCTGGCCGGCCACCACCTCGAATCGGATACCGACACCGAGGTGCTGGCCCATCTGATCGAATCCGAACTTGGAACCCACCCTGAGGCTGGTTTGGTCAGTGCGGTCCGAGAGACCCTCCGACGGGTCCGCGGCTACTTCGCCATCGCCGTGATCCATTCCGGTGAGCCCGGGCTGATCGTGGCGGCCCGCCGGGTATCCCCGTTGGTCATGGGACTCACCGAGACGGAGGCGTTGCTGGCCTCGGATATCCCCGCCCTGCTCGGACATACCCGCTCGTTCCTGCTCCTCGAGGACGACCAGATCGCCGAGCTGCGTCCGGGATCGATCAGGGTGACCACCCTCGATGGTGCCGAGGTCATCCCACCCCTTCGCACGGTGGACTACGACCTCGATGCCGCCCGCAAGGACGGTTACCCCGACTACATGAGCAAGGAGATGCACGAGCAACCGATGGCGGTGGCCAACACCCTGCTCAACCGGTTGCTCCCCGACGGCACCCTGGCGCTCGACGAGGTCCGCATCTCCGACGATGAACTTCGCTCCATCGACAAGGTGTTCATCGTGGCCTGCGGGAGCAGCTACCACGCCGGGCTCATGGCCAAGTACGCCATCGAGCATTGGGCGAGGCTGCCGGTCGAGATCGACATCTCCAGCGAGTTCCGCTATCGCGATCCGGTCCTCGACTCCCGGACGCTGGTGATCGGGGTGAGCCAATCCGGCGAGACCATCGATACCTTGCAAGCTCTGCGGGAAGCCCGGAGATGGAATGCCAAGGTGCTGGTCATCTCCAACGTGGTGGATTCGTCCATGACCCGGGAAGCCGACGCGGTGCTCTACACCCGGGCCGGCCCGGAGATAGGGGTCGCGTCTACGAAGACCCACCTCGCCCAGATCACCGCCCTGGAGATCCTGGCCCTCTACCTGGCTCAGACCCGGGGAACGCTCTATCCCCACGAAGCCCGGGAGTTCCTCGACGCCATGGGTGCGTTGCCCGACAAGGTGGAGACCGCCCTGGGGAGGGCGGCCGACGTCGAGGTGGTCGCCACCACGTATCGGGACTCACTGTCATTCATCTTCCTCGGGCGCCATGTCGGCTATCCGGTGGCGCTGGAAGGCGCGCTCAAACTGAAGGAGCTCTCCTACCTATGGGCCGAAGGGTTTCCCGCCGGTGAGCTGAAGCACGGTCCCATCGCGGTGGTGGAACCGGGAACAGTGGTGATCGGGGTCGCCACCCGCACCCGCCTATGGGAAAAGATGATGGCCAACGTGGCGGAGGTGAAGAGCCGGGGCGCCACCGTGGTACTGGTGGCCAACGACGGTGACGAAGAGACGGCGCGGCAAGCGGATGCCGTCCTGTGGGTCCCGGAGACCCACCAGCTGTTCACCCCCATCGTCGACGTGGTACCGCTGCAACTGTTCGCCTACTCGATGGCCCGGCTGCACGGTCTCGACGTTGATCGTCCCCGCAACCTGGCCAAGGTGGTCACCGTCGAGTGAAGGCATCTGTCAGGTAATGGATACGGGCACCGGGACGGTCGGCGGCTGCAGGCTGGTCGGCATCGGGGTGGATGCGGTGGAAGTCACCCGGCTGCGAGAGCTGCTGGATCGACGGCCCTCCATGGCCGAACGGCTGTTCACCGAGTCGGAATTGGCCTATGCCACCAGGGCCACCGACCCGATTCCGCGGATGGCCACCCGGTTCGCCGCCAAGGAGGCAACCATGAAGGCCCTCGGCGTCGGGCTCGGGGCCTTCCGATTCACCGATGTGGAGGTGGTCCGGATCGGCCTGGGTGCCCCCACCCTCCTACTTCACCATGCCGCCGACGACCTGGCGCGGCGATCCGAGGTCACCGATTGGCACCTCTCGCTGACCCATACCGATCAGATGGCCATGGCGTTCGTGGTGGCCGAGTATGTGGCTCCGGCCCGTGGATCGGCACGGGCCGGGGCTGCGTCGTAGCGTCGAGCTGTGCAACCGGTCCTCACCGTCTCTGAGATGCAGGCCGTCGATGCCGAGGCCCAGGCGTCGACGCCACTGGACGTGCTGGTCGAGCGGGCCGGCCACGCGGTGGCATCGGTGGCCCTCGAGATGATGGGTGGAGCGTACGGACGCCGCGTCCTGGTGGTGGCGGGCAAGGGGAACAACGGTGCGGACGGTCGGATCGCGGCCGGAAAGCTCCGACGTCGTGGTGCCCGGGTCACGGTGGTCGAGGCCGGGAGCGTGGGCGCCGGGGTGGACGCCGGCCCGGACCTCGATCTGGTGATCGACGCCGCGTACGGAACGGGGTTCCGTGGCGAGTACCGGGCGCCTGGCGTCCATCCCGGGACTCCGGTGTTGGCGGTGGACATCTCGTCGGGGGTGAGTGGCGACACGGGTGAAGGTTCCGGTCGCCCGCTCCGGGCCGATCGGACGGTGACCTTCGTGGCGCTCAAGCCGGGTCTCCTGCAGGGCGACGGAGTCGGTCTGGCCGGCCGGGTCACCGTGGCCGACCTGGGCATCCCGGTCGGTCATTCCCGACTCAGCGTGATGGAGGACCGGGACGTGGCAGCACTCCTTCCATCACGTGGCCGAAACGATCACAAGTGGAGTTCTGCGGTACTGATGGTGGCCGGCTCTCCCGGGATGACCGGTGCCGCCGGGATGTGCGCCCGGGCGGCTTTCCGGACCGGAGCGGGGATGGTTCGGCTCGGTGTGCCCGGGGAGGATGTGGCCGACGCCGGCCCATCCGAAAGCGTGAGTGTGCCGCTGCCGGCCCGGGGTTGGTCCGATGTGGCTCTGGACATGTCCCACCGGTGCTCGGCCATGGTGGTCGGCCCGGGGCTCGGGCGCGACCCGTCGACGGTGGAAGAGGTGCAACGGCTGGTGGGCTCCTCGGACATCCCGGTGGTGGTGGACGCAGACGGGCTGTTCGCTCTGGGCCGCCTGGATGGCACTCATCTCCTCGGCCACAAGGCGCCGCTGGTACTGACACCACACGACGGCGAGTACGAACGGTTGATGGGCAAGCCGGCGGGAGCCGACCGGATCGAGGCGGCACGGCGGCTGTCCAAGGCGTCGGGAGCGGTGGTTTTGGTAAAGGGATCCACCACCGCGACGGCCGATCCGTCGGGCCGTTGCCTGGTGGCGATGGCAGGATCGCCCCGATTGGCCACCGCGGGTACCGGTGACGTGCTCTCGGGCATCATCGGCGCCATGTTGGCTCGGGGGATGGCACCCCTCGAGGCGGCTGCCCTGGCCGCCCACGTTCATGGCCGGGCGGCAGATCGGGGCCCCGGCCAGGGGCTTATGGCCGGCGACCTTCCCGTCCTGGTGTCATCGGTCCTCTCTGACCTCAGTGGTTGCGATGAGCCTCGGTGGAGCCTCGGTGGTTGACCGCCTGCGACCGGCGTGGGCCGAGATCGACGTGGCTGCCGCCCGGCGCAATGCATCAGTTCTCAACGGCATGGTGGGTTCATCCGCGCTCTGTGCCGTGGTCAAGGCCGATGGGTATGGGCACGGTTCCCTCCCCATGGCCAGGGCCGCATTGGCCGGGGGGGCGACGTGGCTGGCGGTGGCAATGGTGGAGGAAGGGGTGCTCCTTCGAGAGGGTGGGATCGACGTCCCGATTCTGCTCCTGTCCGAGCCCCCGGTTGATGCCATGGAGGAAGCGGTGGCTCGCCGATTGGTGCCGACGGTTTACACCCATGCTGGAGTTCAGGCCTTGAAACGGGTGGTGGCCGCCGAAGACGCGTCCCCGGTCGACGTCCACCTCAAGGTGGATACCGGCATGCACCGGGTAGGGGTCGACCCGGCTGAGGCGGTGAGCCTGGCCACCGCCATCGCTGCCGATCCCCGGCTCCGGCTCGGGGCCCTGTGGACCCATCTGGCGGTGGCCGATGGGGTTGGCCCGGCCGACATCGAGTTCACCCGCACCCAACTCGATCGGTTCAGGTTGGTTTTCGACGATCTGACCGCCGCCTCCCTCCGTCCTCCTCTCACCCACGTGGCCAACTCGGCCGGTTCCATTGCCTTCCCGGCAGCCCGCCTGGACATGGTCAGGTGCGGCATTGCCCTCTACGGGCTGTTCCCCACCCCCGAGTTGGCCACCCAATTGTCACAGGCCACCGGGGGAGGGCGGATCGAGCCGGTGCTGTCATTGCGGGCCGAAGTGTCGTTTGTCCGCTGGCTCGACAAGGGGGAGCGGCCGTCCTACGGGCGCCGCCGTCCCTTGGCCGAGCGCTCGATCGTCGCCACTGTTCCCATCGGCTATGCGGACGGCGTGCCCCGCCGGCTGTTCGACACCGGCGGCGAGGTGCTCATCGGAGGGGTCAGGCGCCCGCTGGCCGGGGTGGTGACGATGGACCAGATCCTGGTTGATTGCGGACAGGCCGGCGTTCCCCCGGTCAACGTGGGTGACGAGGTGGTCCTCATCGGGCCGCAGGGAAGCGACGAGATCACCGCCACCGAGTGGGCCGATCGCCTCGGGACCATCAACTACGAGGTGGTGTGTGGCATCGGTCCCCGGGTCCCCCGGGTCCTCGTCAACGGGAATGGCCTGACGGGCGATTCGGCTGATCATGAAATCGGGGCTGCCCCCGCTGCCTGATCCGACCCCGACGGGAAGCAGTAATCTGGAGTCGGCGCGCCGCGGGAGTTGGCGCGCCCGCGGTACTCCCCAACGTCCATCGGAGTTGACTGTCCTCATGAAACCAAACCTCCGACATCGTGCCGTCCGGTCATCGGTGGTTCCGAGCCCGGCACGCTGCCGCCTGTTCGCCATGATGGTCGGTCTGGTCGTGGTGGCAACCGTCACTTCCGCCTGCACCTCGGCGAGTGCGACCGGCCATCAGGTGTCGGCGCCGAACGGGGGCGCAGTCGGGGCCGGGGTGGCTGCTGCTCCCACGCCACCCGTCCACCCCTACGACCCACCCGCGGCCACCATGCCGTCGGCGCCGGCCCGGATCTACGATGTCGGTCACGATGTGTCCGACCCGTTCCTCACCGTCGGGAAGGGTCGTTACAACCTCATCCTCAGCGAGGGTGGTGCAGGGGTGACGATGAACGCTCCGGTGGCATCGGGAACCACGGTGGGCCAGTGGGGAGCGATCACCGAAGTCATGCCGACATTGCCGCCGTGGGCTGCGCCCGGCTTCACCTGGGCACCTGACCTCCACCGCTTCGGATCGACGTTCGTGTTGTACTTCACCACCCTGGTGAAGTCGACCTCCCCGGCAATGGAATGCATCGGAGCCGCCACCGGGGCGTCTCCCACCGGCCCGTTCACCCCCATTGTCAAGCCGTATATCTGCCAGGTCAGCCAGGGTGGTTCGATCGACCCCCGGGTGTTCACCGATGACAACGGGACCACTTGGATGATCTGGAAGTCGGACCAGAACATCGGAGGATCCTCCACGCCGACAAAGATCTGGTCGGCGCCACTCACCGGCGATGGCATGGCCTTCACCGCCAAGCCGACGGTCATTCTGCAGCCCGATGAGCCCTGGCAGGGCAGCATCGTCGAATCGCCCGACATGGTGAAGGTGCTCGGGACCTACTGGTTGTTCTACTCGGGCAATTGGTTCAATACGCCGAACTACGCCATCGGAGCGGCACGCTGTGCGGGTCCGATGGGACCGTGTGCCGACTCCTCATCGGTTCCTCTGGTGGCATCCAACGCTCAGGGTGAGGGTCCCGGGGAGGAATCCGTCTACTCCGACCCGACCGGCGCGTGGTTGCTGTACACCCCCCGGCACTCCGATTCGCCCAATCTCGACATCCCCCCTCGGCCGGTGGCCATGACCCGTATCGGTTTCGGCCCCACCGGCCCCTATCTCGCCACGTGGATGGACCCGCCGTCCCCGCCGCCGTCGACGGCGGGGTCGCCATCCTCACCCGGCCCCACCTCGGCTGTGAGATTGGCGCCGCCCACCAGCTGACCGCTCTCACTCAGTTGGCCCAGATGAGCGGGGCAACACGTTGGGGGCGGCTCATCCCTTTGAGCACCACCTCCCGTTGCTCACCGAAGTGGAATTCTCCGGTGCCCGCCACCAACTGTTCGGACAGTGAAGACACCAGGATCTCGTTGGGACCGGCCATGTCGGCGATGCGACTGGCCACGATGACCGTGTGACCAAAGAAGTCGTCATCGGTCTCGGTGGCCTCCCCGGTGTGCAACCCGATGTGGACCCGAATCGGCTGGTCGGGGTGGGCCAAGGTGTGCTCGCGAAATGAGCGCTGCATGGCGGCGGCACATCGCAGTGCACGGGCCGCTCCTTCGAATGCGACCATCAACCCGTCACCTTGCGCCTTGACCTCACGCCCCCCGTGACCGGTGAGGAGGGAACGGACGATCCGGTGGTGCTCGGTCACCAGGGCATGGGCCAGACGATCCCCGAGACGCTCGGTGATCCCTGAGTAATCGACCATGTCGATAAAGAGAATTGTCACGGTGCGGTCACCGGCAAGGGATGGGGCTCCTTCCGGATGGGGCTCCCGGGAGATGGTCTCCGGGGCCTGATCGGCCGGGGCCCGGCCAGAGGATCCCTTGCTCAGCACCGGTGAGCCGGCCCCCGCGTCGAGGGACGTGCCGTCGAGGTGTGATGGCAGTCCACGCCCATGTCGGTTCGGAGCACTCTTGACTTCCACCCCGCCCATGATCGGGAAGGCCCGAACGATGATCCGAGGCGATCCCGGGACAACCGGGACGTCGCGGATCTTCAGGTGACGCCCGCCCATGATGGAGAAGCCGACCAGTTCAACGTCGATGCCTTCGGGCACCACTATTTCGATCCCGCCCATGATGGAAAAGGCGCTGATCACTACTTCGGATCCCTCGATCTCGGCCTGTCGGAGATCGAGTTGGCAGCCTCCCATGACAGCGATGGCGGTGGTGTGCCCACTGGCCCGCCACCGACCCTTGGCCCTCGCCCCACCCATGACGGCAATGACCCACCGGCGGGCGTGCCGGCGGGTCGCCTCCGGTTCGGGTGCCGCTCGGGCCGGGAGGTCCGCAACCAGTGCATCGAGGTCACCTTGGGTGCGGGCGACCAGCGCGTTGTCGACCCGCTCGGAGAATTCGTCCAGCGTCAACCTTCCGACCACGACGTGCTCACGGAGGGACGTCACCGTCCGATCGCGGTCGACGTCCGCCACCCGCTGGGTGAACTCCCTGTGCAGCTGGGTGGGAGGGTCCTTTGCCGGGGCACGGGTGTCCTCGACGTCCTCAGATGGTTCGATCCCGTCGGTCACGGGTCTCAGTTTGCCGCGTCACGGATCACTTGACGATCGCAATGGGCGGTGTGCTGGTGGGCGGTACCATTCGGCGGTGGCTGAGATGACCGGACTGGCCTATCTCGCCCAGGAGGCGGCTGGGTGCACCAAGTGTGCGCTGTCGGACCGACGCACCCAGGTGGTGTTCGGTGTCGGTGATCCCGACGCCGATCTACTCTTCGTCGGCGAAGCACCCGGGCGTGACGAAGACCTGCAGGGTGAACCGTTCGTCGGACGCTCGGGCAAGCTCCTCGACCGGCTGATGGCCGAAGAGCTGGGTATCGATCGCCGCCAGTGCTACATCGCCAATGTGGTCAAGTGCAGGCCCCCGGACAACCGCAATCCGAGGCCGGAAGAGATCGAGGCGTGCCGGCCCTATCTGGTCTCCCAGCTCGATCTGATCCAACCCGTGGTGGTGGTGACCCTGGGGAACTTCGCCACCAAACTGCTGCTCGAGACCGACAATGGCATAACCCAGGTGAGGGGGAAGGCCTACCCGTTCGGCCGCTCCTACCTGGTGCCGACCTACCATCCCGCCGCGGCGTTGCGGTCGGGAGGGGCGGTGGTGGCCCAGATGCGGTCCGACCTGGTCCGGGCCAAGCAGCTGCTGGGCTGGTCGTGATGACCCAGGCGCCGGCAATCGTCGTTTCGACTTCGTCCGCCGAGGAGACGCGGGCGGTGGCCGGGGCCATCGCCCCGCTCTGCGTGCCCGGGGATGTGCTGCTCCTGGCCGGGGACCTGGGAAGTGGCAAGACCACCTTCGCCCAGGGCTTCGGTCGGGCGCTCGGTATCGTGGGCCCCATCACCAGCCCGACATTCACACTGGTCAGGCAGTATGAGCTCGACGGCGCGGTCCATGTTCCGGCGGGCGAGCCGCTGAAGACCCTGTTGCATGCCGACGTCTACCGGCTCGATTCCCTTGGCGAGATTGTCGACCTGGGCATCGGCGAGCTGGTCGAGGACGGAGCGGTGGCCCTTGTGGAATGGGGAGACGTGGCCGAGCCGGTTCTCGGCGACGGGTCGCTGTCTCTGAGGCTCGACGCCCACTCCGGGAACGGCGACCGCGGAGACCTCGACGACCGCCGCACCGTGACCATCGGGCGGTCGGGTCCGAGGTGGGCGGATCGCTGGGCCCGGTTGGCCCAGGTCTTACAGCCGTGGGCGGTGGATGGATGAATCTGCTCGCCATCGAGTCAGCGACCAACCTGGTCGGTGCCGCACTGGTCACCGATGGGGGATCGGCCGCCGAACGGAGCCATCAGGGCGGCCGGATGCACGCCGAATCGTTGGCTCCTGCCATCGAGGAGGTCTGCGCCCTGTCGGGACTCACGGTCCGGGACATCGATGCCATCGCCGTCGATACCGGGCCCGGTCTGTTTACCGGCCTGCGGGTCGGGGTAGCTACCGCCAAGGCCTTGGCCCAGGGATTGGCGCTGGGCGTCCTGGCCGTCAGCAGTCTGGACATTCTGGCCGCCGGAGCCCGGGAGGAAGCCGGCCCAGGTCGGGCCCGGACGGTCGTGGTGGTGGTCGACGCCCGTCGGGGGGAGGTGTTTGCTTCCCAGTACCATTTCGATGATTCGGAGGCGGGCGTGCACCCGGCCGTCGATCCGGCGCTGGCCCGGGAGGCGCCGCCCGAACTGGTCACCCCTGACGGCCTGGCAGAGTCGTTGGTCGCAAGGGATCACGGCCCCCGCGAGAGCCTTCTCATTGTCGGGGACGGCGCCGTCAGATACCGCCAGTTGTTGGCAGGCGTCCCGGCTGCCGATCTGGGTCTGGCCGAGCACCTCTCGTCACCGTCACCGGTGACCCTTGCCCGGCTGGCGATTCGCCGCTTGGCGGCCGGCGCCGAACTATCCACTGCGGCCGACCTGTTGCCCGACTACCGGCGAGAGGCCGACGCCCGGATCAACTGGGAGCAGCGGATCCCTCCCCCCGGGACACCTGGCCATCGCCGTGAGCGCTGACCCACCGCCGATCCGGCACGAGCGACATCAGGTGGTCATGGCGCCCATGAGGGCGAAAGATCTCCGTGGTGTGTTACGGATCGAAGAGGCGGTGTTCCCACATCCCTGGTCGCACCGGCTGTTCGTGGAGGAATTGGCTCAACGCAAGTCCCGCGCTTATCGCGCCGCTTGGATCGGTTCCGACATTGTTGGCTTCGCCGGTCTGATGCTGATCGACGATGAAGCCCATGTCAACAACATCGCTGTCGATCCCCGTTGGCAGGGGCGTGGGCTCGGAAGCCTGATCCTCCTCGACATGACCTCCGTCGCACTCGAGCTCGGGACCCGCCACATGACTCTCGAGGTCAGGGTGGGGAATGAAACCGCCATCGCGTTGTACCGGCGGTTCGGAATGGCCCCGGTCGGAGTGCGTCCGAACTACTACCCCGAGACGGGCGAGGACGCCCTGATCATGTGGGTACGCGACATCGACTCGGAGGCGTACGCCGAGCGATTGGCGAAGATCGAGGCAGCCCTTCCCGATGACCTGGCCGTGACCTCACGACGATGACCACGAGACCCGCTCTGCCGCCATCCGGGGACCGGTTGGCCACCACCTCGGTATCCTCCCCCCATGGCTCCTGACCCGATCCCCCGCATCCACCGGGTGTTGGGTATCGAGACGTCGTGCGATGAGACCGCCGCCGCGGTGGTCGACGGCGGCGTGGTCATCGTCTCGTCCATCGTGAGTAGCCAGATCGACCTCCATGCCCGCTACGGGGGTGTGGTGCCCGAACTGGCCGGGAGAGCCCACGTGGAACTCCTGACGCCGGTGTTGGCCGAGGCCTTGGAGGCAGCGGGATGCAGCACCTCGGGGTCAGGAATCGATGCCATCGCCGTGACCTACGGCCCAGGCTTGATCGGCTCCCTTCTGGTGGGGGTGGCCGAAGCCAAAGCATTGTCGCTGGCCTGGGACGTGCCCTTCGTCGGCGTCAACCACCTCGAAGCCCACCTGTTCGCCTCGTTGCTCGAACAGCCTGATCTGGGATGGCCGTTGGTGGTCCTGCTGGTCTCGGGTGGCCACACGTTGTTGGTGGAGGTGTCCGGTCCCGGTCGTTATCGGCTCATCGGGGGCACCGTCGATGACGCCGCCGGGGAGGCCTTCGACAAGGTGGCCAGGTTCCTCGGCCTCGGCTACCCGGGTGGACCGGCCATCGATGCCATAGCCGCAGATGGCGACCCACAGGCATTCGCCTTCCCCCGAGCCTTTATGGCCGAGGGATATGACTTCTCGTTCAGCGGGTTGAAGACATCGGTGGTGAATACGGTGCGCAAGCATCCCGATGCTGCCACCGAGGACGTGGCGGCATCATTCCGCCAAGCGGTGGTGGACGTCTTGGTGGCCAAAGCCCGCCGGGCCGCACGCGATGTCGGCGCCAAGGCTTTGTGCCTGGCTGGAGGGGTGGCCGCCAACTCGCTGCTACGCCAACGGGTGGAACAGGCGTGCGCCGAGGACGGGATCGGAGCGTTCCTCCCCAGCCGTGCCCTGTGCACCGACAACGCGGCGATGGTGGCCGCCGCCGGGTGGTGGCGACTGGCGAATGTCGGGGCCAGTCCGCTGACTCTCGGGGCAGATCCCAACCTCCGGCTGGTGCCGACCGCCTGATCTGACCGGGTATTCTCCCTGGTAGGTGTCAATTCGGCTGGCGATGTTGCCTCAGGCCGGACGGGTCGCTATCGTTGGCACTCGCAACCCTAGAGTGCTAAATACGTGCCACAGGAGGCCCGATCACATGAGTCTGCAGCCCCTCGACGATCGCATCGTCGTCCGTCCCGGTGAATCAGAAGAGACCACGGC
This sequence comes from Acidimicrobiaceae bacterium, assembly GCA_003133325.1. Classification (GTDB taxonomy): domain Bacteria; phylum Actinomycetota; class Acidimicrobiia; order Acidimicrobiales; family RAAP-2; genus DASZIT01. The sequence continues at coordinate 88,512 of PKXA01000102.1, read as the reverse complement.
GTCAGGCCTGGTGATCCCGGATACCGCCAAAGAAAAGCCCCAGCAGGGCGAAGTCCTCGCCGTAGGCCCTGGTCGGCGCGCCGAGTCGTCCGGTGACCTGATCCCTCTGGATCTGGCCGTTGGGGACACTGTCGTCTATTCCAAGTACGGCGGCACCGAAATCAGCTCCGATGGTGAGGATCTGTTGATTCTCTCGAGCCGGGATGTGCTGGCCAAGGTGGTCAAGTAATGGCGAAGATCCTCAAGTTTGACGATGCGGCCCGGCGCAGCCTCGAGGCCGGCGTCAACAAGCTGGCTGACACGGTCAAGGTCACCCTTGGACCGAAAGGTCGCAACGTGGTCATCGAGAAGAAATTCGGTGCTCCCACCATTACCAACGACGGTGTATCCATCGCTCGCGAAGTCGAGTTGGACGATGTGTTCGAGAACATGGGCGCTCAGTTGGTCAAGGAAGTGGCGACGAAGACCAACGACGTCGCCGGTGACGGGACGACCACCGCTACCGTACTGGCCCAGGCCCTCATTCGCGAGGGGCTCCGCAATGTCGCTGCCGGCGCCAATCCGTTGGGTCTGCGTAAGGGTATTGACAAAGCGGTGAAGGCTGTCGTCGAGTCCATCAAGGAACAGTCCAAGGAGATCGACTCCAAGACGGAGATCGCCCAGGTGGCTGCCATCTCGGCTGCCGACGCCGCCATCGGCGAAGTTCTGGCCGATGCCATCGATCGGGTGGGCAAGGACGGCACTGTCACCGTCGAAGAGTCCAATACCTTCGGTATCGACCTCGAGTTCACCGAGGGAATGCAGTTCGACAAGGGCTATCTGTCTCCGTACTTCGTGACCGACGCCGAGCGCCAAGAAGCCGTCCTCGACGACCCGGTCATCCTCTTCGTCAACCAGAAGATCAGCTCGGTTCACGATCTGGTCCCGGTGCTCGAGAAGGTCATGCAGGCTGGCAAACCGCTGCTGATTGTGGCCGAGGATGTCGAAGGTGAAGCTCTGGCGACCCTGGTGGTCAACAAGATCCGTGGCACGTTCACCTCGGTGGCTGTGAAGGCCCCGGGCTTCGGCGAACGGCGTAAGTCGATGCTGCAGGACATGGCCGTTCTCACCGGTGGTCAGGTGATCTCCGAGGAGATCGGCTTGAAGTTGGAAACCACCACGGTCGATCTGTTGGGCAGCGCCCGGCGGGTCATCATCACCAAGGATGACACCACCATTGTGGAAGGTGGCGGTAACGAGGACGACGTCAAGGGTCGCATCGCGCAGATCAAGCGTGAGATCGATGACACGGACTCCGACTGGGACCGGGAGAAGCTTCAAGAGCGTCTGGCCAAACTTGCCGGTGGCGTAGCCGTCGTGAAGGTGGGTGCCGCTACCGAGGTCGAGCTGAAAGAGAAGAAGCACCGCATCGAAGATGCGCTGTCGGCCACTCGCGCTGCGGTCGAGGAGGGCATCGTGGCCGGAGGAGGGACGGCACTGCTCCGTTCCCGCTCGGCAGTCAACGCGGTCATCGAGTCGCTCGAGGGCGATGAGGCGACCGGAGCGTCGATTGTGGCCAAGGCGCTGGCTGCACCGTTGGCGGCCATCGCCAACAATGCCGGCCTCGAAGGCTCGGTCTCTGTGCGCCAGGTGGAGGCCGAAACCGGTTCCATCGGCCTGAACGCCGAAACCGGCGAGCTGGTCGACCTGGTCAAGGCGGGCGTCATCGACCCGGCCAAGGTCACCCGGTCGGCTCTGCAGAACGCGGCATCGATCGCCGGTCTGTTGCTCACCACCGAGGCCCTGGTGGCCGACAAGCCCGAGAAGTCCGACCCGGCTGCCGCGGCAGCCGCTGCCGCTGCCATGGGTGGCGGAATGGGCGGCATGGGCGGCATGGGCGGAATGATGTAACACCCCGACACGGGTGCCGCTCCGGCGGCAGGTGTCTCATCAATGGCCGGGTCCCTGTGGGACCCGGCCATTGCCATGTCCAAGCGCCTCACGCGGGTCGGAATACCGGACCGGGGACCCGGGACTGCGGACGGGTCGGGCGCTCAGGTGGCCGGTTCAGGTGGCCGGCTCAGGTGGTCGGATGATCCGCTTCCGCCACATAGCGACGCTCACCTGACCCGTCCAACCACACCCGCATGACCCGATTGGTGGAAGGGTCGTTGAACACCTCGTCGGTCGGTCGCCAGTCGGGTTGAGGTCGGTCGGTCTCGCCATGGCGACGGAGAAAGATGCTGTAGATCACCACTCCGATGACGGCGAGCCCGATAAGTATGAAGATCACGACCACGTTGGCCCTACCCGGGCTTATCCAGCGCCGACGATGACCGCGGTGCCGTAGGCGACGATCTCGGTCAGTGACTGGCCCACCTCAGACGAGTCGAACCGCATGGAGATGATGCCATTGGCGCCGAGCAGTCGGGCATTTTCGATCATGCGATCCATGGCGTGCCGCCGGCTGTCTTCGACGAGCCTGGTGTACTGCTTCACTTCACCTCCGGCCATGGCCTTGAATCCGGCGGTGATACCTTTGGCCATCCCCATGGACCGGACCACCACGCCGAAGACCATGCCCAGGCTCCGCTGGACGGGCCACTCGGGAAACTCGAGCGCAGTAGTGATCGGAAACTGCGCCACCCCGGCCTGCCCGTACTGTGGTTCATCCTCGGCCATTAGTTGCCTCCCGTAGGTTGTTCACTCGTGGCGCCCGGTGGGTGTCAGTGTCGTCACGCTACCGGGATCCGGACGGCTGCGCATGGTCTACCCGTAACCTTGGGCGCGCATGTCCTTATCTCCCCCCGGTCCGCCATCGGGTCCCCAGGTCATTCCCCGCCCGCCGGCCGCCCGCCCCGGCGGTCCCGCCCCATGGGCGGAATTATCACACCAGGCTCGCCGCCACCTCACACTCGATCGGGTGAGGGGGGTGATCGAGGGTCATGCATCGAACGATGTCGGTACGAGCGGAGACCGCGAGATTGCCGAATCCATCCGATCCATCTCGGGAATTGCCATCGGCGCGAATCCGGCGGCCGTCCTGGTCAGTCTGTTCGAAGAGGATGGTGAGGCACGGGTGATTCTGACAGTGCGATCCAGCCGGCTCCGTTCCCACCAGGGAGAAGTGGCGTTTCCGGGTGGTCGCCTCGACGCCGGTGAATCCGTGGATGAGGGTGCTCGGCGCGAGGCCTACGAGGAGATTCGGCTCGATCCGGCTTCGGTCGAGATCATCGGCCAGCTCGCCGCCATGCCCACCGTTTCATCCAACACCATGATGACACCGGTCGTGGCCATTCTCGCCAGGCGTCCGACCCTGTTCGCCGGGCCCGACGAGGTGGCCCGGATCTTCGATGTAGCCCTGTCCGAGTTGTTGGAAGAGGGCGTTTTTGTGGAGGAGTGGTGGTCCGTCCCTGGTCGGCCGGTTTTTGGAGGATCGCCCGGGAGTGAGTTTCCGGTCTGGTTCTTCCATTCGGGCGGGGAGATCATCTGGGGTGCCACGGCCAGGGTTCTGGTGGAGTTGCTCTGCCTCACCCTGGGGTTACCCGGCCCCTTCTCGTGGTGAGCAGAATTCCCGCCAACCCTCGCCGGGAGGAGGGACGCCAAGCGGTATCCTAGGGGGAAGCTGATCGGCAAGGTTTGTGGAGAGTTGCCGAGCGGTCGTTCGAGGAATCGCACCCATGGGCCGGAGGATAGAGACGTGGCTGAATTAGAGATTGGCATCTTCAAATCAGGGCGGAGGGCCTACGGGTTCGATGACATCGCCATCGTTCCCAGCCGGAGAACCCGGGACCCTGAGGATGTCGACATCAGTTGGGAGATCGACGCCTACCGCTTCGAACTACCACTTATGGCCTCGGCCATGGACGGCGTGGTCAGCCCGGCGACTGCCATTGAGATCGGGCGCCTCGGTGGGCTCGGCGTCTTGAATCTGGAGGGTTTATGGACCCGCTACGAGGATCCCACCAACCTGTTCGATGAGATTCGGGAGTTGCCGACCGAGAAGGCAACAGCTCGCATGCAACAGATGTACGCCGAGCCGGTGAAGATGGGATTGGTCACCGAGAGGATCAAAGAGATGAGCGCGGCCGGCGTCACCACCGCTGCCTCGGTCACCCCCCAGAAGACGGAGCTGTTCGCCCCGGCCCTGCTGGCTGCAGAGTTGGACCTGTTGGTGATCCAAGGCACGGTGGTGTCGGCGGAGCACGTTTCGAAGACCGTCGAGCCACTCAACTTGAAGCGCTTCATCCGCGAGTTCGAGATCCCGGTGATCGTAGGCGGGTGCGCCTCGTACCAAGCCGGCCTCCACCTGATGCGCACCGGAGCGGTGGGTGTGTTGGTCGGAGTCGGGCCCGGCAACGCCTGCACCACCCGGGGCGTCCTGGGCATTGGAGTTCCACAGGCGACCGCCATCGCCGACGTGGCCGGTGCCCGGATGCGCCACCTCGACGAGACCGGGGTCTACTGCCACGTGATCGCCGATGGTGGCATGTCCAAGGGTGGTGACATCGCCAAGGCCATCGCCTGCGGTGCCGATGCCGTGATGTTGGGTTCGCCCCTCTCCTCTGCGGTGGAGGCGCCGGCCCGCGGCTACCACTGGGGCATGGCAACCTTCCATCCCACGCTGCCTCGGGGAGCTCGGGTCAAGACGACGACCCGGGGCACGCTCCGTGAAATTCTCCTCGGCCCTGCCCACGAGAACGACGGGCGGATGAATCTGTTCGGAGCGTTGAGCACCGCAATGGCGACATGCGGGTATGAGACGGTGAAGGAGTTTCAAAAAGCCGAGGTGATGGTGGCTCCGGCCTTGCAGACGGAGGGCAAAGACCTGCAGCGTGCGCAGGGTGTCGGCATGGGCCATTGAGCCCTTCCCCGCCGAGCGCGGCTGGTCCTCTCGTCGACGGACCGGTTCTGGTCGTCGACTTCGGTGCCCAGTATGCCCAGCTCATCGCTCGGCGGGTGCGGGAAGCCCACGTCTATTCGGAGATCGTCTCGCACACGATCTCGGCCGCCGAGATGGTGGCCCGGAGACCGCAGGGCATCATTCTGTCGGGAGGGCCCAAGTCGGTCAACGAAACTCCGGCTCCACAGATCGATCCGGCTATCTATGACACCGGCATTCCGATACTCGGTATCTGCTACGGTGCCCAGCTGCTCGCCCTGCAATTGGGCGGTGAAGTGGCTCGTACCGGACGCGGCGAGTACGGTCGCACCCCCCTGACCATCACGGACCGATCTCCGATCTTCGTCGACTGGCCCGGCGATTCCGAAGTGTGGATGAGTCACGGGGACGCCATCACGGTGGTGCCCGAGGGTTTCGTTCCGACCGCCCAAAGCCCTGATGCCAAAGTGGCCGCTCTCCACGACGCCAATCGTCGGATCTACGGTGTGCAGTTCCATCCCGAGGTGGTGCATACGGAACGAGGACGCGATCTTCTCGAGCGCTTTCTCTACGATGTCTGCGGTTGTCCGCCCTCATGGACCCATACCTCGATCATCGAGTCCCAGGTGGAGAAGATCCGGGCCCAGGTCGGCTCGTCACGAGTCCTCTGTGCCCTCTCGGGTGGGGTGGACTCAGCGGTGGCGGCCGCACTGGTCCACAAGGCGATCGGTGACCAGCTGACCTGTGTGTTCGTCGACACCGGCCTGATGCGGTCAGGCGAAGGGGAGCAGGTGGAGGAAACCTTCCGTCGCCAGTTCCACGTCAACCTGGTGCACGCCAAAGCATCCGACCGGTTCTTCGGAGCTCTGGCGGGAGTCACCGATCCGGAGGCAAAGCGCAAGATCATCGGGGAGTTGTTCATCCGGGTATTCGAAGAAGTGGCGCGCGACCTCGAAGCCACTTCCGGAGTGACAGGTGACACCACCGATCCCGGAGCGGTGGACTACCTGGTACAGGGAACCCTGTACCCCGACGTGATCGAGTCGGGCTCGGACAGCGCCGCCAAGATCAAGTCCCACCACAATGTGGGAGGACTTCCTGACGACCTGACTTTTGAGCTGGTGGAGCCGTTGCGTCTCCTGTTCAAGGATGAAGTGCGGGCAGTCGGTGAAGAGCTGGGGCTTCCCCACGACATCGTGTGGCGCCAGCCGTTCCCAGGCCCGGGCCTGGCCGTCCGGATCGTGGGTGAAGTCACGCCGGAGCGTGCGGAGATACTCCGGGCTGCCGATGCCATCGTCGTCGAGGAGATCCGCCGGGCCGGCCTCTACCGCGACCTGTGGCAGAGCTTCGCGGTAATGCCCGCAGTGCGCACCGTCGGGGTCATGGGTGATGGACGCACGTATGCCTATCCCATTGTAATTCGCGCCGTCACCAGTGACGACGCCATGACAGCCGACTGGGCTCGCCTGCCCTACGACGTCTTGGAACGCCTCTCCTCACGCATCATCAACGAGGTCGAGGGCGTCAACCGGGTGGCACTGGACATCACGTCCAAGCCTCCCGGCACCATCGAATGGGAGTGATTGTGACGCACGGGAGCGCCGGATTGCTCTTCGATCACGACGACACTTCGCATCCGGGGCCACCGGGCCACCATCGGATAGACGGGATGATCGACCCTGACACTTTGGTGGAGGGGTTGACTCCGCCCCAACACGACTCAGTCGTGCATCGCGGCGGCCCACTGTTGATAGTTGCGGGTGCCGGATCCGGGAAGACGAGGGTGCTCACCCGACGCATTGCCCACCTGATCGCCAGCGGCGATGCGGCACCTTGGCAGATCCTCGCCATCACCTTTACCAACAAGGCTGCAGACGAAATGCGCCGGCGGGTGGTCGAGTCGGTCGGGGAACGTGGGAAACGAATGTGGGTTTCCACCTTCCACTCCGCCGGCGTCCGCATTCTTCGGGCCCACGGCGACCGCCTCGGCTACAAAGGCTCGTTCACCATCTATGACGATGCCGATTCCCGTCGATTGGTGGAAATCGTCTGTCGCGAGCTGGACGTTGATACGAAGAAGCTTCCTCCCCGTTCCATCATCGGCCAGATCAGCCAAGCCAAGTCGCGACAGCTTGGACCGGCTGAGTACCGAGCCGCGGCTGCCACCATTTTTGACCGCCGCATCGCTGACGTGTTCGACATCTACCAGCAACGCATGGTCGCAGCCAACGCCATGGACTTCGACGATCTACTTCTCAACACCGTGCGCCTGTTCCGCCAACACCCTGATGTGCTCGACCACTACCGGGCGCGGTTCACCCATGTGCTCATCGATGAGTACCAAGACACCAATGCCGTCCAGAATGCGCTGGCGGTGCTGTTAGCAGACGAGCACCGCAATATCGTGGTCGTCGGCGACAGCGACCAGTCCGTCTACCGGTTCCGGGGGGCCGATATCACCAACATTCTCGCTTTTGAGGAGGCCTTCCCTGATTCGACGGTAGTGACCCTCGACCAGAACTTCCGGTCCACCCAGTCCATCCTCGATGCCGCCAACTCGGTCATTGCCAACAACGTGTCCCGCAAGCCGAAGACGCTATGGACGGATCGCGGGGTCGGCGAGCCAATCACCCGGTATCGGGCCGAGGACGAATACGACGAAGCCTCGTGGGTGGCCCATGAGATAGGTCGCCTTCACCGTGAGCACGATCTGACTTGGGGCGACATGGCGGTCTTCTACCGCACGAACGCACAGAGTCGGGCACTCGAAGAGGCAATGGTCAGGTCAGAGGTGCCCTACCAGGTAGTGGGCGGCACCAAGTTCTACGACCGGCGCGAGGTGAAGGACGTCCTCGCCTACCTGCGCGTGTTGGTCAATCCCGATGACGAGGTGAGCTGGCGCCGGATAGTCAACGTACCCAAACGCGGAGTGGGCGACACCTCGGTCGCCCGGTTGGCGATCTGGGCCAACCAGAACGGAGAGTCATTCGGCACAGCAGTGGCTCACGCGGTCGAAGCCGGAGTCGGGGGAAGGGCAGCCAAGGCGTTGATCGGCTTGGCTGCCCTGCTCGAGAAACTGCGCCTTGTGATGCTGGTTCCCGTATTGACCGACGAAGACGGCGAGGCCATCGCCCCAGGAGGGATCAGCGCCCCCGGAGATCGGCTGTCGGTGCCAGGGGCCTCCACCGACGAGGTGCAGGCGCCTGGTGACGAACTCGTCGAGGCGGGTGCCATGCTCGGCCCGGGGGAACTGGTGGTGGCCATCCTCGAGCAGACCGGATACCGGAATGATCTCCTCGCCGACGGAAGTATCGAGGCACTCGGACGGGTGGAGAATGTCGACGAGTTGGCCGGCAATGCCTCCCAGTACACCACGCTGGCGGAGTTTCTCGAGGCGACGGCATTGATCGCAGGCTCCGACGAGCTGGGTGATGATGGGAGCCAGGTGTCCCTGATGACCATGCACATCGCCAAGGGGCTCGAGTTCCCGGCCGTGTTCATGGTGGGAATGGAGGACGGGATCTTTCCTCACTTCCGGTCTCTCGGAGATCCGGTCGAACTCGAGGAGGAACGACGGCTTTGTTACGTCGGCATCACCCGGGCAGAGCGTTTTCTGTTCGTCTCGCACGCGTGGAGCCGGATGCTATGGGGCAATATGAGCAGCAACATCCCCAGTCGCTTCTTGAACGAGATCCCACCCGAACTGATACGCGACGTCGGTAGTGGCGCTGCCGTGTATGGATCGGACCGGGGTACCCGAAGCAGAGCGCCGGGATCCTTCGGTCGCCGCGTTGATGATGGCGGAACCCCGGGGCGCTCGGTATTCGGCCGCGGGGTCGCCCATTCAGATCCGGGGTCCGGATCTCGAAAGGAGCGGGTATCGGCAACCACCGGAGCTGAACTGCTCGGGTTGAACGTCGGGGACAAGGTGGTCCATGGCGTCTGGGGCGAGGGGAACGTCATCGGCACCGGGGGTACCGGTGATGACCTCGAGGCCGAAGTACAGTTCGGGAGTGTCGGCCGCAAAAAGCTGCTCCTGCGCATGGCACCGCTGAAGCGAGCGTAATTAGTGGTCGGATGAGCGGGGCGCAGCCGGCCAGCCATCGACGGCGCTCGCTGTGGTCGTCCTGGCCGATCAGCATCGTGGTTGCGTCGCTGGCTTTCGTCGTGGGTCTGGTCAAGGTGGTGGCGACCTATGGGCGCCCGTACTACCACTACGGCGACCAGGCCATCCTGGCACTTCGGGTGGGCGACGCCATGAGATTCCATGCAGAGGTCGGGCCCTACTCACGCTTCGGCTGGAGTCATCCAGGACCGGCACTCTTCTATCTGCTGGCTCCCGTCTACAGCCTTTCGGGCACCAACCCGCGTTCACTCCTTGCTGGTTCGCTTCTGATCAACGGGGTCTGCATCGTTGCCACCTTGCTGGTGGTGCACCGATTCGCCGGTGAATGGTCGACACGCTGGGCGGTGGCGGTGGTGGGCGTGGCCCTCCTGGCCCTGGGTGCCGGTGCCGTCGAGACGTTCTGGAATCCCAACCTCGAGGCCCCCGCCATCCTGCTGGTCATGGTGATGACGGCCGGGGCGATCTCGGGGTCGGGACTCTCGGTTATCTGGATGGCAGTGGTGGGCTCCTATGTGGTTCAGACGGACGTCGGCACTTCCCCCCTGGTTGGGGTGATGGCGGTCTGTTCCATCATCGGCTATCTGACCCAGGCAGTGATACGACGCCGTCACCACCGCGAGGTGGACCATCCGGAGCGCGGGCTTACTCCGGCCACGTTTGCCATCCTGGGGCTGGTGGTTCTGATCCTCGCCTGGATTCCTCCGTTGGTACAGGAGTTTTCCGGCCACCCGGGGAATCTCTCGGCTCTTTACGACTTCTTTACCAACCCGTCGGTCACCGCCGCCAAATTCGGATCCACCCACGGCTTTTCGGCAGCCTGGGCCACTGTCGCCAACTCGACGACAGCTGTTCCCTGGGGCAACTTCTCGACCACCGCATCGATGACCACTGCAGCTATCGGGAGACAGGACACACTTGTTTTCTGGGGTTGTCTGGCCGTGGCGGGAATGATCTGGGCTGGTTGTTCCCGTCGGTGGTTCGCTCTCGGTCTGAGTGTCACCTCGCTCGTGGGCCTGGTGGTGTCGGTCATTTCGGTGGAGCGGATCGTGGGGCAGATCGGGGACTACCTGACGTATTGGATGGCGTTGGTGCCCGCACCCGGAGTCATAGCGATCGGGGTGTTGTCGGCAGAGAGTCTGCGGGAACGCACGACGTCGCCGTCACCGACCTGGTGGCGCACGACGCTTGTGTGGGCAATGGCCATCGTCTTGATCCTTCCCGCCGTCTCCGTGGGTCGGCAGTTGGCCCGCGGTTCCACGTTGGTCGACTCGGACGGGGATACGGAGATCGGACAACTCAGCGCCTTCGCCATCGCCCACCTGAGGTCGGTTCCGGACAGGAGCGTCCTGGTTGTCATGGGAAACGCCGACCGATGGCCCGAAGCCAGTGGGCTTGTTCTTCAGCTTGCCCGAGACGGCTACCACCCGACAGTGACCAGGGAGTGGGAGTTCATGTTCACCAAGCCGTACGTGGCGAGCTCGACATCCCAAGCCCAACTGGTGCTGACTGACGGGATTCCGGGTGCCCCACCTGGTTTCGCCGGACTGTCGCAGACCTATTCGGATGGAGATGTGCCGACGACCATCACGTTCGTAGAGCCACTGCCCACCCTCGGGAGCTGACTCGATCACGAGGGGCGATGACGAGAGCTGGAAATGAGGATTCTGGCTCGCTCACCGGCACGTTTTGGACGTTCGCCTTTGGCAGCCATTCACCTCTCCCGCAGAGCACCGGCCTGAAGAGGGCCCCAATGCACCATTCCGAGCGCGAGACGTGGGGATTCCCGAAAACGCTTCAGGATCAGTTGACTTCGAAGCGTGCCGGAAGCGAGCCGGGAGCACCTGGAAACTGAGGTCGATCCGCGTCCGGCCGCCATCGCCGGGTAGTGATCTCTCTGTCGCCGGTCGCCTTGCCCTCCAGTGGCTTGGCCCGTCACGATGGCCAGGTCAAGCGGGGTGGTGAATGTTTACCCAACTCCGGCGGCGAATCCGGCCTCAACCCGGCATGCGTCGCCAGAGCCAGCCAGGCAGATGGCGCATGACTGCGAACACCCACCGCAGGACGGAAGGCACGTAGACCACCGTCGCCCCTGACTCGATCCCATGGGCCACCGCGTCAGCCACCGCATCGGGAGTGGTCGAGAATGGCGCAGGGTCCATCCCCTCGGTCATCCGGCCGACCACGAACCCCGGCCGGACAATCATCACCCGGACGCCGCTTCCCTCCAACGAGTCACCCAGACCCTGGGCGAAGGCGTCGAGGCCGGCTTTTGAAGCCCCGTAGATGAAGTTGGCCTTCCGGGCCCGCTGACCGGCCACCGATGACAGCACAACCAGGCGGCCATATCCTTGGCGCCTCAGCCGGTCGGTGACTGCCAGCATGGCGGAGGCCAATCCGCCGAAGTTGGTGGCAATCACCTCGGCTGCGGCCATTGGGTTGTGCTCGTCGACGCTCTGATCCCCCAGCACGCCCGCGGCCACCAGCACCACGTCGATATCTCCGAACCGGTCGAACACGTCGTCGGCGAATACGACGTGATTCGCGGTGTCAGTTGCATCGAAGGCGACCGTCTCGACCACTTCGGCCCCCGCGGATCTGGCGAGGTCGGCGGCCGCAGACAGGCGGGGTCCGACCCGTCCGGCCAGGATGACCGTGCGGCACCGGGCCGGCACCATCTTGGCCACGATGGATTGGGCGATCTCAGATGATCCTCCGAGCACCAAGAGTGATTGAGGTCTGCCGATGGCGTCAATCATGAAGACGTCCGTTCTGTCGGGGTTTGGTAGGGGAGGGCGCCCGCTTTTTGGCCGGGGCACGTGTCTTCTTTGGTGTCGGTCCGCCAGACCCAGACCCAGATATAGACCCGGGCCGGAGGTGTCCCGGTTCGGTGGCGACATCGCTGCAGAGACCGAGTCGGCGTCCGAGGTCAGAGCGCAGGAGGCCATCGGGATCGACCCGGTGGCGGACAGCACGCCACTCGTCGAGCCGTGGGTACATGGCCGCGAAGTTCTCGGGAGATACCCGAGAGTCCTTGGCCAGGTAGATCCGTCCACCCACGCTCATGACCAACTGATCGAGTTCATCGAGAAGGGAGTCGAGACGGTGGTAGCCGACTGGCAGGTCGAGGGCCAGGGTCCATCCGGGCATCGGGAACGAGAGGGGTCCCGGGTCCCCGGGACCGAAGCGTTTCAAGACGGAAAGGAACGATGCCAGCTTCAATGAGGTGAGTCGTTCGATAACCCGGCGCACCGTCTCACCGTATTGGTCGGCGACGACGAATTGGTACTGGAGGAACCCTTTTCGGCCGTAGAGCCGGTTCCACGATCCGACTCCGTCGAGGGGATGGAAGAACTCCGTCATGTGATGCGGTTTGGCCGTCTGATGCTTGGGTGCCTTGCGGAACCACAGTTCGTTGAATGCCCCGACCGTGAGTGGATTGAGGAGGCCGCTGGGTGGGGTGATGGGCACCGTGATGAGGGTACGGGGATGAAAGACTCGTGCCTTGTCCGGATCCTGTCGGAGTCGGGCGGGCAGGTCTTCGAGGCGGGCATGGTCGCCCCGGGTCAGCACGGAGCGGCCGAGCCGACTCCCGGTCGACTGGCAGTCGATCCACGCCACCGAGTACCGGTAGCCATCGTCGCCGGAGACCATCTTGCCCATCACGTCGTCGAGATCGGTAGCACGCTCCGTGTCCACCAACATGTAGCTGGTCTCGACAGGAATCATCTGCAGGGTGGCATCGGTGATCACCCCGGTGAGTCCCATGCCGCCGGCAGTCGCCCAAAAGAGATCAGGATCCGATTGGGGAGACAACTCAATCGACCCGGTGGGTGTTACCAGGGTCATCCGGGTGACGTGGGAGCAGAAGCTGCCATCTCGATGATGATTCTTCCCGTGGATGTCAGCGGCGATGGCCCCGCCCACCGTGACCATCCGGGTACCCGGGGATACCGGCACGAACCAACCCATGGGCACGAATCGCTCCATCAGAGTCTCGAGGCTTATCCCGGCACCAACGGTGATCAAGCCGTTTTCGAAGTCCACGTGGTGGATGGCATCGAGCCAGGTGGCATCCACCACGATCCCCCCGGCATTCTGGGCGGCATCGCCGTAGCTGCGACCGAGACCGCGGGCGATCATCCCGCGTCCTGCCGAAGGTTCCGAGGCCGCTGTTCTCATGGTCTGGTCCACTACGTCGGGGTGGACGGCGTGGACCACATCGGCCGAGGAGGGGGCGGTGCGTCCCCAGCCGGTGAGAAGGGCCCGTTGACCGAGCCGTGTATGCATCATCCGTAGATTCCTACTGCGAACAGGGCTATCCACGCTGCGCCGTAGATCTGCAAACGATGGTCGTGGATGGCCAGGTCTTCCGGCACGGCCCCGTGGCCGGAGTCGAGAAGTCGCACCACGTGGAGCAAGCCGATGACGAACGGCACGATGGTCAGCTGAAACCACACCGGGTCGTGTCCGGGGTGGACCTGGGCCGCCCTTTCGAAGGCCCACAGACAGTAGGCAGTCACCGATACCGCGGCCGACAACGTTCGGACCGTCTGCAGGAATGAGGCGGTGTACAGACCGAGAGTCTGTCGAACATCGGTGTGATCGGTCAGGTGATCGGCGAGTAGCTGCTTCTCACCGGACCGCTTGCCGGTCACGATGAGCAACGATCCGAACGACGCCACGATGAGGAACCAGTTGGACAAGGGCACACCGGCGGCGACGCCGCCGGCCACCGCTCGGACCACAAATCCAGAGCTCACTGCGGCCAGGTCGAGGATGGGCTCATTCTTCAGCCCCAACGAGTACACGGTGTTGATGACGCCGTAGGTGACCATGACGACAGCCATGTGCCAACCGGCCAAGAGGGAGCCGAGGGCGACGGAGATCATCAGGAGCCCGATACCTATCCCGAGCCCCGCCCCAACCGATACGACGCCGGCGGCAATCGGCCTGTGGCGTTTCACCGGATGAGCCCGATCGGCCTCCGCATCGAGGGAGTCGTTCAGAAGATAGGCGCCGCTGGCGGCAATACAGAATATGCCGAACGCCGCCACGCTACGCAGCAGGGCGTGCTGGTGGAAGAGGACGCCGGCCACGCCCGGTGCCACGAACACCAAGAGATTTTTGATCCACTGGCGAGGGCGGGCGACCTGTACCAGGCCCCTCAGCCGCGACGAAGACAGCGACGAGGGCGAGGCATATTGGTCGGATGGATCCACGGCTTCAGCCGGCGTGGGCACGGCGTCCTCCGAATCGGGGGGGGTCGTATCGAGGGCGTCAGCCCGAACGTACCACGGCATTTCAGGCGCCAGCGCCCATTTCGGGCCTTGGGCGCCTGGGGTGAAATACCCGTCCACACCAAGCGCGAGTGGTCGTTTGGCGCCTGATGGCCCGTCAGCGTTTAGTATCGGCCTCCGTGAAACGACCCTATCGAGTGGTCGTGGCCAAACCCGGCTTGGACGGGCACGACCGCGGCGCCAAGGTGATTGCCAGGGCCCTGCGCGACGCCGGGTTCGAGGTCATCTACACCGGGCTCCATCAGACACCCGAGCAGGTGGTTCAGGCCGTGATCCAGGAGGACGCCGATGCGGTGGGGCTGTCACTCCTCTCCGGAGCGCATCTCACCCTCATCCCCCGGGTGATGGAAAGCCTCAAAGAGCAGGGCCGTGGCGATGTATTGGTCCTGGTCGGGGGGATCATCCCCGAGGCCGATATCCCGGTGTTGAAAGCACAGGGGGTCGCCGAGGTCTTCACCCCGGGGGCGCCGTTGCCGGCCATCGGGGCTTGGTTGGCCGAAGCGCTCGATGCCCGAGAAGGTGGCTGAAAGCCAAGCCCGGCCGGCCCACATGGGCCGTAGTTCCGCACAGCCACATAGTCATGTAGTCAGACGTAGTCAGAACCGATATCACCAACAGAGAGGAACGGATCCGGTGGATCTCTTCGAGTACCAGGGCAAGCAGTACTTCGCCCGGTTCGGCATCCCTATTTCCAAAGGAGGGGTGGCGGACACAGTCGACGAAGCCGTGGTCCAGGCTGAGCAGGCCGGCTACCCCGTGGTGGTCAAGGCACAGGTCAAGGTGGGAGGCCGGGGCAAGGCCGGTGGGGTCAAGCTGGCCAATGACGCCGATGAGGTGAGGACCCATGCCGGGAACATCCTCGGTTTGGACATCAAGGGCCACGTCGTGAAACGACTCTGGATCGAGCACGCCTCGGATATCGAGCGCGAGTACTACGCCAGCTTCACGCTCGATCGCAGCGCCAAGAAGCACCTCGGAATGTTGTCGGCTGAGGGAGGTGTCGAGATCGAGGAGGTGGCCGTGACCAATCCTGATGCCATCGCCCTGATTCACGTCGACCCGGTGGACGGTCTCAGTCTCGAGGCGGCGCGTGAGTGGGTGGACCGAGCCAACCTCGACGAGCCGGCCCGCGCCCAGGCGGCCGAGCTGCTGGTGAAGCTCTATACTTGTTACACCGAAGGCGATTGCGACCTGGCCGAGATCAACCCGTTGATCCTCACACCGGAGGGAAAGGTCCACGCCCTCGATGCCAAAGTCACCCTCGACGACAACGCCGCCTACCGGCATCCCGAGTGGGAGGAGTTCGCCGGAGCCGATGTCCAAGACGAACGCGAGGCCCGGGCCAAGGAACGGGGCCTCAACTACATAGGCCTCGACGGTTCGGTGGGCATCATCGCCAATGGTGCCGGCTTGGCCATGAGTACCCTCGACGTGGTCAACCAGTGCGGAGGATCGGCAGCCAACTTCCTCGACATCGGGGGTGGCGCCAACGCTGACGTCATGGCCGCCGCCTTGGAGGTCATCAACTCCGATCCGGCGGTGCGCTCCATTTTCGTCAATATCTTCGGAGGAATCACCCTGGTGGACGAGGTGGCCAAGGGGATTCTCGAAGCCCTGGAGCGGGTGGAGATCCACTCGCCCATCGTGCTGAGGTTGGACGGCACCAACGCCGTCGCCGGCCGGGAGATCCTGGCCGACCATCTGTCCGATCGCCTGGTCGCCGAGCCGACCATGCTCGACGCCGCACGCCGTGTGGTTGCCCTAGCCGGAGGCCAGTCGTGAGCATCTTCGTAGACGAGAACACCAAAGTGGTGGTCCAGGGCATCAGCCCGACCAGCCAGGGCCTGTACCACGGCCTCCGTAACCGGGCCTACGGCACCCAGGTGGTTGCCGGCACCAACCCCAAGCGAGGCGGCGAAGTGATCGAGGGTATCCCGATCTTCGCCACCGTTGCCGAGGCGGTGAAGGCCACCGGCGCCAACGCGTCATTCATCTCCGTCCCACCCAAGTTCGCCGCTGACGCCATCATCGAGGCGGCGGCAGCCGGAGTGCCATTCGTGGTGTGTATCACCGAGGGTATTCCGGCCATCGACGAGGCCCTTGCCTACAACCGGCTGATCCGCGATTTCCCATCCACCCGGCTTCTGGGGCCGAACTGCCCCGGGATCATCTCTCCGGGAAAGTGCAACATCGGCATCACCTCGGGCGACATCGCCTTGGCCGGTGGGCCGGTGGGGATCGTCAGCCGCTCGGGCACTCTGACCTACCAGGCACTCCACGAGCTCTCTCAGCATGGGGTCGGGCAGACCTCGTGCGTGGGCATCGGCGGTGACCCGGTGCCGGGCACCAGCTTCATCGACTGTCTCCGGGCCTTCGAAGCCGATCCGGACACCCGCGCCATCATGATGATCGGGGAGATCGGCGGCTCGGCCGAAGAGGAGGCGGCGGAGTTCATCGCCTCGTCGGTCACCAAGCCGGTCGTTTCCTACGTGGCCGGGGTCACAGCCCCGCCCGGACGGAAGATGGGGCACGCCGGGGCCATCATCTCCGGTTCCAAAGGCACCGCCCAGGCCAAAATGGACGCGTTGTCGGCAGCCGGGGTCACGGTGGCACAGAACCTGAGCGAAGCCGGTGAGGCGATGGTCGACGTCGTGAAGGAGCTCGCCTGAGCACCGCAGTCCCGTCAGCAGAAGCCCATGCCGGGCGACCCATCGCCGCGGTGATCTTCGACCTCGACGGTCTGCTCATCGACTCGGAGCCGTTCTGGCGCCAGGCCGAGATTGAGGTGTTCGCCTCGGTGGGAGTGCATCTCTCAGAGACGGACACCCGCCAGACCATGGGCCTACGGATCGATGACGCGGTTCGCCACTGGTGGGATCGCCACCCGTGGGAGGGCATGACCCCGGTGGAAGTAGAGCGGGCGACGACTCACCGGGTGGCCGAGTTGATTGCCTTCGGGGGTGAACCGATGCCCGGGGCGCTCGATGCCGTGGCTCTCTGCGGTCACCTGTCGCTTCCGGTGGCGGTGTGCTCGGGATCGTATGCAGTGGTGATTGCCGCCGCCCTGCGCCGTTTGGGGGTCGAGTCGGAGGTGACCGTGTGGCACTCCGCCGAGTGGGAGCCCGTTGGCAAGCCCCACCCGGGTTCCTACCTCACGACGGCGGCCAAGCTCGGTGTCGAGCCCACCGACTGTCTGGCGGTGGAGGACTCGTTCAATGGGGCGATTTCGGCCAAAGCGGCACGAATGCGGGTGGTGGCTGTCCCCGAGATGTCAACGGCCGGATCGGCCCGCTGGGGGTTTTGCGACGCCGTGTTGGACTCGCTCCACGGCTTCGACGAGGAGTTGATGCGCTCGTTGCAGGGTTGAAGGTCACTGGCTGCGCGATTTTTGGACTCGGTTGGTGTCTGTCGCCACAGAGAGTGGTCGAACCAGAGATTTTTCGCCTTGCCGCTCAAGAATCGGGATGGACCTGTCGATAGAGATCATTGACACGGGGAACCGGGACGGTGGAACCGGAGTTGAGGGGAACGGGAAGCGCTGCCCGCCCGGGGATGGATCAGTCGGTCAACGACGCCCGCACCATATCCATCTTGGGTGGGTAGCGTCTGTCCCGTTGGGTGGGGCATCCGGCTCAAGATTCCCTCTACGATCAACCGTCCGTGCTCTACGGCGTGGTGGTGCTCGTCGGTGTAGTCGTGCTCGTCGAGCTGCTCGAGGCGGTGCCACTGTTATTGGGTCCCGTCACCGTTACATTGGAAACCTTCCAAGTGGTTCCTTTCATGGTGAGGTCTGTGACGATCTGGAGTTCATCGGCGGCGGGCGAAGTCATCTTGTTGTTTATGTAGGTCTGGTCGACCACCGAATACACACTGGCGCTGGTTCCGTTGATCGACTGCACGTACTGGCTGCGAATCTGCCCGCGGGAAGAAGCCAGAGCGGCTTCCAGCTGGCTGCGAATGGTGGAGCCGAAGAACTGATTCGACTGCGAGGCAAAGTCTCCGGTGGCGTAGCCCTGGATGCGGTTGAAGTCGGCGTCTATGTTCTTGGCGTCGAAATTGGTCAGGGCCAGAAGGAAGTCACTGGTGGCGGCGCGGACCTGGGCTTGTTGCCCGAGTTGGCCGTTGAGCGACGCCCATGCGTGACCGAACACCGCGGTTCCGACCACCCCGAGAACGGCGATGCACAACAAGACCACCTGGCCTTTGTGTCCCAGGGCACGGGGATGCCAGCGACGCGCTCCTTTGGCCGGCGTTCCCCCCTTGCCCGGGTCGACCCGCTCTTGTACGGCTTCCTTCGGATCGGGGCTGGCTGCTTCTTCCGCATCCTCGGTTTCCTCATCGTCGCCCGAAACCGCCCCGGAGGGCTTTCGGCTGGGCCGCACGCTTCCGGTCTCGCGGTCGACCACTGACACCTTGTAGGGCTTCGGGTCGTGCTCCTCGGTCATCCAGTCGTCTCCTGTCGATGGCGCCGATTCCGCAGTCGACGCTTGACCGGACCCCGCAATAGTACAGCTGCACCCATCAACGGCAGCACGGTGGCGGGTGCCGGAGGATAGGGGGACTGCTTGTGGTCGGTGGCGGTCGGGGTAGTAGCCAAGGGGGGATCCACAATCGGAGTCCCACCGCCATGCACCTGGGCATCCGCCGCCGAGGCGGTGTCAATGGCGACGGGGGCGGCCGGGACGAACCCGGGCTGGGAGGCAGCCGCCACACCGTTGCCGAATTCGGTGGAACATCCGGCGGCCGGGATGATCGGGGGAAGCGTATTGGGAGGGGAGTAGGTCACGGCCGCGGGTGAGAGCACGGGTGGGAGAATAAGTCGGGTGCGCAGCCACACCTGGTTGGTCCGAGCCGGCTCGCTGGCCGTCAACTGCCGGGCGGGCCCGGTCGGCGTCAATCCCTCGATGGCTCCGAAAAACTGCCGATTGGTGGCCAAATCGGTGGCTAGGTTGTTGAGGTTGGCCGGTTGCGACAAGTTGGTGGTGGTGGCACCGAGGTCATGGACCAAGCACGCCAGGTTCGGACGCTCGGCGACGACCAACTGATTGAGGAGTTGCGACGCACTTGCCCCGCTGGAGAGAAGATTCAGATAGTTGGTTTGCTGGACGGTCAGGACATTCAGGATGGCAGCTGTATTGGACAGAGCCGAGGTCAGCTGCGGTGCTGCGGCAGTGACCGAGTCGAGAACCGGTGGGGCGCTGGCCAGCAGGGACTTGAACGCCTGTTGAAAGGCCAGAAACTCTTGGGCGAACTGGGTCCCCGACGTGATGATGGTGTGCACATCGGCACCACGCCCGTTCAGGGCCACCGCCGTCTGGTGGAGCAGGTTGTTGAGATCGTCGACCGGGATCGCCTTCAAGAATTGGGTGGCGGTGGCAATGACCTGTCCGATATCAGCCGGTGCCCCACCGGGTGCGACGGGAATCTGCGCCCCCGCCACCAGAGGGGCGGCGGTGCCCCCATGCTGAGGGATCAGGTCGATCTGCTGTTCGCCCAAGGTGTTGGCGATCTCGATCTCTGCGGCCACGTCGCCGGGAATCTTCACTCCGGGGTTGATGGCCATGTCCACCCGTGCCCCGGACCGCGTCAAGGAGACTGAGCGCACCGATCCGACCTGGACGCCGTTGAAGGTGACCGAAAAGTTCGAGTAGATCCCGTAGGCGTTGGGGAGGAGGGCCGTCACTGGCATCGTCGACTGGAAAGGATCACCGAGGAGATTGATCAGACCGTAAACGATCAACACCGCGGCGACGGCAAAGAATGCAAAGAGGTTGATGATGATTCGGCGGGTGATCATCCCGAGCCACCACAGCTCTGTGCCGGGATGGCCGGATTGGATCCACCGCCGGGAAGACCACACACGATCAAGTCGGTCAGGATCTGCACCTGGTTGTCCCGGGTGAGCTCCAGTAGGGCGGCGTTATGGCCGGGCAGGAATTGGAGAAAGCTCCCGAGGTCGCCCTCTGTCGCCTGCAACGAATGGGCTGTCGACGCCAACCCGGTCAACTCGTCGTCGATCTGTGGCGTATACGACTCCAGAATGCTCCGGCTCTGGACGGACAGGTCATTGAGGGACTGAAGCAGGTTCACCAAGCGGGCCGATTGGTTGGCCAATACGCCGGTGGTTTGGGACAGAGTGGTGATCGCTTGCGCATTTTGGGTCGCCTGCGGGGCCAGGGTTGAGGTGAGTTGATCCGCGTTGGTGATCAGAGATTGGATGGTGGCTGTGCGTCCGGCATAGCCGTGGATCACTGTGCCCAAACTGTCGAGTAGTTGACGCAGGTTCTGACCCTGGCCGCCGAAGCCCTGGGCGGCGCTGGCCACCAGGTTGGCCAGTTGGGTGCTGTTGACGGCTCCGATCACCGTCGCCCCCGCCGAGAGAAGCTCAGCGATACCGGGTTGCACCGATGTATCGGCGATGACCTCCCTGTTGGGCATCGGACCCCCGGGGTCTGAGCTGTCGGGGATGAGATCGATGAACCGCTCGCCCAGGAGAGAGGTCCGCCGCAGTTGGGCCGACAGGTTCTGGGGAACATCGGCGGACTGGTTCAGCACCATGGTCACCCGGGCCTCGGTGCCAACGAGGGTGATGGAGATGACGTGACCCACCGGGATATCGGCCATCTCCACCGATGCCCCACTGGCCAAGTCCCCGACGTCGGTGAACTTCGCTGAGGCGGTGAGGGTTGCGGGTCCGGTGAAGGGGAGGTTGCAGCCGGTGACGGCCATGCCTCCGGCTACCAGGAGGACCAGAGCCATATGAAGGCGTCGGGAACCGATCATCTCAGAGACCCCCCAGGAAACCCTTGAACAACCCACCCAGCCCGCCGCTGGATGGGGTGGTGGTGGTAGTGGTGGTGGGCATCGGCGGGAGCTGCGAGGCTCCTGCAGCGGACAGAGACGGAGCCGGTGGGGCTACCGGTGGGGTGGGCGTTGCGGCAGTGGGGGGTTGGATGTTGGCGGCGCCGGGGATCATGGTCATCCCTTTGGCGATCAACGCCGCCAGGGCGGTGGCCGACGGGCCTCCTCCCGGCCCACTGGTCAGCGTGTCCAGGATCGAAGGGATGACCGATAACAACGGATCGAAGAAACCGGAGGCGGGGTTGCCACAGACCCCCAGAGTCTGGAGGGTCGAGGCCGGCAGACCGGCAGAATGGTTGGCCAGCAATCGGCGGCAGATTCCGGACAGCCGGTCGCGGATGTAACCGGATACCACTGAGGCGGTGGTGCCCGCCGGTAGGGCCAGGTTCAAGTTGAGCCAGTTGTGGGTCGGGTCGTAGGCCCGCCCGGCGGCGGCAAAGAGCAGGTTGGTGGAGTTGAGCAGCGTATCGAGATTGCCCAAGTTTGCCGACACGGTGCGACCCACCTGGGTGACGCCGGCCACGTCGTTTTCGAGCGGGACCAGGTTCGGCCCCAAGAACTGCGAGAGTTGACTGGTGGCACCGGCCAGATCGGCGATGGCTGTCCCCAACTGGCTCTGATGCGACGCCACCACCGACGACACTGTGTTGTAGTCCCGGATGAGGTCGGAGAGGGTGGTGGTCCGGGTCTGCAGCGTGGCGGTGATCTGAGCCAGCGAGGTGGTGAGCTGACCGAGGCTGTTCCCCTTTTGGGCCAGGAGTTGGATGGTCCCCGCCGCGTTGCCCAACAGTTGGTTGAGAGAGGCGCCTTGACCCGAAAGATCCTGGGAGAGATTGGTGATCAGATTGCCGGTGGCTTGGGGATTGATCTGGGACAGAAAACTCTGGACGTCCTTCAGGAGTTGATCGGTCGAGACCGGTACCGACGTCCGTGACTCGGGGATGGTCCTTCCTGCCGCCATCGACTGTCCACCGGTGTACCCGGGGGACATCTCGATGGAGGGTTCGCCGAGCACCTGGGGTGAGACCAGTGCCGCTTGTACCGCGGCGGGCAACGGATACTTCTTCTCGACCTGCATGGTCACCAGTACCGTGTTGCCGGTGTTGACGACGTCGGTCACTGTACCTATCGGAGCGCCGAGCATTTCGACGGTGTTCCCGGGAAACAGCCCGTTGGCGCTGGCGAACACCGCGCGCATCGGATAGGTGGGTGTGGAACGCAGCACGGTGACCGAGAGGACGGCGATGACCAGCGCCACCGTCACGATGACAGCGGTAAAGGCCAGGATCCGGCGTCTCACGACCCACCCCCGAGCAGTGGCGAAAGCAGTCCGGAGCCACCCGTGCCCGATGAGCTCGGCTGAGATCCAATGCCCGGCAGACCCAGGATTCCGGCGATCCCGTTACCGGCCGATGATGGCACCGTGGTACTGGAACTGGTCCCCGCCGCTTTGGGTGCGGTGGCGGCGCCGGTGGCCGCCGGGTTGTTGACCAACGGCCCGTTCTGCTGGCTGCAGGGGAGGGGGTCGGGGCCCAACGCCTGGGTCAGGACCATGTCGAGTGTTCCGCAGCTACCCAGAATCCCTTCCAACGGGGTGGAGCCGAGCACGTTGAAGTAGATGTTTCCCCAGCTCACCGGGGTGGCTGGCGATCCCGAGTAGCCGATGGACGAAAATCCGGTGATGGCCGCCGCCGCGCTCGATACCCCCTGGGCCAGGTCCAGCTGATGTTTGGAGAGGACCCCGAGCACCGATTGGAGTTGGACCACCACGGCTTGGAGCTGCGGGCGGTTGTTCGTGACCAACGTGTTGATCTGACCGGCGGCCTGCTGGGTGTTGTCGATGAGGTTGCCGAGGTCGGTCCCCTTTTGGGCCAGTCCACCGATCACCGTGGAGAGATTGTCAATGGCCGACCCCAGCTGGGTGTCATGGCTGGCGACCGTCTGGGACAGGGTATTGGCCGCGTCGATGAGCTGGCTCACCTGGGTTTGACGCTGGTTTATCACCCCGGTGAACCCGTTCAGTCCGTTGATGATCTGTTCTACCTGTTGTTGCTTGCCTTGGGTGATTGTCGCCAAGGACTGGATGAGCTGGTTGATGGCGGAGGCGTCGGTGTTGGTCAGCAACCCACCGGCCTCGTTCTGGATGTTCTGGAACTCGACGGGGACCGAGGTGTTGGTCAGCAGGGCCCCATCGTGCAGCGGGTGACTCCATCCACTGATCGGCTTGAGGTCCACCACCAACTGACCGAGAAGAGTTTCCACGCTGATGGCCGCGGTGGTATCGCTCGGCAGCACCACCCCTTGGTCCACTGTCATGTCCACCGTCACGTGATTGCCATTGAGGTGCACGGCGCTCACTTTGCCGATATTCACCCCGGCCAGGAGCACGCCGGCGCTGGGGCCCAGCCCGGCGGCGTTGGAAAACCTTGCCTTCACTGTGTAGCCGGAGGAGAAGGTGCTTTGGTTGAAGGCGAACACCGACAGCACGGCCACCGTCGTCACCACCACCACGACCATCCCAATACGGCGTGGATTGCGATCGGTGAACGCCTTCACGATTGGCCCCCGCTTCCGGCCACCATCTGGAGCATCGATGCCGGCGAGGATCCCGCACCCGACGTACCCGACGTACCCGACGTACCGGTGCTGGCCCCGCTCAACGATGGAGGAGCGCTACCGAAAGGTCCGGAACCGGCCGGCGGGTTGCCGCCGTTGTTGTAGAAGCAGGTGGTCTCGGCGGCCAGGCAGGTATAGACGGACTTCACTTGGAACCACTGCCCGTAGTTGGAGATGAGCGTGTAGGGATTGAATCCCGATCCCAGCGTGGACAGCCCTGCCGCCAAACTCTGTTCGTGGTCCTGGACGACGGACGTCACCGACTGCAGATCACTGATGGTCGATGCCAGGTTGCCTTGGTTGGACTGGACCACCCCGGCGATCTCCCCGGTGAACTTGGAGAGATTGGTCACCACCGTGTCCAACAGGTCGTTGTGGGAGGCGAGAGTTTGAGACACCGTCTGGAGGTTGTCGAGCAGGGTGCCCACATCGGAACTGCGCGAAGCCAGTGCGGTGAGCACCTGGTCGAGGGCGTTGATCACCTGACCGACCTGGGAGTCGAGCGAGCCGACAGTCTGGGACACGGTGGCCGAGTCGTCGATCAACTGGTCGACCTTGTCCTGATTCCCCTGCAGGGCGGCGAGCACGCTCTGTACGAAGGTATTGGCCTGGGCGGGGTTGACGGCCGACAAAAACGGACCGAGCGCGTTCAGGAAGGCACCCACTCCGGGATCGGAGATGGACTGGGACAACGGGATCACGTGGCCGGCCCGGATGTCGGGTCCGGTGGACCCCGGATACAGGTAGAAGAACTGCTGGCCGAGGACGTTGTTCTCCTGAAGGCCGGACTTGGTGCTCGAGCGCAGGTGAACCGAGTTGTCGATGGCGAACGTCACCAGGGCGTGGTCATGTTGGACGGTGATGCCGGTCACCTGTCCCACGGTGACCCCGGCGATCTTCACGGCGTTATTGGGCTGCAATCCGGTGACGTCGGCCATCTGTGCCTGGTAGGAGGTCCGATGGGTGAACAGAGAGATATTCCCCACCCGGATGGCCAGCGCCACCAGCAGGACGAGACTGATGCCGACGAACACGCCGAATTTCAACAGCGTTCCCAGATGGCCTTTGCGGCCGGTGGAGCGTCGCGGCAATCTCAAACGAGCCATCAGAGCCCACCGAGCAGCATGGACATGTAGCCCCCGAGGGACTGGGGAGCGGGCGCCTGGGGGGTCCCGAGGGCCTGGTAGACCTGCTGGGCCACTTTGGGGCCCTGTTGAGCGGTGGTGGCCGTCGCAGTGGTCGTTGCCGCCGGTGGGTTCAGCGTGTTGAACGTGGCCGTCTGGGAGGAGCAGTCGAAGGAACTGCCGGCGGCGCCCAGGGCGGCCTGCAGCGGGGCTAGAGCCGCGAGGCCACCGCTGGCCGGGGCGATCAGGCTGCAGACCAGGTTGTTCACGTCGGAGAAGTTGATGAACACTTGGAAGTAGCCGATTCTCGATCCGTCCGGGAGGGTATCTGCCGGGGCGTTGGCAAATTTGTAGACGTATTGGTAGAGCCCACTGATCGTCTGTTCGATGTCGGTCTCGTGGGTCAGAAGCACCCGGGTCACATTGTCGCCGGTGGTCAGGAGTGTGGCGATGTCCGGGTGATAGACGCTCAGGAACTGGGCCAGGTTCTCCGCTAGCGGATTGATCGACTCCAAGAGGCGCTGGAAGTCGTCCTGGGCCCGGTTGATGGCCGGCAGGGCCGCATTGGCGGACAGAGAGACCCCGTTCAGTTGGGAGGCGGCCGGTTCCAGGGCGCCAGTGAGGGCGGACAGTGAGTCGAGGGCGGTGAGTTGAGCGCCGAGGGTGGTGCTCAACAACGTCCCCAACTTGGATCCTTCGGTGATTCCGGCGGCGATCTCGGCACCGGCGCCGTTGGTGGCCTGGTCCAATTCGGACACGGTTTGTGACAGGTCGGTGGTGTTTATCTGCTGGAGCAGGGGGTCGGCCACCGACAGCAGATCGGTGAGTTCACTGGCCACGTTGGTATGGGGGATGGGCGCTCCCGGCCTCAACGCCGGACCCCGCTCACCGGTGGGTGAGGTGATGCTGACCTGGTCGGCTCCGAACAGGTTCTGGGGTTGGATGGTTGCTGTCCCATCGGCCGGAAAGTGAAAGCTCGGATAGAGGTTCAGTGCCACCTGAGCCGCCCGGTGTACAAGTGAGATGGACGACACCTTTCCGACCTGCACACCGTCGAAGTCGACTTCGGCCCCAGGCTGAAGACCCTGCCCGGCGGCGGAAAAGCGGCCGACCACCTGGTGGTTTCCGCTGTATGCGCCGTTTACCCCCTTTTCGATCACCGCCACACCGACCACCACCGCGGCGACCACCACCAGCACCACTGCTGTTCGTCCCAGAGCGTTGAGCCGTCTCATCCCACAAGCCTGGCCGTGGAAGAGGCTCCACTGAAGAGAATGGTCGAAAGCAAGAAGTTGAGCACCACCACGACGATGAGTGACATCCGAATGGCGCGACCGGCGGCCACACCTACGCCGGCCGGCCCACCTTCGGCCGAGTATCCGTAGTAACAGTGGATGAAGGTCACCGCCACGATGAAGACCATCGCCTTCACGAACGAGTACAGGACATCGACAGGCGGGAGGAACAACTGGAAGAAGTGGTGATAGGTGCCGGCGGACAGGTGGAAGAGGTCGGTGACCATCAGTTGGGAGGCGATGAAGCTGGCGAAGAGGGCGGCCAGATAGACGGGAATCATGGTGATCAGCGCTGCCCAAACCCGGGTGCCGACCAGATAGGTGACGCTGTCCACCCCGATCACTTCGAGGGCATCGATTTCCTCGGAGACCCGCATGGCCCCGAGCTGGGCAGTGAAGCCGGCGCCCACCTGGGCTGCGAACGCCACTCCGGCCACCAGAGGGGTGATCTCACGAACGTTGGCCAACGCGGAGATGACACCGGTGAAGGCCTGGGCCCCGATCTGCGACAGTCCGGTGAAACCCTCCAATCCGACTTCGGTGCCGGTGAAGAAGGCGATCCCGATCACCACGAAGAACATGCCGCCCCCGACCACCAATGCACCGGCGCCAACGGTGATGTCGGAGACCAGCAAGGTGATCTCCCGGCGGTACTGGAGGGCACTGGGAAGGCAGCGGATGGTCCGCAGCCCAAAGCGCATCTGCTTGTAGATGAATCCGATGGGACTGGCGACGGGACTGGCGACAGCCATCTAAATGCCTCGCTGGGGGATGAAGTTGAAGTAGACGACCGTCATCACGAAGTTGATGAAGAACGACAGCATGAAGGTGATCACCACCGCCTGGTTCACCGCGTCCCCGACGCCCTTGGGTCCACCCTTGGCGGTCATGCCTTTGTAACAGGCCACCATGGCGGCAATGAACCCGAAGATGGCCGCCTTGAACAGGGCCATGGCCAGGTCCGCCAACTGGCTGAGTTCACCGAAGGTGGCAAAGAAGCTACTGGCGGTGATGTGAATGGAATGGGTCCCGAAGTACAGGCCACCGATGATGCCGGCCACTGACACGACGCTGTCGAGGAGGAAGGCCACCAGCATGCAGGCCAGCAGCCTGGGGAGGACCAGACGCTGCAAAGGCTGAACCCCCATCACCTCCATGGCGGAGATCTCGTCCCGGATCTTCCGGGAGCCGATGTCGGCGCAAATGGCGGACCCACCCGCTCCGGCGATGAGCAGAGCGGTGGCGACCGGAGCCTGCTCCCTGACCACTGCCAGCACCATGATGGCTCCGAGCTGGGACTGCGCCCCGATCTGTTGGAGGAGGGAACCAACTTCAAGGGCGATGACCGCACCGAACGGGACCGAGATGAGAATCAGGGGAATCGTGGTGACCTTGGCCAGAAACCAACACTGATCGAGAAACTCGCCGACCGGGACCCCCAGACGAAAACCAAGGCGTATCGCTTCGAAGCCAGAGGCGAACATGGCGCCGACTTCTCCGAGGAACCAGGAGATCTTCGGGAAGACGGGAGGCCGGGACACCCGGTGGCGGGGCATGACCGAAGCGGGCGGGAGCCGGGGGACCCGGGGGACCTTTTGGGTAGCCGGGCCGTCCTGGGTGATCACGCGCACCTGGGCGGTGTCGTCCGCGTTGCCGGTGACGCCCCCATCGCGCCCATTTTGTTCCGTCACAAAGTCTCCGATGCCGCTGCTACTGAACGAAATTGCATCCGGCAACCCCCGCTGAGACTATCGTCTGGCGCTTTGCTGCGGCACTACCTGTTTAGGGAACCTACCGAATGGCCGGATCTTGCGGTAATCATGGCACCTTTGATGCCCGTTACGACTCCGGTGTCGCAAGTTTCCTTCACCGATCAGTTACGTAACGGTAACCAGTTGCACGCACGGGTGTGCGAGGAGAACCAGAAGGTGCGAGTATGAACGGCATGGCTGATCGGAATGGAGGTCCATCGGCGGTCCCGGACCTTCACACCCCAGCGGTTTCGGCCCAGCCGCAGGCGGACTCGGTGCTGTCACCGCCCCCGGTCGACGCCGTCATCTCCATCCAGAACGTGACCAAATCGTTCGGATCCCACACAGTTCTGCGGGACATAACCTTCGACGTGCCCCGTGGGGCCATCACCGCGGTGCTCGGGCCGTCGGGAACCGGAAAATCGGTGTTGCTCAAGGTCATCATCGGACTGCTGAAGCCCGATAACGGCGGGGTCTACATCGACGGGGAGCTCATGAGTGCTCTCAATCAGAAGGATCTGTTCCGGATCAGGCGCAAGTTCGGTGTGCTCTTTCAGGACGGGGCTCTCTTCGGCTCGATGAACCTCTACGAGAACATCGCCTTCCCCCTTCGTGAGCACACCAAGAAGAACGAAGGGGACATCCGCAAGATCGTGCACCAAAACGCCGAACTGGTCGGGCTCATGGACCACCTACGGAAGCTTCCGGGCGAGGTGTCCGGCGGTATGAAGAAGCGGGCCGGATTGGCGCGTGCGCTGGTCCTCGATCCCGAGATCGTCCTCTTCGACGAGCCCGACTCCGGTCTCGACCCGGTCCGGGTGGCCTTCCTCGACGAACTGGTGCTCGACGTGCAACGCGAGACCGGGGCCACCATCTTCATCATCACCCACAACATCTCCTCTGTCATGCGAACCGCTGATCACCTGGGCATGCTCTACCAATCTCGACTTGTGCGGTTCGCCCCCAAGGACGAGATGTTCGAATCGCACGACCCGGTCATTCATCAATTTCTGAACGCCGACCTGGTCGGTCCGATCGGGATGGACGAGATGGCCGAGGGCAACACCCCCCGCCGCGAGCCGGCGGCAGTGGGAGCACCTTCCGCCGGAGGGTGACACCCTCCTCGGATATGGCCACTCCGGTGGGCAGGGTGGGCAAGTTGGGCAATTTCCCGCTGGTAGCCTGCGGCCGTGGTCGCCCCTTCCTCTCCCGGTCGTCCCTTTCCGGTACGGATCGGGGTATTGGTATCGGGCAGCGGCACCATTCTCGAAGCCATCGTCACCGCCGGGCTTCCGGTCTCCCTGGTGGTGGCCGACCGGCCGTGTCGTGCCCTCGGGATCGCCGAGGAGGCAGGACTGGCCTCGTCCCTGGTTGACCGGGCCGCCTATGGGGGGTTCGGTCCCGGGTTTGACCGACTGGGTTACACCCGGGCGGTCGTCGCCGTTCTACTCCGGCACCATATCGACGTGGTGGTAATGGCCGGATTCGGGACGGTGCTCGATGAGCCGATCCATTCCGCCTTCCCCGGCCGTATCCTCAATACCCACCCGGCGCTGCTGCCGGCCTTCCCGGGTTGGCACGCGGTGGAGGACGCCCTGGCCGCTGGAGTGACGGAAACCGGCACCACCGTGCACGTGGCCACCCTGGCCATGGATGCCGGTCCCATCCTCGCCCAACAGGCGGTCCCGGTACACCCGGACGATACGGTGGTGACGCTGCACGAACGCATCAAGGTGGTGGAGCGGGCGCTCTACCCGGCGACCATCCGCACCTTCATCGACAAGTTGGCGGTCCCGGTCGGAGATGAGCGAGGATCACCACTGGAGGTCAAGGAATGAAGGCGTTGCTTTCCGTATACGACAAGACAGGTCTGGAGGAACTGGCTCGCGGTCTCTCCGATCTCGGATGGGAGCTGATCTCAAGTGGGGGAACCTCCTCGGCGCTCGCCTCCGCCGGCATCGGCCACGTCGAAGTGGCCGAGTTGACGGGCGCGCCCGAGATGCTCGGCGGGCGGGTCAAGACCCTCCATCCGGTCATCCACGGTGGCATCTTGGCCGACAGATCCGTGCCCGGACATCTGGCCGACATCGAGAGCCAGGGCATTGGCCTCATCGATCTGGTGGTGTGCAACCTGTATCCCTTCAGTTCGGATCCATCCATCGAGTTGATCGACGTGGGTGGACCCACCATGGTGAGGGCGGCGGCCAAAAACCACTCCCACGTTGGAGTTGTGGTCGACCCCGCCGACTATGACGTCGTCCTGGCCGAGCTCAGAGAGCACGGGTACCTGTCCGACCCGACCCGGCGCCGGCTGGCCCGTGACGCCTTCGCTCACACCGCCGCCTACGACGGTGCCATCGTGGGTTGGTTCGACCGGGAGGCCGACACCGCCATGTTGCCTCCCACCATCCACCTGACCCTGGAGCGGGCCGGCTCACTCCGCTACGGGGAGAATCCCCACCAGCAAGGGGCCCGCTACCGGATCGCCGGCGAGCACTCGTGGTGGGACGACGTCGTGCAACATGGTGGGAAAGAGCTCTCCTACCTCAATCTGTTCGACGCCGACGCGGCATGGCGCCTCGTCCACGAACTACCCGCCGATGGTGCCTCCGAGGTGGCGGTCGCCATCATCAAGCACGCCAATGCTTGCGGCGCCTCAGTCGCCGACGACCTGGTCACCGCCTATCAGCGTGCCCTCGAAGGCGATCCTCTCTCGGCGTTCGGCGGAGTTGTGGCCATCGGGGGCCGGGTCACCGTGGCCGTGGCCGAGGCGATCGGGAGCGGCCCTCAGGCCGACGTGATCATCGCCCCGTCCTACGACGACGAGGCGCTGGACCTGCTGTCATCGAAGAGGAAGGCCACCCGCCTGCTCTCCGCCCCTTCCCCCGAGCCCATCGTGCGCCAGTACCGGGGGATGGGATCGAGCGTGCTCGTCCAGGATGCCGACCGGTTTCTCCTCGATCCTTCGACCTGGGAGGTGGCCACCAAGGTGCAGCCCACCGACTCCCAGTGGCGTGATCTGGCCCTGGCCTGGAAGATATGCGCCCGGACCATCTCCAATGCCATCGCCATTGTCAACAACGGACAGGCGGTCGGGGTCGGGGCCGGTCAGTCCTCGCGGGTGGTGGCAGCAGAAATCGCCTCATCCAAGGCGGGCTCACGAGCCCAGGGTGGGGCGGCGGCCAGTGATGCCTTCTTCCCCTTCCCCGACGGCCTCGAGGTGCTGGCCAAAGCGGGCGTGTCGGCAGTGGTGCAGCCGGGAGGCTCCATTCGTGACGGAGAGGTCATCGCGGCGGCCGAAGTGGCCGGTATCGCGATGGTCATGGCCGGTGGCGAACGCCACTTCCGGCACTGAGGAGACGTCGATGACCGCCACACTGCTCGATGGGGAACTCCTGGCCGCCCGGATCCGGGCCGAAGTCGCCGATCGTGTCGCCCGCCTGGCCAGCGCCGGAGTGACCGTAGGGTTGGGGACCATTTTGGTGGGGGACGATGGCCCGAGCTCTCGGTACGTGGCCATGAAGCACGCCGACTGCGCCGAAGTCGGGATTCACTCGGCCCACCAGCACCTGCCCGCCGATGTCTCCCAGGCCGAGCTTGTCGCCGCCGTGGACCGGTTCAATGCCGATCCCCAGGTCCACGCCTATCTGGTGCAGCTTCCGTTGCCGGCCGGGCTCGACGAGGAGCAGGTACTGCTGGCGGTGGACCCGGAGAAGGACGTTGACGGGTTGCACCCGGTGAACCTGGGACGCCTGGTGATGGGAGCCAACGGTCCTCTGCCCTGTACCCCGGCCGGGATCGTTGAACTCCTTCACGCCAACGACGTCCCGGTCGAGGGCATGCATGTGGTGGTGATCGGGCGGGGGCTGACCATCGGGCGTCCCCTGGCACTTTTGTTGGCCAGCAAGCGACCGGGGTGCAATGCCGCGGTCACGGTGGTCCATACCGGCGTCAGGGATATCGCACCTCTGGT
Source organism: Acidimicrobiaceae bacterium (assembly GCA_003133325.1). Taxonomy (GTDB): domain Bacteria; phylum Actinomycetota; class Acidimicrobiia; order Acidimicrobiales; family RAAP-2; genus DASZIT01. The sequence continues at coordinate 56,608 of PKXA01000102.1, read as the reverse complement.
GCGCCAAGGTGACGTGGTGGTGGCCGCGGCCGGTCGCGCCGGCCTGGTGACGCCGGCGATGATCAAACCCGGCGCTGCGGTGGTCGGTGCCGGTACCTCGTGGGAAGGGAAGAAGCTGTTGTCCGATGTCGATGAGTCGGTAGCCGAGGTGGCGGGGTGGATCACACCCCGCATCGGCGGGGTGGGCCCGATGACCCGGGCCATGTTGTTGCGCAACACGGTGAGAGCCGCGGAGCGGGCGTCGTGAGCCTGTCGGGCCAACCCGGTGCTCCGGAGACGGACCACCGGCCGTGGGGAAGCTATACGGTCCTCGATGACGATGGTTCCCACAAGGTCAAGCGGATAGTGGTGCTGCCGGGAAAGCGGCTGAGCTATCAGCGGCACACCCGGCGGTCAGAGCACTGGTTCATCGTGGCCGGCACCGCCCTGGTCACCCTGGACGGGACCCAGACCGAGCTCACCGCGGGTGACTCAGTGGACATCCCGGTCGGGACCAATCATCGGATCGAGAATCCGACAGATGCCGACGTCGTATTTGTGGAGGTCCAACACGGCGAGTACTTCGGTGAGGACGACATCGTCCGCCTCGAAGATGATTACGGCCGCGCCGACACCTGAGGCATTTCGGGCGTATCCGGCTGTCATACCGGCATGCGGGCGCCGCCCCAGGTTAGGGTGATGCCGCCCATGCGGGGCGACAGAGCGAGCGGAGGTGCACGGCATGGTCAGGAACCTGATCGCAACGACGTCGCCGCCGGCCGCTTGAGGGGTTCGGCCATGGCACGGACTGGCCAGGGGCAGTGCTGTTCGGTGCCGGGTCGACAACCTGTCGTCCGGCACGTTCGGGGCCTGTCGGTTCGGGTCGGAAGGGCGGTAGCGGGAGCTGCACTGGTGGTGGGTGCTCTTGCCGTCGCCGCAGCCGGCCCGGCCTGGGCGGCCACCACCACCACGACGGTCCCGGTGACGACCACCACCGTTCCCCCGACCACGTCGACGTCGACCACCACGACCTCGACCACTCAACCCACGACGACCACCATTCCCCCGACCACATCGACGTCGACGTCGACCACCACGACCACCACCACCCCCGCACCGGCGGCAACGAAGAGTGGTGGGTTGACGGGAACGGCGGTGGCGTTGATCGTGCTCGCCATCTTGTTGGTGGTGGCCGTGATCCTGGTGGCGGTGTTGTTCCGACGTCGGACAAGACGACAGGCGGCCAATGACTGGCGCGGCACAGTCCTGCCGGCGATTGTCGATGCCCGGCTGGCCCGCGAGTCGCTGCTGTCGGGCAACGCCACCTCCGACAATCCCGAGCTTCGGGGATCGGTGGACATCCAGGTCGACAGAGCCGCACGGGCTCTCGAACATGCCACCCGGTATGCACCCAACGAACAGGCCCAGAACGCCACCGACGCGGTGGCCGAATCATTGCGCGGTCTGGCCTTCGCCATCGAGGCGGACCGTCTCCTCCGTCAGGGAGCCGCTTCCCCGTCGGGCATGCAGTTGGCCGAGGCCGACGAGGCCCGTCGCTCGCGACTCTCCGAGCTCGATACCGCGCTGGCGCGTCTGTCCTCCCATCTCGGGGCTCCATCATCGAGACGCCTGCCCCGCTGAGGTCGGGCGGCCAGCGGTGGGCGTTGGAGCGGCGACTCCCGGATCCGGATCGACCGCTCACAGTAGGATGCCGGGGTTATGACGCGGATCGCCGACCTGTTGTCCAAAGGGCCCACCTACTCGTTCGAGTTCTTTCCCCCCAAGAACGACGCCGAGCAGGCCACCCTGGTCAAGACGCTGCGCGATCTCGAGCAGTTGGGCCCATCCTTCGTGTCGGTCACCTACCGGGGTGGCGCCGAGTCGCGGCAGCGGACCTACGATCTGGTGACCGGGATGCTCCGTACCACCAGTCTGGTGCCGATGGCCCACCTCATCTGTGTGGCGCACACCCGGTTGGAGCTGGCGGAGATTCTGGTGGCCTACCGAAAGGCGGGGGTGGAGAACCTGATGGCGCTGGGCGGCGATCCGCCCGCCGACCCAGGCGAGGGGGTGGGAGAGCTTCCCCACGCCTCCGAGTTGGTCGAACTGGCCCGAGCCATCGGTGGTTTCTCCATCGGGGTGGCCGCCCAGCCTGCCGGTCATCCGTTGTCACCGGATATGGCGTTCGACCGCGATCGACTGGCCGAGAAACTGCGTATGGCCGACTTCGGCGTGACCCAATTCTTCTTCGAGGCCGAGGAGTACCTCGGACTGGTGGCCGACCTTGCCGCCCGTGGCGTGGAGACGCCTGTGCTCCCGGGAATCATGCCGGTGACCAACCTCAAGTCGGTTCCCCGCATGGCCACCATGGGCGCGGCCGTGCCCGCCTGGATGGTCGAGCGCCTGGAGAATGCCGACGGAGCCGGTGGTGCCGATGCCGTGCGCCGCGAAGGGGTGGTGATTGCCACCGAACTGTGCCGGAAACTGCTCGATGCCGGGGTGCCTGGGCTTCACTTCTATACGCTCAACCGGTCGAGCGCGACCCGTGAGATCTACGGTGCACTGGGCCTGGGCGCCGCCGAAGGCTGAATGGCTGTTCGCAGGTCGGCGAGTTCAACGCGGCCCCGGGCTGTTCGGGCGGCGAGCGCTCAATGATCAACCGATAGGCTCCCTCCATGGCTGAACTTGTCTCCTTTGGCGCCGATGGCGCACTACACGTACCCGAAGAGCCCGTCATTCCTTTCATCGAAGGTGACGGCATCGGGGTGGACATCTGGCCGGCGGCCAAATCGGTGCTCGATGCCGCCGCGGCCAAGCGCGGCAACAAGGTGGTGTGGAAGGAAGTCCTGGCCGGGCAGAAGGCGTTCGACGAGACGGGGAGTTGGCTGCCCGACGAGACGGTCGAGACATTCCGCACCCATCTGATCGGCATCAAGGGCCCGTTGACCACGCCGATCGGTGGCGGCATGCGGTCGCTGAACGTGGCCCTGCGCCAGATCCTCGACCTCTACGTCTGCCTCCGCCCGGTGCGTTGGTTCACCGGAGTCCCGTCGCCGGTGCTCCACCCCGAACTGGTCGACATGGTGATCTTTCGCGAGAACACGGAGGACATCTACGCGGGTCTCGAGGTCGAGGCGTTCACTCCGGAGGCGGCCAAACTGTCGGAATTCCTCCGGGCCGAGATGGGATGGGAGATTCGGGAAGGTTCGGGTATCGGCATCAAGCCGATCTCCGAGTTCGGCTCCAAGCGCCTGATCCGGGCCTCCATCAAGTACGCCCTCGAGCACGGCCGTCCCAGCGTGACCATGGTGCACAAGGGGAACATCCAGAAGTTCACCGAAGGTGCCTTCCGGAACTGGGGATATGACCTGGTCAGGGAGGAGTTCGCCGACGTCGCCGTGGGTTGGGACGAGTGCGGCGGGAAGCCGGGCGACAAGCTGTTGGTGAAGGACGCCATCGCTGACATCACCCTGCAGCAGGTGCTCACCCGTCCGACTGATTTCGACGTCATTGCCACGACCAACCTCAACGGGGACTACCTCTCCGACGCACTGGCCGCCCAGGTGGGTGGGATCGGTATCGCCCCGGGCGGGAACATCAACTATGTGAGTGGTCACGGCATCTTCGAGGCCACCCACGGCACGGCTCCGAAGTACGCCGGTCAGGACAAGGTCAACCCCGGATCACTGTTGTTGTCCGGCGTGATGATGTTCGAGCACCTCGGGTGGGCAGATGCTGCCGCTGACATCGTGAGCGCCCTCGAGGCGACCATCGCCGACAAGGTCGTCACCTATGACTTCGCCAGGTTGATGGAGGGTGCCACCGAGGTGAAGTGCTCGGAGTTCGCCTCGGCCATCGTCGACAAGCTGTAGAACTCGGTCAGCCAACCGGCGGGCGGGCCGCCATGGGTATCGCATCTGTGCCGGCGTGGCCCGGGTTCGACCTCGTGAAGCCGGCCCGATTAGCCTCATGCCATGGCAGCCAAGACTCCCGTCCACGTCACCGTCACCGGGGCCGCCGGCCAGATCGGGTACTCCCTGCTCTTCCGGATCGCCTCGGGGCAACTGTTGGGGCCCGACCAGCCGGTGGTTCTCCGCCTTCTGGAAATCGAGCCCGGCATGAAGGCCCTGGAAGGGGTCGTCATGGAGATCGATGACGGGGCATTCCCCCTGGTCAGCGACATCGTCGCCACCACCGACCTGAAGACAGCCTTTGATGGCACCTCGTGGGCACTGCTGGTCGGGTCGGTGCCCCGCAAGGCAGGCATGGAGCGTGGGGACCTGCTCACTATCAACGGTGGGATCTTCGGCCCGCAAGGCCAGGCCATTGCCGCCAACGCCGCCTCCGATATCCGGGTCCTGGTGGTGGGCAACCCCTGCAATACCAACTGCCTGATCGCCCGATCCAACGCTCCCGAAGTGCCGTCCGACAGGTGGTTCGCCATGACCCGGCTCGACGAGAACCGGGCCACTAGCCAACTGGCCAAGCGAGCCGGAGTCCCGGTTGCCGCGGTGACCAACCTGGCTATTTGGGGAAACCATTCCGCCACCCAATTCCCCGACTTCGCCAATGCCCGCATCAACGGTAAACCAGTTCCCGACGTCATCGACGACATGGAGTGGCTGCAGGGCGAGTTCATCACCACGGTGCAGAAGCGGGGCGCCGCCATCATCGAAGCCCGGGGCCTTTCCTCCGCCGCCTCCGCGGCCAACGCCGCCATCGATTCGGTCGTGAGCATCCGCACCACTACCCCCAACGACGATGTGACGTCCCTGGCCGTCGTGTCCAACGGTGAGTACGGGGTGCCGGCCGGACTGCAGTTCGGCTTTCCGGTGCGAGTGAACTCGGCTGGTGCCTGGGAAGTGGTGGAAGGACTGCACCACGACGACTTCGCTACCGAGCGCATCCGGATCACCACCGAAGAGCTCGAGTCCGAGCGCGCCGACGTCGCCGCTCTGTTGCCCTAGAACTCGTCGAGATCGCGGAGGTCGCGCCGGAGCGGGTGGTCCGGTGGGACTTCGACGACATGAATGCGGATTCCGTCGGGATCATCGACCCAGGCTTCGATAAGACCCCATGGCTCGAGCACCGGCTGGCGGGCGACCGGCACACCGCGCCGGCTGAGCTCGGCGACGGTCGCTCCGGCATCTCGGACCTGAAACCACAGGGCCACGGCCGGGCCGGAGCCGGATGACAGATGTTCGGCATCGCCGGACCCGGCCTCGCCGACCACCTCGAGAAGCCCTCCCCCGGTGAAGAACACCACTCCCCGATCGGACCCGGAGCCGAACTCTCGGGCAACGCCGAGCCCGAGCTCTTCCCAGTAGAAGCGGATTGTCCGTTCGAGGTCGATCGGGTGGATGATGGTCCGACCACTCAGGATTTCCACGGTGCCCCCTCGGTGTGCGGCTGCAACGGTGCGATGCCTGTCATGGGCTCTACCGTGCCACGGCCTGGAGCCGTCTGCATGGGACCGGTCCGAAGCCTGGTAGGAACCGGGGGGCTAGTAGGTCGTGTCGGCGGTGAGCGCCTGCACGTACGGCTGGGCCGACGCCAACATCTGCTGACTGGCCACCAGCACCGACAGGTCTCCGCGCACCCGGACACGCCCGGCGGTCAACGCCTCGGCGGCCACCAACTCGCCCTTGGACAACGCAGCGGCATCCTCGTAGGAGAGGGAGATGGCCACGTCGGCCATCTCGGCACCGGACTCGGGATCCGCGGCCAACGACACATGCACCGTACCGTCATCGACTGTCAACACCACGGTGACATCGCCGGTTGGGGTGCCATGGACCTCTTGGACCACGGTGAACCGGCCATCGATGGCGGCCAATCCGGCGTCATCTCCGGGGCCGGGTATGGCCACGCCGGCGAGGGCACCATCAAAGGCGGCCACCCACTCGGGACTCAGAAAATGCGGCACAGCCGGCCAGTCGGGGAGGAGGCGTGCTGCCGGGGGGTCACTCGGCGACGGCAGTCGGGATCCCGCGAACGGCAGTATCGGGTTGCACGGCCGGGGGTCCGCTCACCAGTGAGGTCGCTCGAGCCTCGGTTGCCGATGCTTTGGTGCGACGAAGAATTTTGCGTCCCAGCCATGCCACCGGATCGTAGGAGGCGTCGACCACACGTTCCTTGAGCGGAATGATGGCGTTGTCGGTGATCTTGATGTGCTCGGGGCACACCTCGGTGCAGCATTTGGTGATGTTGCACATCCCGAGGCCCTGCTCCTCACGCAGGATCGCCCGCCGGTCGGTGACGTCGAGGGGGTGCATCTCCAACTCGGCCGACCGGGCGAAGAAGCGGGGACCGGCGAACGTGGTCTTGTTCTCCTCGTGATCCCGGATCACGTGGCAGACGTCCTGACACAGGAAGCACTCGATGCACTTGCGGAACTCCTGGCTCCGTTCCACATCGATCTGGGCCATCCTGTAGCCGCCCGCCTTGAGCTCGTCATTTGTCTTGGGGCGGGGATTGAAGGACGGGATCCGCTTGGCGACCTCATAGTTGTACGAGACGTCGGTCACCAGGTCGCGAATGATCGGAAACGTCTTGAGCGGGGCCACGGTGATCGGCTCGCCCGTGGGCAGAGTTTCCATACGGGTCATGCACATGAGGGCCGGCTTGCCGTTGATCTCGGCCGAGCACGAGCCGCACTTGCCGGCCTTGCAGTTCCAACGGCACGCCAGATCGGGTGCCTGGGTTGCCTGCATCCGGTGGATGACGTCGAGGACCACCTCGCCCTCCTTTGCTTCCAACTCGTACTCGACGAAACCGCCACCACCGGCGTCGCCGCGCCAGACGCTCATGGTCACGTTGCCGGTCGTGGAGGCAGAGTCGACATACTGTCGAACGATTTCGTCGGCCATCAGTAAGCCTCCTTCAACTCCATGAGTGCCATTAACTCGTCCGGCATCACCGGTAGCGGCACGGGCGTGATGGTGATCGAGCGAACGGAGGGTGTCCCGCCTGCTCCTGAGGTGTCGGTGGTGCTCGTCGGTATGCCCTGGACGAAGTTCACCGAGCCCATCTCGGGGTCGGGTCTCGGGAAGTCCTGACGGGTATGGCCACCACGGCTCTCCTTGCGGTTGAGGGCTCCCTGGGCCACGCAACGCGACACCGTGAGCATCGACGGGAGGTCGGTGGCCAGGTTCCAACCCGGGTTGTACTGGTGCCCGCCGCTCGCCGAGACGTTGGCCGCTCGCTCCTCGAGGGCCTCGATCTTCCCCATGGCTTCTTCGAGCTCGGAACCGGTGCGGATGATACCGACCAGGTCCTGCATGGTCGTCTGGAGATCGTGGTGCACTTCGTAGGGGTTCTCGCCCCCGTCGCGTTCGAATGGGGCCAGGGCCGCGGAGATGGCGCTGGCGACCTCCCCCTCGTCCACCGTGACCCTGCCGGTACGCCCCTCGGCGAACTCGGCCGCCCCGATACCGGCCCGGCGTCCGAAGACGATCAGGTCGGAGAGGGAGTTGCCCCCCAAGCGGTTCGACCCATGCAGGCCTCCGGCCAACTCGCCTGCAGCGAACAGCCCGGGGGCGGTGGTTGCGGTCGAGTCGGCGTCGACCCGGACCCCGCCATTCGCATAGTGGCAGGTGGGCCCCACCTCCATGGCCTCGGCGGTGATGTCCACCCCGGCAAGTTCTTTGAACTGATGGTACATGGATGGGAGCCTGCGACGGATGTCCTCGGCGCTGAGACGGGAGGCGATATCGAGGAATACGCCGCCGTGCGGGCTGCCCCGGCCGGCCTTCACCTCACTATTGATGGAGCGTGCCACCTCGTCGCGGGGGAGGAGCTCCGGTGGGCGCCGGTTGTTGGCATGGTCGTCGTACCAGCGGTCACCCTCGGCCTCCGAATCCGCGGTTTCGGCCGCGAACATCTCGGGGATGTAGTCGAACATGAACCGCTTGCCGTCCGAGTTGCGAAGGACGCCCCCGTCGCCGCGTACTGCCTCGGTGACGAGGAGGCCCCGGACCGACATCGGCCACACCATGCCGGTGGGATGGAACTGGACGCACTCCATCTCGATGGCGTCGGCGCCGGCCCACAAGGCCATCGCCACACCGTCGCCGGTCGACTCCCACGAGTTAGTGGTGTACATCCAGCTCCTGCCGATGCCGCCAGTGGCCAGAACCACCGACTTGGCGGTGAAGGCGACGAACTCGCCGCTCGGGCGCCAGTAGCCGACCGCGCCGGAGACGACCCCGTCAGCGTCGCGGAGGAGCCGGAGGACTTTCACCTCCATGAAGACCTCGACCCCGTCGGCCACCGCCTTCTGCTGCAGGGTCCGGATCATCTCGAGACCGGTCCGGTCCCCCACGTGGGCCAGGCGGGCATAGCGATGGCCACCGAAGTCGCGCTGGAGGATCAGCCCGTCCTTGGTCCGATCGAAGAGGGCGCCCCACTCCTCGAGCTCGCGGACTCGGTCGGGGGCCTCCTGGGCGTGCAGCTGAGCCATCCGCCAGTTGTTGAGCATCTTCCCGCCGCGCATGGTGTCGCGGAAGTGGACCTCCCAGTTGTCCTCGGGGTAGACGTTCCCGAGAGCGGCGGCCACACCGCCCTCGGCCATCACCGTATGGGCCTTGCCCAGCAGGGACTTGCACACCAAAGCGGTGCGCAACCCCTTGGCATTCGCTTCGATGGCGGCTCGGAGACCGGCGCCTCCGGCACCGATGACGATGACGTCGAAGTCGTGGGTTTCGTACTCAGGCATGTGTTCGATACCCCTTAGAAGTGAAAGCCGTAGTCGTGAATGGCCCCGCTGGCCACCAAACGAACATAGACGTCGGTGAGGGCCACGAAGACCAGGCTCATCCAGGCGAAGACCATGTGCTTGGCGTTGAGCGGGGTGAGGGTCTTCCAGATCCGGTGGCGGATGGGAGCGGCGGAGAACTGCTTCACGCCGCCACCGCACAGGTGTCGACAGGCATGGCAGCTCAGCGAATACAGCCACAGGAGCGTGGCGTTGATGAGAAGAACTGCAGTTCCGACGCTGAAGCCGAGTCCATCACCAGGTTGCCGGAAGGCCACGATGGCGTCGATGGTGAGGATGGTGTTGAACACCAGGCCGGCGTAGAAGAAATAGCGGTGGATGTTCTGAAAGAACAGGGGGAATTTCGACTCACCGGAGTAGGAGCCATGGGCGTCGGAGACCGCGCAAGCCGGGGGGGCCCACCAGAACGACCGGTAGTAGGCCTTGCGGTAGTAGTAGCAGGTGAGCCGAAAACCGAGTGGGAAGATGAGAATCAACAGGGCCGGGGAGATGGTCCACCAGGTGATGATCGAGCCCGGGTGACTGCCGGGCACACAGGTGGCCGTCAGGCAGGGCGAATAGAACGGCGAGATGAGGTCGCGGTGTTGGGCGGCGCCGACGAAGTAGTTGTTGTTCACGAAGGCGGCCCAGGTGGCATAGGCCACAAATGCCGCCAGCACGCTGACGGTAAACACCGGCTGTATCCACCAGCGGTCCTTGCGCAGGGTCGGGACCGATGGCCCGCCCCGTACCCCTCCGAGCACGACCGGGGTGACTTTGGCGTCCTCCAACGTGGTCAAGTCGTTCCTCCCTGTATCGGCCCGCGGGCCGGAATATGGTGCGGGCCGAGCCGGCCCGTGTGCTGATGGGGCATCATCTTTCCACTAACGCGCCCTCCTCGTGAAACTGCGATGTGCTCGGGAGCTGTTTTTGGGGTCGGGATTGGTGGATGCCGGCGGGTAACAGGGTCCCTCGGTCCGGCGAACCATGGGTGAACGAGCTCGCGTAGGCTCCAAACCATGAGCAAGGTGAAGCCTGACGCCACCCCTGATCCCGGAGACGCCACCCCTGATCCCGAGGACCGGACAACACCTCCTCCGGACATCACCACCCTGGGCCGCCTTCGGGAGGTGGGATGGCGGTCGATTCCGGTGGCGGTGGAAATGCGCCGCAACGCTGCAGCCCGAATTGCCAGCGGTCAGCCTCTGGTGACCGGCGTGCTCGGTTTCGACGACACCGTGCTGCCCCAGCTCGAGAACGCGGTGATGGCAGGGCACGACGTGATTCTGCTCGGCGAGCGTGGTCAGGCGAAGACACGGCTCATCCGGTCGCTCGTCGGGCTCCTCGACGAATGGCTGCCGATCGTGGCCCATTCCGAGATCAATGACGACCCGTACCGCCCCATCTCCCGGTTCGCCAAGGATCTGGTAGCCGAGTCGGGCGATCACACGCCGGTCTCGTGGATACACCGGAGTGAGCGTTATGGCGAGAAGCTGGCCACTCCGGATACCTCCATCGCTGACCTCATCGGGGAAGTCGACCCCATCCGGGTGGCTGAGGGCCGGTACCTGTCTGACGAGTTGACCATCCACTACGGCTTGGTGCCTCGGCTCAATCGAGGCATCTTCGCCGTCAATGAGCTCCCCGACCTGGCCGAGCGGATTCAAGTGGGTCTCCTCAACGTGTTGGAGGAGCGCGATGTCCAGATCCGCGGCCATCGGGTGCGCCTGCCCCTCGACATTGTTCTCCTCGCCACCGCCAACCCTGAGGACTACACCAACCGCGGGAGGATCATCACCCCCCTGAAGGACCGCTTCGGGGCCCAGATCCGTACCCACTATCCCCTGGACGCGGAGACCGAACTACGCATTGCCCAGGTGGAAGCTCATCTTCCCGGGACAACTGAGGGCGCTCGGGACAATGGCACGGACGCCGGCCCTAGTCTTCCCCGGTTGGAGATGCCCGACTTCATGGCCGAGGTCATAGCGGCCATGAGCCAGCTCGCCCGGGAGAGCCCACACCTCAATCAGAGGTCGGGGGTCTCCGTCCGGTTGACAATTGCCAACTACGAGACGTTGGCCGCCAACGCCACCCGCCGGGCCCTTCGAAACGGTGAGGCCGGAGCCGTACCCCGGGTCTCGGACCTGGCGTCCCTTGTCTCATCCACCCTGGGGAAGGTCGAAGTGGAGACCCTGGAGGAGGGCCGGGAGGAGCTCCTGGTATCCCAGCTGCTGGCCGCCGCTGTGCTGTCGGTCTTTCGCCGCCGAGTGATCCTCGATGACCCGCACGCCGTGGTGGCGGCGTTCACCGAAGAGACGGTTGTCCACGCCGGCGATGATCTTCCGGCATCGGTCTACGCCGAGACCCTGACCCGGCTCCCGGTGTTGTCCGGACCGGTGCTGGCCCTGGCCGGCGGATCGGAGGATCCCGGGGTGGTGGCCAGTGCCGTCGAGTTCCTCCTGGAGGGCCTGCATCTCACCAAGCGTCTCAACAAAGAGGCAGCCGGCGCTCGGGCCACGTATCGGGGCCGGGGATGACCTGGCGCTTCGATTATCGGCGCTGGGACGGAACCCAGAACTCCGAGATCGACGATGCCGACGCGGTGCTGGCCCAGCTGACCGACGACCTGCTGGCCAATGGTGATCTCCACGAAGCCATGCAACGGATGCTCAATCGTGGCTGGAGAACTCCCGAGGGCGAGGAAGTTCAGGGCCTGCGCGACCTGCTGGATCAACTTCGGCTCGAGCGGGAGGATCAGCTCGATCGTGGGGATTTGGGCGGCGCGTACAGCGAGGTGGCGGCCGAGCTCGAAGAGGTGCTGGCCGAGGAACGGGCCGGAATCGACCAGCTCGAGACGGATGCCCGCCAATCGGGCGACCAGCGCAGGCAAGAGGTCACCGACGAAGTCGCCACCGAACGGCGCATGGCACTTGATCTGCTGCCGCCGGATCTGGCCGGCACCGTGCGCGGGCTCCAACGGTACGGATTCATTTCCTCGGAGGCGCGCCAGCACTTCGAAGAGCTGATGGAGCGACTTCGCGAAGAGGTGGCTCGCACCTACTTCGAACAGATGTCCGAGGCGTTCACCAATCCCGACCCCGAACAGCTGGCCCGGATGCGCGACGCCTTCGATGCCCTCAATCGGATGCTCGAACAACGGGAGGCGGGTGAACCTGTCGACCCGACCTTCGAGTCCTTCCTCGAGCAGTACGGCGATCTGTTCCCCGGGGATCCCGCCGACCTCGATGAGCTACTGGAGCAGCTTGCCGCCCGCATGGCTGCGGCACAGGCCATGTGGAACTCCATGTCGCCCGAGCAGCGGGCGCAACTCCAAGGACTGGCGGAGTCACTGCTGGAGGATCTGGATCTTCGCTGGCAGGTGGATCGCCTGGCCGGAAATCTACAGCGAGCCTTCCCTGACGCTGGTTGGGAGCAACGATACCAATTCAGTGGTGACCAACCGCTCGGCATGGGGGACGCCACCGACGCGGCTTCGCGGTTGAAAGAGCTCAACGAGCTCGAGGCGTTCCTGCGGTCAGCCAACTCCCCTGCATCTCTGTCCGAGGTGGATCTCGACAAGGTGGCCAAACACCTGGGGGAGGACGCCGCCCGTTCCATGGATCGACTGGCCAAGCTGGCCAAACAGTTGGCCGATGCCGGGCTCATCGACCAGCGGGAGGGTCGCTACGAGCTGACCCCGGCAGGGATGCGCCGGATCGGGCAGCAGGCCCTGGCCGATCTGTTCGGCCAATTGACCAAGGATCGGGTCGGCAACCATCGCACCACGTGGAGTGGGACGGGCCATGACCGCGAGGAGACCACCAAGCCCTACCAATTCGGGGACCCGTTCAATCTCGATCTCTCCCGGACGGTGCACAATGCGGTGCGGCGCTCGGGCCAAGGGGTGCCGGTGAGACTCACCCCGGATGACTTCGAGGTGATCGAGACCGAAGCGCTGTCCCGCACGGCCACCGTCTTGTTGCTCGACCTGTCGTTGTCCATGCCCATGCGCGACAATTTCGTTCCGGCGAAAAAGATGGCGCTCGCCCTCCACACGCTGATCACCACTCGCTTCCCGCGCGACTATTTGGGGCTGGTCGGTTTCTCCGAGGTGGCTCGGGTGATCGAGCCCGAAGATCTTCCCACCGTCAGTTGGGACTACGTGTACGGCACCAACCTGCAGCATGGCCTGATTCTGGCTCGCAAGATGTTGGCCCACCAACCGGGGACCAAACAGATCATTCTGGTGACGGACGGCGAGCCGACGGCTCATATCGTCCCCGACGCACGGGGAGTCGGATATGACGTGTTCTTCAACTATCCGCCCATCGCCGAAACCCTCGAGGTGACCTTGGCCGAGGTCATGCGCTGCACCAGATCGAAGATCACCATCAACACGTTCCTCCTCGATCCCGATCGGGCGCTCAGGGGATTCATCGAACAACTGGCCCGTATCAATCGGGGTCGGACCTTCTCGACGTCACCGGATGAACTCGGTGACTACGTGCTGGTCGATTTTCTTCGCCACAAGACAAATGTCCGAAGCCGGGGGCGCCGCGCCGGCTGATGCCGGGGGTGTCGAACTCCCGGACCCCACAGGCCGAGCCAAGGGAAATAACCGAGTTGCACCTTGCGTTTCTCCCTGGCATGGGAGAAGATGACACTATTGTAGTTACATACGTGCTATGAGGCTCGCAGGACGGGCCGAGCACATAAGTGGTGAGGGAGGCGCACCGATGGACGTGGTGTCCTTGTTGTACGGACGTCAAGAGCGCAATTGGCAGACCAGGGCCAACTGCATGGGGGTCGATCCCGACCTGTTCTTTCCCGAGCGCGGCGCCTCTACCCGCGAAGCCAAGGAGGTGTGCCGGGGTTGTGTGGTCCGCGAGGACTGCCTCGAGTATGCACTGGCCAACGGGGAGAAATTCGGGATCTGGGGAGGGCTCTCCGAGCGTGAGCGCCGCCGCCTCCGACGGCAGCGGGCCATGCAGCGACGGACCGTCGCCAACGCATCCTGATTGACAGCTACCAGCCGACCGGGACACCGACTGATGCCAGTCGGCCCTCGATCGTCTTCTCTTCGCTGAGATCGAGTTCTGCCCATCGGTGAGATGGCACACCGGTGAGGAGTTCTCGTGGTACCAGACCCACCAACTCGGCGCGTTCGACGTCGCCGCCGGCCTCATCGACGAGGTGGGAGACGGTGTCAAAAAGCGTGGCCACATCCGTCGCGTGCGGCTCGATGAGATTGCAGCTGACCTGGGCACCGGGACCCACGGCCAGACCCAGGCTCCGCACGGTTGGACTGCGGATGGAGGAGGCAATGCCTCGGGCCAGCCCCACCGCCGCGGCAGTATCGAACTCTGAACCCTCGCTCACGGTGATCCAGATGTTGTAGGCCACCAGCAGAGGCCTGGCTCCCACCGCGGTTGCCCCGGCAGTTGGGTGCGGGGTGGACGGGCCGGTGTCGGGATCGAGAGTCCGAAATGCCTCCCGGCGCACATCGGGCAGTGATCGCTCGGGCCCGTAGAGAAAGCACGGCAATCCGAGGTCGGATCCGGCCCAGGCCGCCAGCCGGTTCCGGGCATCGATGGCGGTGTCGATTCGCCCGGTGGGACCCAACGGGACGAAGGGGACCACGTCGACAACTCCCATCCGGGGATGCACTCCCTGGTGGTCACCAAGGTCGATGCGCCGCACCGCAGTCGAGATCACGGATCGGGCCGCCTCTTCGATACTGTCCGTTTGCCCACCGAGAGTCAGGACCGAACGGTGGTGCTCAGGGTCGGTGTGAACATCCAAGAGAGTGGCCCCAGCCTGATCAGCAATGTCCCTGATCACATCCACGTCGCGACCCTCGCTGATGTTGATGACGCACTCGGTGAGCACTATGGGTACCGGTACACTGAAGAGTGCGGGTTGGCTCAGACCCTCACGGCTGTGTGGCTCAACCGTCGGCGGCGAAGTATCCGCCGCCTTTCGCGCTCGGACTTGCCGCCCCATACGCCGTGGTCGACGCGCTCGTCCAAGGCATACTGAAGGCAGGCGTCGGCGACCGGGCACTCAGCACAGATGCGCTGGGCGGCTTGCACCCCGATCCCGTCGCTGGGGAAGAAGGCAGTGGGGGAGAGATCCCGGCACTTGCCTTCGCTCATCCAATTCGCATCCATGTGCTTGTTCTCCGATCCAAGGTGATGACTGGCAGCGGTCCGTTTGACCCGATCCGCCGCCGCCATCAGTACACGACTATTGTCCCATCTCTGCTTGTTCTACGGCGCGAAATGAGCCTTTGTTGATGGAATCCTCACAATTTTCTTATCGGGGGCCGGATCCTTCTTATAAAGGAGCCGAAAGTGGGCAGGCAAACCCGCCCCCGCCGGGCTCCGCTCACGATCCCGGGGTGAATGATTCCTCGCCACAGAGTGTACCTTCGATGCCACCGGCTGTACCCGGTTCACCGGCCGTACAACCACCACCCGCCCCGGAGGCTTCTCCCAACCTCAATATGTACGGGAACGCCGTCCCCGTGTATCCGGGCAATTACCCCCCGTACGGGCCGCCTCCGGGTGGGCCGGGTTATCCCTCCTACGGTGGCTACAGGCCTCCGGGTGCGGGATACCCGTACGGGTACGCCCAACCGGTCCCGGCGCCCCAGGTGGTTCGCCATACCCTGACCCGCGGCAATTGGCTCGTGGTGGTCATCGTGGTGGCGGTGCTCGCCGCCACGGTGGGATCGATGGTTGGAGCCATTGTCGGAGTCGGCAGCCAACAGACCATCATCAAGGAGTACTTCCCGAATGCCAGTGTCCTGGCCCAGCCCAAGGACATCCAGGGGATTCTGGCGGTTGTGGAACCTGCTGTGGTCTCCATCGACAGCGAGTCCGTCCAGACCGGGAGCTCCTCCGGCGGTGATTTTGTGCAGGCCGCCGGCACCGGCATGATCCTCACCCCCCAGGGGGAGGTCCTGACCAACGATCATGTTGTCGCCGGGGCCACCACCGTCACGGTCACTCTCTTCGGGCAGACCAAGGCGCTCACCGCCCACGTGGTCGGGACCGACCCCGGCAATGACCTGGCATTGGTGCAGATCGACAATGCCTCCAACCTTCCCACCGTCACGCTGGGCAACTCTTCGCAGAGCCAGGTGGGTGACTCGGTGCTGGCCATTGGCAACGCCTTGGCGTTGGCCGGAGGGCCGTCGGTCACCCAAGGGATTGTGTCTGCCATCAACCGCTCGCTGTCCGCGCAGAACGACAGTGGGCAGACCGAGACCCTCACCGGACTGCTCCAGACCGACGCAGCCATCAACCCGGGGAACTCAGGCGGCCCTCTGGTCAATGCCCAGGCCCAGGTGATCGGGATGAACACCGCAGTGGCCTCCAGCAGTTCAGGCAATGCCCCGGCCCAGAACATCGGTTTCGCCATCCCCATCGACCTGGTGAAGCCCCGGCTCGCCGAGTTGCGGCGTGGGGGTCCGGGTGGTGCCGGGAATGCCAGTCCTCAGCCGACACCGGTGGCCAACGCCGCGTTCATGGGTGTTTCGGTCGGCACGGTCACCCCGACGCTTCAACAATTAGACCACCTGACACCAGCGTCGGGTGCCCTGGTGCTATCGGTGCAGTCGGGAAGTCCCGCAGACACTGCCGGCCTGCAGAACAACGATGTGATCGTTTCCTTCAACGGAGCAGCCATCCAAACCGCTGACAATCTGACTGCGGCCATCCATCCGCTGAAGCCTGGCGACCACGTCACCGTGGGGATCTATCGGGGCGCCACCCGCATGACGATCAACGTCACGCTCGGAGCCCGCCCAAGTGGCGGGTAGGCTGGCCCCCGCCATCATCCCAGGAGGTACCACCACATGACCCCGGTCACCGACGAACAGACCGTCCCGGAAGAGGGCGAAGAGCCTCAACCGCCGGTCGGCCATGTGCGGGTCGTGTATCTCGGCCCGGTGGCGCCGCATTGGGAAGTCCAGTCCGACTTCGGTGATGCCGATCTCATCGAGTCGTTCCGCCATCGGACGATGGCCCGGCTGGTGTTGCTGCCTCCGCACGATCCGCAGTACCGACGTAACCGGGAGCGGGTCATCCGCGACGCTGAGCGAGAGAACATCACCCTCGAGTGGGATCTCGGTGTGCCCGAGGAAACCCCGGCCCCGGTCGAGGCTGAGGCTGAGGCTGAGGCTGGAGCACCGTCCCCGACTGACGGATAACTCCGCCGTTTACGTCTCGGTAGCTTGGTCCGGACCGTCGGGCTCCGGCAGGCTGATCCGCTCCAACCACAACCCGGGGGCATCCACTTCGGGTGGAGTCGGAAGATGACGGGTGGATGACCATAGTCGGGCCAGTGCCTCGTCGCCCGCCCGTTCCACCACACCGGCGATGAAGGCGCGGCCGCGGTCGACCTGGGCTTGCTCGAGGTCGAGCCCGAACAGCGCCCCGGCAGCTTCCTCACCCTTACCCCGCTCGATCCGACGTCGATACCAGGCCTCTGCGAGTTGGGTGTGGGAACCCACCAACTTTCGCCCCACCTGATCCGCCACGTGATCGGCGTAGGCGTCGATTACCACCGCCAGTGAGGTGAGCTGATCCGAAGACCGTTTGAACTCGGGGGTGAGCAGACCACCAAGGAGGGCCTCGGGGTCGCCGAAGAGATCTTGCATGGACTCGAGGTTCATCCCGGGCTCACCGTTGGGATCGCCCAATCCCCCCAACCGTTGTGTCAGGCCCTGTTGGGTGGCACCCGCCGAAACCGCCAGAGCCTGGAGCAACTCTTCCATCCGGGCCCGGACGCAGGGTCTCGACAACACCGCGTGGGACGCCAGTTCACGAGCGCACACCCACAACAGCGCTTCATCGGTGGGGATGCTCCAATCGTCGGCGAACGAGCTGACGTTGGTCGTCACGATCAGCAGTTCGTCAGACGGGGCCCACGGGAGGGCCAATGCGTATTGACCGAGGGCCCTATGGGACAGGTGACCGACCACTGATCCCAGTTGCAACCCGAAGAACATGGGTCCGATGACGACCGCCCACTGACCCAATAGATCGCCCAACCCACCGAGGGGGTCGTCCCCGTTCGGCCCATCGATGTCCTGGGCCCCCGGGGTCCCCGCGGAAGGGGTGGTCGGGGCCATGGCGGAGAGCACCGGCTTCCAGGCGTCGAGGGCCCGGAGGGTCCAATCGCCACGGCCCACGGGCAGATAGGAGAGGCGGCGGCCATCGGAGGAGACGGGCATGCCGGTGGCCTCGATCACGTGCAGCTCAGCCACCCGGGCCAACTCCTCGAGTCGAATCCGTTCGATCGGTTCCACATTCGATTCGGGGGTGCCACCCGTGGCGACGTTCACGCCAAACGACCGGGTCATTTCCCATTGGTCGGGAGCGTTGCTACCCAACATCTTCATCAGGTCGCCGAGCAGAGATTGGAACGGGTTTCCCGCGTCCCCGGATTCAGGCGGTGGCATGCCTGCATGCTACGGCGACGAATCGCCGTCCGATGCATCACTTCCACCTGCGGCCAACACCACACTGGTGTTCCCCGGCGATCCTGAGCGCTCGATGGCCAGGACCACTGTGGTTCCCGGTAGGTCGGCGTACAGGCGGGTGCGCAGTTCGGCCATCGAGTGCACCGCCTCTCCGTTGACGGCCACGATGACGTCACCGATCTGCAGGCCGGCCAGGGCCGCCGCCCCTTCTGGGTCGATCGCATCGAGGGTGGCACCGTTGGGAGTGCTGGATCCACCTGTCACCGTGGAAAGCGTGGCGCCCGTGGCCCCGTTGATGTCGCTGGCCTCGACGCCCAGCCATCCGTGCTCGACGGTCCCGGCTGCCACCAGCTGACGGGTGACCCCCAGAATCAGTTCAGCCGGAAGGAACACGCCGGTGGTGGCATCACCTTGCGTCTGTCTGGTGTCGAGGATTCCCGAGATCTGCCCGGTGCCGCTGAGCAATGCGCAGGCGCTGTCTTGGGCCGACAGGGGTAGGTCTACCGTGGTGACCGCGAAACGGGATGCGGGGCCGGCGACCCCGACCTCGGTACCCGACGACCGCACCGGGCCGGCATACACCGACGAATGAGGGGCAGAGGCACTACCGGAACCGGAATGAAGGGCCATCGCCATCGTCATGGTTCCCGGTATCGGATCACTGGTGTCGAAGTCGGCCACCGGTAGATCAGACGGCACTCGCACCACCGCGATTCCCGAAATCGGATCACTCCCGACCAATTGGGCGGGGGTTCGGGTGCCGTTCGATTCGTCGAACGAGATAGCACCCGCACCGGCGACGGCGGCGGCGGTCGTGGCGATGATGCCGCCCGACTCGGCGATCACGCCGGTGGCCACCGACACTCCGGAAGGACGAGTCACGGTCAGGGCCACCAATGACGGTCGCGCTGTCGCCACCACCTGGGCCATCTCGGTCCCACTCGACAGTTGTGCTGTCCCCGGCTCGGTCGTAGGCGGGGTGGGCAACTCCGCCAGGCTCGATGTCGCGGTCGCACGAGACGGAGCCCCACCATCCGGTGAGGCTCCCGAAGTGGCCATCACCAGGCCCGAGGCGAGCAGGGCGCCCGCGACACAGGCGGCCGCTCCCCCCACGATCCACGGGCTCGGGCGACTTCGATCCGGATCAACCCCACCGAGCCGTGCCAACGAAGCATGCTTGGACGACATCGATTCCGAGGGGTGTCTCCACAGGCGGTCATCGGGAGAGATCCAGCCCCGAATGGGGTCTGGGGTTCCATCACCGTGGTCGGGGCTCTCCGAATCGAAATCTGTGCCCTCGGGGGTGTCTCCACTCACCGACATGAGACTAGTGACGAGATCGGGGATTGGGAGGTCACCCACGCTCGGAGAAGGGCCGGCCAGGTCAACTCATCCGCCGGATGAACAGCTGGCCCTACGATGGCCCAGTGGCTCGCGACCTCGCTATCGACCTCGGCACGGCCAACACCCTCGTCTACGCCAAAGGCAAAGGCATTGTGTTGAACCAACCGACGGTCATCGCCCTCAACACCAAGACACGTGACGTCCTGGCCGTCGGCAATGAAGCGTGGCACATGATCGGGCGCACTCCGGGCTACATCGTCGCTGTCCGTCCACTGCGCGAAGGCGCCATTACCGATTTCGACATCACCGAGCGGATGATCAGACTGTTGTTGCGGCGGGCCGGGGTGACAAAGTTCAGCCGGCCGCGGGTGCTGATTTGCGTTCCGTCGGCCATCACGTCGGTCGAGCGGCGAGCTGTCAAAATGGCTGCCCGTCATGCGGGAGCCTCGTCGGTCTATCTCATCGAGCAGCCGATGGCGGCGGCTATCGGGGCCGGGCTCGCCACCCATGAGCCCATGGGCAACATGGTGGTCGACGTCGGGGGTGGTACCTCTGAGACGGCGGTCATTTCGCTGGGAGGGCTGGTCACCTCCCGCGCTATTCGCTGTGGCGGCTTCGACCTCGATGCCGCCATTCAGCAGTACGTGCGACGCGAGTACGACGTGGCCATCGGCGAACGGACCGCCGAGGAACTGAAGTTGGCCATCGGATCGGCGCTTCCCTACAACAACGAAGTGAAAGCCGAGGTCCGTGGGCGCGAGGTCGCTACCGGGCTGCCGAAGATAGTGGTGCTATCGCCCGAGGAGATCCGCTACGCGCTCCGTGAGCAAGTGGACCTGATTGTGGCCACCGTGGTCGATTGTCTGGGAGATGCCCCGCCCGAACTGGCCCAAGACATCATCTTCCAGGGAATCTACCTGGTGGGCGGAGGAGCCATGCTCCGTGGGCTGGCCAACCGTCTGGCCGACGAGACCGAGGTGCCGGTCCATCTGGTTCCGACGCCGCTCGAGTGCGTGGTGCAAGGAGCAGGCATGTGTCTCGACTCGTTCGACCGCTTGCGCCACATGTTCACCGACGCAGATTCCTGAGGACGCCTTTCGGTTCAGGTCACGTCCAGCAGGTCTTCTGCGACCTGACGCACCTGCCAGTCGCGGTCCTCGAGACATCGGCGGAGGGCGGCCTCGGTGTCCGGCCCGTCGAACGCGGCGAGGGCCACCGCGGCCCGACGCCGGATCGCCGGCTTGTCGTCCAACGCGGCAAGCACGGCGGGAAGCCCGGCAGGATCGCCGATGGCGCCCAGAGCGGCGACCGCGGCTTCGCGGCAGAGTGGGTCGCGGTGACCCGACCCCATGGACGCCAGCGCCGCCAAGGCGGGAACGCATGTTGGAGATCCCTGCTCCCCCAGGGCCCATGCCGCCATCTCGACGACCGACGAGTCGCCATCGTCGAGGCAGGACGAGACATCCACGTCCGGTCGGGCGGCAGCCAGTTCGCAGGCCCGTCGACGCGGCGAGGGGTCGGGATCGGCCAGCGTCGCCACCAGGTCGGCTTTCTTCAGGGTGCCCAGTCGATCGAGGGCCCCGAGTGCGGTGACCCGCACCACCGGTGACGGATCATCGAGTCCCGCCCGTGCGGTGTGCTCATTCCCGACATGGCCGGCCAGCGCCACCAAACGCCGTCGCTCGGTGACCGGCCCACTCATCGGTTCCGTGGCAGGCTGTGGGGCCTGAGTACCTGGCGAGCGACCGCTGGGAATCGACCCGCCGGACGATTTGGGAGTGATCACCGCACCACTATGACCGAAGAAACCCTCTCCTCGCCCATGTCCGACACCGGGTCGACTCCGTCGGGAGCACCGTCCCGACCCCGACCCCGCCGGTGGTGGCCGTGGATCACGCTCATCGTCGCCGCCATGGTGATCGCATTGGCGTCCAGGGTAAACCTCAACTACTACGCGGTGCAGCCCGGAGTGGCACAGCCGGTCCAGCAGTTCATCAGGGTCCCGGCGGACAAGGGCCACCCGGTCACCCACTCGGTGTTGTTGACCGATGTCGAGGTTGGCAGAGTGTCGGCGCTGTCCTATCTGTATTTCAGGTTCCAAGGGAATACCGAGCTCGACCCGCTGGAATCGATCACCGGGGGGACCCCTCCTTCCGAGTACACCGCTCAGGGTGATCTGGAGATGTCCCAGGCGGAATCGGCGGCGAAGACGGCCGCACTCCGGCGGCTGGGGTATCCGGTCACGGCACAGCCCGGCGGAGCGGTGGTGTCAGCCACCTATCCGAAGGCTCCTGCCTACGGGGTGCTCAACGTGGGCGATGTCATCTCCGCGGTGGACGGCACCTCGACACCGACTGCCGCGAGTCTGGTGACAACTCTCCGACCCCATCACTCGGGTCAGAGCATCACCCTTTCCGTGCTCGGCCAGGGGAGCAACGCGAGCAGCACCCCGAAGCCGGTGACGCTGACGTTGAAGGACACGGTCATCGATACCGGTGGGGGAGTGATGCAGACCGAGGACCTCGGAGTGCAGGTGGGCAATCAGGTCAACTACACCTATCCCTTCCCGGTCACTATCGATGTCGCAAATATCGGAGGCCCATCGGCCGGGCTGGCGATAACGCTCGGGGTGATCGACGCGCTGACCGGTGGCTCGCTGACCGGGGGAAAGACGGTGGCAGCCACCGGTACCATCGACGATCAGGGCAACGTCGGCGACGTCGGTGGCGTGCCCCAGAAGACGGTTGCCGTCGAGAATGCCGGTGCCACCATCTTTCTGGTACCCCCCCAGGAGTACAAGGCTGCGAAGTCCAAGCAGAGGAAGGGGCTGCAGATCTACCCGGTCTCCACCCTCGATCAGGCCCTGGCCGTCCTGGCCGCCCACGGAGGGGTCGTTCCTCCCGTTCCGACGAATTCCACATCGACAACTTCGACACCGGCTTGAGGGTGGCCGGTTTGACCTACCGCTCGTCGTAGGCTCTCCCTCATGACCGAGGACCACTGGATGACAATTTCGTCCTCATCTCGTTTGGCTCCCGACGAAGTGGCGCGGCACACCTTCGCCACCACCCGGCGAGGATTCGCACCCGACGAAGTACGGACCTACCTCGAATCCATCGCCAAAGGCCTGAGGGCACTTGCCGATCGAGAGCACGAGTTCAGGCGGGAGCTCGAAGAAGCCGAGCGTCGGGTGGCTCATCCGGTCGTCACTGAAGAGACATTGACGGCGGCTCTGGGCCAGGAGACGGCACGGGTCCTGCACAGTGCACACGAGGCGTCGAACGAGATGCTGGCCAAGGCGGAAGCCGAGGCCGACCGGTTGCTGACCGACGCCCGTCAAGAGATTGCGGACACCGAAGACAGCGTCTCGGCGCAGCTTTCTGATCGTGCGGCGGAGGCGGAGGCTGCCGCTGCCGAGTGCCGGCTCCGGGCGCAAGAGGATGCGGCGGCCGGGTTGGAGGCGGCCCGGACCGAGGTGGAGGCGATGATCGCCCAGGCCCGGTCCGAGTGCCACGACATGATCAATGAGGCGCAGGGTCTCCGGGCGCGGGTGCTCGCCGATCTATCCAAGCGTCGCAAAGTGCTCCACGCCCAGATCGAGCAGTTGCGGGCCGGTCGGGAAAACCTGGCCTCTACCGTCCGCAGTGTGCGTCGTTCCATCGACACCATTGCTGACGACCTGTTTCGGGCGGAAGACGAGGCGCGTCTGGCCGCGGAGGCAGCCGGCCGCGCCGCGGTTGCCCGGCCCGACGAAGGTACCCCGGAGGAATTGGCGGCTTCGTTGTTGGCCGAGGAGGCCCTGGTTGCCGAAGCGCCGGTGGCCGACCGGACACCCGACGCCCAGCCCGATGCCGACGAGGACCACGGGCAGGCAACGGATGCACTGCATGATCAGACCGACCAGACCGATCTGTCTCCCACACCGGTTGATGACGTCGGTGCCTACGGGGAGATCGGCGACGCAGCCGAAGTGGACTTTCCGGACCCCACGCCGTCGGTTGACGCACTATTTGCCAAAATTAGAGCGTCGCGGGAAGAGGCCGATGTGGGCGTCGAGGATCCCGCTGGAGTGGTCGCCACTGTTGACAGTGAGCCAACCGGACCCGCTACGCCGGTTCCGGCCGATGTTCCTGATTCCCCGGAGGCATCCGAGACCGGCGGCCCCGAGATCGAAGCCGGAGCCGAAGAAGAAGAAGAGGGTGACGCCCCACCCGAGGAACGGAACCCCTTCACCATCCGCCGGGACGAGATGACCGAACCACTGGTGAAGGCTCTGGCTCGGCGGATGAAACGCACCCTGCAAGATGACCAGAACGACTTGCTCGATCGGTTGCGCTCGCGTCATTTCCAGTGGTCTGCCGATATCCTCCCCCCCGATCCGGAACACAGCGATTCGTATTCGACGGCGGCGCTGCCACATTTGGTGGAGGCCGCCCAGGCCGGCGCATCCTTTGTCGGGTCAGAGGGTAACCAGGGCCAGCTGACCGAAGAGATGACAACTGTCGCTCACGATTTGGCCGAGACGGTGTTGGCCCCACTCCGCCGACGTCTCTCCGAGGGCGAGCATCTGCATGGAGCGGATGAATCGGTAGTGGCTGAGCATGTGGGGTCCGCCTTCAGGGAGTGGAAAGGTGAGCGCATCGAGAGATTGGCCGGTGACTATGTCGTGGCGGCCTTCTCGGTTGGTTCACTGGCCGGGTCGAAGCGCAAGAAGAACCTCCTGGTCGAGTGGATAGCCGCTGCTGCCACAGGGGACGAGCCGTGTCCCGATTGTGAGGACAATATGCTCAACGGACCACAACGGCCCGGTGGAGAATTCCCCACAGGCCATGCCCATCCCCCGGCGCACCCGGGGTGTCGTTGCCTGCTGGCACCTTCTGCCACGTAGGCTGCGTCCGTGCGGTCCCCCTCCAGCATTCCCAGAATCACTCGTTCCGCGTCCCACGCCCGGCGTCGGGGGGTCGTCATCGCCATCATCGTGGTGGTGGCCGTGCTGCTCTCGTTGCACGCATTCGCACTCCTCTATACGGATGCGTTGTGGTTTTCGTCGGTTCACCTGCACCCGGTGTGGCGGAGCCTCTTCGACATAAAGGCGGGCCTGATGTTGACGTTCGCCGTCATCTTCGGCGTTCTGCTGTTTGCCAGTCTTATGGTGGCCGAGCGACTGGCTCCCAAGGGCCCGTCACTCGACGCCGAGGATGAGTTCGTCAAGCGGTACCAGGAGGTGATCGGGCCCTATGTCCGGTGGTTGAGGATCGGGCTCGTCGTCGTGTTGGCACTCATCGTGGGATCTCAGGCGCTGGGCCAGTGGCAGAACTGGATCCTGTTCCGTAATGGGGTGCCGTTCGGAGTAAAGGACCCCCAGTTCGGCCGCGATGTCGGCTACTACGTCTTCAAACTTCCCTTCGAGCTCTTCCTCGTCCATTGGGCGCTGGTGGCCTTGATCGTCATCCTCCTGGTCACTGCACTTTTTCACTATCTCAACGGAGGGATCCGCCTGCAGGGGGCGCAACCCAGGGTCCGCCCGGCGGTCAAAGCCCATATTTCGGTAATCCTGGGCCTGCTCGCTCTCGTGAAGGCAGTCGGGTACTACCTGGCCCGCTACTCGCTCGACCTCTCGTCGAACGGGTACAACAAGGGCGCCGACTATGCCGATGTCCACGCCCGCATCCCGGCATTCGAACTGCTGATTCTGGTATCACTGGCCGCGTTCCTCCTGTTGATCTACAACATTCGGCGCCAGGGGTGGGCCCTTCCCGTCATCGGAGTGGGGTTGTGGTTCGTGGTGGCCCTGGCCGCCGGCGCCATCTATCCCGCCATTGTGCAGGCCCTGAAGGTCAATCCGGCCCAGAACACCCTGGAGAGGCCGTATATCCAGCGAAATATCAACGCCACCCGAGCCGCGTTCGATCTCACCTCCGTCAAGAGCGTGAACTATCCGGCCGCGTCGACTCTCACCGCCGCCCAATTGTCCACCAATGCCGACACCCTGGCCAACGTGCGCCTGTGGGACCCCCTGCTGACCCAGCCCACCTACGACAAGCTTCAGGACATTCGCTCGTACTACCAGTTCAACAGCCTGGCGGTCGACCGCTACCCGGTGGCGGGGACGGCGACCCCGATGATCGTGGGTGTGCGGGAAGTCAATGACCAGGACATACCGTCGCCGTCATGGGTGAACACCCATCTGGTGTTCACCCATGGGTACGGGATGGTGGTATCGCCGGCCAACACCCAGACAAGCAACGGGGACCCCACGTTTGTCGTTCAAGACGTTCCCCCGGTGTCGAACAATGGGTTTCCTGTGGTCACCCAGCCGTCCGTCTATTTCGGCTTGGCCAACTCCGGGTACGTGGTGGCTGACACCAAGGCACCCGAAATGGACTACCAGTTGTCCAATGGGTCCAACGTGGAGACGCATTACTCGGGCAACGGTGGAGTGCAACTCTCGTCGGTCTTCGATCGGATGATGTTCGCTCTCCGCTTCGGCGACTACAACCTGTTGATCTCGAGCCAGCTCACCGACCAGTCGCGGTTGATCTTCGACCGGGGGGTGCAGGCCCGGGTGGCAAAAGCCGCACCGTTCCTCAGTCTCGATGCGGATCCGTATCCGGCACTGATCGGTGGTCACATCGACTGGGTCCAAGACGCCTACACCACCACCGACAATTACCCGTACGCGCAGGACGGGGATACCAGCGCATTGTCGGCCAGCAGTGGCCTGCAGAAGAACTTCGACTACGTCCGCAACTCGGTGAAGGTGGTGATCGACTCGTATACCGGGGCCATGACCTTCTATGTCATGGATCCGAAGGATCCGATCATCCGGACCTACGAAAAGGCGTTCCCGGGGATGTTCACGCCGGCTTCCAAGATGCCCTCGGGCCTCACCGCCCACATTCGGTATCCCGAGGACATCTTCACCGTCCAGGCCTCGATGTACGGCAAGTACCACATCACCAATGCCGCCAACTTCTACAGCGCCGCCGATGCCTGGACGTTGTCCCCGTCGCCGGGATCGGGGTCGCCCTCCCAGGCGTTGGCGACCACCCAGACCACCAACGCACAGGGCCAGCAGGTCTCCACCGGTCAGTTGGTGCGAATGGCCCCCGTGTACCAAGAGTTGAGAGTGTCCGGCCAGGTCCAACAGTCGTTCACCTTGCTCGACGCGTTCGTGCCGGTATCAAGCCAGAGCCAAATTCAAACTCTGTCCGGCTTCATGATCGCCGGGTCCGATCCGGGCCAGTACGGCAAACTCCAAATGTTCGTGACGCCACGTGACCAACCGGTCCAGGGACCGTCGATCGTGGCGGCCAAGATCGATCAAAATGCGAACATATCCAAAGACATCAGTTTGCTCAACCAAAACGGGTCGAGCGTGGTGCTTGGGAATGTGCTGATGATCCCAGTGGCGGACGCGCTTCTCTACATTCAACCTCTCTATGTGGAGTCGACCCGAAATGCGATCCCGGAGATCCAGTACATAATCGCCGTCTACGGGAACCAGGCAGCCCTCGGTACCACCCTTGCTGACGCCCTGACCCAGGTCTTCAGTGCACCGGTGTCGACAACTGTGACCCCGGGGGGTACGTCCAACGCCTTGTCACCAGAGGTGCGTTTGTTGTTGGCCAATGCCCAAGCCGCCTATCAACAGTCACAGACCGATCTCCACGCCGGCGATCTCGGTGCATACCAGGGCGACATCACCACGCTCGAGACCAATCTTCAGCAGGTTCAGCAGTTGACGGGTGCCGTTCCGCCGACACCGGCGGGGAACTCGAGTACGACCACCACCACCACGGCCCCTGGGGCTACGACCACCACCACGGCCCCTGGGGCTACGACCACCACCACGGCCCCTGGGGCTACGACCACCACCACGGCCCCTGCCTGAGCCTTCTCGCCAGCCGTAACCGGGAGACATTTCCGGTTCTGTCCTGAGTCCTCCGGTCCCGATGGTCGGACCCCGTCCCCCAGGTGCTATCTTCTTTCTTTGCGACGCGGGGTGGAGCAGTCTGGTAGCTCGTCGGGCTCATAACCCGAAGGTCGCAGGTTCAAATCCTGCCCCCGCCACTAGAGAAGTAGCAGAAGAGAGCCCTCCCAGCCGGGAGGGTTCTTCTGTGTCCGACGAGATGTCCGTACTCGGATCGGCAGACCAATTGGTCAACTTCGGGAAGTTGTTCGTCCAGGCCCTGTTCGACCGGGCGTGACATCACGCCGGCAGCTTGATGACCTCCGCCTTACCGACGCCTGCATAGCGGCCCGGCGTGCAGGTCAGGATGATGATCTGGCACGATTGGCCGGCCGTGCGGATGACCGCTCCCATACTGTCGAGCTTGCGAGGATCGCTCCATCCGAGAGCATCGTCGAAGATCACCGGGGCACCCCCGTCGGCAGAAACAATGGACGCGCAGGCAAGACGACTGATCATCCCGAGCTGTTCCTTCGCCCCCGTGCTGAGGTCGGCAAAGTCAAGTGTCACGCCATCCAACGTTCGACGGGAGATTCGGAGCTCGTCGTCCAGGTCAACCTCCAGCGAGGGGTTGAACACAATCCGGCCGAGCCCTTCGATGCGCTCTCGGAATGGGGCGACGTATCGGCGGTGCGCCTCGGCCCGTCGAGCGGCGAAGGTGTCATAGAGGACCTTGGCTGCCACCGCCCGGGCCTCGATGCGGTCTCGGCGCAGGGAGAGTTGCCCAACATCAGTCTTCGCCACGTCAAGCTGTTGGGCCAGCCCTTCGTCGCCTTTGACGGCCAGCTTGGTTCGCAGTTCACGAACCTTGTTGTCGTGGTCATGGAGGTTGTCAGCGATCCGCTTCAGGACATCACGGGCGTTGTTCAGGCGAACCTCGACGGACCCGGGATCCTCAGCCTCGAGACCGACCTCCGCCTTCCGCAGCTCCTCCTTGCATTGCTGGAGAGCGGCCTCCGCCTTGGTCAGCTGGTCCGCTATCTCGTCGTCGGACGCCTCTTTCCGAGCGGCGGCGAGAGCCTGTGTCTCCCGCTCCTCCAGCGCTCGCGCCTGGTCGAGGGTGGCCTTGGTGCCGGCATCATCGAGCCGAAGATCCTGTAGAGAATCCGACGCAGCTGACTCGTCCATTTCGAGACGACCCAACGCCTCGCGTAGAACCTGAAGCTTGCCGTCGCACTTGGCGGCAATGCGCTTTGCCTCGTCAAAGTCAGCCGGAAGCGGAGGTTCCGAAGGCCGCTCGGTCTCATAGGTCGTGATGCGGGTCTCGAGGCTCTTGACCTTCTGGTCCAGGGCGTCGGTGGTCAGATCACGGAGATCCTGCTTGATGGTCTTGTCCGCCAGGGCCACAACGCGAAGGGCCTCCTTCCGGGCCTCTGCGGCGACCTGAGCCCCCGCTACATCCTCAACGCCGGCCTCATCACAGGCCGCCTTGAACTCGGCCTGGGCGGCCATCACGCGTTTCGCCGTCGACTTGGCCTCAGCCCCAGCTGTCACCACGACCCTGACCACGTTGGGAACCTCGACCTCGGCCGAGTCCGTAACGACCAGGTCGTGCTGCTTCCCAGCGGCAAGGGCAACTGACTTTCCCCCGACCCTGACGGTCAGATCCATCAGCGCGTGAGTATGGATATTCGAGGCGCCGGCGGACGCCGCGGCCTCCGCCCTGGCCGCCTCGACGTACGCCTCTTGAATACGGCGAACCAACTCGTCGTCGACCTTGTTGGTTTCGAGATCTCCCTCCGCGTCCGTTCGGCGTCGGACCGCCTCCTCCACCCTCTCGAGGCGTTCGGACAACTGGGCGAGCTCGATCTCGTGACGGCGATAGCTCTCATCGCCAGTGGCAAGGCGATCCGCCGCGTCGGCGGCACCCACCTGCTCCTTTCCGGACCCGATCGCGTCCTTTGCCCCCTTGAGGCGGGCTTCGGCGGCAGCGAGAGCCGGCACTGCTGCCTCCACCTTCGAGTCATGCTCAAGTACGGCTTTGGCGGCTGCGGCAACCCGTGCTACCAGATCCGTGCGACTCTTCGAGATCTCCTGCACGCGATCCCGATGAGCTTGGGCAGTGTCGTTGACTCCCTTCAGCCGCTCGACATCATTCCGTTGGTGCTCAATCGAAGCGAATTGCGCCCCAAGGCCTTCCTCGAGGCCTTTCAGCTCTTCCTGCTTTTCAAACAGCTCCTTCGCCGCTCTCTGTAGACGATCAACCTCATCGGCGTCGCCTTCCAACTCCCGAAGGGCCTGCTCGACTTCGGTGACGCGAGCGGCTGCACCGGCGACATTGGCCTTCAGCGCCGTCCGGTCACTCTTCTCCTGTCCGGTGGCGGTCCAGTACTGATCCCGCTCGGCCGTAATGCGCAACCACAGGTCGTCCTCACGCTCACCGGCGGCATCCCCGCCCGCAGCCAGATCGAGTGCCCGGCCCAAGGAACCGCCTGCCAGCACGGCTTGTTCGAGCTGCGTACCCTGCCGGATTCGCAACGCCTCCCAAAGTCCCGAGTCGAGCGTCTCGTCGAGGATCGCTCGCACCCTGTCGTGAGCCTCACGACCGGTCAGCTGGCTCTTCTGAGGCTCGAGGATCTGGAGCTCCGTGGCTTTCTGGCGGTGCCAACACTTCCGGTAGATGAAGCGATAAGGGCCCGAGGTCATCTCGACCTCGACCTCGGCTCCGACGTCCTTGCCGACGGGTTTCACGGCCCTGACGCTGCGCTTGGTCGAGTCGTCTCGCTCGGCGAGCAAGAGGTCGATCGCCTCGGACAGCGAGGTCTTCCCAACCTCGTTGGGACCTTCGATGATGGTGACTCCCTCTGTCGGGAACGTCACCTCGCACTCACCGACGCCGCGGAAGTTGCAGATCTTGAGCCGAAGGATCCTCATGATGCTCCCGCCAGTAGGCGGTAGAGGAGACCGAGCGCATCGCGAGCGACCAGCGCGTCGTCGCCGGATCCCTCGCCGGTCTTGCGGAGATCATCGAGCGCCCCGGCTGCGAACCCGGTGAGCCCGAACCCATCGAATTCGTCATCGTCGGGGAGGACTACGAGGTCACTTCGGCGTTCCCAGGTCTCGAGGGCGCCGAGCAGGTCCGCAGCGTGCTCCAACTGAGCCTCCAGCCACGTCATGTCGCCGAGGGACAGCTGGCCGACGAGCGACAGCTTCACGATCGTTCGATGCTTGTCGGGGATCGCCTCGAGGAAGGACCGGACCTGCTCACAATCCGCTCTATTTGTGAGGTCGAAGGACTCGCGCAGGAACCGCCAGGTGGCCACCCGGTGAGGTACGACCGAGATCGCTTCTTCACTGAGGTCCACCAACAGAACGTTGCCCGGGTCGGACTCGTCGTAGTCGGTCGGCTCTGGTGCTCCCGAGTACCAGAGCCGACCTGTTGACCCGACGTCAGTCGTGGAGTGCCGGTCGCCAAGCGCCACATAGTGGATGCGCCCGGCACTGATGGCCGCTTCGATGTCGGATACCGAGATGAGGGACGGGTTCGTAGGATCGGGCGACATCGTGTCAACGGCGCCGTGACCGACCACGATCCGCTGAGTGCCGTCGCAAGGCAGATTAGCGACTGCAAGAGTAACGAGGTCGTTCAGTGGGCGTTTGGTGGGCCAGGGAGCACCGACGATGTCGACCCCCGGGGCAACTGTCGCCGGCGCACTGTCCTCGAGAACGACCACGTTCGGGGGGCGGTTTTCGAGGAAGGTCTTGGATCGGAATACCGAGGCGGCATCGAGTGGATCGTGGTTGCCGGGAAGCAAGCAGAACGTCACCGAGCTGGTGGCCTTCATGGTGTCCAGTGCCCGGACGATCACCTGGCGTTCTACCTGGTTGGACTCGAAGACGTCGCCACCGACGACCACGAATGAGCACCCCTCCTCTACAGCGAGTTGCCCGATGGCGCCGATGACCTCGATTCGGGCCGCAGTGAAGCGGGCCTGGGCCTCCCCTTCGAGGAAGTGTCGGGTCATGCCGAGCTGCCAGTCGGCGGTATGCAAAAAGCGTGTCACGCGAAGAGGATACAGAGGGGATCCGCAGTCCACTCGTCCCTGCGCGGCAGACACCCACAGGCAACACGGCTCGCCGCCGTCTCTCCGGACAAGGCTCTGAGCGAGACGGCTATGTCCCCGGCCCCGTCCTCCTCACCCGCCGCTCCCTCGGGTGAACCCGACCGGCAAGAACCCTGAGTTCCTCGACGGCCTCGACGAACCCGGTGCCGATCTCCCCGACGTCGGGCACGAGGTCGGGGCAGGCCATGATACCCAGGTTCAGGTGGTCCGCTTCGCTGAGCACCGTTATGTTCACCCCGGTGCCCTCCATGACCGGTCCCATGGGGAAGATGCCGGTCACCTTGGCTCCGGCGCAGTAGAGGTCGAGAGGCGGCCCGGGCACGTTGGAGATGACCAGATTGAACACCGGTGGGTGATAGCGGGCCAGCTTCAGTCGTGAGTACAGGCGGGCGCCGGTGGTCATGACCGATGGCGCGGCGAAACCGGTGAGCTCTTGGAGCGAATCGGTGCCGAAGGCCAACTGCAGGGCCTTGGAGTTGAGCGAGTTGGCGTGCACGGCCAGCAACCGCTCGACCGGGTCGTCGGGTTGGAGGGGGATGTCGACCATCATGCTGGAGACTCGATTGCGAAAAGCCTTGTCATGTTCATCTCGCGCACTGACCGGCACCGCGGCGATGAGGTCCCGGGCAGGCAGTGGCCCACGGGCTTCGAGGTAGCGGCGCAATGCGGTGCCCGACGCCGCCAATACCACGTCGTTGATAGTGGTCCCGAAAGCCCGGCGAACCTCTCGCACGGTGTCGAGGTCGACCCGGGTGAGGCTCACCGATCGGCGAGGGGTGATCGCGCCGTTGAGCCGGGTGCGGGGGGCGGTCAGTGGGGTCTTGGTCCCCGCGGCCCGCTGGGACAGCCAGGTGCGGGTGGTGCCGGCCAGGCCGGAGAAGGAGTGGGCCAAGGCCCCGGGCACGTCTCTCTGCCGGGCCACGAGCGAGGACACCGAGCTCGCCACCTGGTGGCGCGTCGAGGGGACCATGTCAGGGACCCACGGCTCGGCAGGCGGTTCGACAGGACCGGCGTCGGCGGAGAGGTCGAAGATCGAAGCCATGAGATTGGCTCCGGCCCCGCCGTCCATCAGCGAATGGTGGAGCTTGGTGACCAGGGCCACGGTGCCGTCCTCGAGCGCGTCGACCACCCACATCTCCCATAGAGGACGGGTGCGGTCGAGTGGCCGGCTGGCGACCTCGCCGACGAACTGCTCGAGCCGGGCCCAGCTCACCGGTCCCTCCATTGCCGCCTGCCTGATGTGGGCGGCGAGGTCGAATGCCGGATCCTCGATCCACAGGGGGTGGTCGATGCCGGCGGGCGATGGCAGCACCCGCCGCCGTAGCGGTGGGATCAGGTGGATCCGGTCGGCCATCACCTGGGTCACCTCGTCGATGCCGAATCCACCTGGGCTTCCGGTCGGGTCGAGCACCAGCACCCCGACCACGTGCATGTGCATGGTCGGCGTCTCGATGTACAGGAAAGCTGCGTCCATCCCGGCCATTCGCTGCATCGGAATCCCTTCAGCCCTCGGTCTCGTGGCCGGATGCCGATTGGGCGACCGATCGCGCCCAGGGGTAGTCCGGCTTGCCACTCGGCGAACGGACCATCTCGTCGACGACGATGACTTCTCGTGGAACTTTGTACCCGGACAGCCGGTCATGAGCGTGCCGGCGGACCGTCTCCGGATCGATGTGGGATCCGGGCCTGGGCTGCACCAGGGTGACGACCCGCTCGCCGAGGCGAGCGTCGGGCACGCCGACCACGATGGCGTCGCCGACGTCGGGGTGGCCCTTCAATGCGGCCTCCACCTCGTCGGGGAAGACCTTCTCCCCTCCGGTGTTGATGCACAGCGAGCCGCGGCCGAGCACGACGATGGTCCCATCGCCCTGCACCGTTGCCAGATCCCCAGGGAGTGCCCAGCGCTGCCCCCGGTGCTCGACGAACGTGGTCGCCGACTTTGCCGGGTCACCGAGGTAGCCGATCGGGATGTGGCCACCCCTCGCCAGGTGCCCGACCACACCGGAACCGGGCCGCACCGGCTCGAGATCGGGATCGAGCACGTCGGTACGCTCGTCCACCCGCAGACGAGGCGGCCCGTAGGGATCCTCGGGCGGCGCCTCGCCACCGATCTGGCCGGTCTCGCAGGACCCGTAGAGGTCAGCGACGACCCGTCCGGGCAGAAGCTCCGCCAGCTGCGCCTTGGTCGACGGGGAGAGCACCGCACCGCCGGAGCCCACGGCCATCAGCGACGAGAGGTCGTAGCGGCCGGGATCGGCCGCCAGCCGGTCGATCAGCGGGCGGGCCATGGCGTCTCCGACGACCACCACCGCGTTGACCTCCTCCGCCTCCACCAGCCGCCACACCTCGGACGGGTCGAAGACGCCTCCCTCGATCGTGACGACCTTCCCGCCGCCGAACATGGTGGAGAATGCCAACCAGTGCCCGGCTGCGTGCATGAACGGGGGGATGGCGAGGGCGGTGAGACCGGGATGTAGGACCCGTTCGGCCAGCTCCTCGGGAGAGGCGATGTGGTTCCCCAGCGAGAAGGGGTCGCCGCCACCCATGGCGGTGAAGAAGATGTCTTCGTGGCGCCAGAGCACGCCCTTGGGCATTCCGGTCGTTCCCCCGGTGTAGACGCAGTAGAGGTCGTCGGCGCGGCGCGGGGGGAAATCGCGGATGGGAGGCGCTGATCCGATCGCCGACTCATAGTCGTCAGCCAGGCCATCCGGGCCTCGGGAATCGGAGACCTCCAGCAATACACGTGTCTCGGGCATGGCACCGAGGGCACCGGCCACCGCCGGGGCGAACCGGCTGTGGAAGATGAGGCCGGACAGAGCCGCGTCCTTGTAGAGGTACTGCAGCTCGCCGGCCGCGTAGCGGTAGTTGACGTTGATCGGCACGGCACGGATCTTGAAGCATGCGAGCATTCCCTCGATGTACTCGGTGCCGTTGGCCAGCTGCAGGCCGACCCGATCGCCGGGGCCGATGCCGGCACGTCCGAGGTAGTGGGCAAGGCGGTTGGCGCGCTGGTCCAACTCGGTGTAACTGAGCCTGCGAGCGCCCGACACCATCGCCGTCTGGGGCCCCGCGTGGTCAACCGCGCTCTCGAAGAGATCGGCAAGATTGAACTCCACGGCCCTCCTCGCTACCTCATGGGTCTTACGACGCTGCACTTCACATGAACGCTAGCGGCAGTATCCCAGATGGCTGGCCCGACGGC
Source organism: Acidimicrobiaceae bacterium (assembly GCA_003133325.1). Classification (GTDB taxonomy): domain Bacteria; phylum Actinomycetota; class Acidimicrobiia; order Acidimicrobiales; family RAAP-2; genus DASZIT01. Next base: position 21,802 of record PKXA01000102.1, on the reverse strand, counting down.
GGCCGGCCACCGCTATTCCATCGCCTGATATCGTCGCAGGAGGTAGAAGAACGAGGACCGCCAACCCACTTCGGCGTGCGTGCATCGTTGTGAGGTACTGGCCACCCATCTCCCATATATTCGGACAGTGAAAGCCACCAGAAACGAGGACCGTCGCCATGAGCGCCGAGCCACATCATCTCGATAGCGAGCAGCGCCATACCCTTGAGCGTCTGTCCAGTCATCCTCTGAGCAACAACATCAAGTGGCCGCAGGTCCTCGCCTTGCTCGAAGCGCTCGGAGAGGTCACCCCCGAGACCAAGGACCGCTTCCGGGTCACCGTGGACGGGCACACCGAAGTCTTTCGCCCGCCTAACCACCACGGAGACGTTCCTGCCGACATGGTCATGAAGCTCAGGCACTTCCTCGCACCCGTCTCGGAGGGCACCGGAATCGCCGACTAGCTTCGTCGCCCGTGTCTCGTGGCCACCGACCATCGGGCCCGCATGTTCGGTGTCGGTCCTCTCGCGGCACATGCGGCCAACGGTTGGCGCTCACGGTCGGCTTTCCCGGGGGCCAAGGGCGGTTACCGCCTCGTCCACACTGGGGAAAAGGTTGTCGGTGCCGATCCGTGGGAGCAGGCCGCTTCGGGCGAGATTCTCGCGCAAGTGGTTGCCCACCCGGGCCATGGCGAAGGTGGCGTGTTGGTGATCGAGTGTGTCGAGCACATCCCGTAGCGCGCGGGTCCCGGTGTAGTCGATGTCGTGCATCCCCACCACGTCCATCACCAGCAGGCCAGGTCCGTCGAGGTGTCGGTCCAGCGCCGCGTTGATCTGGGATCGGAAGTTCACAGCGTTGGCGAAGTACAGCGGTGTCGCGAACAGCACCACGAGCACGCCCGGCAACTCCACCGTCCCGTGATCCTCCTCGAGAGGCTCCCAGCTGGTAGTTCCCGGAATGCGGGCCATCACATGCAGCTGGGGGCGGGCGCTCAGGCGGGTCCGGTCCAACACCGCGAGTCCCACTGCCACCCCGATACCCTGCTCCACCCCGATCAATGCCACCGTCAGCAGCGTGACCATGGCCAGCCCGAACTCCCACAGGTCGAAATGAAACACTGTGGCAAGGACGCGGACATGGAAGATACGGACCGCGACGTAGATCAGCACGCCGGCCAAAGCGGCCTGAGGCACGTCCTGGAGCAGCCCGGCCGCGGGCACCAGCAGTACCACTGCTGCGGCGGCGCCCAGACCCGCGAGCTGTGTCCGCCCCCCAGCCGAAGCCACCGCGGCGGTGCGGGGAGGGCTGGCGTCCACTGGGAACGACCCGACCAGACCGGCCAGCACGCTGCCGGCGCCGACTCCGAGGAAGTCACGGCCCACGTTGACCTCGTACCCTTCTTGGTCGGCAAATGCACGGGTGGTCGCAGCCGATTGGGTGATCACCACCAGCGCGACCACCCCGGCGAGAGGAAACACGCTCCCGAGGGAGGACCACGACATGCCCGACAGCCCTAAGCTCGGCGCCCGGTGGGCGACGGCGCCGAGCACAGCGACACCGTGTGTCTGCAGGCCCAGGGCGGCGACGAGGACGGTGGTACCGATGAGTCCCACCAACGCGCCAGGAACCCGCCGGTCGATCTGCTCGGCCGCGACGACCACGACGAACACGGCAATGCCGATACCCAGCGACCACCCGTTGGTGGCGGGGAGGTGTCCGATGACGGTACTGACCCGATGAAACGCGGAACCGGTCGTCGTCGGCAGACCCAGCAGATCGGGAAGCTGGTGAATGATGATGATGACTGCTACGCCTGCGAGGAAGCCAGCGATGATGGGAGCCGAGAGGAGCTCGGCGATCCACCCGAAGCGCAGAAGTCCGACCAGGGCCACCAGGACGCCGACGACCACCGCCAGCAGGCCTACCAGAGCGATGTAGTGGGGTGACCCGGACGAAGCCAGTCCGGCGATACCGACAGCGAACAGCGGGGCGATGGTGGAGTCGGCGCCCACCGACATCTGCGGGTTGGAGCCCAGCAATGCAAACGCCACGGTTCCGGCTACAAAGGCGTAGAGGCCCGTCACCGGCGGCATGCCGGCCAGGCGCGAGGTGGCCAACTGCTCGGGGATGGCGATGGCCAGAAGGGTGAGTGCGGCCAGAGCATCCGCCCCCAACCATGGCCGGCGGTAGCCGCGCAGGGACGACAACAACAATCGCGGCTTCATGTTGAACACTTCATCTGTACTCTCCCCTAGGGGAAACTAACCGACAACTGGCGCCAGGGGCCTGCCAACTCAGCGTCAGCGGCGGGTGGATCGCATCCAAGTACTGATCCTCGACCACGAGGTGACCGCCCCGGGCCACGAGTCATCAAATCCACCCAGAATCAGGTGTGCAATTCGGGTCGGGGCCTGCGCGACAATCGGACGGTACAGGCCGGTCCGGTTGGTCGTCGGCCCTCTGCTTCCGAATCCGGTGACCATGGAGTGACGGCGGGTTCGAGACGGGCCCCCGCTCAGGCGACCGGGATGAAGCGATGTGCGTCAGCCGTTGACGGGCATGCTTTTGGCCATGAGGCACGTAGTCCCCTGCGTCGGTTCCCAGACAATGCGCGGAAGCTGACGAGCCAAAGAACCACCGACTTTGGCCGCGTGAGATTTGGCCTTTTCTGCTAACGGGCCCGCCCAGGTCTGGTCGATGGTGGTGACCCAAAAGCTGTACCACCGGTCGAAATGGTCAGCGGTGAACGCCAGTTGATCGTGCACGTGGCGGTGAGCGACGAGAATCGCCCCCTGGTACGTCTGGTGACCCAGCAGCACCCGGCACCAGTAGTCGATCAACAGCGGGATGTGCTTACTCCAGTCCACCTCGGCAACTTCTTCGAAGATCTGGCCGAGTACCTCGTCCATGATCAGCTCGCGGTAGAAACCCACCACGAGGTCGTGAATGTGCTTGCGGGAGGTTAGATCGGGCCGCGTCCCGGTTTGTGTTTGCTGGGCATCGACCATCATTGGCTGCTGGGTGGGCCCCATCAGGAGAACCGTTTCCTCGGAAGGTGCCACGGACCCTCGCACTTTCTTTTGTTTCTCTAGTAGACGCTTTATATACTAACCCAATGACGGGACGTGACCGGATCCGGCCGACCGATCCGTTTCATCACAGTGAATCTGGGGCGATTGAGATGGACCCACCCAGACACCGGTAGCCGAAAGAGCTGGCGGATTCAAGCGGTGAGCGCAACAAGCAAAAGGAAGGACACCCATGCCAGAGCGGTCAGCCAGAGCTCACTGGGAGGTGCCGGTGACCAATGCCACGGGTCGATCGCGGTCGAGAGTCGCGTGGTGGAGGCGGAGCACTCCTTCGGCTCCCGCTTCCAGACCTGAAAGGGCCGTGACCCCGAGGAGTTCCTCGGGGCGGCTCACGCCGGGTGTTTCACCATGGCCCTGGCCCTGGGCCTGACGGAGGCCGGCCGTCCCCCGACCCGCATCGGTACGACCGCAGTGACCACCGCCGGATAGGGTGAGCCGCCGTGGCCAGCCCTGTATCCGGATCGAAGCGAAGATTGCGACCCGAACAGTTCACCAAGGGCCTGAATCCACGTCAGCGTGAGGCTGTCGAGCACGGGGAGGGGCCGCTGCTGGTGCTGGCCGGCGCCGGCAGCGGGAAGACCAAGGTGCTGACCAGCCGGATCGGTTACCTCATCGCTTCTGGTGTCGTCACCCCCGATCGGGTGTTGGCCATCACCTTTACCAATAAGGCCGCCCGCGAGATGAAGGTGCGCCTGGGCGGTTCGCTCGGCCCGGTGGCCCGCGACATGTGGGTCTCCACGTTTCACAGCGCCTGCGTGAGGATGCTCCGCCCCTACGCCGATCGGGTCGGCCTGACCCGCCAGTTCACCATTCTGTCCGAGGACGACTGCAAACGCCTGTTGCGTGACATTTGCGATGACCTGAACATCGACGTCAAGCTGATCCCGGTGGGTGGGGCGAAGGTCGGCATCAGCTCGGCCAAGAACCGGCTCATCGACCCCCGTCAGCTCTCGATCGAGTCCTCGGATGCCCGGTCCAACGCTCACGCCCGCATCTACCGCGAGTACCAGCAGCGCATGGTCGCATCCGACTGCGTCGACTTCGACGATCTGCTCGTCCACGTGGTCCGGCTCCTCACCGAGCACGCCGATGTCCGTGAGCATTACCAGGCCCGGTTTTCCCAGGTACTGGTGGACGAATACCAGGACACCAATCGCGCCCAGAGCGTTATCGTCGAACAGTTGGCCGCCGAGCATCTCAATCTGTGCTGCGTCGGTGACGGCGACCAGTCCATCTACGGATTTCGGGCTGCCGATATTGGCAACATCCTCAATTTCTCCCGCACCTTCCCAACTGCCACGACGGTTCTTCTCGAACAGAACTTTCGTTCGACAGGTACCATTTTGGATGCCGCCAATGCGGTGATCTCCCGCAACGTCGTCCGAGCCGACAAGCACCTGTGGACGCGGGCCGGGGAGGGAAATCTGATCGCCTTGCGGGCGGCTGACGACGAGGCGGACGAGGCCTCGTGGCTGGCCGACGAGGTGGCCACGCTGGTGGGAGAGGGTGTCCGGCCCGGCGAGATCGCCGTGTTGTGCCGGGCGAAAACTCTGGCCCGACCGATCGAGGCGGAAATTGTGCGCCGGGGCATCCCGTGCCGAACGGTGGGAGGGACGTCGTTTTTCGAACGGAAAGAGATCAAGGATCTCATCGCCTACCTCCGCTTGGCTGTCAACCCCCAAGATGAACTGTCGTTCCGGCGCTGCGTCAATGTTCCCCGCCGAGCCATCGGTGACGCCAGCATCAAGAAGATCCGGGCCTTCGCCCAGACCAATGCCCTGCCGCTCGGGGACACGCTGGCCCGTCGAGGGGAGATCGACGATCTGCCGAAACTGGCCCGCGAGGGTCTTGATCAGTTCACCCGCTTGCTCGATGAGGTTCGACTGGCGGCCGGAGCCGGAGGTGCCCTGGGCGCTGTCGACGCGGTCACCGCCGACGGTGAGTTTGTGCGTCAGTTGCTCGACGCTGCCGTCGACGATGAAGAACGTCAGTACCGTCAGGAGAGCGTCGACCAACTGCGCTCAATCGCCGGTGACCACGCCACCGTCGAGTCGCTTCTCGATATGGCCGGGTTGATCACCGAGGCCGATGACTCCGGTGATGATCAATCGCGTCTGTCGCTGATGACCATCCATGCGGCCAAGGGACTGGAGTTCGGGGTGGTGTTCGTGGTCGGGATGGAGGAGGGGGTCTTCCCCGACCGGCGGTGCGTGGAAGAGGGCGAGCTCGAAGAAGAGCGTCGCCTGGCCTATGTCGCCATCACCCGGGCCAAACGTCGGCTGTATCTCTCCCACGCCCGCCGCCGCCACTCTTTCAACCGGGTGGTCGAGAATGACCGGAGCCGCTTCCTCGATGAGATCCCTGAGGGGCTGATCCATTTCTTGGACGTTCCGACTGAGACCACCACGGAAGTGTTGGGTCGGTTCGCCGCCATGAGGTCGACCCTCGGCGTCTGACTGGCACCGGGTGCCCGCGGGTGGTTGTCGGTTGGGACGATGCGACTCCCGGTGGATACCTGACCGGGCGTCACGTGCGAAGCCTGCCGACGGGGGTCGGTACAGGGCCGGCTCCAACGCTCGCTATCGTCAGACCATCCATGGGACCAATCAGACACCACACCGTGGCCGATCGGCGCTCCACAAGCCGTTCGACAGCTGTCGCCACCATGCTGGCGCTGGCGGCCTCGGTGGCACTGGGGGGCTGTTCCCTGTTCTCTTCTCCCCGGCCCCCGCCGGCCCCCGGATCGTCGTTGGCCCCGACCGGGGCCGTTGGCTATGTGGCATGCCCGAACGCAGTGACCCCGATCGAACTGGCCAGGGACAACACGGTGGAGCCCGACATCCCGCTTCCGATCACCGGCACGCCTGCTCCGGGGGATTTTGCCATCGCCACCTCGCCCAACGGACGCTGGGCCTATGTGGTGACCTCGCAACAGGTCAGCCCGACCGTCACCTCGGCCCAGACAGCCCAGAACCTGGTGATTCCCATCAACCTGGTGACGCAACGGGCCCAGACCCCCATCCCCATCCCCGGTTCCGGAGGCACCCACGCCATTGTGGTATTCCCCGATGGTCTCACCCTGGTGGCTTCGAGCGGGAACACCTTGGTCCCCGTCGACCTGACCGATGACAGGGCGGGAACCCCCCTCGATCTCGGTGCGGGTCATGCGGTGTTCGGCATGACCCTCAATGCGGCAGGCACCTCGCTCTACGTCTTGGTATCGGGGGCGGTGATCCCGGTGGATACCGGGCGCGCCACCGCCGGAGCCCCGATCCCGACCGGCCTGACCGTGTCCTCGGTCTACTCACCCCATGGCATCGCCTTCAGCGCAGACGGGTCGACGGTCTACGTGGTGGGCCAAGGTGGCAAAGACTTCGGAGGGCGACTGCTCCCTATCTCGGTTGCCACCGGTACGCCTGAGCCAGAGGCGTCGTTCGACAAGTTCGGCATCGCCGCGCCGGCCTCGTTGATCGTGGCGCCGAATGGCGCGATGGCCTATGTCGTCGACTCCGCCAACAACTGGGTGAATCCGGTGCCGTTGACACCGTTGGCCGCACCGACCCCACCGGTTCGCCTGCCGGCACTTGTCGGTGTCTCGAGCGGTACCCAGCATCCCACCGACATCGTGCTCGCCCCCGATGGGGTCACCGCATTCATCGTGGACGGCTTCGACTCGGTGGTTCCCTATGCGACGACGAGCCAGATCTACGGCCGGCCGGTCCCGGTATGCACCGGGGCATCGTCCATGGTGGTGGCTCGGGCTCCCTGAATCGTCCTGGTGGATCCCTATCCGGGGCCAGACTTGGTGACTCCTACGCCGGCCGCCTGCACCGCGATGGCGGCGTCCTTGTTCCGGTAGACGGCCGGCTCGAGGTTGGCCGCCTTCAGCAGCTCGTCCAGCGCCAGCGGGATGTCGGCGGCCAGGTCCCACACCTTGGGCATGTTCTCCGGGCACGAGATGATCCCCCAGTACATGATGCCGCGGTAGCTCATAATGGTGATGTTCACGCCCATCCCCTCCATCACCGGACCGAGTGGGAATCCGCACTCGAGTTCGGCACCGCCCAGGTAGAGGGGGAAGTCTGGCCCGGGCACGTTGGAGATGACCAGGTTGGCAATGGGCCGATGACGGTCTGCCAGCTGCATCCGGCTGTAGAGGCGAGCGGCGTTGGCAAAGAGATTCGGGGTGGCGTGCTCCGCCCAGTTGAGGAGGGTGTCCGCCCCCAGGGCATTGTGCTCTTCCTTGGCCCCTTTGGTCCCCTGGTGGATGGCTTCGAGCCGTTCGAGGGGGTCGTCGAGTTGCGACGGGAGCTGCACAAACATCGATGACACCTTGTTGGAACCGCGCGCGTTGGCGGTGGTCGTCCGGACCGACACCGGGACCACGGCCACCAGTGGCTTGGTGGGCAACTCGTCGCCCCGGAGGAGAAAGGACCGGAGCGCCCCTGTGCAGACGGCGAGGACAACATCGTTCACGGTAGTTCCCATCGCCGACTTCAGCCGCTTGACGTCGTCGAGCCCGATGGCGGTGAAGGCCACTGTCCGGCGCCTCGAGAGCGAGCCGTTGAACGACGTGCGGGGTGCGGACAACGGCAGCGCCGCCTTGCCGAGTCCCGGTCGTTCTTCCGATCCGATTCGAACCTTCCGTACGTTGAGCACCCGTGTACCGGTGCGCACCAGGTCACGGGTGAGCTTGAAGGGAAGCATGGCCCTGTCCACCGTGGCAGTTCCGAGCAATTCGAGATTCGAGGGGATCCGATCGTCGTGCACGCGCACCGGTGGAGGAGGTGTCGGCCCCGGGTCGGGCTCGAGGTCGAAGAGAATGGACAGCAATTCCGCCCCGGACACCCCGTCCACGGTGGAGTGGTGCATTTTGGTCACGAATCCCACCCGGTCGTTGGCCAGCCCTTCGATGATCCACATCTCCCACAACGGTTTGGACCTGTCGAGTTGGCGCCCGGCGATATCTCCGGCAATGGAGGCCAGCTCACGGAGCCCACCCGGTTTCGGTACCGCAGCCAGGCGAACGTGGTAATCGATGTCGAAGTCGGGGTCGTCCACCCACACCGGGTGGCCCCAACGAAGCGGGACCTCGACCAGGCGGCGTTGGAAAACCGGCGCCAGAGGGAGCCTTTCGGCAATGAGCTCCTTCATCCGGGCGAACGAGTATCCCCCGGGGACCGTGGCCGGGTCGACCACCGACGTCATGACGACGTGCATATGGAGATTCGGGTTCTCGAGATACAAAAAACTTGCGTCGAGACCGCTCAGGCGTTCCATGGGTATCCGTTCTTTTGGTGCGCCCGCAGGGCGTGAAACCGCCAGGCCGGCCCGCGATTTGCTCGCCCGGTGGCCTGATGGTGTTTTATGGTGCGATGTACTGGGGATTCTTCATTGTCAGCATTGTCGTTCTTGTGCTCACGGTCAACGCCTTCTTCCCGATCCGTCGGGAGCCATTGAGCGTGATCAGTTTCGCCTTGGGATGGATCCCGGATGAATTGCCCATCCAGGTGATGCTCGTCGATCTGATCATCGCCCTGGTGTTCGCCCACTATGGCACCTTCCGTCATTGGCCGGGATGGGCCGGTCTGGTGCTGACGGCAGGTTCGTGGGTCGGCCTCGTGAGGTTGGCATTCATCGCCCGAGGGGCCAAAGGCCTGGTCGATGAAGCATTGGCCGGGGCCGCCATGGGCCCCATCGACGTCGAAGGGTTTGATTTCAGCCCGGCGTGGAACTACTGGTGGAGGTTGGCCATCGCTGTGCCCCTCCGATGGAGAGCCATCCGACGGATCCGGAACATCGACTACTGGGGTGACGGCATCGGCCGCCACCGGCTCGATATTTTGGAGCCGCGTGGGGGTCCCCCCAAGCCCGGCCCGGTACTTGTCTATATCCACGGGGGCGGCTGGGTCATCGGGGACAAGCGCCAACAGGGCATCCCGATGATGCACGAGTTGATCCAGCGTGGATGGGTCTGCGTCGCCATCAACTATCGGTTGAGCCCCACAGCCACCTGGCCCGATCACATAGTGGACTGCAAACGGGCGGTGGCTTGGGTGAGGGCCCACATCGCCGAGTACGGCGGGGACCCTGAATTCATCGCCGTCTCGGGGGGATCGGCGGGGGGGCACCTGTCTTCCCTTCTCGCCCTCACCCCCAACGAGCCCGAGTGGCAACCCGGGTTCGAGGACGCCGACACCTCGGTTGACGCTTGCATCCCCTATTACGGGGTCTACGACATGACAGGTGATCCGGCCGGTTCGGGAGCCTTCGGTCCGGGCATGCTCGAAATGCTCGAACGGCATGTGATGAAGTTGCCGTTCGAGAGCAATCGTGAGGTCTTTGTGCAGGCATCCCCGACGGACCGGGTGAGCAGTTCTGCTCCGCCCATGATGGTGTTCCAGGGGGTCAACGACACGCTGGTCTCGGTGGAGGTGGCCAGGAGTTTCGTCGCCCGCCTGCGTGAGGTTTCCGAATCTCCCGTGGTCTACGTAGAGCTTCCCCGCACCCAGCACGCCTTCGACGTGTTGGCCTCGATCCGGTGCCGGCACACCAGCATCGGAGCGGTGAGGTTTCTCGAGGGGATGCGGACCAGGGCCGCCCGCTGATCAGGCATCATCGCCGAGTGCTGGCGAGTGCTGGGCACATTCGTGAGCTTCTGACGTAGAGTCACATAACTGGCGATCATGTCCCGGGATGACGGTGGCAGCGATCCGAGTGAAATCTGACCACAAACGAGGGGGAGTGCTTGATGGTTGCATCGTGGAAGATGCGCATGGCCGCAGTCGGGGCGGTCATGCTGGTAGGTGCGACAGGGGTTGCCTGTAGTTCGACCAATTCCACGTCGTCGACGGCCACCTCCGCGGGAAGCGGTGGGTCGAAGATTCCTTCGAGTGCATTCAACGACCACACCGGGATCACCTCCTCCTCGGTGCAGCTTGCCAACGTGTCGACATTGGACGGCGGACTCTTCAAGGGGGCGGCGGTGGGCACCGAGGCCTACGCCGACTATGTGAATTCGACCGGGGGAGTCAACGGTCGGAAGCTCATGGTCGACAGCGGCAATGATGGATACAACAACGGTGCCAACAACAAGTCGCTGACCCAAACGGCGACCCAAAAGGATTTTGCGCTGGTCGGGAGCTTCTCGCTCAACGACAGCTACGGCGGAACGGTGCTGGCTCAGAATCCCGGCATGCCGGACGTCTCGGTCACCCTCGACCCAGCCACCGGCAAACTCTCCAACGTCTTCAGCCCGGTACCGTTGGGCAGCGGATGGGAGTTGGGCCCGCTCCAGTACTTCAAACAGAAGTTCCCCACCGGAGTGACCGCAGTGGGTTCGCTGATCGCCAATGAGCCCTCGGCCGAGGCTCAGTGGCAGGGCGAGAAGGGTGCCATGCAACATATCGGCTACAAAGTGGTCTACTCCTCCACCTTCCCCATCACCCAAACAGACTTCACCCAGAACGTCATCGCCATGAGAAACCAGGGGGTGAAGATGCTCTTCATCGAGCAGATGCCGGTGAACTATGCGTCGGCGGTGATCAAGGCTCTCAACCAACAGAACTTCCACCCCGAAGTGGTGCTCGGGGCGTCCACCTACAGCACCACGCTGGTCTCGTCGTCGGGCGGCGCTACCGCCACCAACGGCGACTACCTCGAGCAGAACGCTTCACTCTACCTGGGCGAGGATCAGGCGACGATTCCGGCGGTGGGCACGTTCCTCCACTGGGTCAACGTCGCCTCGCCCGGTTTCAAACCTGACCTGTTCACGCTCTACGGGTGGGTGTCGGCGGAGCTCTTCGCACAGGCCTTGCAGAATGCCGGGTCGAGCCCGAGCCGGGGGTCCCTGCTGCAGGCGCTGTCCAAAGTGACCTCCTTCAACGGCAACAACATCATCGCCCCGACCGATCCGGCACAAAGAAACAATGGCACGTGTTACCTGCTGGCCCAGATCCAGAACGGGCAGTTCCAACGGATCAACGATCCGGCACTGACCGGCAGCACCCACGGGTACCGCTGCGACTACAGCTACTACTCCCCGCCTTCGTGATCGAACGGCACAACGACGGACTCGTATGACATGAGCGCAAATCAGGTTATGAGGCCGGATCGGTGACCAGCTTTCTGCAGTACACCATTTTTGGCATCATCCTCGGCGCTGGTTTTGCCATCGCAGCCACCGGCCTGGTTGTCACCTATACGACGGCGGGGGTCTTCAACTTCGCCCACGGGGCCGTGGGAATGATCGCTGCCTTCAGCTACTGGGAGTTGGTGGCCAATCATCATGTGCCGGCGGTGCTCGCGCTGGTGATCATCCTGTTGGTCGGCGCTCCCATCGCCGGGGCGCTGGTGGAGAGGGTGTTGATGCGGCGCCTCCACGGAGCCACCGCCGAACGCCCGATCATGGTGACCCTCGGGCTGTTGGTCATCCTCACCGGCGTGGCCACCATCGTGTGGTCGCCGAAGAGCCAGTATCAGCTCAATCCCATCGTCTCGGGCTCATTCCGGCTGGTGAGCATCAACCTCCAGTACCAACAGGTCCTCACGATCGGGATCGCCATCGCCCTGGTGATCGGCCTTCGGTTCCTCTTCTCTTCGACCCGCACCGGGGTCGGGCTGCGGGCGGTGGTCGACGACCCGGCTCTGCTGGCCATGTCGGGTGCCTCTCCCGATGCCATGAGCCAGTACGGCTGGATCCTCGGTTTCGTCATGGCGGCACTTGCCGGGGTGATGCTGGCCCTCACCCAGGAGCAAACGGGCATCAGCATCGTGGCCATGACGCTTCTAGTGGTCAACGGCTACGCCGCCGCCATCGTCGGGCGCCTGAAGAACATCCCGGTGACGTTCATTGCCGCCATCGTCATCGGCTTGCTCGAGGACTACATCATCTACTACTTGTTGCCCCACCTGTCGCAGGGCCTCAACTCGGACATCACCCTGGCGCTGCCCATGGCGTTCCTCTTCATCGCGCTGGTGATGCTGCCGTCGGTGAGGCTGCGGGCGGTGGGGCGCCTCAGCACCGTCCGGGTCCCTCGGATGCCCAGTGGTAAAGAGTCGGTGCTGGGCGGGGCTGCTTTCTTCGTGTTGGCGGTGATCGCCTCGGTCGTTCTGAGCAGTGTGGTGGTCAGGGGAACCAATCTGCTCAATTTGGGCGGCGAGATCATGGCGTTCGGCATCGTGGGTCTGTCGCTGGTGTTGCTCACCGGTTACTCGGGCCAGGTATCCCTGTGCCAGTTCTCCTTCATGGGGATCGGGGCTTTTCTGATGGGCAAGGTGGCCGGCGGTGGGTCCCTGTTCGGATTGGTGGCGGCGGCGTTGGTTTGCGCGGTGTTGGGAGCATTGGTGGCCCTGCCGACCCTCCGGCTGCGGGCCCTGTACTTCGCCTTGGCCACCTTTGCCTTCGCCGACGCGGTCGACCAGGGGTTCTTTCAAGACTCACGGGTGTTCGGTGGCGGCATCAACGTGGGAAGGATCATCCTGCCGGGGTTGTCGTTCGGTGGTAATCGGTCGGAATTCCTCCTGTTGAGCGTGTTCTTCGTTCTGGTGGCGCTCCTGGTGTTGACCATCCGGCGGAGCCTGTTCGGGCGACGTCTGGTGGCGATGAGCGACTCGCCGGCCGCCTATGCCACACTGGGTCTCAACCTGGCCGTCACCAAGGTGGCGGTGTTTGCCATCGCTGCCGCCCTGGCCGGAATCGCCGGCGGCCTCTACGCCACTGTCAACGGCACCGTCGGCTCCGCCGATTTCGATTTCTTCTCGGGGATCATCTTCGTCCTGTTCGTCACCGTCTGGAGTATCCGGACAGTGAGTGGGGCATTTCTGGCCGCAGTGACCTATGTGATGTTGACCACGTTCTGGTCGACGGGCCTGGGGCTGGTGGCCGGGGCCGGGATCATCCTCATAGGCCGGGCGGCCAGCGGCATTCTCGGGATCGATCGCTTGTCCACGCTGCTTCCTCTCCCATGGGTCAAGCGAGCGCCTGTCGCCGGCGACAGCGGGACGCTGGCCGGCATCGGGACCGCTCCGATGGAAGGTGAGACCCGTGTCGCCGGTTGATGAGCCCGGATTGGCGAGTGAGCCGAGCGGAGGGGCCCTGCCGGCGTTGACGGTATCCCAGGTCAGTGTCCGCTTCGGGGGCGTGTCCGCTCTCACCAATGTCAGTCTGGTGGTGCCGCCGGGCACCGTGACCGGCCTCATCGGTCCCAACGGCGCCGGGAAGACCACCTTGTTCAATGTCATCAGCGGTCTGCAAGAACCGGACCGGGGCGCTGTTCATTTTTTCGACACCGACGTGACGATGATGAAGCCCTATCGTCGGGCCCGACTCGGCCTGGCCCGCACGTTCCAGCTCCTCGAACTGTTCGGTACCCTGACGGCCGGCGAGAACGTCCAGGTCGGTCTGGAATCAACGGTGAAGTGGTGGCAGTGGAGCCATCTTCGCAAGGCCCTCTGGCGCAACAGCGGGTCGGAGTCCGCCCCGGGCGACCCGACTGCCGCCGTCGCCCTTGTCGGCTCGGATGCACTGGCCGTGGCCACGCCCGACCGGTTGCTGGCCGAGGTCGGCCTGGAGGGCATGGCCAACGAGCAGGCCAATGCCATGCCCACCGGCCTGGCCCGCACAGTCGAGTTGGCTCGGGGCCTGGCCATCGGGCCGAAGCTGTTGCTCCTCGACGAACCCGGATCCGGACTCGACGAGGCTGAGTCGCAAGCTCTGGGCACGCTGTTGGTCAGGCTGGCGTCGACGGGCATGGCCGTGCTGCTGGTGGAGCACGACATGGAACTGGTGATGGGGATCTGTGACCGGATCCATGTGCTCGATTTCGGTCATGTCATCGCCACCGGGAGCCCTGAGGCGATCCGCTCCGACCCCGCGGTGCAGACCGCCTATCTGGGGACCGGCTCCCCCCCTGGCGGGACCCGATGACCGTTCCGGAGATGAGCCCGGCGACCGTGCCGCCCGCCCTCGCCATCCGGGGGGTCCGTGCCTCCTACGGCCGGATCGAGGTGCTCCACGGTGTGGATCTCACAGTTCCGGCGGGAAGCGTGTTCGCACTGCTCGGGCCGAACGGGGCGGGAAAGTCGACGCTGCTCAGCGTGATCAGTGGGCAGATGCGGCCCACTGCCGGAGAGGTGGTGATCGGGGACAAGCCGGTGGGGAAGCTGTCGACCCAGAAGCTGGCCCGGACCGGGTTGTGCTCCATTCCCGAGGGCCGAGGTATCTTCCCCAACCTCACGGTGAGAGAGAACCTGAGGATCTGGACCTACCGGGGTGGACTCAGTGTGAAGGCGGTCGAGGAGCAGACCTACGGCACCTTCCCCCGGCTGGCGGGACGACGGGGGCAACTGGCTGGGACCTTGTCAGGGGGTGAACAGCAGATGCTGGCCATCTCGAGGGCGCTGGTAACCGACCCGAAGGTGCTGCTCCTGGACGAATTGTCGATGGGCCTGGCCCCGTTGATCGTGGCTGAGCTCTACGAGTTGGTGGGGACCCTGGCCGCCCAGGGGAAAACCGTCCTGTTGGTCGAACAGTTCGTGACCACTGCGCTGTTGGTGGCCACCGGGGCGGCCATCATGGTGCACGGCAAGATCCGACAGCAGGGCACGCCCAGCGACATGGCCACCGCGGCCCACGGCGTCTACCTTTCGAGTTGAAAGCCGGGTCGGGTCGGCTCTCACCGGCACCGGCGATCGGGCGCCAGATGTCAGCGCAGCAAGACCCACGCGGGTCAGGCCGACGACTCGCTTTCCAACACCACGACGACGGCGGCTTCGGTCCCGATCACGGTGATCAACTCGGCGACTCCGCCGGCATCTCGCAGGTCGTCGGTGGCCAGGGCCAGGGCATCGAGCCGGTCGGCCGTATCGGTCACCGTCAGGAGGGTCACCCCTGCACGCATGGAGCGCTTGGCGGTGGTCTTTGCCCTTCGAACGGCACTCAGTACGTCGGAGACCGTCCCGAGCACAAGTTCATCGGCTCCCGATGCCGATCCCTCCAGCTCGCCATGGGTCGGCCATGGAGCCTGGTGCACCGACCCCGATCTCCACCACGACCACACCTCTTCGGTGACAAAGGGAAGGAAGGGAGCGAACAACCGCAACTGGGTCGACAGGGCCAATGCCAGGGCGGCCCGGGCAGAAGCCGGCCCCGGCTCTCCCGGATCGCGGTAGGAGCGGACTTTGACCAACTCGAGGTAGTCGTCGCAGAAGGACCAAAAGAATGCCTCGGTACGCTCGATGGCCCGGGCGTAGTCGTATCCCTCGAAGGCAGCGGTGGCCTCCGCCACCACCCCGGCCAGACGGGCCGACATGGCGCGGTCAAGGGGGGCGGTGATGGCTTCGGGGCCGGGAACCACGATCGAACCGGTGTCGTCGGCCAACCTGCCCAGCGCGAAGCGCGAGGCATTCAACACCTTGATGGCCAGCCGCCGGCCGACCTTCATCTGACCATCGTCCACGGCGGTGTCGGTCCCCGGTCGGCCATTGGCAGCCCAGTACCGGACGGCATCCGCCCCGTGTTTCTCCAGCAGGGGCAGGGGGGTCACCACGTTGCCTTTGGACTTGGACATCTTCTTGCGGTCGGGATCGAGAACCCACCCCGAGATGGCGGCATCGCTCCACGGCAGCGAACCGTGCTCGAGCTCGGAGCGGACGACCGTGGCGAACAGCCAGGTCCGGATGATGTCGTGGGCCTGGGGGCGGAGGTCCATCGGGAACACCCGGGCAAACAGGTCGGGATCATCCTCCCATCGGCCGGCGATCTGGGGAGTGAGCGACGAGGTGGCCCAGGTGTCCATGACATCGGGATCCCCGACGAAACCGCCGGGCACCCCCCGCTGATCGGGGTGGTAGCCGGGCGGCACCTCGGTCGAGGGATCGATGGGGAGTCGGTCCTCGGAGGCCGCAATCGGCGAGCTGAAGTCGGCTTCTCCGTCGGCGTCCACCGGATACCAGACCGGGAACGGAACGCCGAAGAACCGCTGGCGCGAGATATTCCAGTCGTCATTGAGCCCTTCGACCCAGGTGCGGTACCGGTGGGCCATGTAGGCCGGATGCCACCGAAGGTCCTCACCCCGCTCGAGCAACTTGTCCCGCAGAGGCACGGTCCTCACGAACCACTGGCGCGATGACACGATCTCCAAGGGGCGGTCGCCCCGCTCGTAGAACTTCACCGGGTGGGTGATCGGGGTGGGCTCACCGATCAGCGCCCCGACCTCGGTGAGCTGTTCAACGATGCGGGCTTGGGCCTGGTTGACAGTCTTTCCGGCCAACTCGTCGTAGTGGGAGCCAGCTTCGGCGGGGACGGCCGACTCCCATCCCTCGGTGCCCCACGTCACCGGGAGCAGCCGCCCGTCCCTCCCGAGGATGGTGCGGGTGGGAAGGTGCAGCTCGCGCCACCACACCACGTCGGTGAGGTCGCCAAAGGTGCAGACCATGGCGACTCCCGACCCCTTCTCAGGGTCGGCCAGTTGGTGGGCCAGCACGGGTACCTTCACACCGAATAAAGGCGTCACCACCGAGGTGCCGAAGAGTGGCCGATACCGTTCGTCGTCGGGGTGGGCCACCAGGGCTACACAGGCCGCCAGCAACTCGGGTCGGGTGGTCTCGATCTCGACGGCAGGCCCGGATCCCTCGGCTCGGAGGAAGGCGAGGCGGTGGTAGGCCCCGGGGCGGTCACGGTCCTCGAGCTCGGCCTGCGACACCGCTGTCCGGAATTCGACATCCCACAGCGTGGGTGCAGTGCGTTGATAGGCGTCGCCGCGGTCCAGCATCCGAAGGAACGCCCGCTGGGACACCCGCTGGGCTGCTTCGCCCACGGTGGCATAGGTATGGGCCCAGTCGACCGACAGGCCCAGGGTCCGCCACAATTGCTCGAACACCTTCTCGTCCTCGACGGTCAGCTGTCGGCACAGTTCGACGAAGTTGGGCCGCGAGATGGCGATGGGGACCTTGGGTGGATCGGCAGGCGGCGCAAAGTCGGGGTCGTAGGGGAGGCCGGGGTCACAGCGGACCCCGAAGTAGTTCTGCACCCGCCGTTCCGTGGGCAGGCCGTTGTCGTCCCAACCCATGGGATAGAAGACGGCTTTGCCCCGCATCCGATGGAATCGGGCCACCGCGTCGGTGTGGGTATAGGAGAACACGTGGCCGATGTGAAGCGACCCCGACACGGTGGGCGGAGGGGTGTCGATGGAGAACACCCGATCCCGCGGGGCCGAGCGGTCGAAGGCGTAGGTCCCCGCCTCGTGCCAACGGGCGGACCAGGTGGCCTCGAGTCCCTCCAGCCCCGGCTTCTCGGGGATTCCCCTGGGCCCGCGGTCCCCGAGGGTGGAGCCTGTCGCGTCTGCAGTCATGATCGGGTTACCGTACCCTGCGTGCTCCGCCTCCACGACACCGCCACCGGCGAGGTGACCGAACTCCTCCACCGGACTCCCGGCCAGGTATCGATGTACGTGTGTGGGCCCACCGTGTACGACGCTCCCCACCTCGGTCATGGCAGGTTTGCCCTGGTCTTCGATGTGCTCCGCCGTTACCTGCTGTTCAGTGGGCTCGACGTCACCTACGTGTCGAATATCACCGATATCGAGGACAACATCATCGAACGGGCGGCGACCCAGGGAATTACGCCGACCGAACTCACCGGTCACTTCGAAGCCGTCTGGTGGAAGGCCATGGATGCGCTCGGTGTACTCCGGCCGGATGAGGCGCCCCACGCCACCGCCTACGTGGACCGGATGGTCGCCGTGATCGCCGAGTTGATGGATCGGGGGGTCGCCTACGAAGCCGCCGATGGCGTTTACCTGTCGGTGCTGGACGTCCCCGGATATGGGCTCCTGGCCCGCCAGCCGCTCGACTCGCTGAGGGCCGGTGCCCGGGTGGAGTCGGCTGCCGACAAGCGTTCGCCGCTCGACTTCGTACTGTGGAAGAAGGCCAAACCTGGCGAGCCCACCTGGGAATCGCCGTGGGGCAAGGGGCGTCCCGGTTGGCACACCGAGTGCGTGGTGATGTCCCTCGACCTCTTGGGTGACGGGTTCGACCTGCACGGCGGGGCCATCGACCTGATCTTCCCTCACCACGAGAACGAACGGGCCCAAGCCGTCGCCCTGGGTCGGGATTTCGCTCATCACTGGGTCCACAACGGCTGGGTCACCGTCGACGGGGAGAAGATGTCCAAGTCGCTCGGGAACTTCACCTCCCTCGACGACCTGTTGACACGAAGTGACGCCCGGGCCTACCGGCTGCTGGTGCTCCGGTCCCATTACCGATCGCCGATCGAGGTCACCCCGGACACGGTGACCGATGCCGAGTCGGGCCTGGCGCGGCTCGACGAGATGGCACGGAGGTTCCGACTACCGGACTTGTTGGCATCGGGACCGGTGGTCGACGGCGCCGTCGCCGGTACGTTCGACGCCGAGGCGGTGGCTCGGTTTCGGGCCAGGATGGACGACGACCTCGACACCCCGGGCGCTCTGGCCGGCATCTTCGAACTGGTCCGCCAGGCCAACGCCTCCGCCGATGATGGCGATGAAGCCGCCGCCGGCCGTGCGGCCGGCACGGTGGGATTGCTGGCAGCGGCGTTGGGATTGCCACTCCGCGGCGAGGTGGACACCGAGATCGACCCCGTCAGTGCCGACCTGGTCCGTCGGCGCGATGAGGCTCGCGAATATCGGGACTGGACGCTGGCCGACCAGTTGCGCGACGAGTTGATGGCACTCGGATGGGTGGTCGAAGACGGCCCCGAGGGTACCCGGATCCGCCTCCCGTAGCGAGGAATGGTGCCACCTGAAGCCACGCTGACCAGGGATAATGCAGAATGGTGGCGGCAACGGCCGCAGTTGGTTACTATAGAGTAACCAACCAGGTGGCCACCGGAGCGCAGGGCCGAAAGGCCCTCGGTGTGAACACCTTCGCAATCCCCGTGTACGTCGGAATCGACAAGTTCGATCCACTGAGTTGCCAGGCCCTGGGGCCGGAACGGAGCAAAGGCAGATGTCCGATTTCTCGATGGAACTCAATGAGGACCAACTCCAGATCCAAAAATGGGTCCATGACTTCGCCGAGACGGTGGTCCGGCCGGCCGGCCACGAATGGGATGAGCGGGAAGAGACCCCGTGGCCCATCATCGAAGAGGCGGCCAAGATAGGGCTCTACTCGTTCGATTTCATCACCCAGTGCTTCCTCGATCCATCGGGCCTGTTGCTGCCTATCGCCAATGAAGAGATGGCGTGGGGTGACGCCGGCATCGGACTGGCCGTCTTCGGGAGCGTCCTCGGTTTGGCCGGGATCGCCGCCAACGGCACGCCCGAGCAGCTGATGGAGTGGGGGCCCCAGTGTTTCGGCACCCCCGAGAAGATCCAGATGGCCGCATTCGCGGTTTCCGAGCCCGATGCCGGGTCGGACGTGTCGTCGCTGCGCACCCGGGCCGACTATGACGAGGCCAAAGACGAGTGGGTGATCAACGGCACCAAGACGTGGATCACCAATGGTGGGATCGCCGACATTCACGTGGTGGTGGCCTCGGTTGTACCCGAACTCGGGTCGAGGGGTCAGGCCAGCTTCATCGTCCCCCCGAAGACACCGGGCCTTTCCCAGGGCCAGAAGTTCCAGAAGATGGGCATCCGTGCATCGCACACCGCCGAAGTGATCCTCCATGACGTGAGGGTCCCCGGGCACTGCCTCCTCGGCGGCAAGGACAAGCTCGACGAGAAGTTTGCTCGTGCCCGTGAGGGGAAAAGATCAACCAGCCAGGCGGCCATGAAGACGTTCGAGTCCTCCCGTCCGACGGTGGGAGCCCAGGCTCTCGGCATTGCCAGGGCCGCCTACGAGTACTCGCTCGAGTACGCCAAGGAGCGCAAGGCATTCGGTCGGGCCATCATCGAGAATCAGGCCATTGCCTTCAAATTGGCGGACATGAAGACGCGGATCGACGCATCGAGGATGTTGGTGTGGCGGGCCGCGTGGATGGGTAGCAACGGCAAGGAGTTCACCGCCGGTGAAGGATCCATGTCCAAGCTCTACGCCGGCGAGACGGCGGTGTACGTCACCGAAGAGGCCATCCAGATCATGGGCGGCTACGGCTACATCCGCGAGCACCCGGTGGAGCGTTGGCACCGTGACTCGAAGATCTACACCATCTTCGAAGGGACCAGCGAGATCCAGCGTCTGATCATCGCCCGGGCCATCTCCGGGGTGCATATCAAGTAGGGGATCTCCGGTTCTGTGCGTGACGCTCTCGGTGCCGCCCCGGGAAGCCGAAGTCATGTGGTGCGCCGTCAATCGCCTCGAGCGTGATATTCGAGGTGCGTTCCGCTATGCCCCCGTCCGGGCTACAGGCTCAGCGAAGTCAGGGCAGGAAGACTCGAAGCCCGGTGGGACCTATGGCAAGGAAGTTGGCTGACGGCGCTCGCGTCAGACAGCGTTCCGAGGGATGAGCCCGGCATAATGCGTCACCGAGTCACTGTTCTGGTGTAGCCCGAAGGCGGCCTCCCATGAGGCTCCCATCTCAGGTGCAATTGGCTCCGGTTCGCCCTACGGTTCGGAGATGACGCCTATCACGCCCTGCCTCTGGTTCGACGGCAACGCTGATGTTGCGGTCGATTACTACCTCTCGATCTTCCCCAACTCGAGGCGACTCACGGGCAGCAAGTACGGCCCCGATGCACCTGGGGACGAGGACTCGACCCTGGCAGTGAGCTTCGAGCTGGCCGGAAGGCCGTTCATGGCGCTCAACGGTGGACCGGCGTTCCACTTCACCCCTGCCATCTCTTTCGTCGTCAACTGCGAGTCCCAAGACAAGATCGACTACTACTGGGGACGGCTGCTGGACGGTGGCGAGCCTTCGCAGTGCGGATGGCTCACCGATCGGTTCGGGGTCTCGTGGCAGATCGTGCCCGACCGACTCGGAGAGCTGATGGGCGATCCCGACCCAGAGCGTGCCAACCGGGTCATGCAGGCCATGCTGAAGATGGTCAAGCTGGATATCGCAGGGCTCGAGGATGCAGCAGCCGGCGCGTGACCACCGACCCTCGGGGATCCAAATCCTCGGCCGGAGGCTTCGTGAGAGCGTCCGGGCCTTGGGAGGACTTTGTCCGCTTCCGGTTTCTGGACGATGCTCAGGCTCCGGACACGAGGGCAAAGGTCGAACCCGTCGGATCCGAGACGGTCGCGAGTCGCCCGTAGGGAGAGTCGGCTGCCGCAACAACCACTGTTCCACCGAGAGACACGATCTGGGCCAGGGAAGCGTCGGTGTCGTCCACCGCGAACACGATTGTCCAATGAGCAGGGACACCCTCAGGGAGGAACATTGCTGCATCCATGATTCCGGCCAGCTCCTCGTCGCCGACCTTGAGGGTGGTGTAGCGGAACTCCGGCGTGTCGCTCAGGTTGTTGGTCGTCCATGTGAAGACGTCACGGTAGAACGAGACGCAGCATTCATAGTCACGGGTCTGCATGTCGAACCAACCGGGTGTCCCTGGTTCCCCGTAGCGACCGAAGCCGCGGTGGATCTTCGGTTCCCACATACCGATCACCGACCCACCGGGATCGGTGACGACCGCCATGGTCCCGAGGTCACCGACGTCCATTGCCGGAACCAAGACCTGCCCGCCATTCGCCTGGACAGCTTCGAGCGTCACCCTCGCATCGGCGGTGGCGAGATAGGTGGTCCAGGCGTCAGGCATCGGATTGCCGGGCTCCTTGGACATGCACCCGGCAACGGAACCTGTCAAGGCCTTTGA
>PKXA01000007.1 GCA_003133325.1 Acidimicrobiaceae bacterium | reverse complement strand
GATCACGACCGTGCCGTTGCCCGACCGCACGCCGGTGGCCGTGAAAGCCACGACGGCCGACGAGGTGATGTAGCCGCTGCCACCGCCGCCGCCGCCGGCGGCCAAGCAGGACGTCTGCTGGGATCCGGCCCCGCCGCCTCCGCCGCCGTAGTAGCCGCCGCCGCCGTTGCCGGCACCGAAGTTGCCGCCGTTGCCCGAACCTCCGCCGCCCGAGCCGAGGGCCCCTGGGGCGCCGTTGTTCTGCCCGCCGTTGCTGCCGCCGCCAGCGCCTCCACCGCTCTGGTTGCCGCCACCGCCACCGAATTGGAGACCACAGTCGCCGTCCTTGGTGCCCGCCACGCCATTGGCGCCCGAGCCGGGGCCCCCGTTGCCACCGGCGCCGTAGGTGTCTTGGGATCCGCCGCCGCCCCCGCCGCCGCCGACGACGATGCGATCGGTCAGCGCGCAACTCAACGTGGTCACACATGTCCCCGAGCGCACATCGGAGGCCCCGCCGCCGGTGCCGCCGGTATACCAATTCTGACTGCCGCCTCCCCCGACGGTGATCTGGAGGGTCTGGCCCGGCGTGACCGCGATCGTCGCCTTGGACTCGCCACCTTGTCCGCCCGAGCCGTTCCCCATGCCCCCGCCGCCCTGGGCGCCGTAGACGTCGAACGTGGCCTGGGACCATCCCGCAGGGACCGTGAAGAGGTAGGTCCCCGGGCTTGAGTAGGCAGAACCGGAGTCGGCGAATGCCGGCGTTCCGCTCGAGACCACCAAGGAGAGCCCGACCGCTGCGCATGCGGCGACACACACGCGTGCTGCTCGGCAAACGGCCACGATGAGACTCGACCCGCATCGCACACGATGAGCGGACGCCATTGCTTGACCCACGAGGTCACTGCCTTCCTGAGGTCACTGCCTTCTTGAGGAATCCTTGCGAACGATGCGAAACGCGCAAACGCAGATCCACGTGGTCCTTATCGCTGATGAGAGTACATGAAAGGAAACCGCGGGGCTGCCATCCAGGACCGGCTTCCGATCTGTGGCTCGGGACGTTCAGCTTGGTCATTCCTGCACGTCGGTCTGACTGATCGGCCGGAGTTGGCGGGGCCCTTCCCCGGAGGGTCGTCGTCGCCCCTGAACCGTGATGAAGACAAGGCCCTCTTGATGGCAGCGGGAAGTGTGGTGTGGCCGACTACGAGACCGGCCTTTGCTCCATGTAAACGCCAATTCGGTACGTGCCCTGGGCATGGTCACCCGGCTCGTGCAGCGGTTATCGGGAACCTGGCGGTCTGGACCTGCCCCCGGCCGGAGATGGTCATTGCCCGGAAGGGTTCGGTAGACGGTCGAACGAGAGCCCAGGCGCAGCAGGCCGCTGGGATGGCGAGCCACCGCCGGGCCCGCCGTAGGTCAGAGCGAGCGGTACAGCGCGTCGATGAGTGCCCGGTTGCGCGAGCTCTGCCATCGTGGGATCACGTGGTTCATCACGTAGCCAAAGGCGACACCCGCACCCGGATCAGCGAAGCCGACCGCGCCCCCGGTGCCGAAGTGCCCGAAGCTGCCCGGGTTGGGGCCGAACGGTCGTCGGGGCACTGTCGGCTTGAAGCCGAGGCCGAAGGTGACCTCCTCCCCGAGGACCGGGCAGTAGCCCTGCGACTGGGGGGCGGTCGCCTCCGCCAGTAGTTCGGCCGAGAGGAGCCGACCGGGCTCGAGTAATGCTGCGTAGAAGCGGGCGATCCCGCCGGCGGTGCCATGGCCGTTGGTGGACGGAACCTCCGCACTACGCCATGCCGTCGTGTTGACCACCCCCATCGACGAGTAGCCGGGGGGGTTGAAATAACCGAGCATCGTCATCAGCGCATCTCCGGACAGGTCCGCGAAGTCGACATCCTCGGCAGTACCCGAGCCTGCCCAGATCACCTCCGCGCAGCGGCGCTGCTCCGCCCGGGGGACACCGAACCACAGATCGGCATCCAGCGGGCCCGCGGATGCACGGAGCCGGGCACCGGCCGTCTCCCCGCTCACCCGGCGGACGACCTCGCCGATCAGATGCCCGTAGGTGTTGGTGTGGTAGGCGTGGCGGGCTCCCGGCTCCCACCAGGCGTCGGTGGCCGCCAGTGCGCCGGCCATCCGATCCCAGTCCCACAAGTCACCGTTGGTCAACGGCTCGCGGATGGCGGGGACCCCGGCACGGTGGCACAGCGCTTGGCGCAACGTGGCCGCGCCCTTGCCCCCCGCACCGAACTCCGGCCACACGGAGACGATCGGTTCGTCGAGGCCGATGAGGCCGGCATCGACCAGTTGCAATGCGAGCACGGCGACCAGTGGCTTCCCGACGGAGTAGAAATCCACCAGGGTGTCGGGTTGCCACGGGTTCCACTGCGCCTCGTCGGCCCAGCCACCGACCAGGTCGACCACGACATGGTGGTCGACAATCACGCAAACGCCGGCTCCGACCTCACCACGCTCGGCGAAGTTGTGGGCGAACTCTTCGCGGACCGCGTCGAACCGGGCGTCGCAGGTCCCGCTGATCGGGGCATTCACGACGGAAGTCTCCCACCGGTGGCGAACGAATGCCGGTAGGGCCCGGGCTGAGCCGATGACGGGAACGCCGGTCCCCGAGTAGGGCTGTCGGTGCTCCCTGACCCGGTGATCGGGAATGCCTGAGTGCGGGACATGGCCGACCATTATGGGGACGCGGGTCCGGTTCGGCTGATTGCTCGGACAAGAGCACGCTGAGCCATCGATCGGGCACCCCAAAACGCGTGAGTCGTTCCAGGCGGTCGATCCCCATTAGGAGTCCGCACCGGGATCCGGAGGTTGACGCGAGGTCCGCGAGGGTAGGCGGGCGAGCACGATGAAGGCGCCGCCGAGGGCGACGGCACCGCCGACGAACATCGATACCTCCAAGCCGCTCATGAACGCGGCGCGGGCAGTACGCTCCAAAAGGGTGCCGGTAGCGCCTCCGGCCGTACCCGCTACGGCAAGGGCACCGCCGAGCGAGCCGAGGATGGTGTGGGTGGCGGCTATCGGCACGTGCCGGCCGGCGAGCGCGGCTGCCATGTGATTCTGGTAGCGGGTCAACATCACACTTCCGACCACAGCGACGCCGAGTGCGCCACCGACCTGGATGGCCACGCCGTTGGTCGCTGATCCGATCCCGGAGTCGCCTTGGGGGACCGATCCCAAGACGGAGTTCGTCGCCGTCGGCAGCAGGAGGCCGGCCCCCAAACCGATCAGCAGCATGCCGGGCACCACACTCCCATAGGTCGCCGCAATCGTGGAAGCCGCTGACATCTGCCACAAACCACTTGCGATCGCTGCCAGGCCAGCGGCAGTGGTGAACCTGGTCCCGATGACACGGGCGATGATCGGAGACACCGACGCGCTCACACCGAGCACGGCGGCGATGGGCAAGATGCGCAACCCGGCCTGGAGGGGTGAATAGCCGAGGTCGAATTGGAGGAACTGCGTCTGCAAGAAGAGAGCCCCCATCAGCCCGAAGACCCCGAGACACTCGCCGGCCGCTGCTACGGAGAAACGGCGATCAGAGAAGAACTCCAGTTTGAGCATCGGGTGGCGGCTATGGGCTTCCCAGGCGACGAACGCGCCCAGAACGACAAGGCTGGCCAGCCCAACCCCCACCGCGACCCCCGAGGTCCAACCCTGGGTCGGAGCCTCGATGATCGCCCAGAGCAGCAGGCCCAGACCGACGAACGACAGCACCGCCCCGCCGGGGTCCGGCCGGTCGGCGGTCGGGTTCTTTGAGTCCGGCACCAGCACCAGAGCTCCCACGAACCCGGCGATCACGATCGGAACATTGACCAGAAACACGGAGCCCCACCAGAACTTGGTGAGCAGCAAACCGCCGGCGATCGGACCAATGGCGATACCGAGTCCGCTGGTGCCGGCCCAGACACCGATGGCTCGGGCCCGCTCCGTTGGCTCGCGGAAGACGTCATTGATGATCGACAGCGTCGACGGCATCGTCAGCGCCGCACTGGCCCCCATAACGGCTCGACACGCGATCAGCAGATGCACGGAACCCGAGAATGCGGCACCGGTCGATCCGCCGGCGAAGACGGTCAGGCCGATGAGAAAGAACCGTTTGCGCCCGAACCGATCGGCCAGGCTGCCCCCGACGAGCAACAATCCCGCGAACGCCATCGCATAGGAGTCCACGATCCACTGCAGTTCGCTCGAGGAGGCATGTAGCTTCCGTACGAGGGTCGGCAGGGCCACGTTGAGGATGGTGTTGTCCAAGTTGACGATCAAGACGGAGGAACACAGGACCACCACAATGGCCCGACGGTGCGCACGCGACGTCGTCGCTGGTCGCGTCAATAGGCCCACAGGCTCATTACATCCCAGCGGGCGTTCACGGGCCAGAGTCGAAGGGCACTTTGTCACCTCAACGTGCCGTTCATGGGCAGGCAATGATCGCGAGAGTTGTCATCCAGTATCAATGTCTGCGCTACACAGGTCGCTCGCCCGACGCCGGATGAACCCCCCACAAGCGGAGCGGGCGCGCCTACATGATCTGTGCCCACTCGGCAGTGATGTCGACATTCCAAAAGGCCCAACAGAATCTCGGGCCGAGACTCCGAGTCGGTGCGCTCACCGGAGCTCGTCACGCAGGAACGGCGCTGCGCTCCTTCATCACATCAGTTGACCGATGTCTCCCCCTGGCCATCTCACCTCGGAGGGGCCGAGCGCCACAGCCGTTCTGGACGCTCGGTGCCCGGGATCGATCAGTGGCTTCAGCAGCCCAGATGGAAGGGCTCGGCCGACGACGACCGAAGACACCTCAGGACTCCAAGTCAACCTGATCCTCCCGGTCCTCCCGAAGCTATTGAGGACCAGCAGTGAAGCGGTGGGCCCCCGGGGAATTTGTCATTGGTCGGGGGAGCCTTCCACATGTGCTTCGGGGACGCATGAAGTGAGAGATCATGCATCGGCCCTCCGGGCCAACCTTGGCATCTCGCTGACCACCCCGCCGATTCGGTCGAGGTGGTGGGGTGCCCTGGGGCCGTGTTGGCTGCCATTGTGACGTGGCCGCGCGCTCGCGCGGTCATCATCCGGAGGCGGAGTGCATGCCAGGACGACAGAATGGCAGTGTGAGACACAAGGCTGGGTCCTGACATTGTTCGCGACGGCCGGGTTCGCGGACGTCCTCGGCTGCCCGCTGTGTCACGGCCCGCTACCCCCGGCCGAGGTCGGAACGCTCGCCTGCACGGTCTGCGGCGCGCGCTACCCGGTGACGGTCGGCCTGGCCGACCTCGTCCCGCCCGAGCCCGGCCAGGCCGAGACGCCCAACATGCGCATCATGGAGTCGGGGTTGCTCGCCCGAGTGTACGAGCGGGCCTGGCGGCCGATTCTGACCCGGCTGCTCACCGGCATGAGCCACGAAGCCGAGCGTACCTGGTCGCTCGATCGGCTCGCCCCGGCGCCCGGCGCCACCGTCCTCGACCTCGCCTGCGGCCCCGGCAACACCACAAGGACCATCGCCGCCGCCGCCCCCGCCGGCCGGGTGCTCGGGATCGACTTCTCGACGGCGATGCTGAGCGAAGCCCTCGCCGCTGCCCCGGCCGACGGAGCGACGGTCGGCTACGTGCGCGGCGATGCTCACCGTCTGCCGCTACAGCCAGCCAGCCTCGACGCGGTGAACTGTGCCGGCGCCTTCTACCTGTTCTCCGACCCGCCCCGCGTCCTCGCCGGTATCGCCGCAGCGCTGCGGCCGGACGGGCGCTTCACACTGATGACGTCGCAACAGCCGCGCCTCGGCGGGGCCACGACCGCCGCGCTCATGCGGCCGGGCGGGCTGCGCGTCTATGCCCGCGGCGAAATGGAACGGCTCCTCGACGAAGCCGGCTTCGACGTACTCGACCGCCGGCCCGCCGGGTTCATGCTGCTCCTCGCCGCCCGTCGTCGCTGAGCGCTTCCGCGAGGTCGCGGGCATCGGCGCAGCGCGGCCGCACCGGGCTGCAGTGGCCGCAGGGCGCCTATCGGGGTGCCCGTGCCCCGGTTGCAGACCTGAACATACCGAGAACGCGTCGGCACAGGTCAGAGCGCCCGAACGAGTTTTCGGCACCCACAGGCCTGCGTCTGCAAAGATCTCGGCGGTGACCACAGATCACCCCTTTCCAGAGTTCTCTGTCCGGGAGATCAATGTGCCCGTGCATGCCCTCTCGCGATTCGAACCGCTCATCGGGGAGGAACGCTACGGGGAGCTCCGACGGGTTGCGGCGCTCACCAGCCACCGACTGGAGGGAAAGACCGTCTGGAACCTGAGCTCGACGGCCGCAGGGGGCGGAGTGGCCGAGATGCTCCAGGTGCTCGTCGGATACATCCAGGACGCGAACATCGACATCCGCTGGCTCGTCATGGCCGGTGACCCCGAGTTCTTCTACATCACCAAGCGGATCCACAATCGCCTCCACGGAGCAGCCGGTGACGCTGGTGAGCTCGGGCCGAACGAGGCAGCCCATTACACAGACATCATGGCCGCGAACCTCGTGAGCGTCATGAGCCGGGTCCGGCCGGGCGACCTGGTGCTCCTGCACGATCCTCAGACGGTGGGCATGGCGGCGGCACTCGCCGAGGCGGGAGCCCGGGTGATCTGGCGATGCCATGTCGGGCGTGAGGGGAGCAATGAGTGGACTGATGAGGCCTGGTGGTTCCTCCGTCCTCATCTGGCTCACTGTGAGGCGTACATCTTCTCCCTCCGCCAGTATGTCCCCTCGTGGATGGACGAATCGAGAGTCCAGGTGATCCCTCCGTCCATCGACCCGTTCTCGCCGAAGAACCAGGAAATGTTCCAGGGCGACGTGATTCGCACGCTCCGCCGGATCGGCCTGCTCGAGGGCGGCGGGGCGGGTGCCCCCGCCACGTTCACCCGTCGGGACGGCACGCCGGGGCACATCGGACGACGGGCGTCGATCCTCCCCGAGGGCGGCCCGCCCCTTGATCCCGACGCCCCGTTGGTGATCCAGGTTTCCCGATGGGACCGGTTGAAGGACATGACCGGGGTTCTGCAGGGTTTCGCATCGTCCATGGTGGGGCGGGTCGACGCCCACCTGGCCCTGGTGGGCCCCTCGGTGGCCGATGTAACCGACGATCCGGAAGAAGCCGAGGTGTTCGCTGAGTGCGTGTCGGCCTTGGAGGCGCTGCCCGCCGACGCTCGCCGACGGGTCAAGCTCGTCACCCTGCCGATGGAGGACATCGATGAGAACGCGGCAATGGTGAATGCCCTCCAGCGTCACGCCACGGTGATCGTGCAGAAGAGCCTGGTAGAAGGCTTCGGGCTGACAGTTGCCGAAGGCATGTGGAAGGCCAAGGCAGTGGTGGCTTCAAGCGTCGGTGGGATCACCGAGCAGGTCGCATTTGGAACGGGCATACTCCTCGCGGACCCGACCGATCTGCCTATGTTCGGAGACACCCTCGCCGAGCTCCTCACCCGTCCTGACCAGATCGCCCAGCTCGGTGCACGGGCTCGCCAACACGTCCTCGAGACCTTTGTGGGCGACAAGCACCTGCTGCGCTATGCCCAGCTCATCGAGTGGCTGGTGTCGTAGGGACTTCCGGCACTACTCCCGCCCCTGGGGCGGGCGCGCAATCCGACCAGGAGGAGCTGCAATCGGGTGATGGAGGTGTGGCGAAGCCGGTGACAGGTGGCCCGCTCCAAGCCAACACATCGTCGTGCGCTGAGGAAGATGGTCTCGGCTCCTTCGACGTTGAGCCCCTGGCCTCGCCCCGGGGCCTTCATGGTGACGGATACCCGATCCGGACAGATGCCGAGTCCGGTCGTTCATTGAACAGGTGCTCATCAACTTCATCGAAGAAGGTGTTGGAGAAGTGCATAACACGCTGGTGACCGCCTTTGCCCTCGGTAATGGACAACGATCGCTCTGCCAATTGGACGTCTTGGAGGCGGACCATCTTGCGGTCACCACCCTGATGGCCGGGGAACTCGAAGATGTCTGCCGCAACAACCTCGACGGGACCCTTCTCGGCCACTACGAAGAGCATCTTCAGGTCGAAGGCAACGGACCACAACGGGTTCGGTCGGGCCCGACCGGCTACGAGCTCAAGATCGAAATCGACCAGCGGCTCACCCCACGCGAAGCGGGTTTCGCCGGTCAGTTTCGACGATCGGATCAAGCACGGGAAGCAGCTCATCAAGGCATGCTTCCGGCGCTGGAAAGAAAGCACTGGGGTACCAAAAGGATCACATGGGCATGAGGCGAGACGGGCAGGGAACAGACGAGATTCAGGGACACGCTACGTGGGCCGTCGTACATCGTCCCACCACGCCCTCGAGGACCAGCTATCCGCCGAGGTGATCGAGGACTACGGGAGGCAAGTCCTCCACTTCCTGCGTGGTGATGTTGAGTCGGATGCCATCCTCGAGCCCGGTCACGGCAGTGATCGGGATCGCCACTTCTTTGCGGCCCAAGATATGCCCCTCTTGGAGGAGAACGTGGGTCACGTGATGATTGCGAGGATCGATGACGAGCCCTTGGACTCGTCCGATTTCGCCGTCGGTGGCATGGACTCGCTCGCCTCGGTGCACGGCCACCTCGCCCAGCGGGAGGGTGTCATAGGTGACGGCCTGTGCGACGTTCTCCGGAACGAGGCCGTAGTAGGGCCAAGAGAGAGCCTGGCCCGGACCGTAGGTCGCATAGCCCACACTCCCCGGCATGAACTGTGTCTCCTCGC
The DNA here is from genome assembly GCA_003133325.1 of Acidimicrobiaceae bacterium. Taxonomy (GTDB): domain Bacteria; phylum Actinomycetota; class Acidimicrobiia; order Acidimicrobiales; family RAAP-2; genus DASZIT01. The sequence continues at coordinate 39,035 of PKXA01000007.1, read as the reverse complement.
CCAACTCGAGTTGCTCGAACGCCGCCAAATCGCAGCTCAACTTGATCTCGCCATCCGTGACGTCGACAAGGTCGAGAGGGACAAGGCGACCGAGCCCTTGCCGGTGCTTCGCCTCGACGACCAGATGGCTGACCTCTTGAGCCACGGGGTCAACGACCACACACCGCACTTGGCCACAGATCCCATCGCTGCAGCTGACGTCGGCTCCGATCGTGAACTGCGTTGTCTCTGCCATAGTCAACCTCCTTGTCCCCTTGGATCCCTTCGGTACTGTCAACGTCTTAGCAGGTCGGCCCCGAGGAGCCTCGCCGTGTTGTCCCGCATCCGCCGATCGACCCACGTCGTAGCGGTGGAGTGGCCCGGTCGATCCAACGCGGCCAGCCTCCTGCGAGGAGGGATCAACACCGGCCAGCCAGTGCTGACGGTGGAGGGTGCTGACGGTGGAGGGTGCAGTTGACCTCCCGGGCACCACATCCTGGCGTTCGCCTTCATTCGGCCCGCGTTTCCCATGACTTGGTTCGGGACGAGCCTCAGCCTGCTGCGGCGATCAACTCGTTCAATGCGATATCGGAGTCCACCAGCGCTTGTGCCTGGGTGCCGCCCGTAATTGGCAAATTCGTCGTGTCGAGCAGCCCGATCTGGGAGAGCAGAGAGGCCTGGTCCCAATGGATGTGCTCGGAAGCGACCTTGCCTTCTTCGAATCCCATGACCACGACCAGCGGGATCTCCACGCGACATCCGGTCGGCGCAATACCCGGGAGCCAAAAAGGCATCTCGACGGTGTGGGTGAAACGGATGATCAGCTCATCTACAGCACGCTCTGCGCCGACCGTCCGCGAAACCTGCTCAACGACCGTATCTTCGGGCATTGCTGGAATGAACGATTCACGATAGAACTTGTGCAGTTCAGCGGTGTTTCGACCACCCGTGAGTACCGGCACATGGATCACCGTCGGATGGTCAACCATGGTCTCCATGGTTGCATCGGCGTCCTTGGCTTCAAACTGCAACGCAACGTGTTGGTCAAAGAGCGAGCCGAGATCGGGCATCCGGGTCTCTCAACGTGTGCGGTCGGCACTTCAACCAACCGACGGGTTCGAACACTCGTGCGAGTGCTATCGATTGAGCCTACGTCCAGGACGGATACGTCGCTCTCCCGGCGACCAGGGGCACTGTTCCGGCACCCGCGTGTTCCCCTACCAAGTGGGCGCTATCGCAGACCAGCTGCCGCCGACCACGCCCCATCGTCAAACTGTGTGGGCCTGAGCGAGTACCGAGTCGACGTTCGCGTGGTGGTTCGCTCGTCTCGCCTGCACGGCGCTGAGGCACCAGCGGTCAGGGCCACCAGCGGTCGATCTCCTTGTAGACCTCGGGCCTGTGGGCCAGCGCGATGTGGGTCACCCTCGGGAACAGGCACACGGTCGAACCAGGGAAGAGCCCTTGGCCCGTCGTCTCGTTGAGGGTGCCCGACGCGCTTGACGTGGTGACGAACGCGTCGCCGAATATTCGTGCCAACGGATGGGCCGGGTCGGAAGTAACACCCCCGGCGACAATCAGGTAGGCCGCTCGCCGCAACATGGCCACACGATGAGGCACTGGTCGTTCACGAGAGTCGGGGTCCTGTTCTAACCAGTCCTCATCGGTAATCGCACCGAACCTGAGATCCTTCATTCCCGCGCTACGCGCGTCGAGACCCAGGCCGACCAGGCGCGTCGCCGGGATCGGGATCGACCACAGTGCGGCGCTGGTCAGGTTGGCGAACACTTCGAGCGGAGCGCCGGTGTTCGGGACACCGACGAGCACCACCCGCCGGGCCTTCGAAGTCCACGATCGCCGGAAGTAGGCGGACCCTCGCCACGGTCGCGTGGCGGACGCGTAGTGACACGCGGACCTGATCACCAGGCCACCCATGCTGTGGCCGATAAGAGTGATGTCGCGCACGCGGACGGGCCACGCCGCAACGAGGTGGTGGAGCAATCGGGCGAGCTCCCGCCCGTTGGTCGAGATGTGTCGTCCGGTGTTGTAGCGCAACGTGATGGGTGTGACGCCGTGGTCTCGGGCGAGCAAGCTGCCGTAGGTCGTACCGGGATCGCCGGGGAAGCCCCATACTGATTCGGTCGACATCAGCCCGTGGACGAGTAGGGCGATCCGGCCGGTCGCACGGGGGAGCGCCTGTGTGAGCCCGTCGCGATCAAGAGGAAGGACATCGGTTCCCGAGTGCAGGGTCATGGGCATGGCCAAGGTCGATCCCAGATCGGCGAGCCTGTCACCGAAGAACCCGTTGACCATCGCGAGCGCCTCGTCGCGCCGGCCAGGCACGGCCGTGAGAAGGTGAAGGAGCCGGTCGGCCCCGACCGGGATCAAACCGCGTTCGTCATCGGCCTCATCCGGCTGCCCAAACCGATTGCCGACCATAGGGCGAGCCTACGGCCCACCAATACGTGACACCCTTTCCCGGTTGGAGGGGCCAGGGGGAAGTGGCCTTCCAGGTGCTGGGCGACCGGCGTTGGTGCGAAGGAGCCGGGGTGACCTCCGAGGACATGATCGGTCAAATCGCTCGGTATGTGCGTCACAAGTGTGAGATCAGTTCCGGCGGAGTCTGGACCGCGTCGCCATCGACGGTTGCGATGCAGCGGGGAAGACGACCCTCGCTGATCGACTGTCTGAGGCCCTGCAAAGCGAGGTCGGTGAGGTCCTCAGGGCTCTGGCATCGACGGTTGGTGCAACCCCGAAGTCTTGCGGTAGCAATGGGGCCGCACGAGCCCCGAGGCTACTATCTCGGCGCCTTTGACATCAAACACCAAGATGCGGACCCTCTCAACTCTTTTGGCCCTGGCGGCAGTCGGCGGCATCGGCTTGCCCGGTTTGACTATCTGGCCGGCGAGGGGTTCGAGTCAGTTGCCCACACGGCCGACGAACCATTCGTCTTTCTTGTCGATGGAGTGATCCTGCTCCGACCGGAGCTTGCAGACACATGGGATCTATCGATCTACGTCCACCTGGCGCCCGAGGCCTCTCTTCGTCGAAGTGTGGCGTGGGACTCTTTGCTCATGGGGGGCACGGAGACTGCGACGGACGAGATCTCGATGTCAGCAGAGCAACGTCCCGGGCCCAACGAAGGACCACCCCGGCGAACCTCCTAACCCAGCCGACCCAACCTAGCGAAGACCGCACGGTGGGCTGGTCGCAATGCGGGGTGTGTCGTCTGAACCTGACGACGGAGGCCCAAAACCTCATGGCGGAACATGACGACCTCGATCGCCAGCTCGTCCCGTTCGGCACGGCACAGCCGGCACAGCCAGCACAGCCGGCACAGCTGAAGCATCCGCACAAAGGCCAGACACAAGAAGGACGATGACAGAACCCATCTTCCCCCTCGGGTGGCCCTCGGCAAAAACCCTGGTGGAGGTCTTGGATGGTGTTTCCGGTACCCACAGGTTCGGGCAGGGCGCCATTTCGAATCTTGGTGCCCTTCAGCCACGGCGGGACTATTGGCCCTGGTACCCGAGGATGTCTGCGCGAATACTGGACACGGAGGCGAGGAGGTCGCTATGCAGTTCACGAATCGTGTCGAGGCAGGGCAGCAGCTTGCCGCCCGGCTGGGGTACCTGCGGGGTGAGGATCTTGTCGTCCTCGGGCTACCCCGGGGCGGAGTGCCGGTCGCGCTGGAAGTTGCAACAGCACTGCACGCGCCACTGGACGTCATCGTTGTTCGCAAGCTCGGGGTGCCTTTCCAACCGGAGCTGGGGATGGGTGCCATCGGTGAGGGTGGCGTGCGGGTCCTCAACGCCGAGGTCGTACGGCTGGCCCGCGTCTCCTCGGCGGAACTGGCTGCGGTGGAGCAACGGGAGCGGGCCGAATTGGAGCGGCGGGCCCGGCGGTTCCGGGGCGATCGGCTCCCTGTCCCGCTCACGGGAAAGACGGTCGTCGTGGTCGATGACGGGATCGCCACCGGGTCGACCGCCAGAGCCGCTTGCCAGGTGGCCCGGGCGCAAGGCGCGGCCCGCGTCATCCTGGCCGTCCCGGTGGCGCCACCTGATTGGACCGACCGGCTCGCAGGCGACGCCGACGAGTTCGCCTGTGTCGACACCCCCGAGCCCTTCTACGGCGTCGGCCAGTTCTATGCGGATTTCTCACAGACAAGCGACGACGAGGTCATCGCGTGCCTCGAGCGTGGGCTTCCACCGGTGATGGCAGTGACTGCCCCGGGCCAGGCGGACGACCCGCCGGTACGTGACGAGGAGGTCGACGTCCAGGCCGGACCCGTGCGGTTGGGTGGATACCTGACCGTGCCCGAAGCGGCCGTCGGGGCGGTCGTGTTCGCCCATGGGAGCGGTAGCAGCCGCCGCAGCTCCCGCAACCGTTATGTCGCCACCGTGCTCAACCAGGCCGGGCTCGCCACGCTGCTGTTCGACCTACTCAGCCCCGAAGAAGAGCTCGACCGGGCCAACGTCTTCGACGTCGAGCTGTTGGCCGGCCGGCTAGTTGAGGTCACCGCTTGGTTGCGGGCCCAACCCGAGACACGGGAGCTTGCGGTGGGCTACTTCGGTGCCAGCACCGGAGCTGCTGCCGCCCTCTGGGCCGCCGGCGAGCCTGACGCCCAGATCGGCGCCGTGGTGTCCCGAGGCGGCCGACCCGACCTTGCCGGCCCGAGGCTCGCCACGGTGACCGCTCCTACCCTGCTCATCGTGGGCGGCCAGGACCTCGTCGTCCTCGACCTCAATCGCCAAGCCAAGGCACAGCTCCACTGCGAGAACAGCCTCGCTGTCGTCCCCGGTGCCACCCATCTCTTCGAGGAAGGCAACACCCTTCAGGCCGCGGCCGAACTGGCCCGCGACTGGTTCACAGACCACCTGGCCGCCGGACCCCGATCCGAGGAAACGCAGGAGGCCGAACCCGGTCTGGAACGACGGTGAACCTCAGGATCGCCTGCGGGACCGCCCATCGTGCGCTGGCGTCGAGTGTCTCCTCCGCGTTGGGTGCCGACACCTTGGTGGGCGAGGTGGAGCGGTTCCCCGACGGTGAGTTGCGACCCATCATGCCCGGGGTACGCGGCGACGACATCTTTGTCGTGCAGCCCACCGGTCCGCCGGTCAACGACCATCTCGTCGAGCTCCTGCTCTTGATCGACGCCTGCCGGCGCGCCGGCGCCGGCCGCGTGACCGCGGTCGTGCCCTACTTCGGCTATGCGCGCCAGGACCGGCGCAACCGAGACGGACAGGCGATTGGGGCACGGGTGGTCGCGGCGGCGATCGGCTCCGCAGGTGCCGATCGGCTTGTGGTGATCGACCCCCACACCGTCGCGCTCGAGGCCATGTTCGCCATCCCCGTCGAGACGCTCACTGCAGTTTCCGCCATCGCTAACACGCTGCTCCCTGCCGTCACGCCGGATGCCGTGGTTGTCGCTCCCGACCTCGGTGCAGTCAAGCTCGCCGAGCGCTATGCATCCCTGCTCGGCCTGTCGGTGGTCATCGTGCGCAAGACCCGGATGAGCGGCACGACCGTCCGCGCCGAGGAACTCGTGGGCCAAGTCGACGGGCGGCCAGCCATCGTCGTGGACGACATGATCAGTTCGGGCGCCACCATCGAAGCCGCGGTCCGACTGCTCCTGGACAACGGCGCCCGCCCAGACGTGGTCGTGGCGGCCACCCATGGCCTCTTCGTCGGAGAAGCAGTCGAACGACTCGCCAAGTTGCCTTTGCGGCGCCTGGTCGTCACCGACAGCCTCAGTGGGGTCGAGAGCCACGCGCTGCCGGTGGAGGTGACGTCGATAGCGCCGCTGCTGGCCACTGCGATCAACCGGCTACATGGCGACGAGCCTGTCGACGATCTGCTCGGCGGCGCCTGACGATCTCAGCCACTGACTGGATAGGCATGGTTTTGGCCCGTGATGCCGAGCTGGGCCAACGCGCGGACCTCCCCGGGAGATGTGACTGGAACCGGTCTGGATCGTTGAGCAGCAGGTGCCCGACGGGAGTGGCGAGCACCACCCCAACAGCATGGACGTCGGTGGTCTCGTCCACTCCAGCCTCCTGTGTCTCGCCGTGGTCGGGACCAATACCTCCGAAGGCGGCTCGTGCGGAAGTGACCTTCGTCCCTATGAAACGGACGCTTGCCGTGCTTGGCTCGACGATGAGGTGCTCGGGACACGGGCGAAGACGGCACGGTGTCAGCGGGTTCCCGGTCCGGACATACGAAGGGAGATAGAGGTTCCAATGAATGCACTCGATTGGCCCTGGGGTTATCGGAGAGCAACCGACCCGCTGCCTTCCTACCTCCAACAGATCCGCGTCACGGTTCCGGTTCAATTCGACCCGACGCTCCAGACGGCCGGGGAGACCATCCATGCCCGCCAAGGGGCCGGCCCGCCGGACCGCCGGCACCAACATGCAGCGTGAACGCGTGGGAACAAGGCCGAGTCGCACCGCTCCGCCGGGCCAACCGGGTGGCGTGAAGGCGGCGGTCTACCGGGCGCGCCGGGACCAGGGATGACCATCCCTCCTGTGCGAGCTGGACGAGCCCAACTCGTCGAAGCAGCCGGCGTGGACTCGGACATCAACGCCGACTTCGCCGCCCTGCTGCTGGAAGCCGGTGCCTTCTTCTGGCTCGACCTCTCTGGTGTCCCCCCGGAGCGCATGGTCGAGTTCTCGGCGGCGCTTGACCTGAACCCCGACGCCACACAGCATCTGGTGGATCGCGACCAACGCTCGAGCTTCACTGAAACCCACGAAGGAGTCCGCTGGGTGAGCTACGGCGTACGTGACAACAGCCACCTGACGCAGGTCCGCGCCGTCTACACGAAGTCGTTCCTGGTGACCGCCCACGACCAGCCGTGCCGGGGGCTAGCCGACGCCCGGCACCGTTATGAGCGGCTTCGGGACAGCGAGCAGGACGACGGACCGCTCGTGTTGTTCATGGTGCTCGACGCGTTGGCCACCACATTCGAGTCGGTCCTCGCTCGTCTGGATGCCCAGCTCGACGAGCTCGAGGCAGCGGTGATCGGAGGGCCGCCCATGCCCGGCTACCTCCAGCAGGTCCTCGAGGTTCGCCAGGTCCTCACTCCCATCATCAGGGCAATGGGACCCTACCGTCGGGATCTCGTCAGCATCCTGGGCGATGTCGACCGGCTCCCCGGGATGCAGGCTGGCACCCAGCAGTACCTCGATTCCCATCGGAGCCACGTCATGGCCCTCTTCGACGCTGCGAACGACTGCCGCGACGAGACGCGCGACGCTATGGAGGCCTTCAGCTCATCCACCTCGGAGCGTCAGGGTGAGGTCATCAACTGGCTGACGATCGTGGCAGCGGTATTCCTTCCCCTCACCTTCGTCACCGGTTACTTCGGGATGAACTTCTCGATCATCACCCATCTTCACGGGACGCTGAACTTCAGCTTGCTGGCCATCGTCCTCCCCGGCGCGCTCGCGGCCTTCACTGTGCTTCTGCTGCGTTTTCTCATTCGCCGCCTGGGAGTCCATCTCATCCCGACTCGCGTTCCACGGACCTCCCCCATCTCCTCGATGACGGAGTCAAGCATCGACGGCCCGCAGAGCTGACCTCGGCTTCTACCGGTCGAGTGGCTTGACATGGTCGGCCCGATCACCAGGTGCCCGGCAAACGGAGGGGACGACACCGTGCCGGTGGGAATTCGGTCGGCCCGACGAACGGAACGGAACCGTATCCGTCGATGCGAACGGCGTGCTCGATTCCTGCCGGATCGCCCGGCACCCAGGGACCCTAGGATCGGCTCGGATGCCCCACCGCGTCGAAGTCCGCTTCATCGCCGGATTGAACGACCTCCTGCCACCGGGTCGCCGCGGCCGGCCCATCATGCTCGAGGTGGCCCCGGGTACCACAGTCAAGGACCTGGCGGAGTCGCTCGGGGTGCCGCACACCGAGATCGACGTGATCCTGGTGGATGGCGAGTCCGTGGACTTCGGGCGCCAGGTGGGTGACGGCGACCGCGTGAGCGTGTACCCGGTGTTCGAGGCGCTCGACGTGTCGCCGCTCGTGCGGTTGGATCCAACGCCGCTGCCAGAGCCGATGTTCGTGCTCGACGTCCATCTCGGTCGGCTGGCCCGATCCCTACGGCTTCTCGGCTTCGATTGCGTCTGGCGAAACGACATCACCGACGACGAGCTGGCGGCGATCTCGGTGGCGGATCAACGAATCCTCCTCACCAGGGATCGTGGCCTCTTGAAACGGGCCAAGGTCACACACGGCTATCTCGTGCGGGAGACCGACCGTCGCCGCCAGATCGCCGAGGTCCTACACCGGTTCGACCTCTTCGGCGCAATCGCCCCGTTCGGCCGATGCCTCGAGTGCAACGGGGTGCTCGAACCGGTGGCGAAGGAGGAGGTGGAACACCGCCTGGCGCCCCGGACACGGCGGGACTACAACGACTTCCGCACATGCTCCCACTGCAGCCGGATCTACTGGCAGGGCTCTCACTACGACCGCCTCGCCAGCCTGGTGGAGGACGTCCGCCGCGCCGGCAGGGCGCTGTAGCCGTGGGACCCGCGGCGACCCAGGCTCGGTCACCACGGGCCTGTGCCACACCCGGTTCGACATGACGTGGAGCCCGCGGCGGATGGCGTCCCGCCAGGCGAGGGCCACGGACGTGGGGGACGGACGCGCGTAGATGAGCGGTTCATCTCTACGGCGCCGCTCGGCCGAGTGTGATGGTCGGATTGGAGCCGTAGTGCGGGACCACTCAGCCTTCGGGGCGCTCGTTGTGGCGGAGGAGGATGATCGAGTGGGCCGTGAGGTTCACCCCCGACCCGTGGACGCGGCGCCGCCCGGGGGGCCGGGCGGTATTGAGGAGCTCCTCCCAGATCCCAGCCCATTCGATCCGGGGCAACGTGTAGGACCGTGAGCGGTTCCCCCCGTTCAAGAGGAGGAGGATCGTGTCACCGTAAGTGGGCCGGCCCCGCTGGTCGATCTCGTCGGTGGCCCGGCCCGAGAGGGCCATGCCGATGGTGCGGAGTTCGGGGTCGGACCATTCGGCCTCGGTCATCTCGTCGCCGTCGGGCCGGATCCAGGTGACGTCCTTGGTGCCCCCCGGAGTGAAGGGCCGGCCGTTGAAGAAGTCCCGGCGGCGGAGGACGGGGTTGTCGTTGAAGATCCGGATCAGCTCCCGGGTGTAGGCCATCAGGTCACGGGCCGCCTCGTCGTGGTTCCAATCCATCCAGCTGATCTCGTTGTCCTGGCAGTAGGTGTTGTTGTTGCCCTGCTGGCTCCGGCCGAACTCGTCGCCGCCGAGCAACATCCGGACCCCTTGGGAGAAGAAGAGGGTGGCCAGCATGTTGCGCTTGATGCGCTCCCGGCGGCGGACGATCCGGTGCGAGTCGGTGCCGTCCTCGACCCCCCAGTTGCGGCTGAAGTTCTCGCGCGACCCGTCCTGGTTGCCTTCGCCGTTGGCCTCGTTGTGGCGCTCCTCGAAGCCGACCACATCGGCCAGGGTGAAGCCATCGTGGCAGGTGACGAAGTTGACGCTGGCATAGGTCCGCCGGCCGCTCGGGCTGTAGATGTCACTGGAGCCGGTGAGCCGCGAGGCCAGCTCGGGGATCATCCCCGGGTCACCCCGCCAGAACCGGCGGACGCAGTCCCGGAAGGCCCCGTTCCACTCGGCCCAGCCCTGCGGGAACCGGCCCAGCTGGTAGCCGTCGGGGCCGACATCCCATGGCTCGGCGATGAGCTTGACCTGGGAGAGGACCGGGTCCTGTTGGATGACCTCGAAGAAGGCGCTGCGGCGGCCGTCCTCGAGGCCCCGGATGAGGACCGGGGCCAGGTCGAAGCGGAACCCGTCGACATGCATGTCGGTCACCCAGTACCGGAGGCTGTCCATGATGAGGGCCATGGTCCGGGGGTGGACGATGTTGAGGCTGTTGCCGGTCCCGGTGAAGTCCAGGTTGAACCGCTTGTCGTCGGGTTGGAGCCGGTAGTAGACGGAGTTGTCGATGCCGCGCAGCGAGAGGGTGGGACCGAGATGGCTTCCCTCTCCGGTGTGGTTGTAGACGACGTCGAGGATGACCTCGAGCCCGGCCCGGTGGAGGGTCTTCACCATCGACTTGAATTCCGCGACCTGCTGGCCGTTGCCGCTGGTGGCGTAGCCGACGTGGGGAGCGAAGAAGGCCATGGAGTTGTAGCCCCAGTAGTTGGTCAGGCCCTGGTCGACGAGGCGCTGGTCGGCGACGAACTGATGGACCGGCATCAGCTCGACGGCGGTCACCCCGAGGGAGAGGAGGTGGTCGACGACCGCATTGGAGGAGAGGCCGAGGTAGGTGCCCCGGAGGTGCTCGGGGACCCCGGGGTGGGTCATCGTCATGCCCCGGACGTGGCACTCGTAGATGACGGTGCGGTTCCAGGGGGTGAGGGGGGGGCGGTCCCCGCCCCAGGTGAAGGCCTGGTCGACCACCACCGACTTGGGCATCCCTCCGGCCGAGTCCCGCGGGTCGAGGACGAGGTCGCTGTCGGGCCCGGCCGAGTCGGTGGTGAAATACTCCGCGCTCCAGCGGATGGGCCCGCTCACCGCCTTGGCGTAGGGGTCGATGAGGAGCTTGGCCCGGTTGAAGCGGTGCCCCTGCGACGGGTCCCAGGGGCCGTCGACCCGGTAGCCATAGAGGCAGCCGGGCCGGGCGTCGGGCAGGTAGCAGTGCCAGACCCGGTCGGTGGCTATCGGCATGGTGATGCTTTCCATCGGGACCCCGTCGTCGGCATGCTCGAAGATGCAGAGCTCGACGGCGGTGGCATGCTCCGAGAAGAGGGCGAAGTTGACCCCTTCCCCGTCCCAGGTGGCCCCGAGTGGGTGGGGCCCTCCGGGCCAGACCCGCATGCTCACGTCCCACCGTCGGGTTCGTACCGGAACAGCACCACGGCCAGCGGCGGGGCAGTGAGATTCACGGTCTGGGGCTGCCCATGCCAGGGGATGGCCTGGGCCTCGACCCCGCCGAGGTTGCCGACCCCGCTGCCGCCGTAGACGGTGGCGTCGCTGTTGAGGATCTCCCGCCAGTACCCGGGCTCGGGTACCCCGAGGAGCATGTTGTGGCGGGGCACCGGGGTGAGGTTGCAGACCACCAGCACCGCACCGCCGCCTTTGGACCGCCGGAGGAAGCTCAGGGTGGAGTGCGAGGCGTCGCCGGCATGGGCCCATTCGAAGCCGGACGGTTCGGCATCGAGCTCGTGGAGGGCCGGTTCCTCCCGGTAGATCCGGTTGAGGTCGGAGACGAAGCGGAGCAGCCCGGCGTGGGGTGCGTGGTCGAGGAGGTGCCAGTCGAGGGAGCGATCGTGGCTCCATTCCTGCCACTGGCCGATCTCGTCGCCCATGAAGAGGAGCTTCTTTCCCGGAAGGGCGTACTGGTAGCCGTAGAGGAGGCGGAGGTTGGCGAACTTCTGCCAGTCGTCACCGGGCATGGCGCCGAGGAGGGAACCCTTGCCGTGGACCACCTCGTCGTGCGAGAGGGGCATGACATAGTTCTCCGTGAAGGCGTAGAGACCGCGGAAGGTCAGCTGGCTGTGGTGGTGGCGGCGGTGGACGGGGTCCCGGCGGAAGTAGGCCAGGGTGTCGTGCATCCAGCCCATGTCCCACTTGTATCCGAAGCCGAGGCCTCCGTGGTCGGTAGGCCGGGAAACCCCGGGCCAGGCGGTCGACTCCTCGGCCATGGTCTGGACGTCGGGATGGGCGCCGTAGACCCCGATGTTGAGCTGGCGGAGGAACTCGATGGCTTCGAGGTTCTCCCGGCCACCGAAGCGGTTCGGGATCCACTCGCCTCCCTCCCGGGAGTAGTCGAGGTAGAGCATGGAGGCCACGGCATCGACCCGCAGGCCGTCGGCGTGGTAGGTCGAAAGCCAGTGCTCGGCCGAGGAGAGCAGAAAGCTCCGGACCTCGTTGCGGCCGTAGTTGAAGATGTAGCTCTTCCAGTCGGGGTGGAAGCCCTGGCGGGGGTCGGCGTGCTCGTAGAGGTGGGTGCCATCGAAGTCCCCCAGGGCGAAAGTGTCGGTCGGGAAGTGCGAGGGGACCCAGTCCAGGAGCACCCCGATGCCGGCCTGGTGGAGCTGGTCGATCAGCGACATGAGCCCCTGCGGCGTGCCGTAGCGCGCCGTGGGGGCGAAGTAGCCGGTGGTCTGATATCCCCAGCTGCCGTAGAAGGGGTGCTCCATGACCGGGAGGAGCTCGACGTGGGTGAAGCCGGTCTCGATCAGGTGGCGGACGAGGAGGGGGGCGATCTCCTCGTAGCCGAGGACTTCGCCGGGGTGCTCGGGGGAGCGCATCCACGAGCCGAGGTGCACCTCGTAGATGGAGACGGGGGCATCGAGGGCGGCCTTTCCGGCCCTGTTTGCCATCCACTCCCCGTCGCCCCAGTCGTAGCCGAGGTCCCAGACCACCGAGCCGGTGCGGGGGGCGCACTCGGCGGCGAAGGCATAGGGGTCGGCCTTGTCGAGCCGCTCCCCGCCTGCGGTGGTGATGGCGTACTTGTAGACATGACCCGGGGCGGCGCCGTCTACCACACCCACCCAGACCCCCGACGAGTCCCGGGGCCCGAGAGGGTCGGCGGCAGGGTCCCAGCCGTTGAAGTCCCCGATGACGCTGACGGCCCGGGCATTGGGGGCCCAGACCGCGAACGCCGTCCCGGCCGGCCCCAGTTGGTGGGCGCCGAGCTTCTCGGCCAGGCGGCGATGGGTCCCCTCGTTGAAGAGGTAGATGTCCTCGTCGGAGAGCTCCCAGGGCGCGCCGACCGGCGGCTCAGGTCCGGATCCGGTCTGATTGGCGGTCAACTTCCGGCCTCCTCTGGGCTCGTGACGCGGTTCTCAACCATGGAGTCTCCCTCATCATCGGGGCGGACCCGCCCCGACCGGCCCCGCCGGGCAGCGTCGACGAGTCGGAGGACGGTCGCCGGGCGCCGGTTCCGGGGCCGGAGGTCGTCGGGCCAGCGCCGGGCCCAGCGCCGCCGGAAGTTACCCTCCTCGGGCCCGGTGCCGGGCCGGTTCTGCGGCTCCCGTTCCAACCAGAGGTCCTCCAGGTCGACGAGGACCAGGCGGGCCGGGCCGCCGGCCAGGTCGAGAAGTAGGAGTTGCAGCACTCGGCCGGGCGACGCCGGCCGGCCCAGGGCGTCGGCGATGGAGGCCCGCAGGGCAGCCCTCTCCGCTCGCGGCGCCCGGGCAGCCTCGGGATGTTCCCCCTGCCGGGCCCGCTCGTCGATGTCGAGGCCGGCCCACCAGGCCGCGAAGGGGGGGAGGTCGTGGGTGCCGAGCGACGCCAGGGAGTCCGGCGGCGGATCGGGAAGGGGATCGTCGGAGGTAGCGGCGAACTGGTGGACATGGGACCGGAGCATCCCGTCCCGGCGCATGGCGGCCCGGACGGCCGGGGCCACGGTGCCGAGGTCCTCCCCCACTACGGCCACACCGGCCCGGGAGGCTTCGAGGACGACGACGGCCCGGAGCTCCTCGGCCCGGTAGCTGACGTAGGCCCCCTCGGTGGCGGCCATGCCCTCGGGGATCCACCACAGCCGGTGGAGCCCCATGACATGGTCGATCCGGACCGCGGCGGCGTGACGCATGGCCTGGCGGAGGAGGGCGATCGGGTAGCGGTAGCCGTCCTGGCGGACCCCCGCCGGGTGGAGGGGGTTGACGGCCCAGTTCTGGCCGGCGCCCTGGAAGCTGTCCGGAGGGGCGCCACCGGTGGCGCCGGTGGCGAAAGCCTCGGGATGCCACCAGGGATCGAAGCCGTCCGGGTGGACCCCGACGGGGAGGTCCAGGTAGAGCCCGCCACGAGTGGCGGCCTCGGCCAGCTGACTGTCGGCAACCCACTGGGCGTACCGGTGGTAGCGGACCCGACGCTCGTCGGCGGCTCCGACCGGGATCCGGCCGGGTCGGGCCCCGGCCCAGGCCGTCCAGGGTCGGCCCAGGGTCTCGGTGGCGGCTCGGAACCGAGCGTAGGCCTCCACCTCGGGCCGCTCGGCCAGGAAGGCCTCGAGGGCCCGGCGTCTTGGAGAGGGCCCGGCGGCCAGGGCGTCGGCCAGCAGCTCGAGGACCTGGCGCTTGACGGCCAGGGTGGCGGCCGGGTCGGAGCTGGGAGCGGACCGGAGCCGGGCTAGGCGGCGGCGGAGCCCGGCCGAGGCCAGCAGTGTGCGGGCCTCGGGTGCAATCTCGAGCTCCGGGAGCCGCTCGACGTCGACGTAGAGCTCGTTCCAGGCCAGGCGGCTGGCCGGTCGGTATGGGCTCGGCTCCACCACCGGCCCGTCGAGGAAGCCGGCGTTGAGGGGAAGGGTGCCGACGAAGGCCCCCCCGAGCTCGCCGACCCATTCGCCGAGCTCGGCCAGCTCCCGGTAGGTGGCCACCCCCCAGTCGGTCCCGGTCCGCACGGCGTGGAGAGGGGTGAATACCCCCCAGCCCCGACCGGGGTCGGGGCAGCGCCGGGGAGCGGAGATGACGAGGGCCGAAGCGGCGAGGCCGGGGCCCTCCACTTCGAGCCGGTGGTAGCCGGGGTGGGCACCGAGGGGGCAGGTCAGCCGGAACCGGTGGCGGGTCACGGCGGCCCCGTCGATCCGCTCGGGTCGGCCCGGCCCGGCCAGGATCGACGGGAGGGGACGCCGTTCCACGGTCCCGTCCTCGAGCCGCAGGGTGACCTGGACCCGGCCGGGGTCGACGGCGGAGGGGAGGGTGAGGGTGTGGGCGGTCGGGGCGCCGGGCCGGCGGACCAGGACCGGCTCGAGAACCTGCCGGTGCGCCGAGGCCGACGCCGCGGCCAGCAGATCGGGGGCCTGGTCGCGGTGGCTGATGGGGACGCCCAGGGCGGCGAGCACCCCGACGAGGGACTCGTCGCCGACCCGGCCGCGGGCCCGGCCGCGGGCCCGGTCGTGGGTCTCGTAGGTGGTCTGCACCCCGTGCCGGGTGGCCAGGGCCTCGAGGGCGCGGCGGCCGCGGGGCCGAGTCGGGCCACCGGATGTCAAAGGGTCGTCTCCAAGAGGTCGAGGATCCCCTGGGCCGGCATGGCCACCCACTCCGGACGGCTGTTGGCCTCGTAGCCCAGCTCGTAGACGGCCTTCTCGAGCAGGTGGAAGCCGAGGAGGTTGGCCAGCTGGTCGTGGTCGGCCGGCACGAAGGGCGCCCCCGCGGCGGTCTCCAGATAGGACCGGAGGAACATCCCGGCCACCGAGGGGTACCAGAGCTCGAGGAGGGGGTCGAGGACCTCGGGGGCGCTCGAGCTAGGCAGGTCCCGTGTCATCTGGGCGGCTGCTGCCCGAGAGGCGTAGTGAAAGGAACGGATCATCCCGGCCACGTCGACGAGTGCGGGCCGCTTCAGGCGGCGCTGTCCGACCGAGCGGGCCGGCTCACCCTCGAAGTCGATGAGGACGAAGTCCTTCCCGGTCCACAGCACCTGCCCCAGGTGATAGTCGCCATGACAGCGGATCCGCTGCACGGCAACCCGGGTTGTGGTGAGGGCCCGGAGCCGTTCGAGGATCTCCTCGGACCGGTCCAGTACGGCCTGGACGGACGGGACGGACGGGGCCAGCGGCCGGATCTGGCGGACAGTGTGCTTCAAGAGGCTCCGGGCACCGTGGTACATGGCTTGGCGGTCCATGGAGGTGAGGGGCACCGGGGCGAAGTCCGGGTCGCTGCGGTCCGAGGCCAGGGCCAGGTGGAGCTCGGCGGTGCGCTGGCCCAGCAGGGAGGCCCAGGTCTCATGGGGTCGGAGCAGGGGGTGGTCGGGCTCGGCGCCGGCGTGCTCGGCGGCGGCCAGGATGCCCCGATGTGTCCGGCGGCGGGCGTCATCGGGCTCGTGGCGGGCCAAGGCCTCCTCGAGGCCGTGGCGGAGGGCGTCGACGACGTAAGTCCAGCCGTCACACTCGTTGGCGGCGTACTCCTCCACCGTCACCAGGGTGGCGGCCGCCGCCCCGGGCCGGTCGGGCCGGTACTCGAGGCTCCCCCCTACCGCCGGGGCGTGGGGGAAGCGGGCCCGCTCCGCCAGGAACCGGCCCAGCTCCACCCCGGGGTTCGGCCCCTCCTCGACCCGGCGGACCAGCTTCATCATGAGGTGGTCGCCGAAGGCGATGGAGCTGTTGGATTGCTCGGCGGTAATGGGCTGGGGTTCGATCTCGGCCGGGAGCTCGGCGTGGAGCCGGCGAAGGGCGGGGGTGGGCAGTCCGGCAAGCCTTCCCGACCGGCCGGGCAGCTGGCGGCGGCGGCGGATCAGGTCGAGGAGGGCCCGGGCGAAGTCCGGGTCCCAGGCCGCGTCGTAGAGGACCCCCTCCTCCGCCCCGGCCCGCATGACGGCGATGACGGCCTCGGGATGGAACCGGACCAGCTCATCGGCCCGGGTCCCGGAGGCGTAGGCCAAGGGCAGGAGGTAGGTCTCGGGGTGGCCGACGTCGAACTCGATCTGGGTCAGGGCCAGCCGGGCCCCGGCCGGGCCGCTACGGCGCGACTCCGACACCGGGACGACCTCGGCCACCCGGACGTTCTTGATCCGCCGAGCCTTCTCCCGGAACCAGCGCCGATCGGCGATGTAGGCCGGGAGGACTTCCTCCAGGCGGCGCAGGGAGGCCCCGACCAGGACCTCCTCCCACCGGTCGGTGACCTGAAGAGCGGGGCGGGGGGCCCCACCGGTCTCGTCGTGGCTCTCGAGTGAGAACCAGTAGAAGCCGTGGGGGCCCAGGGTGATGAAGTAGGGGAGGTCGCCGACGGTGGGGAACTCGCTGCCGCCGAAGAGCTCGACCGGCACGGTGTTGCGGTACTCGGCCAAGTCCAGTTCGACGGCCTGGGCGTACCGGGACAGGTTCACGACGACGAGGATCCGCTCGTTCTCGAAGACCCGGAGGAAGGCCAGGACCTTGCGGTTGTCCGGCAGGAGCAGCTGGAGCGATCCCCGGCCGAAGGCCCGGTAGCGTTTGCGGAGGGCGATGACCCGCTTCATCCACCACAGGAGGGAACTGGGGCTCTCGCTCTGGGCTTCGACGTTGACGGCTTGGGGCTGGTACTGAGGGTCGATGATCACCGGCAGGTAGAGCTGCTGGGGGTTGCCCCGGGAGAAGCCGGCGTTACGGTCGCTCCCCCACTGCATCGGGGTCCGCACCGCGTTGCGGTCGCCCAGGTAGTAGTTGTCCCCCATCCCGATCTCGTCGCCGTAGTAGAGGATCGGGGTGCCGGGCAGCGAGAGTAGGAGCCCGTTCATCATCTCGATCATCTGGCGGTCGTTACCGAGGAGGGGGGCGAGCCGGCGGCGGATCCCGGCGTTGACCCGGGCCTGGGGCTCCTGGGCAAAGGTCCGGTACATGTAGTCCCGCTCCTCGTCGGTGACCATCTCGAGGGTCAGTTCGTCGTGGTTGCGGAGGAAGAGGGCCCACTGGCAGTCGGGTGGAGTGGGCGGGGTCTCCTGGAGGATGTCGACGATGGGGAAGCGGTCCTCCTGGCGGGCCGCCATGAACATCCGGGGCATCAGGGGGAAATGGAAGGCCATGTGACAGGCGTCCCCATCGCCGAGGTAGGCGACGGCGTCCTCGGGCCACTGGTTGGCTTCGGCCAGGAGCATCCGGCCCTCGAAGCGCTCGTCGACATGGGCCCGAAGCTTGCGGAGGAAGGCGAAGGTCTCGGGGAGGTTCTCGCAGCTGGTGCCCTCCCGGGCGTAGAGGTAGGGGACGGCGTCGAGCCGGAGCCCGTCGACACCCATCTCGAGCCAGAAGTCGAGCACGTCGGTCACGGCCGCCTGGACCTCGGGGCTGTCGTAGTTGAGGGCGGGCTGATGGGAGTAGAAGCGGTGCCAGAAGTAGGCCCCGGCCACCGGGTCCCAGGTCCAATTGGAGGTCTCGAAGTCGGTGAAGATGATCCGGGCCTCGGAGTACCGATCGGGGGTATCGCTCCAGACGTAGAAGTCCCGGGCCGGGCTGCCCGGGGCGGCCCTCCGGGCCCGCTGGAACCAGGGGTGCTCGTCGGAGGTGTGGGCCAGGACCAGCTCGGTGATGACCCGGAGTCCGCGGTGATGGGCCTTGCGGAGGAATTCCTTGAAGTCACGGAGGTTCCCGTAGGAGGGGTTGACCCGCCGGTAGTCGGAGATGTCGTAGCCGTCGTCGCGCAGCGGTGAGGGGTAGAAGGGAAGCAGCCACAGGGCCGTCACCCCCAGGTCCTGGAGGTAGTCCAGCCGGGAGATGAGCCCCTTGAAGTCCCCGATCCCGTCGCCGTCGGAGTCCTGGAAGGCCCGAACGTGGACCTCGTAGATGACGGCGTCCTTGTACCAGTGGACCTGGTCGGGGCCGGCGGTCGCCGTCGGGTCGTGCCGTTCGGAGGTGCTTTTCGGTGTCACGGGCGTCCACCTCCGGGGCGTTCGACGTGGAAGATGTGGGCCGGGACGACCTCGGGGTCGAGTCGGATGAAGTTGTGGGGGCCGGACCAGTCGTAGCGGGCATCGGTGAGGAGGTCGTGGACGACGAAGCTCTCGGCCCGCCCCAAACCCAGGGCGTCCAGGTCGAGGGTGATGGTACCGGCCTGGGCCGCCCGGGGGTCGACGTTGACGGCGACCAGGACGGTATCGTCGAAGCCGGCCCCGTCGGGCGTCGATCCGGCCGTCTTCGAGTAGACGAGGAGCTGGTCGTTGTCGACGCCGTGGAACCGGAGGGAGCGGTCCTGGTGGAGGGCCGGATGGGCGTGGCGGATGGCGTTCACCCGGGACATCAGGTCGGCGAGGCTGTCGGGCCGGTCGAGGTCCCAGTGGCGGACCTCATACTTCTCCGAGTCGAGGTACTCCTCGGAGCCGGGCTGGCGGGACTCGTGCTCGAGGAGCTCGAAGGCCGGCCCGTAGATCCCGTAGCTGGCCCCCAGGGTGGCGGCCAGGATCAGCCGGGTCATGAAGGCCGGCCGGCCCCCGCTCTGGAGGGACTCGTGGAGGATGTCGGGGGTGTTCGGCCAGAAGTTGGGCCGGAAGTAGTCGGCTACCGGGGTGCGGGTCAGCTCGGTGAGGTACTCCTCGAGCTCCCGGGCCGAATTCCGCCAGGTGAAATAGGTGTAGGACTGGGAGAAGCCCACCTTGGCCAGGTGCTCCATGATCCGGGGCCGGGTGAATGCCTCGGCCAGCATGATGACCTCCGGGTGGTCGGCCCGTACCGTGGCGAGCAGCCACTCCCAGAACCGCAGGGGCTTGGTGTGGGGATTGTCGACCCGAAACATCCGGACGCCGTGGCCGATCCAGAACTCGACGACTCCGTGGAGGGACTCCCACAGTCGGCGCCAGTCGGGCGTCTCGAAGTCGAGGGGGTAGACGTCCTCATAGCTCTTCGGGGGGTTCTCGGCCGGCCGGATCCTGCCATCGGGGAGCCGGCGGAACCAGTCGGGGTGCTCGTCGACCCAGGGATGGTCGGGGGAGCATTGGAAGGTCAGGTCGAGGGCCACCTCGATGCCCTGGCCGGCGGCGGCGTCCACCAGCCGGTCGAAGTCGGCCAGGGTGCCGAGGTCGGGATCGATGGCGGTGTGGCCCCCGGAGCCGTTGCCGATGGCCCACGGGCAGCCCGCGTCGCCGGGCCCGGCCTCGCTGACGCCGTTGCGTCCCTTGCGGGCCGTCACTCCGATGGGGTGAATGGGGGGCAGGTAGAGGACGTCGAATCCGAGGCGGGCCACGTAGGGCAGCCGGGCCTCGACGTCGGCCAGGGTGCCGGGGCGGTCCGGGTCGGGAGAGGCAGAGCGGGGAAAGAGCTCGTACCAGCTGCTGAACCGGGCCCGCGCCTGTTCCACCTCGATCGGGTAGGCCTTGGAGGTGGCAGCCGGCCTCGGGTCGCGGTGGCGGGCCATCAGCGTTCCCAGCTCGGCGCTGTCGGCAAGCTCGAGGCCTTCGGCCGGCCCGGCCGCGGCGGCCGCATCGAGGGCATCGGCGAGGGAGGCAAGTCGTCGTCGGTCGGGAACCTCGGCTCGAGCAGCCGCCTGACGGACCAGCTCGGCCCCGACGAGGAGCTCGACCTCGAGGGGCTGGCCGGCCCCTGCCCGGGCATGCAGGGTCCGGCGCCAGCTGCCGAAGCGGTCGATGGTGGCCCGGATGGCGAACCGGTGGCGGCCCGCCCGGCTCACCGCGAACTCTCCCCGCCAGTGATCATTGCCGACAGGCTCGAGGGCGGCGGTCTGCCACCGGGAGTCCTCCTCGTGGCGGAAGCGGACCTCGCAGAGGAGCTCGTCGTGGCCATCGGCGAAGATGTCGGCCTCCACGGCGACAGCCTCGCCCAGCGCGCCCTTGGCCGGGTAGCGGCCACCGTCGACGGTCGGCCGAATCTCGGCGATGACGGGCCGCGCCCGACCGGCCTTCTCCGGGAGGGCAGCAGCCGGCGAAGCCGTGCCCTCCCTACTCATCAGGGTGGAGGGCGCGGCGGTAGGCACGGGCTGCGTATTCAGCCACCATTCGCTGGGTAGTGAAAAAAGAGCCATTCAACGCGATGGCTGAACGGCGGACGGCCGCGAACTCGTCGGGATGGCCATAGAAGAGGGGAGCTACCACCTGTTCGAGGACCCGGTAGAGCTCGGCCCCATCGGCCCCGTCGACCTCCGGATCGCCGATGGGCAGATCGGCCCCGGCGCCCAGGTCGGATCCGATGGCCCAGCCGGTGATCCCCTCGATGTGGCCCTCGATCCACCAGCCGTCGAGGACGCTGAGGCTGGGTACACCGTTGAGGGCGGCTTTCATCCCGCTCGTCCCCGAGGCCTCGTGGGGGGCGACCGGGTTGTTCAGCCAGATGTCGACCCCGGCCACGAGGAGGGCGGCCAGGTCCATCCCGTAGTTCTCGAGGTAGACGACGGTCACGGTGCCGGCCAGGGCCCGGGCGGCGGCGTTGACCCGTTCGATGAGGGCCTTGCCGGGCTCGTCGAGGGGGTGGGCCTTGCCGCTGTAGACGACCTGGAGGGGCCCGACCCGATCCACCAGCGCCCGAAGCCGGTCGGGCCGGGACAGGAGGAGGTCATTGCGCTTGTAGGGGGTGGCACGTCGGGCCACCCCGATGGTCAGGACCTCAGGGTCGAGGGCGACCCCCCAGCGGCCGGTCACCTCGTCGATCAGCGTCTGTTTGGCCTCGGCGTGGGTGGCCCGGATCTCCTCGAGGGGGATCCCCCCGGCATAGCGGAGCATGGTGTTCTCGCGGTGCCAGCCGGGCAGGTGCCGGTCGAACAACCGGGCCGTGCTGGGCGCCGCCCAGGTGGGGACGTGCACGCCGTTGGTGATGGCCTCGATCCGGTACTGGGGGAACATGGCCCGGGAGACCTCGCCGTGGCGCTGGGCCACCCCGTTGATGAACCCGGAGAAGAACATCCCGAGGATCGTCATGTTGAGGAAACCCTCGTCCAGGCAGCCGATCCGGGCCAGCCCGCCGGCCAGCTCCTTCCCGAGGACCTCGGCTGTCACCTCGGGCGAGAACCGGTCGTGGCCGGCCGGCACCGGGGTGTGGGTGGTAAAGACGCAGCGGTCCCGGACCGCCTCGACCTCGCCCCGTGAGGCGTCCGCCACCCGCCCGTCGAGCTGCTCGGACAGTAAGGCCACCGGTACCAGTGAGGCGTGGCCCTCGTTGAGGTGGTAAGCGGCGATGTCCCCGTGGCCGATCTCCCGGAGCATGGCCGGGCCGGCCAGCCCGAGCACCGCCTCCTGGGAGAGCCGCTCGACAGGGACTCCGGGGTAGAGCCGGTCGCTGATGGCCCGGTCGATCGGGTCGTTCTCGGGGAGCCGGGTGTCGAGGAAGTACACCGGGACGGCGCTGCCGCCGATGCCGGTGAGGACGCGCCGCCACACCCCGACGACCACGGTCCGGCCCGCCACGGTGACCTTCACCCGGGCATCCAGCCGCTCCAGGTGATCGCTGGGCTCCCAGCGGACGGGAAGCTCGACCTGGCGACCCGCCTCGTCGATCTCCTGGCGGAAGAAGCCCTGATGGTAGACGAGGGTGACCCCGACGGCGGGAAGCCCCTGGTCGGAGGCGGCCCTGAGGAAATCACCGGCCAGCACTCCCAGACCCCCACTGAAGGTGGGGATCTCGTCGCCGATGGCGATCTCCATGGAGAAGTAGGCAATGGTTTGGCGGCTCACTCGCCTGAGTCTGTCGCATTGACGCCGGGGGCGCACCCCGGGCTCCGCTGCTACCGCCGCACACTCGGGGAGCCGGCGCGGGCGGGAGGCGCGGGCGGGAGGCGCGGGCGGGCGAACAGGCAGCTACCGCGCATGCTGATGCTGTGTCCGGGGTAGCACGCACATGCTAAAAACCATTGGGTGCCCAGGACGAGTACCGGTACGCCCGAGCGGAGCGGGTTCTCCTCTCGCCACCGGCATCTACGTAACTTCCTCATCGGCTTTCTGATCGTCGTGTTCGCTCTGGTCGGGTTCTTCGTCTACTCCAGGGTCAAGACGTCCGGGCAGCAAGATGCGCTCCAACCTTTTTACGACACGGCCGGGTTGAGCACGGCCGGACCGCTCGGCCAAGTAGTCCGCAGCCAGCCCCTCGGGGTCCCCATGGCCCATGGGACGGGGCTGCGGATCCTCTACCGGACCCAGCGAGCCGACGGCTCCATGACATTCAGCTCCGCCATGGTGTTCATTCCCGACAACAACGCCGGCGGCAGTCCGCGGCCGGTAGTCGCCTGGGCACACGGCACGGTGGGCATGGGTGACCAGTGCGCACCGTCACGGGCCGCAAACCCCGGGGCAGGGATCCCCTGGGTGGATTCAATGCTGGCCCGGGGGTGGGTGGTGATGGCCACCGACTACGCCGGCCTCGGCACAGCGGGAACCGAGGGGTACCTCGTAGGCGACGACGAGGCAAACGACGTGCTGAACAGCGTTCGGGCGCTGAAGTTCATCCCCTCAGCGGATGCCGGCAATTCCTTTGCCGTGTGGGGCCATTCGCAAGGCGGCAACTCGGCGCTGTTCACTGCGGCACGAGCAAGCGCGTACGCACCCGAGTTGCACCTCGTGGCGACAGTGGCCTCGGCCCCCGCCGCCGAGCTGGTGCCTCTCCTGAACGAGACGTACGATTCGAGCCTGGCCTGGGTCATCGGCCCTGAGGTCCTCGCGTCGTGGCCGGCCGCCTATCCCGGGCTTGCCGTCGGCCCGATCACGACGAGCGCAGGGTTCGACAACTACAAAAGGGTGACCGGGCAGTGCATCACTTCGGCCGCCGTCGAAGCGCTCATCCGCACGGCGATCAAGCAACGCTTCTTCAAGGTCAACCCGGTGAGCGTCCCCCAGTGGCGGGCCGTGGCACAAGAGCAGACGGCGCCGGTTCTGTCTCCTTCACAACCGCTGATGGTGGCCGAAAGCCTGAACGACGAGGTCGTGCTTCCGAACACGACCGCCCTCTATATCCAGAGCGCGTGTGCAGCCGGGTCCAACCTGACGTCGTTGTGGCTCGCAGACGTCGGACATGTCCAGCTGGCCTCCACCATCGCGCCGTCGGTGATCAACTGGTTGGGAGACCGGTTCGCCGGCAGGCCCACGACACCAACCTGCAACCAGCCGTTGCCGATCACGCCGGCCACCGAACCCCCGCCGGCCACGGCGGCCACGGCGGCCACGGCGGCGAGTCACCTTGGGGTGTCCGGGGGTTGAGGCCCATCACTTCAACATGCGTTGCACCGTGCGCTCGGATCGCCCTGTTCATCTGGTCGCCCATGCCCGCGCCACCGCCTCTGCCCTGACACGCCGCGCTCCACGCCGCACATTCGTCTCATCGCACTAGGTGACTGGTGTCTTCTTCTGATCACTTGCCGGACGACTGTGGGCGACGAGATGACAGGGGGCGGTCTCCTTGCCGCGTGAAGGTTGGCAAAGCAGGCCGGTTCAAACAGATGGCTGAGCCGGGCATCGTCGCTGTCCCATCAGGATATTGACAAGCACTCCGGCAATCAACGTCGGAATGCCAAGTGCTTCGAACACCACGAAACTCACGGATGTGCCAACTACGTCGACGCGTTACCGACTGGGTTGGCCGGCTGGCACCAGTGGCACTCCAACTGGGTGGCTTAGATCGGAGTATCGCCACCCACAGGCGGCGGGAAGGCGCCAGGTGGAGCCCCTGGCCAGGGATAACCGCCTGGTCCTTGAATCGCGAGCTTCTTGGCCTGAGATCGGCCGACCAACGCCACGACGAAAAGAGTGACACCGACAAGGCCGGTCAGGAGACCGACCCCGACCCCGACGATCCACGGTACTGCGCCGGACAAGAGAGACGAGAACGAGCGGGCGACCACGACTGCCGTGGCCCCGGTACCGCTGACCTGGACCCGGTAATTCCCCGAGGCCGAGGCGTTGAACGTGGCGGCGGCGGAGTACGTCCGCCCGCCGATTGTAATGGTCGACGTTGTGGAACCCGAGTAGTCGTTTACGGCCACAGACCGTCCGTCGGTGTCCGTCACCGACACGTTGTCCGCAGAGAGAGTAGGTCGACGATATTGACTGCTTGCCGGGTAGTTGCCGTTGACGCCATCGCCCGATCCCCTAGCGGCGCCGACGTACTGATAGATGACATACCCACCCGAGTGGCAGTTCACGGTGAAACTTCCCGGGACCTGCTGGGAATGCAGGTCAGTGAGCGGAGAGATGACGGCGACAAGAGATGCCACCAGACATCCAACTCCGACTACAAACCCGAGCACGAATGTCACGATCCCCGGCGCCAGCGAGGAGAGCTTGGCAGGGGCGAGTGCTGCAGCTGGACTTGTCGTCATATCTGCCCCCTCAAGTGCGTTTGACCATAGCGCGTCGTAGAGGCGAACCGACGGTCCTTTTCATCCCGTGGCCGACCAACGGCGTGCTTCGAGCCCTGGGCACGTAGCAAGCGTTGGTATACGGTCATGTCCGCCACATGTCGAACGGCTCAAGGACCTTCTGTGGCCGACCTACGCGGAAGTGCGCCAGCGTCACTACGCCTGAGGGATTCCGACTTGCTCGTATGGGTCGCACCTGTGAAGTGATACGAAGGAGCAAAGGGGAGAACCATGACGAGCGAACATTGGAAGGAAGAACCCGAGGCCGAAGACTTTCCTTCCGCTGAGTCTTATCTCTCCCTGCTCGTTGGACTCGCCGCGGCCACGAAGTTGGCCAAGGCCTTACGCAATCAAAAGGAGATGTCGCACTTCGCGGCCAAAGACATCCTGCGGGCTTCCGGTTTGCCGTTGCTCCCTGCCGATGACTCCGAGGTTTCCTCCGACCTCGAAAAGATAAAGCTCGGTAAGCACCTGTCACCGGTTCTCCTGATTCAAGGAGACCCTTTGTGGGTCGCTGACGGTTACCACCGAGTGTGCGTGAGCTATCACCTCAATGAGAAGACACCCGTGCCGTGCCGGATCGTGCCTCGTTCGGCCTAAGGCACCTGTCCTCTGTGCACGAGAGATTGCGCCTCGCGTTGTATCTCCGGACGTCGGCGGATGGGCGGATGCCCTTTCGCGGCTGAACTGTTCGGTCATGAATGCCCAAGGCTGACCCCCATACGAGGTGGCGATGACAACGAGACAAGTAACACCCACGAAGGGCCCGCTCGCCCGTTACGAGCAGGGCGTCATCGACCGCATCAACAATTTTAACGACCCGCGCCAGGAGTGGCGCCGCCTTTGTTCGGAACTGCTCGGCACGTTCTTCCTCGTGTTGGTGGCCGCAGGCGGGGGAATGATGGGCCATGCCTTCCCCGGCGTGATCAGTCGCCAAGCGGCAGTCGTGGCACCGGCCCTGATGGTCATGGCGATCATCCTGTTCATGGGCAAGGTGTCCGGCGCCCACCTGAACCCGGCCGTCAGCATCGCCTTCGCACTGCGCCGAGACTTCCCGTGGCGGCGGGTGCCCGGTTACATCGCCGTGCAGCTGGTGGGGGCCACGCTCGCCGCCCTCTTCCTACACGCCGTCATTAATGTTTCAGCCGTCTACGGTTCCAACTACCCGGCCCACAGCTACTCCGACATGGCTGCATTTTGGATGGAACTGATACTGACCGTGGGACTGGTAAGCGTGATCCTCGGCACCGCGTCGGGGGCCCAGAACGTCGGCGTCATCGGCGCCTTCGGGGTGGCGGGCTACGTCGCATTGGCCGGTCTGTGGGCGAGCCCCATCTCGGGCGCCTCCATGAACCCGGCCCGCACCTTCGGGCCCGACCTGGCGGGCACGACCTTCACCGGGTACTGGGTCTATGTCGCCGGTCCGCTCGCCGGTGCCGTGCTTGCGGTCGGCATCGCCTTCATCCTACGGGGCCGTAGTGATGGGGCGTCTGGTGCAGGGGCGGCCCAAGGTGACCTCTTCGCAGAGGTCGAGTCTTTCGAGCCCTGAGCACCCGGAGTGGCCCTGTCGAAAGAGCCAATTTCAGACCGGCTGCTGAAAGCAAGCATGTGCCGGCTCTTAACGTGCACGGGTTCCATGGTCTCGCCAGCGGCACCGTGGGAAAGTCTGCCCTCGCGTTCGACCGTGCATTCTGGTGGGCTGTCGGCTCGAGCGGTGTTGCGATCGTTGTCTCCCTCGCTCTCCCAGGTCGCCCTCGTCCCGCCGTTCCGATTCTCAGCATTGGCACTGCCCTTTTCGCCAAGGAGACCGCAATGCCACAGGACGGGGAGTGATTTGTGGCGCGGCAGATCCCGTAAGCGGATCCCCTTTCGGGGCCGGGCCCAAGGCTGATTCGGACCGATCCGATGCTTCATTCACCGTTCGGCTTACGGAACGTCGGACTGGCCCAAGAGTCCGGCGAACGACCCGCATGGGGATCGAGTCGGGGACTGGTATCTACTAATGTCTAGACTTAATCCAGTATTAGATCTAGTCTACAATTATGGCCATGGAGACATCCGTCGACAAAGCTGCTCTTCTCCGCGGGCACGGTGTGCAAGTCACGGCCCAGCGTCTGGCTGTCCTGCGGGCGGTGTCCGAGCGACCGCACAGCACCGCGGACGACATCGAGAGGGTCGTACGGGCCGAGATCGGTGCCATCTCACGTCAGGCGGCGTACGACGCCCTCGGGACCCTCACCGACAAGGGCCTCCTCCGGCGCATCCAGCCCGCCAGCTCGCCGGCCCGCTACGAGGACCGGGTCGGTGACAACCACCACCATCTCATCTGCCGAACCTGCAGCCGGATGGTCGACGTCGACTGTGCGGTCGGCTACACCCCCTGCCTGACGGCCGCCGACGACTCGGGCTACGAGATCGACGAAGCCGAGGTCATCTACTGGGGCCGATGTCCCGAGTGTGTCGCAACAACTTCTGTCTCGGCCGGCGACTGATCGCAGACACCCAGCGCGCAACACCAACAGAACAACCAACCATCAGAATGAGAGTGGAGGGACCGACGTGCCTGACAGCGATAGCGAAAGCAAGTGCCCAGTGCTACACACGGCGATCGGGAGCAGGTCGAACCGGGACTGGTGGCCGAATCAGCTGAACCTGAAGGTTCTCCACCAGCACTCGCCCCTGTCCAATCCGATGGGCAAGGACTTCAACTACGCAGAAGAGTTCAAGACTCTCGACCTTGATGCGCTGAAGCGGGACATCATCGAGGTAATGACGACGTCGCAGGAGTGGTGGCCGGCCGACTACGGCCACTATGGGCCGCTCTTCATCCGGATGGCGTGGCACAGCGCAGGCACGTACCGCATCGCTGATGGCCGGGGCGGTGGCGGCCACGCCGCCCAGCGCTTTGCCCCCCTCAATAGTTGGCCCGACAACGCGAACCTCGACAAGGCGCGCAGGTTGCTCTGGCCGATCAAGCAGAAGTACGGCCGGAAACTCTCCTGGGCCGACCTGATGAACTTCACTGGCAACTGTGCCCTCGAATCGATGGGGTTCAAGACGTTCGGCTTCGGTGGCGGGCGGGAGGACATCTGGGAGCCCGAAGAGGACATTTACTGGGGGCCTGAGGACACGTGGCTTGGAGATGAGCGCTACAGCGGCGACAGAGAACTCGACGATCCTTTCGGAGCCGTGCAGATGGGCCTGATCTACGTGAATCCGCAGGGGCCGAACGGCAACCCAGACCCGCTAGCTGCAGCCAGGGACATCCGCGAGACGTTCGCTCGCATGGCGATGAACGACGAGGAGACGGTGGCGCTCATCGCCGGCGGTCACACCTTCGGCAAGACCCACGGCGCGGCCGATCCCGAGAAGTACGTCGGCCGCGAACCAGAGGCCGCCCCCATCGAGGAGCAGGGACTGGGCTGGAAGAACACCTTCGGCACCGGCAACGGTGACGACACGATCGGCAGCGGACTCGAAGGCGCTTGGACCACCACGCCGGTGACGTGGGACAACACCTTCTTCGACCTCCTGTTCGGCCACGAGTGGGAGCTTGCGAAGAGTCCCGCCGGCGCTTCGCAGTGGAAGCCGAAGGATGGTGCGGGCGCGGGCACCGTGCCCGACGCCCACGATCCGACGAAGACGCACGCTCCGATGATGTTCACGACGGACCTCGCCCTGCGCTTCGACCCGGTCTACGGCCCGATCTCGAAGCACTTCCACGAGAACCCCCAGGAGTTCGCTGACGCCTTCGCCAGGGCGTGGTTCAAGTTGACGCACCGCGACATGGGCCCCTACGCGCGCGGTCTCGGCGCGTTGGTCCCGGCCGAACCACAGATTTGGCAGGACCCCGTTCCCGCGCTCACGCACCAGTTGATCGGAACGCAGGAGATCGCTGAGCTGAAGGAGCGGATTCTCGCCTCGGGCCTGACGGTGACCCAGTTGGTTTCGACCGCATGGGCGTCGGCGACGACGTTCCGCGGCACCGACAAGCGAGGTGGAGCCAATGGTGCGCGCATCCTCCTCGCTCCTCAGAAGGACTGGGAAGTCAACAATCCGGTCGAACTCGCGAAGGTGCTGTCGACCCTGGAGGGGATCCAGAAGGACTTCAACAACTCACAAACTGGTGACAAGGCGGTCTCGCTCGCTGACCTCATTGTGCTGGGCGGGTGTGTTGGAATCGAGCAGGCCGCCAAGAACGCCGGGCATGACGTACAGGTTCCCTTCTCGCCGGGTCGCACGGACGCGTCCCAGGAGCAGACCGACGTTGAATCCTTCGCCGTGCTCGAACCGACCGCCGACGAGTTCCGCAACTATCTCGGTAGCGGCCACAACCTGAGGGCCGAGGAGTTGCTCTTGGAACGGGCGGCCCTGCTGACGCTGACCGCTCCTGAGATGACAGTGCTCCTGGGCGGCATGCGTGTCCTCAATACAAACTTTGGACAGTCCGAACTCGGCGTCTTCACCAAGCTACCCGAGACGTTGACCAACGATTTCTTCGTGAACCTGCTCGACATGGGCACGCAGTGGAGTGCGGCCTCGGAGTCCGAGGAGGCGTTCGAGGGGCACGATCGCGCGACGGGTGCGCTGAGGTGGACTGCCAGCCGTGCCGACCTCATCTTCGGTTCGAACTCCCAACTCCGGGCGGTCGCCGAGGTCTACGCGTGCGACGACGGACAGCAGAAGTTCGTGCGCGACTTCGTCGCCGCGTGGGACAAGGTCATGAATCTCGATCGATTCGACCTGGCTTGATTCCGACGAACAGGTCCTGCTCGGTCGGCTGACCTCGACTTCGCTAGTCCGGTGACCGGTTTACATTAATCCGGTCACCGGACTACCCCAGTGTCTCAGCCCGCCCCTCGACGAAGACGTCGCTGATCCAAGTTGGGCGCGCCAACCCAATTTGCGGCGGGCTCTCCACTCGCACTTCTCCGGGCGCGAGATGGACGTTACCGGCGTGACGAGATCGGTGCCCCGGTTCCTGAACCGCGGACTACATCCATTTACCCCGGAACTGAACGACGGCTCGGGGGCGTTCGAGCACTTTACCGTTGGCGCGGATCGGCAGCAATGATTCTCCCCCGCTTGACGTGGTCAAGTCGCCCATTCGCCTACTAAATCGGGATGGCCGCCCGCCACGGTTCGGTCCATTCGAATCCGCTGTGCCGTTAGTCTTTAGAACCCGGTACAATTCAAAATGAAGGACTCGATTGGCCTTCATTGGATACAGACGCCCTGTCCGACGAAGGCTCGGCGCACTTCTGACGTGCAGATTGCAGCCCAAACCGTATGCGGTGCGTGTGTAAGCCGCCCGAAAAGGAGTAGCAATGCCTACCACCACCCCCAACATCGGCATCGACGAAGTCGCCCGTCAAGAAATCGTCGACGGTCTCTCGCGGCTACTGGCCGACACCTACACGCTCTACCTGAAGACCCACAACTACCACTGGAACGTCACGGGCCCAATGTTCCAGACCTTGCACCTGATGTTCGAGACGCAGTACAACGAGTTGGCCCTCGCCGTCGACCTCATCGCCGAACGCATCCGAGCTCTCGGAGCGCTGGCCCCCGCCAGTTATCACGAGTTCGCCCAACTGACGTCAATCCTCGAGGATGACGATCGCCCCTCGGCAACGCAAATGATCGAGCGACTCCTCGCTGGTCAGGAGATGGTGACCCGAACGGCTCGATCCGTCTTCCCCGCGGCGGACGCCGCCAATGACGAGCCCACCGCCGACCTACTGACCCAGCGCATGCAGGTCCACGAAAAGACGGCTTGGATGCTGCGCAGTCTCCTGGCATAGTGCGGGTACCGCGAACTTCCACCGATCACTTCTGGTTGGGAGCGAGGCAGACAAAATGTGGATCGACCCCAGTCGTAAAATAGAATCAGATTGGCGCGTTAGCGTTACGCACCCGCGGATCCTGTCTGCCCTGACCCCCGCTGTCCGCTGAAATCCGAAGAAACCTCAAATCCATCCGAGGCTCGCGGGGGCAATGTAGAGTCCGAAGCCGATGACGACGAGACAGAGCACCGTGGCGACCACCCGGTACAGGCCGTGCATCCGATACTCGTCGGGCAGGGCCTTGGCTTCGAGTGCGAGAAGGAAGCCGAGAACGATCGGGAGCAGCAACGCGTTCATCACCTCGACATCGATGACGAGACTGACGAGACTGACACTAAGCAGCACGACCACGGCTCCGAGCACGTGGGCCAGTGCGTACGTGGTGTAGAACTTGGCCGTCTGCCGATTCGGTCGTTCGTTCAGCGTGTGGGTCCATCCGAAGACCTCCGAGATTCCCCACGCCCCGGCCAGTGACGCCACGAGCGCCGCCACGAGCGCCGCACCGAGCACTGCTACCCCCAGGAGGACCTTGGCGCCCACCGTACCGAGAAAGGGCCGTAACGCCAAGGACATCTGTCCCACCGTGTTGAGGGTGGCTCCGGGGTGAGTCAGGCCGACGGTGGCAGCGAAGGTGAGGACCATGACGATCATGATCACCTGGGTGAGGACTGAGCCGAATGCGGTGTCCCGACGTTCAGCTCTGATGTGGCGGTGGCTGAGTCCCTTGTCGATCACTGCCCCCTGCTGGTAGAAGATCATCCACGGCATGATCACCGCGCCGACATTTGCCGCCAGGAGGAGAACGTACGAACGGTTGTGCAAGGGAAGCTGCGTGAGGCCGTGACCGATGGCGTGCAGGCTCGGGTGCGCCATGATCATCGCAGGAATGAAGACCAGTTCGGCCAGACCGAAGGCAATGCCGATTCGTTCGGCCCTCCGGTAGCTGCCGGTCATCGCTATCCCGATGAGAAACACCGCAACCACGGGGACGGTGAGCGTTCGGGGGATCCCAAAGAGCTCGCCTATGCCAGCGACGCCGGCGAACTCCGTGAGCAGCGCGCCAATTGCGCTGGCGAACAGCGTGAACGCGGACAGTAGCGCCCATCGCCTTCCGAAACGCTCGCGGATGAGAGCGCCATGTCCCTTACCAGTGGCAATGCCGAGCCGGATGGTCATCTCCTGGACGAAGTAGAGGATCGGCATGAGGATGACCTGCGGCAGGATCATCCGGTAGCCGAACTGCGTACCGGACTGCGCCGCGGTGACGAGGCTACCCACGTCGGTATCGGCGAGCATGACCACGAGGCCGGGGCCCCACACCACGAACAGGCCAATGAGGAGCAACCGGCGGCCACGAGCACGGGTGTCTTGGGGTCTCTTCACTTAGGTTAGGCTAACCGAAGTGAAGAATCACAACAACCGTGATCCAATGACTTCCATCGTGGCTAACAGCGCAGCACACTCCGCAGTTAAGACCAACGATGACCATCGCGTCATTGGGGAAGGACGTAGATGAGCAAAGCCCCTACTCATACGACGACCACCGACCGGTATCTGCAGGCGATCTACTGCATTGAAGGCGAGCGAGAGACGGCGCGGCCCGGCAGGCTCGCGTATTGGCTTGACGTCAGCGCCCCCACCGTGAGCGACGCCCTGCAGCGCCTGAAGCGCGACGGCTGGGTCTCCATTGCGCCAGACCGAAGTGTCACGCTGACCACTCGAGGCAATGAGGTGGCCACGCAGCTCATTTGGCGTCACCGAGTCCTGGAGCGGTGGCTCACGGATGTGCTCAATTTTGACTGGGCGACGGCCGACGAAGAGGCCGATCGAATTTCCTCCGCGATGTCCGACGCCATTGTGACTCAGATCGATCTGTCGATGGGATCACCCGCCACCTGTCCTCACGGCAACGTCATTCCGGGGAGGAAAGCACCTTACGGCCAGCTCGTTGCTCTGGCCGATCTGGAACCTCGCACGCCGGCGACCATTCGCCGAATCTCTGAAGTTGCCGAGCACGAGGCTCGCATGCTCTTATCCACACTCGCCGAACACGCAATCAAAGAAGGAAGTGAAGTGACGGTGTCCCGGATGAATCTCGAAGCTCACGAGGTCGAAGTCGTGGTCGGCGGAAGACCGCTGACGCTCACGAGTGACGCCGCCAAGCTCATATGGGTGGAGATCAATTGATGTTTGCGTCGACTCAGAACCCTTAAACCCAAACTGAGACCTAAACCGTCAGCAGCAGCCCCGACTTTGATGGTTATCACGCCCACAATTCCCTGCCATGGGCACGGTTTTGTTCCTGTGTCAGTATGCGTGGTACACCTTGCATTTCGCTAGTTCAGCAAGTCGGAGGGAGGCGAGCGCATCTTGAGCTACTTGGCAGATTATCCCCTCTCATGGAACCACTTACTCGAAGTGCTGCCCGACGGGGTTGCCTTCGTCGACGAGCACGGTGTAATTCGTTACGCGAACGAGCGTCTCGCGGTCCTAACCGGCTACACGTGCGACGAACTCGTTGGTCAGGCCGTTGAGGTGCTCGTGCCGTCGCGAGGACGAGGTGAGCATGTCGCACATCGCAGCGAGTACGCGCGGGAGCCGAGCGCGCGAGAGATGGGTTCCGGCCTGGATCTCACGCTCTTGTGCCGCGACGGCAACGAACTCGCGATCGACGTCGCCCTTTCGCCCCTCGGCCTTGACGGCAAGGAGTGGGTTGTAGCGATGATCCGCGACGACAGCGTCCGGAGAGCAGCGGAGCAAGTTCGCACCGAGTTCGAGCGACATGCGCTGGCCGCTGCCGAGGCGCTCTCGGAGAGCGAGCAGCGCTTTCGCCTCGCCTTCGAGAACAACATGGCCGGCATGGTCTTCACCGATTTCGAAGACAAGATTCTGGTAGTCAACGACGCCTTCTGTCTAATGGTCGGACGCACCAGAGAGGAACTACTCGGGCACGACTCGACGCCATTCACCTATCCCGAGGATCTCGAAATGTCCGAAGAAGCTCACCGCCGTGTGACCTCCGGCGAGGCCGATCAGGTGAGCTATGCCAAGCGCTACGTCCACAAGGACGGGCGAGTGGTCGTCGTCGAGGTGTCCAAGTCCCCGGCCCGTGACGCCGCGGGGAAGACGCTCTACTTCGTCATCTCCCAGCGCGACATCACCGAGGAGCGTGCGCTCACCGCCCAGCTCTCCCACCAGGCGCTGCACGACCCGCTCACGGGACTCGCCAACCGACTGTTCTTTGAGGACCAACTCTCCCAGGCGCACGCGAGGGTCGATCGCCAAGGCGGACTGAACGCCGTGTTGTTGGTGGACCTCGATGACTTCAAGGGGGTGAACGATACTCTGGGCCACCTCGTCGGCGATAAGTTGCTCGTGGCGATCGCGCGACGCTTCGAACAGGTGACTCGTTCCTCGGACACGCTGTGTCGCTTCGGGGGCGATGAATTCCTCTACTTGGCCGAGGGACTGACCTCCACCTCTCAGGCCGAGGAGGTGGCCAAACGTCTTCTAGGTGCGCTCGCCGAGCCGTTTTCTATCGATGGAGCGCACCTCGCACAGCACGCGAGCATCGGGGTCGTGGTCCGTGACGCAACGAGCACCGACGATGCCGAATTCATCCAAGACGCCGACGTGGCGATGTACGAGGCCAAGCGTG
This sequence comes from Acidimicrobiaceae bacterium, assembly GCA_003133325.1. Taxonomy (GTDB): domain Bacteria; phylum Actinomycetota; class Acidimicrobiia; order Acidimicrobiales; family RAAP-2; genus DASZIT01. Next base: position 4,820 of record PKXA01000007.1, on the reverse strand, counting down.
AGGGCAAGGGCCATCATGTCGTCTTTACTCCCGCAATGCGCAAGCAGGCGACCAGCCGCTTCGCGCTCTTGCAAGAGTTGCGCCAGGCTCTCCAAGCCGGTGGGATTTCGATGCACTACCAGCCCATTGTCAATCTCATCACGACCGAAGTGGTTGGCTTCGAGGCGTTGATGCGCTGGCAGCACCCTGATCGGGGATGGGTGCCCCCCAACGTGTTCATACCATTAGCCGAAATGAGCGAACTCATCTTGGAGCTCGGTGCCTTCGCGTTGCGCGAGGCCGTCAGCGCGGCCAGTTCCTGGGAGCGCGCAGGTAGTCGGGTCGCGTTGCCCTACGTCACGGTCAACCTCTCGGCGCACCAGTTCCACGATCCGGGCCTCGTGTCGATGATCGAGGAGGTCTTAGGAACGAGCGGACTTCCCCCCGAGCGCCTCATCCTAGAGATCACCGAGAGCGTGACGCTGCTCGACGTCGCTGAGACATTGCGCGTGATTGAACACCTCAGTCGTCTTGGGATTGGCGTCGCGCTCGACGACTTCGGCACCGGGTACTCCTCACTCTCCTACCTCGCACTGCTGCACCCGAGGATCATCAAGATTGACCAGTCCTTCGTGAGCCCACCCCAGGAGAGTGCCCGCAACGACACACTGCTCGAGACGATCATCTCGCTCGGCCACAAACTCGACATGACCATGCTCGCCGAGGGGATCGAGACGCCCGCCCAACTCGAGCGCCTGCGCCTCCTGCGCTGTGAGTTCAGCCAGGGCTACCTCTTCTCACCCGCCGTGCCGGCCGACGAGGTGGCGGGCATGTTAGATCGGGTGCCAGCTAACTGGGGGTAGAGGGCTGGCACTGTCACCCTGCACTGAACCCTTCAGTGGAACGAGTACTCCTCAGTCGTGGCGACGGTGCTCCTCAGATTGGCTCGTGACGGAGCATGCCCCATGTCTCTGTACACGCCAACTGCATGGCCTCGTCAGGTGGCGCATTGCGGAGGATTGACTCCTGAATGGACCTGTCCTGACTGGTAGGGCTGAACAGTCCGGTGGTGTCGGATTCGTCCGGTGGTCGGATTGGCAACGGGATAAAGAGTGGGATTTTCTGAATACCAATCATCGCGTGCGGGTTGGTGTCGCCGGCTCAGAGAAGCATCACCCCACAAAGCGATGCTCTCCAGACCCATTAGGAATGCCATAATGCACTGGGTGTGAACTGCTGCTAGTTCACACTGCTGAGTGCTTCCTATGACCGGGCCTCTCCCATTAGTCAGCTGGCACAGAGGGTCAGGAGATCAGCCCGCCCGCCGTTCGCGTTTGATCTGGTACATCGCCTCGTCGGCTCGCCGGAAAAGGTCCGCAACTGTCTCCGTCCCATTCCAGGTTGCGACGCCGATCGAGCACGAAACCCCGTTTAGCGAAATTGCATCGAGCCGCTCGACTACCCGTCGGATACCGATGTCGTCTGAGCCGGGTGCCAACAGTCCAAACTCGTCGCCGCCGAGGCGCGCCATGAAGTCGCCACTCCCGCGAATGGTGCCGCCCCACTCGTCGGCGAACTTGCGAAGGAGTCGGTCTCCCGCTTGATGACCCTCACGGTCGTTCACTGCTTTGAAGTCATCGATATCGATGACGGCGATCGACAAAGGTGTCTTGTTCCGTCGGGCCCTCTCCAGTTCTTCGTCGGTGCGCTCGTCCCAGGACCGTCGGTTTGCCATGCGGGTCAGTGGGTCCTCACGACTAGTTCTGCGAAGCACGCGCATGAGACCGTAGGCGACGGCACTCAACATCGTCGCCGTGCCGAACATTGCCATCCAGTCCGTTGCCGGGTTAGGTACATCGGAACCGACGGCCAGCACGACCGCGTACGCCACTCCGACGCCGGCGATGTGGAGCGATGCGACGATCGGCCGGAAGTTGAGCGCGGCGAAGAAGGCGATCCAAATGTAGAGCACAGCGAAGTTGACGTGAGCACTCGGCCCGACTGCGGCGAGCACACTGACGAACACAACTCCAACGAGGATATCGATGTGGATGCTCCAAACGGGAAGCCGGTCAATGATCATGAACTCGACGCATGTCACTATCGTGGCAACTCCGGCGGCAATGAGCAGGACTGCGAGTGAGCGGTGCGAATAGTGCGAGAAAGGCAGCGACATGAGTATTGCGCCTACCGCCGCCATCCGGAAGATCCCAATGACCTTAAACGGTTCGAAGAGTAGCGCTTCAAGACGATCGTTCAGGTTGACTCTCACGAGCACCAATAGTGTCATAGGGGTGAGGCTGTGTCGATATCGGGTCACGTGACTTCTTAGGATTGCGCCTCGCATCAAGATGATGGCCATGCCCGCTGGCTTTATGAGATGCAATCTGTGCGAAGCTGCACCCAGTTCGATCCTTGAATATCTCTTGAACGGATGTTCGTTGTGACATCGGGCTCGAGCAATAGATCTTCCAGCATCCGCTGGCTCGAGCCACTGAAGTTCTGATAGGTGTCGGAGGCCCGACGTGAACCCGCACGCTAAACGATTTCGCTCGCTCAAGAATCCGCGTATGATCTCACGGACCTGTCTCGACCCCCTCAATCAGTGCCGCCGGGACCGAATCTCTTGGTGAGTCACGCGAGCTCATCAGCGAGTACTTTCACAAGAAAAGCAATCACGATCGTTCCGACCACCCACCGGCACCAATCCTCGAATCGTTCCAATACGGGATTTTCCCTATTTAGGCGTATACAGACATATTCAGCTCTTAGAGATTCAAACTCGCTCATCAGCGCTGCCTCGAGGGATGTCTCAAACTTGGGGCATAAGACGAATCATGTATTCGTCGAACAATGGAACCGTGAATTCTATGAGGCCCCTTCTGGGCGAGAAGCACATGGCCCGCCGAATCAAAGCGTCGCGCGTCGGACCTAGTGCATTTGTGGTCTTGCCAAGGATTTTGGCGACGTCCGCAGAGTTCACCGGGCCCCGACCCAGTTCGGCCATCGCCCGCAAGTATGCGCGCTCGGAGTCATTGGTCTTGCCGATCCGAACGCGGAAGAACCCGTCGTCGAGTTGAGCGATGGCCAGTGGCATACTCCGTTCGACGTCGTCGAACGTGATGCGGTCCGGTCCGTCGGCAAGGTTCCATGCTGCCTTCCCGAACTCCTGGATGAAATAGGGAAAGCCCCTGCTCGCCTCTCGGGTTCGAGTGAGCGCGTCTTCTTCCCACGTGACACCCTCATCGAGCGCCGGAATCGTTAGGGCTGAACCCGCCAACTCATCGTTCAATGAACCAATGGTCGAGAACTCGAAAAGACGTTCGGCGTAGGTCTTCACGTCACCGGTGAGCGCAGCCAGTGAAGGAAGCCCGGCCCCCGCCACGGTGATCGGAAGGTTGAGCTGTGATGCACGGTGGAGCCCGGTGATCAATGCGGTCAGCGTCGCGTAGTCCACGTAGTGGAGTTCGTCAATGGTGATCAGTACTCCCGTCTCGTACGCTCGAGCAACCTCGCCCACCTCGACGAAGAGTGCCGCCAGGTCACTCGAGAGATTCCCCGAATCGGCAGGACCCGCAACGGCGTCGACGTCGATGCTGATTTCGAGGCCGTCGGGTAGTTTCAAGCTGAAGGCTTTGAGTATGCCGAGCGCTCTTCGAACGCGCTCTCCGATGCGGCGCTTTGCGTCCATGGCAAGCAGCACCCGCCGGAACGCTCCCACCAGTTCCGGAGCGAGCACTCCATCTTCGGATACCTCAATGTGTTCATGAAAGTACCCTCGACTCTCGGCCAGAGTCTCAAATTCGACCAGGAGAACCGTCTTGCCCACTCCGCGGAGACCCGTCAGCATCTGACTGCGACCGTCTCGACCCAGTAACAGCCGCTGCAGAGCGACGTCCATAGCATCGATCTCGCGATCCCTGCCAACCAGCGCCGGTGGTCGGGAACCCGCGCCCGGGCTGTAGGGGTTGTCAACCGGGTTCACTTCCTGAATCTACCTCAATATACCCATTAATAGCGGATTCCCTATATAAGACTACTCAATCCCCGACCAACCTCTGTTGTCTAAAACTCGACAGCGATCCTTCGGAGCCGGCAGTTGGTCTGAAGGGTCCCCCAACGACTCGCGCTGGCTAGCCGAGGTAGGAAACGCAAAGTTTGCTTGTTTTTGGATCCTCGCTTTGCGGATTGTTTTATCCCAAGATGGTGCAAACTTGAAGCACCATGTACACCATTCACGCGACGAAGAAACTCCTCACACGTGTGAAAGGACCCTTCGCCCCCGCCGTCGAAACCCCCACCACGTCACTCGGGAATTGGTACGCCACGGCCATCTTCTGGCGACCGCAGGTCGCACTCTTTGTCAACGAGCAAACGCTGCTGCCGCTGCTGGTTCCACTCGCACCCGCGACAACACTGTTGGAACGTTTCCCAGAGAACCTTCGCGTCATGCTCGAGATTCTCTGCATCAACCCGTCATTCATCGCCACTGAGCGTTGGGCCATGAACGAAGGCTCCTACGCTAAGACCGCCAATCGCCAAGTCCTCGGCGTGATGAATCGTTTCGAATTTGAACTCGAGTACGTACGCGAGCGTTACGACGACAACCTCTTGCAGCTTTCGCTGTGGCAGTGCGACCTCCTGGCGGGGCCACTTCGGGGTGGCTCAAGAACACCGAGAGAGGAACTGTTGACGCTGGTCGAACAGAAGTCAAGATAAGCCCACGATGCGTGCAAGCGACATGATCAGATGCTCACGATCATCCAGGGTTTCTCCCAGCCTGTAAGTCGTGGGCGGCGCATCGCGCCAGGATCGGGTGGGAAAATCCCTAATTTCATCCC
>PKXA01000076.1 GCA_003133325.1 Acidimicrobiaceae bacterium | reverse complement strand
ATGCGCAAGTGCATTGTTCTCAGGGTTCTGTTAGACGCTCTAAGCTTGACTACGTCCGTCTTAATGTATTCATTGTGCGGACCGGTTTCGCCTCACGCTGCGGGCGCCAGTGCCGACAGCAAGATCAGCCGTAGCGGTTCCGGGAGCTTTTGAAACACCTCGTTCTGGCCATGCGCTTCAAAAACCCCCTCGCTCCACAACTGCCGACGCACTATGGTGATCGCGTCGGAGAACGAAATTCCGACCTTGCCGCGATACGTCACGGCCGGACCGATCGACTCTCGTCCCGGTATCTCGGCATACAGCAACGTCACGATTGAGAACAAGCCGAACAGGCACGGCGCCGCGCGAAGCACGGTCCGCTCCGCACGGCCTCGTGTCGTCTCCAGGCCCAAGTAGGCGCGGCATTCCTCGAAGGTCGTTTCGATCGACCAGCGACCCGTGTACATCTCGATGATCGTGCGTGACGCCATCGCCACGTCGGTACCGAACAGGTAGGTGTCGCGATGCGTCCCCGTCAGGTCGTGGACGTAGACCCAGGTCAACGGCACCAGACCCGCGCCCCCTTTGTACCAGTGGCCAGTCCCACGGACCACTTCCACCTCCCGACGACCGCCCCCATACCAGGAGACCTCAAGCCGCTCCCGCGGGGACTGCCCCACCACCACCTCAGGGGAGGGGAGTTTGTTCCCCTTCTGGCGTGGTCGGCCAATCCTCTTGCCGACCACCGCTGGCGGCGGCTCATACAAGTTGGCATCGGGGTAGAAGAGGCTGACCAGGCTCACGTGGCGATGGTGGCGATGGGCGAAACGTGCCAGGGCATGTGAGGCGTAGCCGCCGTCACCAGCGATGACGAACTGGCGGTCCGGGAACCAGTGGATCAGGACGGCCAGGAGTTGCCGCATCAACTCGGCAGGTGTCCTGTGCTGCCGGATGGCCTTGCCCGAGGCATCCCGAGCAACCTCGGCTCGTTTCCTGGCACGCTTTTTAGCCTTGGCTTTGGCCTTGTCTTTAACCTTCTTGGTCTTGGGTTGGGGCGTGCTGTCCTGGGCCTTCGCCTCGGCACGATAGAGGGCCACCAAGACAGGCAAAGCCCAGGGGCGAGTCGCGAAGGGGAAAGGGACGAGGATTGCCAAAACGACCCATTTGTGTCCCCAGCGAAAGGCGGTGTGGGAGTGGGTCGAGCGGACTGGGTCGCGATGGCAGCCTTTGCCGTAGACCTTGGCGCCGCGGTGCTCGTCGACCGTGTCGTCACCGGCGAGCATGACGGGACCGTCGCCGACCCAATGATCAAGGATGAATCGTATAAGGATTCGAGCCAGCGCCATCATCGACCAGTGTCGCATCGAGAGGACGTGTTGGTAGCTGGAGGGGTCACCGTGAGCGAGTTCCCCGACCGAGCGGAGAAGATTGGAGACGGTGCGGCGTCCGGTGGTGAGGATGGCGGCGACTGTCAGGAGGAGGAATCGTTGATAGGTGGGATGGAAGAAGACGGGGGCGAATTCATCGAACAAGGGGCGAGCGAAGGATGGTATAAGAAGCATGGGGCCACCTTGTGCAAGGGTCATGGGCGGTGTGGTAATCACCCATGGTCCTAACAAGGTGGCCCCATTTTGCCAACTGTCTCAACCTAAACCGAATTCCTTAAGACGGACGTAGCCAAGCTTAGAGCGTCTAACAGTACCTCAAATTGGCCCAGGTCTTGGCATGAGGATCGCTCCTTCTTTCCTCGGGATCACATCCCTGGAGATCACGATTATGGCCAAGCCCCTGTTGTCGAACGAGCTCTGGACGGTCATTGAGCCGCTGCTGCCGAAGTGGACTCCCAGCCCCAAAGGTGGCCAGCCCCCCGTGTCGGATCGCAACGTCTTGATCGGCATCCTCTTCGTCCTCAAGACCGGCATCCCTTGGGAAGACCTGCCGTGCGAGATGAACTGCGGCTGTGGGATGACCTGCTGGCGGCGGTTGCGTGACTGGCAGCAGGACGGCACCTGGGACAAGATCCACAAGGTTCTGCTCGACAAGTTGCGGGGTGCCGACAAGATCGATTGGTCCCGGGCTCTGATCGACAGCAGTTTCGTGCGTGCGGCCTACGGGGGCAAGGCGACCGGCCCCAGCCCGGTGGACCGGGCCAAGCCCGGCAGCAAACACCACCTGATGACCGACGCCAGCGGCATCCCGCTGGCCTCCTCGGTGACGGCCGCCAATGTCAACGACATCACCGAAATGGCACCTCTGTACAACAAGATCCCGCCGGTGGCAGGCAAGGTCGGCCATCCGAGGAAAAAGCCCGACGCCTTGCAGGGAGATTTGGCCTACGATTCCGAACCGCACCGCCAGGGGTTGCAGCAGATGGGTATCGAGCCGGTTCTGCCCGAGAAGGGAATCGACGACCAGAGCGGGCTGGGGGAGTACCGCTGGCCGATAGAGCGGACGCTGGCCTGGGTCCACCAGAACCGGCGGCTGCGCATCCGCTACGAGCGTCGACCGGATATTCATCAGGCGTTCCTGACCTTGGCATGCATTAAGAT
>PKXA01000067.1 GCA_003133325.1 Acidimicrobiaceae bacterium | reverse complement strand
AACAACGTTCATGGTCATTACAACTAGTGCAGCACCGATGCCCGTCATGAGTGATTTCAAGGAAGAGGAGCACCGGCGCGAGAGGCATCCGGGAAGGTTCCGAGACAAGCCTGTTCCTGCAAGCGATCCATCCATCGCGGAAGACTTGTTAGATCGGGCCCGGTCAGAGCCGCCCCGCCGGATTCTGTTCCCAAGTGAGTCGCTGGCCACCGATGGCGGATTGATCGCTATCACCGATGTTTCCGGGGCCATGCTCGATACAGGACTCGAATCTGACTATCGGGTTGTGGGTGGTATCGCCGTGATGCTCCATGTCCTTCGTACGGGGGCAGACATTCCGATTCGCAGCACGGGCGATGCCGACTATGACGTGTGCCTCCTCGGGTTCTCACGGAAGGAAAGTTGGTCCGGGAGATCGAGCGTCGGGGGTACGCCAAGACAGAGGGGAATCGTTGAGAACGTCAGATCGACGATGAGCGGACAGCGACCGTAGACGTACTCATTCCTGCGTACACGTCACGTGCCCGATCCTCGAGACAGGTCGGCGAGGTGAATACCACTGAGGTCCCCGGGCTTGCTGAGGCGTTCCTGGCCGAACCGTGCGTCGTCGACGCAGAGTTCATTCTGACCAACGGAGAGCACCTCAACGCCAGGGTGCTGCTTCTCGATTCGAAGAGCATGATTCTCTTGAAGGCCGGTGCCCGCAGAGTCAGGAACGAGGATCGAGATGCCACGGACCTACGGCGGTGCCTTGAGGTAGCGAACGCAGATGGTGTCACCGCTACAGATTTCACAAGCTCCGACTTTGCTCAGATTCGGGACCTACTTCAGCGCGACCTTGGGCGAGGTGGTGCTGCAATGGCGGTTATCACCCGAGACCTGTCGCCAGAGGCGGCCGGTCAGACTGCGACGCGGATCCAGGCCCTCCTCGGGCGGATCGTTGGAGTCTGAGAAGAGCCTGATTCCCTTGATTGGTTCAGCCGCGGTCTCGATAGGAATGAGACGGGGTCTCCCGTCAGCTGAAAGGCACCAAGATCACGATCGCACCTGTGCGTGGCGAGAACTCCATGCAAACCATATGTCTCTGGCAGGTAGGTTCCCGTTCCACCACCGTTCCACCGGACTCCCCGGATATGACCGGATTTGTCATCATGGATTGGCAGCGGGGGAGTGCCAGGACCGGAACTGACCAGGCGATTCGGATTCTTCACCACCGTCCGGCACCGTTGCCGTCGTAGTTCAAGTCCGACGGCGCCGTACACATGGCTAAAGAAACTCATATCGACACCGGAATCCACAGCGACGACAGCGCGACCGCCCCACGGCTGTCCCACAGATGGGGGTTGGGCCTGTCGCGAGGCCCATCCTGGTCCCAGCCCTGCGATTGCGAAAAGACCAGGTCGGCGTGGATGACAACGGACGGTGCCGGATGCCCTTGGAGGCTCTGGATGTTTCAGACGGGGCTCATAACCCGAAGGTCCACGAAGGTCTCGTAGCAGTGCCCCGTTTCTGGGGACCCTGACCGCGGGCCGCCGACATTGAGTAGTGCAACGAGTGACGAGCGGTTGGATAAACCGTGCGTCACATGTCCCTCTATGCCGACCATCCCGTTATGCCGATCTCGGCATAATGCCCTACAAACGTCCCTACAACTCGGGAACTACCCGGTTTCGTCCCGTTCCGTCCGCCTCCACCCCATAGCGGTTGACCTGCGTAAACGTCCGGTTGGCTGCCGTCCGGTTCCGACGTTTCCGGCCCCCAGGGCCATTCCTAATCCGGGTTGCCCTCAGTCACCTTTCCATCCTCCGACACCATCCACACCTCAATCGAAGCAGCCGCCAGTGGGGCAGCGATACGCTGGGCGAGGTTCGAGAATGTAGCCATGTCCGGGAACGCAAGCACGACCCTGCCCTCCGTTGACTCCGACCGCATGAGCAATCCGGCGAGAAGTGCGTTGCCGAAGTAAGTGCGAGCTTGGGTCGCTGGCGGGGAACTCTTCGCCTCGCCCTTCCGTGCGCCCCTGGCGTAGGTGCTGCCCGGATAGCCCTTGACCTCGATCATGACTCTCGATCCGTCCCGACTGGCTTCGATGTCAACCCCGTGTTCATTTGATGACGTGCTCGCTACTCGCATGATCTGCCACCCTTGCTGGGCCAGATGGCTGACGACCGCCGCCTGGACGTTGCCTTCCCAAAACCACTCGTCGTCATGGGCAACTGCCACCGCACTGACTTTGGGTTCGGGAGTACTCCGAGGTTCGGCTGTACGAGTGGGCGGGCTAACGAGTTGGGTGGCCACACGTGCCGCACCGGGCCGGTCTGAGGTCAACCTGTACAAGGCTCGTGCGACCCGCTCGAAGTCCCGGTACTTCGTGGAGTGATGGTCAGGGGCGTTCCCGCACATGACGGAGACGATGTGAGTCCTGAGAGTGGAGTCTGAGTACGTCGATCCTTGGGATCGTGCCTTGGCTATCAGTTCAGCCGGGGAGAAGAGAGCCATGCCGTTGTCAGTCAGCGACTCAGCGGCTGCAAGAAGGTCTTCACGGACACCCATTGGGACATTCTGCTCAATGGAAGTCCTGCTTGCCGTGAATGCATGGGAGTGGGGTGCCCAGCCTTGGCGGGCATGCGGCCCGCGTGGCCGACCGAACGATGATCTAGTGAAGTGAGTGAATGAGGTTCCCCAGAAAAAGTGGACACAGTCTATGCAGCTTGGTTGAGGCGAGCCAACGATAACTCGTAGCGGATGGGGCTGACGTTGCCGGCCTTCCCGCAGCGACGCTGATGGTTGTAGAAGTTGATGTAGTCGTCGATGCCGGCGCGCAGCTCGTCCATGGTGGCGAAGGCGTGCCGGTAGAAGTACTCGTGCTTGAAGATCGACCAGAAGCTCTCCGCACTGGCGTGGTCGTAGCAACTGCCGGTGGCCCCCATGGAGCGGACGATTCCGAACCTGGTGCAGAAGTCCTCGACCCTCCGGTCGCTGAACTGGCTCCCGCGGTCGGCGTCGCTTTCTGGATAAGCCAAGGCGGCGTCCCTGTCTGTCACCTCGGTGACGGTGTATCCGACGGACCTCAGGATCGCGGCGGTGGACTCGCGTATCCCGTCGTTGTCGTCGGCCACCAGTACGTGAACCTCGACACCGCCGGTCATGGTGTCGCTTCAGTTATGGCGTGCGGAAGGCGAATAGTCACACGTGCCCCACCTGTAGGACCGTTCTCGATGGAGACGGTGCCGTTATGGCCTTCGGCCAAATGCTTGACGGTGGCCAATCCAAGGCCGGTCCCGGTGGCCTTGGTCGTGAAGAAGGCCTCGAAGAGATGCTCAGCAACCGCCGCGGCTATGCCGCCGCCACTGTCCTGCACAGTGATCTCGACGAAGCCATCGCTTTCGGAGCGAGTTATGCGCAGCGAGCCCCCATCTGGCATGGCCTGATAGCCGTTGGCGATGAGGTTCGTGAGCATCTGAACCAGTTGAGCCTTGTCGGCCTGCAAGGCGCCTCTAAGGTCCTCAACGGTTACTTCGATCCCCGGTGGTGGCGGAGTCGATTCAAGGACTTCGGCGACTACGGCACCAAGATCCAGGCGGGTAATCACGGCCTCGCGTTGGCGCATGTACGCGGTGAGGTCCTCACAAAGGGCCGCCGCCCGGTTGATCTCACGTTCCACCCGATCTAGGTCACCATCGAGTTCGGGGTCATCGTGGCCGGCGAGTCTGTTGCGGACGAGGAACAGTGAATTGACGGCCGCAGCCAGAGGGTTGCGCAGCTCGTGTCCGATCACGCTCGCCATCTGACCTATCGCAAAGACCCGCTCGTTCCGCACCAACGCGTCTTGGGCCTCCGTAAGTCCCATCTCGGCCCAATCCTCGGCCGATGCGGAACGGTCCGACCGAGAGGCCATGCGATCGCTTGCCGAATCATCGCGCTCTTGGGCCGATCTCCGGCGGTCTTGTCCAGCCTCGACACGGTCGGAAGCTGCTCCCGTGTCAACCCGTTCATGAAACTCCTCGTGGATCGCCTCGCGGACCTCGGCTCTGTCGTCGCGGGCCTCGGCTCTGTCGTCGCGGGCCTCGGCTTCCACATCGTGCAACTCAGATGTCTTGTCTCGGTCATCGGCAATGCGGTCTCGGGCGATGTGCACCTGCTCCGCAGTCTCGGGACCGCCAACTTGATCCTCGTTTGAACCGTCCCCATCCCCCATTGGTGGTCAGGGGCGCAGTACTCACAGGGTGAGACTGGTTCCCCATCCCCCTTTCATCTCGGTCACACCTGTCGTAAGTTGATCAGTTTATCCTTTGACGAAAATGGCGGAGCGGCTCGAGGCAGCTCGTCGACCCCGGCCTCTCGACCGGACCCGGAGGCACCATTACCGGGGACCTTGGCGTCTCCCCGGACCCGACTCTCACCGGCTGGCTGACGAGAGCTTGCGCTCGGCTACGTCATGACCACTCCTTTGTGTTCAAGCGTCCTCCGAGCTGCTGGACGCATGTGGATCCAGGCTTAGTGCCCGCCCTAAAGCTATTGAGCCGGTTGGTCGATATCTGATTGTGAGCCAACCGACGCAACACTTGACGAAGGCCAGAACCACATGAGCGCAGATAGACAGAAGGGGACCTTTGTTGCGGCTTCAATCGTCGCCGGGCTGACTACTGTCGTCTTCCTACTCTGGATGATCGTGGTGATAGGCGGCCCCCGCCTCACCGACGGAGTGGACGATGTGGGCCAGTTGGTCGCTGCCCTGGTCGCCACCGTGGCCTGCTTCGTCGCTGCTGCCCATGTGCCGTCACGCCGGTCACGCTGGGTCCTCCTCGGTGTGTCGAGCTTCGCCTGGGCGATGGGCGAGACGGTGTGGACGTATTACGACCTCATCCGGGGCGTGCGGGTTCCGTTTCCCTCCCTGGCCGACGTTGGGTTTCTTGCTGCCGTTCCTTTGGCCATCGCCGGTCTGTTGCTTTTCCCGAGTTCCCCCCACCGGGCCGCCGATCGAATCGAGGGGATCCTCGACGGGTGCATGATCGCCGGTTCGATGCTCTTCGCCAGTTGGTCGACTGTCCTCGATCCCTTGTTCCGCGCCCACCACGGCAGCGCACTCAAGCAGACGTTGTCACTCGCCTACCCGGCGAGCGACGTGGTCATGGTGTCGCTGGTCATCATCCTCTTCGCCCGTGCCGGGAAACAGAACCGAGGGAGCTTGGCCTTGGTTATGGGCGGCATCGTCGCCTTCGCCGTGTCCGACACCGCTTTCGCCTACCTGACCGAGGTGAACAACTACGGCACCGGAACGTACTTGGACGCAGGATGGGTCGTCGGATATCTCCTCATCAGTCTCGGAGCCTTGCGGGCCGTCTATGCGCCGTCAACCGAACGGGCCGAACCCCAGGTAACGACTCTCTCATTGGTCGCTCCTTATGTGCCGGTGCTCGCTGTCCTGTCGGTGACCTCGGTCGAGCTCCTGCTCGGCCATCGCCTGGGAGGCGTGGCGTGGATCATGATCTTCGCCCTGGCCGTGCTCGTCCTCGTCCGTCAACTTGTCATCGTGTGGGACCGAGTCACCCCGGAACGCCAGCTCATTGACGGCGATGACGAATCCACCCCGACGGGGGACGCAGAACACCCTCCCGTGCTGCTACCACATGGCGAATCATGATGACCCCCGGACAACGGCAGAGCGCGCCGCCGCAGGGGCGACGGCCGCCATCGGTCAGATTGGTATCTCCCAACCGCGCCGCCATCGAACGGCGACGCATCCAGGCCAGTCACACAAAGCAGATCTCGAACAGGCTTGTCCTGGTCGTCATGTTGGCTACCAGCGCTTTCGCCCTTTTCGATCTCTTGCTGCTGATCACGCATCTGCACCCCTAAATTAATCGAGAATTCGAGCCCAGTTCGTGTCCCAAATCCGGTTTTCGTTCTTCATCAGCTCGCCCAACTCTTGGTTGGAGGCCCAGGGCGACATCATTCTGTCGAAGCTGTCGAAGATGTAGTTGAAATCCTCGTCGGACAGGGTCACCGGCATCAAGGATCCTCCAGGCCGATCGGTGCAAGGATTTCCTCATCGTGTCCGATGGGAAATCGAGTCGGTGGTCTTCGGTTCCGTTCCACCGTTCCACCGGACTCCCCGGATTTGCCCGGACTTGACATCATGGATTGGCAGCGGGGGAGTGCCAGGACCGGAACTGACCAGGCGATTCGGATTTTTCACTACCGTTCGACACCGTTGCCGTCGTAGTTCAAGTTGCACTGCCTACGGTCTGCCTGATTCAAATGCTCGGGGGGTGGCCGAGCTGGCCGTGGAAGACCGGGCGGGAAGGGGAGTGAAGACCCCGGTGCCCAGTCCTTCGAGCGCCGTCACGATCCCGACATTGAGGCGAAGCGGCTCCAGCGCCGGATCGAGGCACTCGGCTACGAAGTCACCGTGACCGAAAAGGCGGCATAGCGCCCCTTCCCCCACTCGACGATTGTGGCTTCAAGCGACAGCGCCCCCGTCATGCGCGCCCATATGCTCCTCCGGATAGAGCATTACACCCCAGCAAAAGATCCGACGCTGGTCGACCGATCGGCGGTAGATTGAACGGGCGTTGTCGCGAAAGAAAGCTAATTGGGCCGACTGAGAATTACAGCAACGATGACAGCAACGCCGGCAGATGCTGATGAACGGTTCTGAACCGCTCTGAACGATATGTCCTGGTCAGGCGTCTGCGGTGACCTCCAGTGGCCGTCCCTGAATGGTCAAAATCTGCATGACACGCAAGGGGTCGTGGGTTCGAGTCCCGCACGGCCCACCACAAAAAACCAGGTAAACAGCACAATGCGTGCAAGGCGTAGCCCCCCCCGAGGTCGAACTGTAGCCACAACTGTAGCCACGGCGAATTTATGTGGCCGCAGTTGTTGACACAGGAGGCGGTCCCGATGGCACGAAGGCGACAAAACGGCGAAGGGTCGATCTACCAGCGGGCCAGCGATGGATTGTGGGTGGGATCGGTCACGCTCGATTGGGATGGCGACAAGCGTGTCCGAAAGACCGTCGCGGCCAAGACGGTCACCGAGGTACGGGAAAAACTCCGCCAGGTACGAACCAAGGTCGACGCTGGACTCCCGGTCGGTGACGACAAGCTCACGGTGAACCAGTTGCTCGATCGTTGGTTCGAGGACGTGATGCGCCATCAAGTCGCATCTCCGGCGCTCTCGAACTACGAGACCATCGCCAAGGTCCATATCCGGCCGACCCTCGGCCGGAAGAAGGTTTCGAAACTGAAGCCTGCCGAAATCGACGCGCTCTTGTCAGCAAAGCTTGATAGTGGCCTGTCCGTTTCTACCGTCCGTCGCATCCGTTCCGTGCTTGCCCAGGCGCTTACGCAGGCCCAACGGTGGGAGATGGTTGGCCGGAACGCCGCATCGCTGAGTCGTCCCCCCAGGGCTCCGAGGCGCGAGGGACGGTCTCTGTCGCCCGAGCAGATCAAGAAGCTCATCGCCGAGATGACCGATGACCGCTTGGCGGGTCTGTTCCTCACCATGTTGGGTACGGGTCTTCGCCGAGGCGAGGCGCTCGCTCTCCAGTGGAATGATCTCGACCTCAAACACGCCGTCCTGACGGTCAGGGACCAGCTGCGACGAGAGCCCGGCCGCATCGACCCAGAGACCGGCATCCGCGTGGGCGCCGCTCTCGTCCTCGTCAAACCGAAAACAGCGTCCAGCAAGCGAAGTGTGCCGCTGTCAGACTGGGTGGCAGATGTGCTGAAAGTTCACAAGGCTCGGCAGGCGGCGGAACGGCTCGCTCTCGGCGAGGCATGGAGGGATAGCGGCTTCGTGTTCACGACCACGATCGGCACGCCGGTCGACCCACGGAACGCCAGCCGGGCGTTTTCCGACCTTGCCAAGAAAGCCGGTCTCGGCGCGTGGCACATCCACGAACTGCGCCACTCGGCGGCCAGTACGTCGCTTGCCCAAGGCGTACCGGTCGAGGTGGTGAGTGCATTCCTCGGGCACTCGTCAATCCGCATGACGGTGGACACTTACGGCCACATCGGCGACGCGCAGCTCAGATCTGCAGCGGACGCGATGGACGCCGCTCTGGGAGGACTTGTAGCGGCAGGTTCGAGGCCGCCTGTGGCTTCCAGCAAGACCAGTACCAAAACCTCTTGACGCCCAGTCTTATTTCTCAACTTCCGGGTCCGTCGTGCGAGCGCGGTCGCTTGGGAATTCGACCCTGATGGGCGAGCCTTCGGGTCCCTTGTCCCGGTCGGTTAGCGCCTGGTCGAGCTGGGGGAGGACCAGCTGGTCCTTGGGACGATTCGCGAGCCTCTTGGATGCAATGACGTCGGCCAGGTCCGCGACCGGGACTTCGATCCCACGGACATTCACCAGGTGGGCATGACCGGCGAGATAGTCGTAGCTCCCGCCGGCCGGTTCAAATGCGATATCGAAGGCACCGAGGGGGCATTGGAGGTTCCACATCTTGGTCCGACCGAGGGGTGCTCGGTGCAGAACAACGCGACCGGCGGCAGATCGAACACCTGGCGAGTGATGATCCCGCTCACCTCAGCTTCTGAAAGGTCCTCACCGCACTTGGCGCAGTTGCCTGGCCGATGGGTCGCTGTCGCATCGGGATCGAGTCGCTGGGCCAAATGGTGCCCGGGGTCGCCTGGTTGCTTGCCGGGCTTCTTGCCCGAACGCACCCGGCGTGATTTGCGGGCTTCTCATGGCCGTCCGAAGGCGGAGGCTTGGACGAGTTGCGTGAGTTCATCCCAAGCCGGCCACGAAGTTCAACGATCTCGAAGCTTGAACCGGGTCGGGTCGGGTCGGGGCCGAAGGACGCCCGGCGAGACCCAAACCGTGCTCGACACCTGACGTCGATGGCAACAGGGGTATCCTGTGTTGTGAGGGAGGCTCGCACCATGCGCTTCGAGCGGATCACGGTGAAACCAGGGCAGATGGGCGGCCAGCCATGCATCCGCGGCCTGCGCATCCCAGTCGCCACCGTCGTGGCCATGGTTGCCGACGGGATGAGCACCAACGAGGTGGTGGCTGCCCTCCCCGAACTTGAACCCGCCGACGTGGCCGAGGCACTCCACTACGCGGCCGCGGCGCTACAGGAGCGCCTGGTTCCTCTGCTCGATCCCGCTTGAGGTTCCTCGTCGACCAGTGCCTGTCTGCCAGCCTCGCGGAAGGCCTCGTGGCGGCGGGGACACGACGCGGTGCATACGGCCGACTACGGCCTGTCTCGGGCCGGCGACGACGAGATCCTGGCACGAGCGGCTGACGAGGACCGGGTGCTGATCTCGGCCGACACCGACTTCGGCGGCCTTCTTGCCGCCCAAGACGCCACCGTGCCCTCGGTGATCCTCTACCGCCGACGCACCCGCCGCCGACCGCACGAACAGGTAATGGTCCTCCTCGCCAACCTGACCGCTCTGGAAGCAGACCTCGACGTCGGGGCCATCGCCGTCATCGACGACCGAGGCATCCGAATCCGTCGTCTGCCCATCGGCGGGTAGCAGCCCCCGGCTGCGTCGTGGGCGAAGGGGAGGCCCTCGGGGACAGCCTCGGTGCGGATTCGAGCACCCAACTCGGTGAGAGCGGCCGAGAGTCGTTCCAGATTGTCGGGGTCGGTCGCCGGGGTGAAATCGACGTCCTCGGTCACGTAGCTTTCGACATAGGCCTGCGCCACCCACCCACCGATCACGACGTAGCGGACGCCATGACGATTGAGGACCTCGACGACGGCAGGGACATCGGGGATGCCCGGGGGCAATCGGTCGGACGAGGCGCTCACCGAGGGGTGAGCGGTCGACTACTGCTCATCGCCTGACGGAGCTCACTGCCGAATTCGCGCATGGCAGCCTTCCGCTTCCGTCGAGTCTCGGGGTCGAGGCGAGCGTCGAGCGCCTTGAGCACGTCATCGTGGTCATCGTGGGGGGCGAGATGCGCGAGGAGATCGAACCCTGCGGCGAGGAGGATCTTCTGGAGCCCTTCGAGGCCTGGATCCCGTTTGCCGTGCTCGATGGCACTGATGGCGCTTCGAGACGTACCGGCTCGCTCGGCCAGCTGCACCTGGGTGAGCCCCGTGAGCTGACGGGCTTGTACCACCAGTGCAGACGCGAGGGTCGGCATTCGCCGACCGATGCCGGGATCCTGCTCGTCGTCGTGGGCCAGGTCACCGAGATAGGGATGGATGCGAGGCACATCTGTAGTGTATCGGATCCGAGACGCGAGGTCCCCGGAGCATGTCGTTGGCCGGAAGGCGTCAGACTTTGTCGAAGGAGGTTGTAATCGTTGGACATCTGGGCCGACGGGGCGCTCTTTCTCGAGCGCCCAATCCCGTGTGGTGGTCCGATCGCCCCATGTGGGCACTATGCAGTGTCCTGTTCAAGGAGCAGCGTCTGGACGAAGTCGAGGAGGCTGCTTCGCACCACAAGTCGGCGTCGACCAACTCGGGCGGACACTTCGAGCGATCAGCGATGTCCACCTCGTTCGCGGGGAAGCCGAGTTGGCCAAGGCAGTCGTCGCCGGGATCGAAGCCGGGATCGGCGAGCTCCACGACCAAGTTCTCGGCCATCCCGAGACGAGCTCGGAGCGGGAGGTGGAGTCAGACCAAGAGATCACCAGGCGCCCGCTCTACGTGTCGGGCCCCGGCGTTGGACCCAGTGTGTTGGATCTCGACGACGACGATCCCAACTTTCAACTCGACGAGTTTGATCGGAACCAGGGTGGTATCGACTTCGAACGCTAGGGCCCGGTTAAAGACGAGGATCGCGAGGAGATGCAGCGGCAGTCATCGCCGGTTGCCCGGTTGCCCGGCGGAGCGGTGGAGCGGTGGAGCGGCGGAGCGGTGGAGCGGTGGACCAGTTTCGGGGGATCAGGGCACCCGACGATGGCCTTATCGGGCCCGAGGTATCACCTTTGTCTTCGTTGCCGGTTTTCGCTTCAATGGTGTTGGCCACAAGGGCGATAAGGGCGTCCTTTGCCAGTGGTTTGGCTATGTACGCGTCCATGCCCGCGGCGAGGCAACGCTTACGGTCCTCCTCTCGTGCCCCAGCGGTGACCCCTATGACCGGGGTGAATCGGGTGGGGCCCTTCAAGTTCCGGATTGCCACGGTGGCCTCGTAGCCATTCAGTTCCGGCATCTGGCAGTCCATCAATATGGCGTCGTATGGCTCGCTGGCAACCGCCTGTACCGCTTCCGCTCCGTTGACCACCGTGTCCACCCGGTACCCGGCGCTGGACAGCATCGCGATCGCAACCTTCTGGTTGATCAAATTGTCTTCGGCGAGGAGCAGCCGGCCAACGTTGGGTCCGCCACTTGGTGAAGGAGATTGTCCTGCCACCCCCGAGAGGGCCGTGTCCGCCACCTTCAATCTCAATGCGACTCGCAGGCACGCCTGGAGATCCTTCCGTTCAGCCGGCTTGAGCAACGATGGGCAGATCCCGGACTGCGCAGCAGTGCCAGGGTCACGCCCGTCGTCCGAATCGGTCAAGATCA
>PKXA01000081.1 GCA_003133325.1 Acidimicrobiaceae bacterium | reverse complement strand
TGCCAGGGTTAACCGGCCAATCTTGCCCCAGAGGGGTGCGGAGACGACAGAGTGAGGGTCTGTTATTTCTGCTTTGAGATCTGACGCCTCAGGGCCCGCAATTCCTCTTCGTGCCCTCGGACCTTGGCGGCAACGGCTTCGAGTCCCTGGCGGAGGAGATCGATTTCGACGACGATGCCGCTGAGGGAGTGGGCCTCTCGATCACCGCGTCGATTTTCTTCCACGACGGCTCGGAGTTCGGGGCGCCGGTAAAGGGTGGCTTTGGCAACTCCTGCATGCGTGGCGACGGCAGCGAAGGTGACAGCCTCGCCTCCTTCGACCAATTGGGTGCAGGCCGACTCGACCCGTGTGACCAGATCAGCGCTCATGCCGACTGTGCATCCGAGATGAGCCGGTCGAGGCGTTCGATCAAACGTCGGTGCCGGGCTGCTTCCTCGCCCCAGCCGCGAGCCTCAGCGTCGGCCACCAGTGCCTCTGTGTCGACCCGTTGGGTGAGCAAGGTCGGCAGAAAGGTGGCGTCGGACCGGAAGTTNNGCACGATCCCTGGGCGAGCGTGCGCACGCAGTAACCCCCACCGAGTCGGGCCTTGATCAGCGGGGCACTGCGCCAGTCGGTGTTGAGGGCGACCGGGGTGCGCTCGGGCAGCACCGGTCCGAGGTGATCCTTAGCCAAGGTGAGGGCCTTCTCATAATCGGCGCGCACCGTTGCGTCGAAGAGCCGCCCGTAGCGGAGGCTCATCTCGGCTGAGACATGGCCGAGCATGGCCATGAGCGACTGGAGCGAGCATCCGGCATTCACCAGAGCCGTGGCAAAAGTGTGACGGAGCTGGTGAGGCACCACCGGGCCGACGCCGGCGTCTTCGGCGGCTCGTCGCAGCTCAAAGCGCAGGGCGCCGGCCGAGACCCGACGTCCATGGTGCGTGAAGAGAAACTCGACCAGGCGTCCGTTCTTCGGATGACGCAGCGGTCGGCCCGGAGAGCGGTATTCGACGATCCGGTCAACCAGCGCCACGGTGTCGTCGTCGAGGGGCACCATGCGTTCGGTGGCCAGCTTGCCGAGCGGGATCTTCAGCCACGCCCCTTGGCCCGGGACCTCGTGAACGGCGTCGAGTTCGAGATCGAGCAGCTCTCCGATGCGGATGCCGGTGGCCCGCGCGGGCAAGAGAGCGTCGGCCCGCAGCCGGTTCGGTGAGGCCTCGAGTGCGTCGACGAGGCGCCGGTCGGCGTCGGGAGGGAGGTAGCGCGGCAGGGGCCGTGGCAGGCGCGGGCTGTCACGTTCGAACACCAGCCGACGTCGGGGTGCTTCCTCCCAGCCCCACTCGGTCATGGCGTCGAGCATGCGGCCGACCACCTGGATGCGGCTGCGTTGGGTCGAGATGGCGATCGGCTCGCCACTTCGATAGTGGACGGCGGTGGCAACGGCGCTCAGGTAAGGCTCGACGTGGCGGCGGCGGTCCAACTCAGAGAAGCTGGACAGATCTGGATCGATCGATGTCAGGAACCGTCCGAAATGGGCGAGCTCACAGGCCGTCCCTGTGACCCGAGAACGGGTCAGGGTGGCCAAGAGGCGTTCGAAGTAGGCGACCATGGATCGACGCAGTCCATCGTTGACGCCTTCGAGATGACGGTCCCAACTCCAGCGCTCGGGGATCGAACGCTGCGGCACCTGGGCCACCGGAGCGCCGAGGTGGTAAAGCACAGCGCGGGTGGCGTAGAGGGCGATGCGGTAGTGCTTGTAGTCGCGGCCGTGGCGGCGCTCGCGTTCTGCCAGTGCCGCCTCGAAGGCCGCCAAGTCCTCGTCGCACAGATCGACCAAGCGATGCCCGGACTCGATCAGCATGCGGACAGGAGCCTGCGAAGCCATTGCCTCTCTGGCGCGCAGTGAGTACCCGAGCTGTTCGGCCGCGCTGAGGAAGGTCGCAAGGTCAGGGCTGATCGGGCTCAACGCACCCTCTTTGAGCACTGCGGTCAACCTGCGCTCGAGCAAGTAGTCGTAGCCGGGGTGCAGGTAGCCATGGAGCATGAGGAAGGTGAGCATCGGGCGCACGTGACCGGGTTCGGCCAGGCGAGAAGCGAGCGGCAGGGTGGCAAAGCCCTGAGGATCAGGGAAGCGTCGGAGCAGACTCCTCGCCCCGGTGAGAAAGGATGGGTTGCCCACCCCGCGCGTGGCTAGCCAATCGACGAACGCGTCGTAGAGGTCGGTGCTGTCATCGGGAATCGGCCACGCCGCCGCCGACATCAGCGACCCACCTGGCGTTGACGGGCTCGGGCTTCGTCGAAGGAGCGGCGGACGTGCGCGGGAGAAAGGTGGATGTAGGCAGCAGCCGAGTCCACATGGTCGTGCCCCATGAGCGCCTGCATGACCGCCAAGTCCACGCCCGCCTCTGCCAGCGCGGTCCCGAAGCTGTGGCGAAGAGCATGGGGGTGACCGGCGGCGACGCCAGCCTTTTCCCGGTGATAGCGAAAGACGCGACGCAACCCCTCGGCTGAGAGCGGGCGACCACGGTGGGGGCCCTTGGCCACCACGAAGAGCTTCCGTTCTTCTGTCTCGGGTCGCTCAGCGAGCAGGTAGGCCTGCACGAGTCCGGCAACGTCGGGATCGAGCGGGACGCGGCGTTCCTTGTCCCCCTTGCCGATCACCCGGACCCAGCCCCTCCCGATGTCGATGTCAGTGACCGAGAGGCCGAGCACTTCCGCGCTGCGCAGCCCCGAGAACAGCATCAGCCCAGCCATGGCCCGGTCCCGATCCGTGCGCAGACTCGCCAGCAGATCTTGTGTCTCTTTGCGGTCCAGTCCTCTCGGGAGTCGCCTCGGCTCACGCACACGGAGCTGGGAACGAGACCGCGGCTTGGCCAGATGACCGAGCATCCCTGAGCGGGCACTCTTGGCCGTCCGGCGCGCCGCCACACCGCGGGGCACCGGGTTCTGCGCTGTCGGGTCACGCATGGCCCGGAAGGTGAACAGTCCCGACACCGCCGCCATTCTGCGGTTCACCGTCGCTGGTGCGTAGCCGACCGAGCGTCCACTGCGGAGGTCGACGACGTTGCCGCCATGTTGACCGGGAAGCACCGCTCCCCGGCACTCGGCCAAGAAACGCAACAGCGTGTCGGTACTCACCGCGTCGAGAGCGGTGCCGTCGGCCTTCAACCAGCGGCAGAAGTGCAGCAGATCGAACGCGTAAGCCCGCACTGTCCGCGGCGAATATCGGCGGTCGGCCAGGTAGGAGAGGTACTCGTTCGCCAACGAGAACTCGGCCGCCGCTGGCCCAGCCAACGCCCAGCCCCCTTCACAAGCGACTGCCCTCAGCTCACATTCAACGGCGCTTTCGGCCATGCGTCATGAGTACCACCGCCGACTGAGCAAAGGGTGGATATTCAAAGGGAAATCAAGCGATTGAAGCGAACTGCTGGGATGAGTAGCAACCCGATTGGCCGGTTAAGGGGGGGCTGCGGGGATCGGCGAAATAGACCGGGATGCCGGACTCAACCTTGAACGCTGCATGTTGTGAAAGTTCCTTGCCGCGGTCCCAGGTCAATGATCGACGTAGCTGCTCGGGCAGCGTGGTCATCG
>PKXA01000014.1 GCA_003133325.1 Acidimicrobiaceae bacterium | reverse complement strand
TTATTGGTCGACAGTCAGGGGGCTGAGGCTCAATACCCGTCCGGAGTGTGCACCGGACGGGTCACGCGGCCGGTTCCTCGTCCTCCCGGTGCCGGTCGATGGCCTCTCTGCGATCTTGACGGGCGTTGGCGACCACGTAGCCGAGCCCGAGCGCGAGCACGACGATGGCAACAATCCAAAGAACGTGGACAGCGAAACCGACGAGGCCAGCCAGGAGGGCGACCGAAAGGATTGCCACCATCACGACGTCCGACACCCTGCGCTGACCGAGCAACGAGCGAATGCGTCGAGTCTCCGATGATCGAACTGGCATCAGAATGCCTCCTTTAGTTGACTCGTTTGCCCCCCGGGGTGACTGGGCATCAGCCGACACCTTCTAGGCACGACGCACGAAGTAGATGATCGCCACGACCACCAGGATGACAACGAGTGTTCCAAAACCGATGTACATAGGAATCTTCTCTCTTTGATGGCAACAGTTGGCGACCACCCTGCGTATACGACATCGGTCTCGGCACCGGTGCGGCCTCGAGGCTCACGTCGTTCTTTCAGGACTCTCATTTGCTCAGCCCACCTGCCCTATCGGCCAGCGATAACCCCGAGGACTGCGAGGCAGCGGACTACTTCGGGTGAAGCACGCCCTTGGCCTTGTCGATCACCTTTTCGACCTTCTCCTCAACCTTGCCGACCTTCTCCTTGGCCTCGCCGGCCTGACGGTCAGCCTTGCCCTCTGACTTGAGATCCTTGTCTCCGGTCAGATCTCCGACGGCCTCTTTAGCTTTGCCCTTCATCTGATCAGCCTTCCCAGCCATAACCTTCCTCCTTCTTCGTCGAACTCCGTCCCGGACCGGTACTGGCCGGGGCCACACTTTCCAGTGTGGCCCCGGCGTCCAGGGCCGGTTAGAGGCAAAGGTCCTCACTCACGGGAGTCCTGCGCCTGAACAAACCCAAGAGGACAGTGGATCCGCCCGAAACAGCGCCGGAGGGCCGGCTCAAACTGCCGGTAGGGGCGTATGTAAATTTCGCGAGCACCAAGGTTGTCGGGCCGGCTTCTCCGCCCACATAACGTTCGTCGGGAACCGGAAATATGGGGGCTGGCGACGGAACGGAGCGTGTACAGATAATCGGCAGGCGCATCGCAAGGGCTCCATCGGGAGCTCGTCCGGCCGTCCCGCAAGGATCCCAGTCGGGTCTTCGGGCCTTAAGTAAGTCCGGATCGGTGGTGTTGAGAATCCGCCCCCGCCCTCGCGCTTTAACCGACGTCTGGGGCCCGCTCGGGTACCCGAGGTCACCTCTCGTCGTCCGGCGAGGTGATTCGGTCGATCTCGGCCAGATCATCAGCGGTGGGCTGCCACTCGCCTGCCTTGACGTTGGCAGTGACCTGCTCCGGCGAGGTGGCACCGGCAATCACCGAAGACACGGCCGGCTGCGCAGCCAGACCGCCGATGGCCACGTCGAGCACGGTGATCGAACGCGCGCCAGCGAAGGCCTCGAGCTTTTCCAGCACGTCGAAGGTCTCTTCGGTAAGCACCGACTGCCGCTTCCATGCCTGGATCCGGCTGCCTTCTGGAGCAGCCTCGCCACGTCGGTACTTACCGGTGAGCAGGCCGCTCGCCAGCGGGAAGAAGGGCAGCAGACCGATCTCATACCGTTCCAGGGCTGGGACGAGGTCGGTCTCTATCCCGCGCTCCAGCAGGCTGTATTCGTTCTGCGCGCTGATGAAGCGCTCCAGGTTGCGGGTACGCGCGGTCCACTCCGCGTCCGCAACCTGCCAGCCGCTGAAGTTCGAATTGCCCAGGTAGCGGACCTTGCCCTCGTGCACGAGATCATCCAGCGTCGACAGGGTCTCCTCAATAGGGGTGGCCGGATCGGGCCGGTGGATTTGATACAGATCGATCCAGTCGGTACGCAGCCGGCGCAACGAGTTCTCGACCGCCCGCCGGATGTAGCGGCGTGATCCGCGCGCCCTCCAGTCAATGCCGTTGTCCTGACCGAGCCGACGGACGTCGTTGCCGAATTTGGTCGCAATCAGGATGTCGTCCCGCTTGCCCTGCAGGATCTCGCCGAGGCGTTGCTCGGAATCGCCGTACGAGTCTGAGGTGTCGAACAGGTTGATGCCATTATCGAGGGCGGCGTACACCACGGCCCGGCTCTGCTCGAGATCGAGCTTCATCCCGAAGTTATTGGTACCGAGGCCGACCATCGAAACGGCGAGACCGGAGCTGCCCAGACGGCGTAGCGAAGGAGATTCAGTCACTTGCCCATAGTAATCACGGCCGCCCGGCCGGCCCGTCGGTCGAGCTCTTAAGCCGAACGGTCAGCGGTGGCGTGGAGGGCCTCCGCTTGACCGCCGGGGTTGCCCGCAAGTCGATCGCCTTACAACACAGGCTTTCCGTATGGGCGACGAAGGCGACGGCCGCTTGAGGCCTCAATAGTCAAAGTTTATGACAGAGGTCCGTCACCGCCAGCACGGGCGTCCCGTAAAGCGCGTAGCTCGGGTAGGGCATCTCGGTCCTTGGCCCGGTCGGCCCGCTCCTTGGCTCGGATGATGTCCTCCAAGCTCGCGGCCCGGATCACGAACCCATCGCCCCG
>PKXA01000013.1 GCA_003133325.1 Acidimicrobiaceae bacterium | reverse complement strand
CCGGTTACGCGTCGCACTATCTCGGGCTTAGGTGACGGCTTGCGTGCTATCAAGCGAGCGACCCTGTCGACCTCGCCGCACCCGCCGGTGCCTGCTTCAGTGAACCGGAGCAGAATCCGCCATGTGGAGCTCTGACCTGGGGATTCAAGGCCCCAAGCCAGGCCTCCGGCACCCGGCAGAAACCCTGGTGTAACTGATTGCTGAGCAACCTCGGCCACCGGTCGATGCGGACGACGATGACCTATGCGCGGATCTCAGACCGCAAGGTCGCCAACGAGTACTTCCGGGTGACCGAGGCCGTCGAGGCCAACTACGGACGGACCGGCGCGCTCCCGGACGATGCGGCCGGGGCCAACATGCGGAAGCTGGCTGCCGACCACCGGCGGATGCTCGGCAACGGGATGTGCACCCGTCCGGTCGCACTCGACTGCTCGTTCGAGTCGGCCTGCGAGCGGTGCAACTTCTTCGAGACCGGGCCGCAGTTCATCCCGATCCTCCGGCGTCAGCGGGACCACGCCGTCGAACAAGATCAAGCAGCACGGGTCGAGCTGTTCGACGGACTGATCAAGGAAGTCGACGGGCCCAGCTGAGTGTGGTTCGATAGTTCCCAGTCCAGGGCCCGGGGATCACCCGTGTAACAACACTTATGAGGCAGCCGGTCCGGGGAACGCATGCGTCGGCGAAAGAACGCCTTACGGGCCGTTGAGCCGAAAGTGGAATACTTCCTCCATGCGGATTAGGCGGGTCTGTCTAGCGGGTGCAGAGGGGTGTGGCGGAAGACGCATTCGGCTTGGGCCGAGGCTCGCCATCCTGGTTGCCGCTCCTCCACTCTTGATGACGGCGTGTGGCACGGCAGCCTCCACGTCCCGAACTGGGACGTACCCAACGGGACCAAATATCGCCTATGTGTCCAATGGGTCGGGCTGGGTTCCATTCAACCTTGTGCGTCATTCGGTCAGTCGTGCGATTCCGTCACCTCCAGTCAGGGCGGTGACCGTAGAGCCAGACGGGAGAACTGCGTACGAAATCGGCGAAAGCGGAATCGTGCCTGTGGACCTTAGGACCGGCACGACCGGGACACCCATCTCAAAGATGTCCAATTGCCAGTCGATTTCCATTGGTGGTAGCGGTCGGACCCTCTATGTGGCGGGCTGCGGGGATTCCGCCGCTGGTTTCAAGAGCATCCTCCCCGTGAATGTGAACACTGGAGCTGCTGGAACACCGATAGCCGTCCCCGACACGCCAGCAGGTGTCTTCGTCTCGCCTGATGGTCGAACCGCCTACGTCCAAACCAATGGAGGTGCCACCCTTACCCCCGTGGATCTGGCAACTGGGGCGCTCGGCAATGTGATCACCGTTCCCAAAGGGGTTTCCGAACTTGCAATCAGCCCCGATGGAAGAATGGCTTATGCCACCGGCACCAGCGACGAAGGCTTCGGGGGTAAGCAATACAGCTTCGTCACGCCGATCGACCTAAAGACCGGCGTACCCGAAACACCGATTGCGTTGCTGCATGACCCCTATGGAATTGCCCTTTCGCCAGATGGTCGCACTGCGTACGTCACGGGCGGGACTTACCCTGCTGGAAGCGTCGGACCTCCCATTCCAGCAGACGTGACCTCAATCAATCTCGTTGCCGGTCGGGTGGAAGCAACCTTCTCAATTTCCGGCGGAGCGAGTGGCATTTTCAACGGCACTTCCTCGTAGCCCAGTGTCCCTGACCAATCACAATGTCCCGTAGGGTCCACCGCTTTCCAGCTGGTCCTCAATAGCTTTGGGAGAACTGGGAGATTTGGCCTGACTTGTAGTCATGAGGCGCCCTTGGGTGTCGTCGGCCGAGCTCTTCCAGCCGCACATTGAATACGGCACGCCCCGTCTCCGAGGTTGGGTGATTGGTCGGGACTGCACGAACAGTCCGGACCGCCCGTCACTCCGATCAAGGACGGCCGTGCCACCCCTCAACCGCTAAGGAAGGAAGGGATGGCCATGACCATCGTAGAAGCTCCCCCCGGTATCACGGGTGGCGTCGACACCCACCTCGATAAGCACGTCGCTGCAGCACTTGACCCGCTGGGCCGACTGGTCGGCACCGAATCATTCGATGCCGACGCCGCCGGCTACAAGGCGCTGCTCGTCTGGCTCGAGGACTTCGGTGAGGTGACCAAGGTCGGGGTCGAAGGCACCGGTTCCTATGGCGTCGGGCTGTCCAGGTTCCTCCGCCGGAAGGGCATCGAGGTAGTCGAAGTCAATCGTCCCAACCGCCAGTCCCGGCGCAACCAGGGCAAGTCCGACTCGCTCGACGCAGTGGAAGCTGCCCGCGCCGCCATCAGTGGTCGCGCGTCAGGAGTGGGCAAGACCAAAGACGGTCCCGTCGAGGCGATTCGGGTCCTGGTGGTGGCCAAGCGCTCAGCCCGCCAGGCAAGAGTGAAGGCCACCGTCCAGATGCGCCACTTGGGATTCACCGCCCCTGACCAGCTCCATTCCCGCCTGAAGGGCCTGTCAGTGACCGCGCTGGTGGCCGAGGGAGCAAAGTTGCGAGCGACGAAATCAGCGGACACGGTGACCGCTGCGACCAAGGCTTCTCTCTCGTCGTTGGCCCATCGGATCCAGGGCCTTGATCAGGAGATCGCCGAGCTCGACGAGAAGATCGAGTCTCTACTTCTGGCCACGGCACCCGACCTCATGGCCCGCTTCGGTGTCGGGCCGGACACCGCTGCCTCGCTCCTGGTGGCGGCCGGCGACAATCCCGAACGCCTCCATTCCGAGGCCGCCTGGGCCCATCTGTGCGGGGTGTCACCGGTCCCGGCCGACTCGGGGAAGAACGCCGGCCACCTCCGTCGGCATACCGGCGGCGATCGCCAGGCCAACAGCGCGCTGTGGCGTATCGCCATGGTCCGCATCGCCCATGATCCAGAGACCACTCAATACTTCGAGCGGAGGGTGAAGGAGGGACGCACCAAGCGTGACGTCATCCGGATCCTTCAGCGCTACATCGCCCGCGAGGTCTATCGCTACCTTCCCCGCGGCTGAATCCCCGGGCCGTGGGTCTGGCTCACCCCTGACATGTCGGCCCCTGGGGTTGACTTACCGGCGACCCGCCGACCAACGACCCGGGACCACTCTCACCAAGACGCGTGACTTCGTAAGAGCATGCCCTCGCCGTTCGAGTGGCTCATGATTGTTGTGTCCGCTGTCTTCACCCCGAAGCCCCAAAATAGGGCTTGACATTGATAGGAGCGTCGCCGGGTCGGCGGCGACTGGGCTGGGTCCGTCGAGCGGGGTCACGCCGCCTGCATTCCGGACCACCTACTAGCTCCTAGGAATCGTTACGGGGCGTCGCCACCTGCTTGATGGTCTCCAGGGCGAGGAGCGTCTCCTGGTGAGCCTGCCGCTCCTCTTCCAACTCGCGACGGGTGACCAGCAGGGCCGCTCCCAGCCCGAGAAGAGATGTGCCAACGATCCATCGGATGGGGCGCATCCTCCAAGAGTAGCCCCAGCATTCAGGAGGCAACCAGGAATGACCAGATCACCGGTTCGCTGCGTGGCCCAAGCCGCCCAACGCCGAGCATGCTTGCAAGACGCGAGCGCACGCGTAGGTGCCTGATTGAGACTGGTGGCAGACGTTGCAGTCAGTTCGTAGCGTTCAGAGGACCTGATGGGGTTGCTCATTATGTGCCTGCCGGCGGCTGTTGTCGTCTGGCTTGCGAACGAAGAGCTCCCCGCCAGGACCTTGCCGTGAGTGGCTCGAAAGAGGAACATGCACCACGATCCGCATCAGGAGTGCCCTCACGGTTCCACCAACGAACCAGGAGGTAGGGCATGACCATCATCATCGGTATTGATCCCCACAAGGCAACCCACACTGCGGTTGCCATCGGGTCTGACGAGTCCGAGCTCGCCACCGTCACCATCCGGGCTACACGACAACAGACCGACAAGTTGCTGTCGTGGGCAGAGCCCTTCGAAGAGCGCACCTGGGCTATCGAATCGGCTGGTGGCCTCGGCTACCTGTTGGCCCAACAACTGGTCGGGGCCGGCGAACAGGTCCTCGACGTGCCCGCCACCCTTGCGTCCAGAGTCCGGGTCTTGGGGTCTGGTCGATCGAACAAGAACGACCCCAACGATGCCCGCTCAGTGGCCATCGCCGCGCTCCGGTCACCCGGCCTGCGTGCCGTCTCTATCGCCGACCACGCCGAGGTGTTGCGGCTCTTGGCCAAGCGAAATGGTGACATCGGGGACCACCGCACCCAGGTGGTGTGCCGGCTCCACGCCCTGATCGCCGCCCTGGAAGCAGGCGGAATTGCCAAGGAACTCAACGCTTCTGACGCCAATGGGCTGCTCGGGACCTTCGAGCCATCGTCTCCCGCTGAGCGCACCCGCCACCAGTTGGCCCTCGAGCTCTTGGCCGACGTCCGCCATCTCGACGGCCAGCTGGCTGAGTCCAAACAACGCATCAAGGTGGCCGTCTCCGCCTCGGGCACCTCGCTCACCGAGGTGTTCGGGATCGGCCCGGTAATCGCCTGTTCGCTGATCGGGTACACCGGTGACGTCTCCCGGTTCGCCAGCCGGGACCAGTTCGCCGCCTACAACGGCACTGCTCCCATCGAGGTGTCCTCGGGAGGTCGGGTGGCCCACCGGCTGTCACGCCGAGGGAACCGCAATCTCAACCACGCCATCCATATGGTGGCCATCTGCCAGATCCGCCACACCCACTCGGAGGGGCGCGCCTACTTCGATCGCAAGGTGGCCGAGGGCAAGACCAAGCGGGAGGCGATCCGGTCGCTGAAGCGGCAGATCTCCAACACCGTCTACCGCCACCTGGTGCTCGACGCAGCGAAGTAGGGCCCGGGGGGACAGACGGGAACGACTCATTGCCTGCGCGACCGGCTCTGCACCCTGACGGCTGGCTCTTCGGCGAAGTCACTCCCGGACCCACCAAATCTTAGACAGTCGCGCCCCTCGACCGCGGGCTGATCTGTCGCGCCCGGACGCCCTCGAAATTACCCCCTTGACTCAAAGAGGATTCGTTCTGCGCTGTTGTGGCGAGAGCAACGGTCGTCGTTCTGGCGCGTCGCTCTGTTTCCTCTTCGACGACGTAAGACGCCGACTCGGTGTGGTCGCAAAATCCCTGACCCTGGGCGCCAGCAGGTATCTGCCGGCGCCCAGAATGTCGGGGTGGTCAGCGAGCAGCACCAGCGATGTAGGTGGAAACGATGTAGGTGGCGTGGCGGTCCAGGGACACCCGGGCCCGGTCGTAACGCATCGTGGTCCGTGGGTCGGCGTGGCTGGCGGCCTCCTGCACGTCTCGCAGCGGCACCCCAGCGTCAAGGGCTGCCGTGATGAATGCGTAGCGCAACGTATGCGGGCCGATTGGCTTGGTGATCTCCGCACGGCGGGCGACCCGCCGAACGACCCGGCTGGCCCCGTGACGATCAAGACGCCGACCGTCCGCCGTGATGAAGATGGGACCGCTGTCACGTTCTCCGATGGCCAGATCGACTGCCCGCGCCGTACGAGGTGCCATTGGGATGGTGACGGTCTTCCCTCCCTTGCGAAGGATGGTGAGTGTCCGATGGCCCCGCTCGAGGCCCAGGGCCT
>PKXA01000095.1 GCA_003133325.1 Acidimicrobiaceae bacterium | reverse complement strand
ACTGCAGAAGGCTTGGAAGTAGTCCTGACGTCGATTCGCGAGTGACCCCCAACGGCACGAGTGGGGCAGCCTCCTCATCGGACGATGATCGCGTCGACGAGTGATCTCCTCCTAGGAATACGCTTGGCATGTTGACTGACGAGGGAGTCGAATCACATGTTGAAGCAGCGGAACTATTGGGTCTACAGCATCGGCTGTTTCCTGGTGTGGGGCATCCTCCTTGCACTCGCCGCCGCGAAGGCGAAGAACGGAACGTTCCACAACGTTCTCCTGGTGTTCGCTGGCTGGACCCTCTGCTGGGTGTCGGCGACGATCGCCAGGTTCGTGTATCCACCACCCAAGCGATGGCTACAACGGAGCGAATCGCCGGTGCAGTAGATCCACTCCGGATGCCGGTCCTCGCTGGGGGATGGGCTGCCCCATGCCGGGAGCGTGACCCCCTGCGGCACCAGTGTGACCCCAGCGACGCGGGCAGCCTCCGGTGGTAGGACTGGTCTATCGGCGGAGACGTTCCGGTTGCGGTGCACCTAGCGAGGAGACGGATCATGAAGCGTTGGGTCTCGATTGTGGCGGTCGTACCTCTTCTCACGGCGGTGGTGCTCGGTGTCGGTCAGGCAGGAGCGGCGAGCGGTTCCCGGCCGATGCCGACGACGGTGTCGCCCGGATATTGGCTTGTGACTGCTGCCGGAGCGACGTACGCCTTCAACGCTCCCGATCTCGCACAGTCTTCTCACGAGAACATCAGCACGTCGGATTGCGGTAACGGCCCAGGTCCGCCGGTTCCCGAAGCCATCACCTGCACCGGCATCTCAGCGACGGCGGACGGCCAGGGCTATTGGGTTGGTGAGTCTGCGTACTTCGTGCTCAATGGCGTCGGACAGTACGCGGTGGAAGGAATACCGCAAGGCGTCGTCGGCGGCAACTGCATCGGCCCGGTGTCAGCGGGCCTCTACTTGCCCACACCCACTGTCGGCATTGCGGCCGCGCCAGTCGGCGTGTGGCTGGCCACTGCGGACGGAGGGGTGTTCGCCGGATGTGGTGCCACGTTCTACGGGTCGATGGGCGGAACGCGGTTGAATCAGACCATCGTCGGCTTGGCCGCAACGCCGGATTGGGGTGGCTACTGGGAGGTCGCTGGTGACGGGGGCATATTCGCCTTTGGGGATGCCGGTTTCTACGGGTCTATGGCTGCAGTGCCTCTGAACAAGCCCATCGTCGGAATCGTGGCGACGCAGGGCGGCAAGGGCTACTGGCTCGTTGCATCGGACGGAGGTGTGTTCTCGTTCGGCGACGCTCAGTTCGCCGGCTCGATGGGCGGCAAGCGATTGAACGCTCCGATGACGGGCATTGCCCGCAATCCCACTGGCACAGGTTACTGGACCGTTGCCGCTGACGGGGGCGTCTTCGCCTTTGGAGGCGCTCCGTTCCTGGGATCGGAAGGAGGCCAGCCGCTTGACGCGGCAGTGGTCGGCATTGCCTCCAGAGGCTGACCCAACCCCGACCCCACCGATTCGATGAGGGTATCCCTGATGCCGGCCCGGAGGCGGGTGTCGCTGTCCTCTGCCTGGGTGTTACGTTCAGATCGCCGCTACCTTGAATATCTGAGGAGCCAACCGTGACCCCGAAACGGCAGCCAGCTCACGACGCAACCGAGAGCCCTGATGACATCCGCTCACCTGAAGAGACCGTCACCCACTTCCTCAATGCCATGCAAGAGGGCGATGTCGAAGCGGTCATCGCACTTGCCGCCGACGAAATCGTCTACACCAACGTGTCGCTCCCGACGATTCGAGGCAAGGATCGCTTTGGTAGGGCAGCTCGGGCCTACTATCGCCATCACTTTGGCTTTCAGGTTGTCGTGCACCGCATCGCAGGAAGCGGCTCGTCTGTCTTGACCGAGCGGACTGACGCTCTCATCTTGGGCCCATTCCGGATGCAGTTCTGGGTCTGTGGCGTTTTCGAAGTAGACAACGGGCAGGTAACGCTCTGGCGTGACTACTTCGACTGGCGCAACACCATGCTTGCCACTCTCCGAGGACTGGTTGGCGTCATCATTCCTTCGTTCCGCGCCAAGTTCTCCGACACCTGCTAATACGCCTGACTACGCCGGTTACGCGTCCCACTATCTCGGGCTTAGGTGACGGTTTGCGTGCTATCAAGCGAGCGACCCTGTCGACCTCGCCGCACCCGCCGGTGCCTGCTTCAGCGAACCGGAGCAGAATCCGCCATGTGGAGCTCTGACCTGGGGATTCAAGGCCCCAAGCCAGGCCTCCGGCACCCGGGAGGAACCCTGGGGTAACTGATTGCTGAGCAAGACGGGCGTTGCCCTGCGCGCGAGGTGTTGTTGGCTGCGCGTTTTCGGAGTCTCAGCCCGATGCGGCATGAGAAAACCAAACATCAGTGCCTCCGTCAAACCCAGGCCGATTCATTGTCGTGGCACGTGCGGTACCTACAAGAAGGCACAATGCGACCCGTCTGAGTCGTCAGCCCACCGGCACACCGGCAGACCGGCACTCGTTGTCGTTTCTCAGGTCATCCACTCCCCGTTGGGGGATCGGGCCTTCCTTGAGCGTGGCTTGCCAAACGGTGTCAGGAACCCTCCCGGGCACGGTAGCGTCTGCGCCAATGAGCCACGGGTCGACGCCTCCGAAGGGAGGCAAGGGCGCGGCGGCCGGCCCGGCCATCCTCTCCCCACGAGACGCGGGCCGAGGGGCGGGCGGTCGTCGCCGGACCTGGTGGCTGGTGCTCGCCGGGGTGGGTGTGGCGGTGGTGGGTGTGGCCGCGGCCGTTCTGCTGACCCAGGGCGGCACCACCACGTCGACCCAGCCGGTAACCGGGTCGACCTGCCCCTTGACCGGGGAGTCGGCCCCGGGAGGAGTGGTGCCGGCCCGGCCGGCACTGGCCATCAAAATCGGCAACTACCCCGGTGACCGGCCCTCCGAGGGGCTCAACCAGGCCGACATCGTCTTCGAGGAACCGATCGAGGGGGCCATCACCCGTCTGGTGGCCGTCTTCCAGTGCCAGGCGCCGGCCCTGGTCGGCGACGTTCGTTCCGCCCGCGAGCCCGACGTCGGTATCCTCTCCCAGCTCTCCGACCCGATCTTCGCCCACGCCGGCGGCATCGACCCGGTGCTGGCCCTGCTCGCCGATGCCCCGCTCATCGGCGAGAACGTCCTCGGCGGCACGTCGGCGGCGACCGTCATCCACCCCGCCGGCCGGTACGCCCCGTACTCCACCTTCGTCGAGCCACACGCCCTGTGGGCCCTCGAACCCTCCGACACCACGCCGCCTGCCCCCCTCCTCACCTACGCCACCGGGCTGCCGAAAGAAGCGGTGCCCGGGTCGGGCTCCGGTGTGCACATCCCCTTCTCCTCCTCGTCGAACGTGACCTGGCAGTGGGACCCGTCCGCCGGCCGCTACCTTCGTCACTACTCGGGTACCCCGGACATGCTGGTCGGCGGCACGCAGACCTCGTCGGTCAACGTGGTGGTCATGACCGTCCAGACCTTCACCGGGTCGTGGGTGGAGAACAGCGCGGGGGCCAAAGAGGTGGAGGTGGTCGCCACCGGCTCCGGGCCGCTGGTGGTCATGGAGGGCGGGGCGGCCATCACCGGGACGTGGAGCCGATCCAGCCTCACCCGGCCGGCCACGCTGACCGCGTCGGACGGTACTCCCATCACCCTGCAGCCCGGCAACACCTGGGAGGAGCTGGTGCCCCATGGGGTCCCGGTGACGACCACGGCCGCAGCATCGTAGCCCCCTTATGTGGCTAATTCTTCTGTCCCCGGGCACCGGACGTGAACCTCTCGGTTCATCCGGCTCTTGGAGGCCAGTCGAGGGTGGACGGAATCAGATGGCCAGGTGACAGTAGAACTGAGGCCTGAGGTGTGGGGTCGCCACAGGGGACGGAACGCCGACACCGATCGGGCATCTGGCTTACTGGGACTCACCCTCCAAGTGCCCGACACTCCCAGGTGATTGAGGGGAGGTAAACCCCCTCAATCACGCGGGAGGGCCGAACGGTTGTGCTATCAGCACGGCGCAAGATCGATGACCCAGCTCTCCACGCGCGGTTGGATGGCTCGTGACCGTGCTCTACGAGCCGGGAAGGGGCTCAAGGCCTACAATCCTGTCCTTCATGGCCTTGACCAGTTCAAGGGAGTGCCCCTGCCAATCTATGCACTCGCCCGTGACTCGCAGGGGCTTCTGCGAGCGGTGCGACTCCGTCGGGTTAGCCCCCTCCCTCGTCAGATTGGGGTCCGCCATGATCGGGCCGGCCGGTTCTACCGTGTAGATCCTGCCGGACCCTTCGCCGAGTGCTAGTTCTGCCCCCCAAGCGGCCGCATCCAGGCTGCTGGTCAGATAGACGTAGCCTGCTTTCTTCCGCGTACCAAAGTTCGAGCGATAGCCAGGCTCAATGAGGTCTCCTGGCTTCAGGTCAGCCTGGGTGCCGTGGTAGAACCGCTGCGAACTCAGGTCGTTGGTGGCTGCCATCGGCCCACTCCTCTTACTACGCGGCTGCGCTGCCGCACCCTAGGGCTACCGATGCACCCGCCCATCGTCCCAGCATCCCGAGCTCGAGCAGGAGCATCGAATGGTGACGGGCCTGCTCCCGCAGATCCGTCCGGAGGATCCTTCGAACCCGAGCGTGACCGGGCAGATTCTGGGCCAGCTCGAGTGACGCGTTCATTGAGAGGAGGTCGGCGAAGGCCATCGCGTGGAAGGACGATTGGACTACCTCCGGTGGGAGCAATCGCTCCCGGGCCCAGATCTGTTGGAGCCAGTCGACACCCAGCTGATTCTCGAGTACCCCGAGCGCCCATTCCCCTGTTGTCCGGCCCGCATCACAGCGGGACGAGTTCGCCATCCGCTCTCGCCAGTAGAGCCAGTCCAAGCGGGGTCCGGGGTCCATGGGGCGATGCTACGGGGAGGGTCATACGGTCCGAGGTGGCGGCCCAGCATCGCGAAACCTCGGGCTCTAGATCAGGGCTCGCTTGCTATAGCGAGCATCCCTTTCGTTCGCGGTGTACGTGCCGGTGTCTGTTTCAGTGAGCCCCACTAGAACCCGGCTGCTGGAGGCCTGAGCTGGGGATTCCCGGAGCCAAAGCCCACATTGGGCACCCCGTACGAGACATGGCCTAACTGAATCCTGAAGAACCTCAGATCCGCACGCATGGCGGCAGAGGATGGCCCACGGCCAAGTGGCCATTTCGATGCCATTGACCGAACTCCTCGTCATCCACGGGACCGGCGCTCGTGAAGGTTGCATGCGCCTGGAACGGCCCGATCTGGACGGTCCCTCCCGGCGTTCTAGCGGTCGGCCCATGCAGCGAGATACCGTCAACCGATGACCGACAAGGCCAGAGGCGGAATCCCTACCACCCGCGATGATGTGACCTTTGCCTCACGTGATGGGCACTGCGCAGCCTGGCTGTACCGTCCAATTGGCACTCATCAACCGCCGATCATCGTCATGGGTCATGGCTTCGGGGCGGTGCGAGAACTGAGGTTGGATGCCTACGCCGATCGCTTCGCCGAGGCCGGCTATGCCGTCTTGGTCTTCGACTATCGCCATTTCGGATCCAGCTCAGGTGAACCACGAGAATTGCTGGACCTCTCGCGTCAACATGAGGACTGGCGCTCCGCTCTGGCCTACGCCCGTTCGCTTGACTGGATTGACAGATCGCAGGTCGTAGCGTGGGGTTCTTCCCTGGGCGGTGGTCACGTTCTTCACACTGCGGCCAACGACCACAGTCTCGCCGCCGTCGTCGCCCAGGTACCCCATGTCTCGGGACCAGTAGCGATTCGCAGCTTGGGCTTACGGCATGCGTCCGCGTTGGCCCTGGCCGGACTCAGAGACGAGGCGAACCAATTGCTGGGGCGTCCGCCGTACTACCGGCAAAGCATTGGCGATGCCGACACGTCAGCCGTGATGATCGAACCAGGTTGGCTCGACCTACTCCACCGTCTGGCTGGAGATGAGGTGGACGAAGCCAGGCTCCGGTCACAAAACCGCGTCGCCGCGAGGGTGCTTCTTCACATGCCCTTCTACTCACCCGGCCGCACCGCACACCGGATTACCGCGCCGACATTGGTACAGGCCGGGGAGCACGACCAGCTGACTCCGCCGTCTGCATCACGCAAAGTCGCCGAGCGCATTCCCAATGCAGAGTTCAAGATCTACTCGTGCGGCCATTTTGACCCCTACCTGCCGCCTCACTTCGATGGAATCGTGAGCGATCAGCTGATGTTCCTTCGGACTCATGTGCCCGCCGCGAGGTAGGACGAGCGAACAGCAAACCGCGGCCGCTTGTGAACGACGGTCGCCAACAGCGCACCGAGTGAGAGTCAACCTCTTGATCCCGGACTGCCCAGATCGGCCGGGCAAATGACACCTTCCTAGGGCCCGAATTCGCCCAGGCGCTAACTTTCGTGAGCACCCGGTCGACTGCGCCGAATCGGCGGGAGGCTGAACCAGCCAACCTGAGCGATGAGGGTTAGATGGCCCTCTGAGCTGGGGGTTCGCCGCCTGAATCCACGTTTCGGACATCACTCACGAGACATGGGTTTACTGAATGCTTTCCAACCCCGGGATCTAGGCGGTGGCTGCACAGGATGGCCCATGTCTCGCTGAATGGTCCGTCCGCCTCGTGGGGCAAGATCTTCGACGACCCCATGGTGGCCGCCATGCTCGACCGACTCCTCCATCGCAGCGTCGTGTTCAACATCGACGGCGACTCCTATCGCGTGCGCATGCACCGCGCCCGCAGCGAGAAACTCCGAAAGGGGGTGGTCCGAACCCAGAACGCGTAGTCTGAGTCTCAACCCACCCCGGCGATCAACTGGGGAATTTCAGTGATCGAGAGTGGGGAGTTTCGAAAATCGGCTGCACCGGACTCGACCCTGGGGTAACGTCCGCGGATACTCTCGATCAGAGATAGGCCGTCTGCCCGGTACGGGTGCGGTGACGCGGTAACGGCGCGAGACTGCCTCCTTGGTTCGGATCGGGCCAACACAGCGGAGCGAACGTGATGTCTCCTAAGTCGTCAGGTAACGACAATGTCTCCTCAATGGTGTCGGGTACGGAGGTAGGCCAACGTCGTTTGAACGGCCCGCAGACGACGGGACGCGACTATCGCAACCTGTCTGAGCCGGAGTACGAGACGGTTCGCGACGACGATGTGGTCGTGTCCATGCGCGACGGCACGAAGCTGCTCGCCGACGTGCACCGGCCGAACAGCAATGGCCGATTCCCGGCCCTGATCGCCGCGTCGCCGTACCCGCGCCAGATCCAGGATCTTGGCGCCCCGATGGGGTTTGTCGAAGCTGGGGCGACGGATTTTTGGGTGCCGCGTGGCTACGTGCACGTCATCGTAAACATCCGCGGGACGGGGGGTTCAGAAGGCACCTTTGGCTTTTTCGACGGGCAGGAGCGCCTCGACATGCATGACGTTGTCGAGTGGGTGGCTGAGCAGAAATGGTGCGACGGCAACGTCGGCATGATCGGCATCAGCTATTTCGCGATGACGCAGCTCGAGGCCGCGGTGGAGCGCCCTCCGCACCTGAAGGCGATCTTCCCGGTGGCGGTGAGCAGCGACCTCTACGGGCCTGCCGAGCACCATGGGTTGTTCAGCGCGACGTTCTGCACGCCGTTCTTGGCCATGTTGGGCATCACGTCGCGCCACGGCGGCAAGCTGTGGCGGGGCAAACTCGCCAACGTTGCACGCCGTGTGCTCAACACTCAGCGGCTGCATAAAAGGTTCGCGACGATGAACGGCGAGGCTTCTGTCACCATGATGAAGCAGGCGCTCCGCCTCCATCACGATCCCCATCCGTGGGACGATCTGTGGCGTTCCATAGCCGTCGAGCATCCGGTCCGTGACCAGTGGTGGGATGACCGCAACCTCATACCGCTACTTGATCACGTCGAAGTGCCCGTCTATCTCGGATGCGATTGGGAGAACGTACCGATGCACCTGCCATCGACGTTTGAGACGTTGGCCGCTCTCTCAGGGAGCCCAAACGTGCGCGTCGCCCTGCTTGGCGACTTCGGTATGACTTGGCCGTGGGAGAGCCTCCACGTCGAGGCTCTGGCGTGGTTTGACCATTGGCTGAAGGGACACGACACCGGGATCTTGGACGGGCCGCCTATTCGCTACTGGCTTCCCGTCGCCGACGAGTGGCGAACGGCCGCCTCATGGCCTCCCCAGCATGGCAACCACCGTGAGCTGAGTCTGCGGGCTGATGGTGTCCTAGGTACTGATGAGGGGGAACCCGGCGAGCGCGCCTACATGACCCTCGGAGCTGGCCTGAACCGGGCCACACCGAGCCGGGCTGATCCGCCGGCCATGTTGACCTGGACTAGCGGCGCGCTTGACCGCGACCTCGACGTGATCGGCGACATGGAACTTCGGCTGGACGCCTGCGCCACCGCCGCTGACACGGCGTGGATCGCCACGTTGCAAGACGTTGACGCCAAAGGAGGCGTTGCCAACATCACGGCTGGGTACCTACGGGCAAGCCTGCGCCACGTGGACGAGCAGGCTAGTCATATCGGTGCCCCGGTCCTGCCATGCCGCCGGGCCGAAGCTGTTCCTATCGGCGAGGTCGTCAGCTACCGGATCCCGCTGGTGCCCAATGCCCGTCGCTTCCTCGCCGGGCACCGCGTCCAGCTCTGCGTCACTAGCAACGACCAGAACCCGGCAGCGCCCACAATCATGGGCTTCCGGCACGCCACCGTGGGAACCAGTTCATTGAACTCCATCAAGTCCACGTCTCGGCTGCTTCTGCCGGTGCTCGATGCTTGACCTAGTATCTCGCCGGGTCCTCGGCGGCAAGCCGCTGTTGCGGGTGGGGTAGGCCCAGATCCGGTCACGGCAGAGGATTTCTGGAGTCCTGAACCGGGAGCGGCAATTTTGAGTAGTGCAGCGCCTAGACGGGCCCCTTCACGAAACTCGCGTCGCCTTGCACGATCCTCTCGTTGCCGAGCGATGACCGTGTCCATGGACTGGTTGGGGGATTCTCCGGGCACACGGCAATCGCCTCTAGCCCGAACTGAGGGCACATGGACTTCTTGTGCGGATCTTGCTGACGTGATCGTCAACTGTCCCTGACCTGCACGCAGGCGCTCATAATGACGATCGAGACCGGCCGTCCTCCTGCCACATTGCGAGCGCGGAACCGGCGCTCTGAGTGGCATTCTCGACGGCGACAAGCTGGTCCGGTTGCAAAGGGTCTAGCAGCAGCAGTGCGCCTCGCCGGAAGCGAACCGCACGTCGCGTCGATCTGGAGGCCTTCAAGGAGCTTTGAGGGCTCGCAGTTCGCTGAACTGGGCTTTCTCCGTTCAGATCAAGTGGGAGCCAACCCGCAGGAGACATGGGGTAACTGAATGCTGAGGAACCTCGGGACCGAGGGGATGGCGGCGGAGGATGGCCCATGGTTTAGAGGGGGCGGATTCAAGGGGTGAGCGCAA
>PKXA01000113.1 GCA_003133325.1 Acidimicrobiaceae bacterium | reverse complement strand
TGCGGCATGAGAAAACCAAACACCAGAGCCTCCGTCAAACCCAGGCCGGTTCGTTAAGGGAACCGCCGGGGCGACCTTGCGGACCCCTGCTGCCACTATGGTCAGTCGCCGTGGCCATTGTCCCTAGCGGCAGCGGCTACAGACTCTGAGGCGCTTCGCTGATGCCTGAAGCGAGAGGGAAATCATGGCGTTTAGCTGGGACAGAGTCCCGAGGAAGTACAGACAGCTCCTTCTGAAACACGGTCTTCAATACACGAGGAGCGCTGACCGTGTCGCCAAGGTGGGCACGATCGGTGACACCGAGCTGACAAGCTGGTGCGACCAAATCTTCCATACTCCGCCCCATCCAGTCTGGTTCCAGAGCGATCGGCTCTGGAGAGTCTTTCTCGAACAGTGGCTGCCGAATGCGCCGAGCCCGAAGGTCGAGCTGCTTTACCTCGACATAGCGAACCACCGCAGGGATCCCACCAGGTGCCGCACGAAGCGGACACAGGTGGATTATCTACAGGGGCTTAGGAACTCGGTCTATCTTCGCAAGGAAGTCCGCGGCACGTTCCTGTCTTGCTACCAAGAACCGAAGAAACGGAAAACCCCGGTCAAGCGATCGCAGTACGAATTCAGGCATGAGCTTGAGGGGAAGGGGAGCACGGCCCGTCCAGGGTGGCCCCACCAAGAGGAAGCCTGGCGTGAACTCGACGACTGTCGGTTGGATGGACCTGTACCAACCCGGGGTTTGATCGTCTTTCCAACGGGAGCGGGCAAGACCTTCACGGTCGCGAAGTGGTTGACCTCGCGCTGGCTTCATGCTCACGATGACACCCGAGTTTTGTGGCTGGCCCACCGAGAGGAGCTGCTGTCGCAAGCGTACGTGGCTTTCGCCGAAAGTATCGCCGAGGAGTCGGACGATTTTCGGGTCTCGACCTCAGTCGTTGGGTCCTTTGCGGCTCATTACAAGCGTCTCGGCGATCCCGAACTGAGGTTGGCAATAGTCAGCGTGCCCAGCCTCGGTCGCAGCTTCGACCGGGGCAAAGAGAACATCGTAAAGGCGTTCACATCCTGGCCGACTGTCCTGGTAGTCGACGAGGCACATCATGCCGGCGCTGCGACGTACCAGGACCTCATCAAATACGCGCTGGATAACGGAGATATCCGTCTGCTCCTCGGTCTTACTGCTACGCCCCGGCCGACCGGTCTTAGGTCGCGGCACAAGTTCTTTGAACTGTTCCCGAAAGAACCGCTCGCCAAGGCGGATATCGACCGACTCACAGACGAAGGCATCTTGGCCCGCCCAGAGATTCACGTCGTCGATACGTTCGAATCCATCTCTCTGGCCAATGACGAGATCGAAAGGACGGAGCAGAAGGGCGAACTGCCGGACGAAGTCCTCGACAGACTCATCACCGAACATCGAGGTCGGGTCGTCATCGAGGAATACGTGGCCTCACAGGCCACTTACGGGAAGACGCTTGTCTTCGCGATCAATCGACGACACGCCGACCAACTCGGCGAGCTATTCAAGGATGTAGTTCCGACCCGCGTCCTGCATGGTGCCAGTGACGAAGACCGGGTTGAAGTACTGCAGTGGTTCACGAAAGATGAGGGGCCGAAGGTACTGATCAACGTCGAGATGCTCATTGAGGGTATCGACGTCCCCTCCGCCGGGACTGTCATCCTGGCTCGGCCAACAGTCAGCTACATACTCCTGCGCCAGATGATCGGACGGGTTCTGCGAGGTGAGCGGGCTGGCGGCCCTCCGGTCGCCCACATCGTCTACCTCCGAGACCAGTGGGAGAACTTCAGTGATGTCCTCGACCCGGCCGAGATCATCGATGAACCTATGAACCGACACGACGGCACCCGCGCCCAGCACTTGCCGGAAATACGAGACGCGTCGACCGGCGACCCGCTGCCCACTGCAGTCATCGCGGCTGCGGAACGGATCTACCGGGACCTCGAGCTACGGATGCACGTCGCTCGGAACGGGCTCGCCGGCTACTACGTCCTCGACGAGCGCCGTTTCCCGGTGTTCGCCCACCAGAGCCAGGCATTCGAGAAACTCATCGACGAGGCCACTGGCGATCTTCGGGGTCGACCTTTGCTGTCCTTCTTCGAACACACACCAGACCCTGCGCCGTCCTCCCTGGCCCTCAGGCAACTCGTTGACTTCGTGAAGGAGGAAGGTCCACCCGAGTTCGTGGCGTTCCGGGACGACACCACTCCGACGGCCGTCGCCAGAGTGCTGCTCGATGTGGAACAGACGGAGCGCAGCTGCAGGGACTTCATCCGCTCTCGGTGGGAGTCGAGCGCTGCTCGACTCGTCTACCCAGAGTTCGGGCAGTTCGAGGAGGTCGTGACCGAGGAGATCGAACGTCTCCGAGCCCCCGAAGGGAACCACCGAGGTATCAACCACGACTTTGGGCTTATCGAGACGAACGAGCAAAAGAAAGGGATGATTCCCTTCGTTCAGCGGGACGATCTCCCACAGCTCCAGGAGGACGTCATCGAGTGGATACGCTCACATCTGCCGCATATAGCGCCAAGAGCCGAACCGGTGCCACGGATCAAATGGACTCCCAACGTCGTTGGTGACTGGCTTGCGAACTGGACTTTCAAGCGGACCGGCCAGGACAAGGGCCCCCGTATCTCGTTGAACCTCCTGCTCTCTACGCAGAAGCGGATCGTGTCAGACGACATGCTGCGCTACCTCATCTACCATGAGGTTCTCCATCACCTTCTGCCGCTCCATGGGCATGACCGACTGTTCCGGCTCCTCGAGGCCCGATGGCCAAACGCCGTCGAACTCGACGCCCGGTTTGAGGCCCTCGAGGATCATTGGGAACTCCGCCCGAAGCGTTATCGCCGTTCGAAGGGAATCTGAAGTCTCGGGGGCGCCACCTGGCGCTCTGTGGCGCTCAAGAATTGACACGGTCCGGCACGATGCTGAACCACGTTGTCGATCGGGCCCTGTCCGCGAAGATCCGCCCATAATCCCATCGGCCCCTGCCCCCGAACGCTGCCGGGTAGGCGGGCCGAGCTGCGCACTCGGTTGACCACGGCTATACAACCTTGAGGGGAGCCCGAGGCAGATCGTACCAACGTCGAGCCGGCATCTGACCGCCCAGCCAGCCGTTGAGGCGGCGCCGCCACGAGCGCCGGCACTACGCTCCGGTTGATGGACTTCCAAGTGGGTGCAGCGCGAAACGGCGAGGTCGAGATCTACTTCGAATCGCTCGGTGATCCCGACAAGCCGACCCTCCTGCTCGTCAACGGACTCGGCTCACAGTGTGTCAATTACTGCTCGGAGTGGTGTCGGCGATTCAGCGACGAGGGTTTCCGGGTGATCCGATTCGACAATCGCGACGTCGGACTGTCTTCAAAGCTCGATGGTGGTGATTACTCATTGTCAGACATGGCCGATGACGCTGTCGCCGTCCTGAACGAAGTGGATGTTTC
Organism: Acidimicrobiaceae bacterium; assembly: GCA_003133325.1. GTDB lineage: Bacteria > Actinomycetota > Acidimicrobiia > Acidimicrobiales > RAAP-2 > DASZIT01. Next base: position 6,617 of record PKXA01000113.1, on the reverse strand, counting down.
CCGGGCTCATGTGATGGGTTGTTCGCTGGGAGGAATGATCGTTCAACGCCTGGCGATCGATCATCCCGATCGACTGCTCTCTGTCACGTCGGTGATGTCGCGCACTGGGGAGCCGGGATACGGCGACAGCTCGGAAGCCGCGTTGGAGTTCTTGCTTGCACCACTTCCCCCTTCCCGTGCGGACTACATCGAGCGTCAGGTCGCCGGACTGCATGTGTACGGATCGAAGCCGGAATGGCTCGACGACGAATCCATCCGGACCCGAGCCGGCATCGCCTTCGACCGATGCTTCTGTCCATCTGGAGTCGGTAGGCAGATGAAAGCTGCGCTGGCCGACGGGTCACGTGACGAGCAGCTGCAGAAGGTGAACGCACCCATGCTCGTGATTCATGGAAGCCGGGACACGCTGATCAATCCGAGCGGCGGACGGCATACTGCTGAGATGATCCCGGGGGCTCGATACGTGGAGATCGAGGGAATGGGTCACGACTACCCTCCGGCGGTTTGGGATCAATGGGTAGGCGTGTGGTCCGACTTCGTGCGGCATGCTGTTCCGGCATAGATAGCTGGCGACCAGGAGAGGGATTCCAGTGAGCTCCATACCTCCGGCAACCTGAACGCCGGTTACGCGTCGCACTAACTCGGGCTTAGGTGACGGCTTGCGTGCTATCAAGCGAGCGACCCTGTCGACCTCGACGCACCCGCCGGTGCCTGCTTCAGTGAACCGGAGCAGAATCCGCCATGTGGAGCTCTGACCTGGGGATTCACGGTCCCAAGCCAGTATCAGGCACCCCGCAGGAGACATGGGTTAGCTGAATGCTGAGCAAGGCGAGCATTCAGCATGGCCCGATGGCTGGCCGACGGATAACGGTCGGCGTTGGACTTCGGGGCTCGTGTCGTCCGCGGCCTCACGTACGTGCCGGTTCGTCGTTACTGTCGCGTCGTTCGGCGCCCGAGCGGGTGCAACCGGCGGCACCCACAGCACCGGCCACCAAGAGCGGTTCTATGGGCTTTGCGGTCGGAGCAGGCGGCCTCCGTGCTTGCTCATGTTGGGATCACCCGTGTAACAACACTTCCGGGCGTGTGGATAAGTGTCGCCCGGCTCCGCCGGTGGGGTGTGCAGGCCCGCCTGGGCGGCCCGCTGGCCCTGGAATGGGCGTCCGTCGGCATCCAACCGGTGCGTGTCAACCTTGTTGAGACGGTTTCTTCATCGATTTAGTGAGTTGGCGGCCTCCTCTGGTTGGTTGATCCACGCGACTACCGGGAGAGCCGGTGGCGTGGGGATCTTGCGGACGAATCGTTCGGGGTGCTTGGCATAGGCGTCGAGAAGGACGACTCCGCGTTGTTCTCGGATCGCTTCGGCCCAGCCGTAGTGCACGTCGGCTGGGGTATGAAGTCCAATACCGGAATGACGATGATCGTCGTTATACCAAGTGAAAAATCGGGCACAGTGGGCGTGGGCGTCTTCGAAACTGCCGACTCGTTCAAGCTCATCCCTCCCTTCTACGCGGATTACGGGCTGAACATCACCATCGGTCGGGCCGTCTTCATCGGTTACCAATGCATGTTCACTGGTCACGGAGCCATCGACATCGCGGACGAGGTCATGATCGCGAACAAGGTCAACCTGGTCACGGCCGGTCACCCCGTCGAGCCGGATAAGCGGCGGGCATACATCACCGTGGAACCGATCACGGTTGAGACAAATGTGTGGATCGGATCTGCCGCCACGGTCTTGCCCGGTGTGACCATCGGAGCTGATTCTGTCGTCGCCGCCGGGGCAGTCGTGACGCACGATGTCCCTCCGGCGACCCTTGTGGCGGGAGTGCCAGCGACTGTCATCAAGCATCTATAGCGGTACTCGGTCGCTTAACCCGATTCGACGCTCGGAATGTCAATCCACTGAACGCTCTAAGCAAAGCCACTGCCCGAGATCGCCGGGTCGATGGGACACTTCGGCAATGTTGGGCCAGTCACCTTTTGCTGTCAGACTGCTCGCGACGACGGCAGACCCATCCCGCGATAGTGGTGCGACGTGAAATGTCGACCTACGGATGGGTCCAGAAGCGATCGAGGTGACGGAATGGCTGAACACTTCGGCTACGACATCGACAGACGTTACCTTCCCGTATTGCTGCCATTCCTGGTACGACCATCGAAGGACGGCGTCACACTGACAGACGAGGGCTCTTTCATAGCAACCTTCGGCCTCCTTCAGGTCGTGACTCCGCTGAGTAACGTCGTCGGAGCGCATCTGACCCAGAACTACCGCTGGTGGACGGCTGTCGGGGCTCGCCTGTCGCGTGCTGACGACGGTCTGACATTTGGCACGAACAGCCGTTCGGGCGTCTGCATCCATTTTGAGCAGAAGGTGCCATCTCGACTTCGACGAAGCGGTCATTCGGCGCTGACCGTGACGGTTGCCGACCTTGAGGGTCTCATCATGGCCTTGGGCGGAGACGACGACCAGCCGGGTACACCTTCGCCCTGAGGGGGCGAGGAAGAACTGCCTCCGGCGGACATCTCTCCATGGTACGGATCACCTGTATAACGCCAATGATGTTGTTGAGCTCCCGTGAGGGTCCACCACCGAAAGGTTGGTCCTCAGTAATTTCGGGAGCACCGGGGTCACCGGTCTGACTTGAGATCACGTGGACATGTGATCGTGTCTGCACCCCGTCGACCGGAGCTCCGGGCAAACCGAGACGAGGCGCGGCGCGCCCCGTTCCAGAGGGGTGATGGGCCGGTCTGTTCACAGCAGATCGACCTACACCGTCACTCCTGACGGGACGGCCGTGCCACCCCTCAACCGCTAAAGGAAAGGAAGGGGTGGCATGACCATCGTAGAAGCTGCACGCACCGTTACCGGAGGCATCGACACCCATGGCGACGTCCATGTGGCCGCTGCCTTGGACCAGGTGGGGGGCCTGCTCGGCACCGAGTCGTTCGAGGCCAGCCCCGATGGCTACTCGGCCCTGCTGTCCTGGTTGAGCAACTTCGGTACGGTCACCAAGGTCGGCGTGGAAGGCACGGGTTCCTACGGCGCCGGGGTGGCCCGGTTCCTCGCTCGAGCAGGTGTCCAGGTCATCGAGGTTGACCGGCAGAACCGCCAAGCCCGCCGACAGAGCGGCAAGTCCGATCCCATTGATGCCGTCGAGGCCGCTCGTGCGGCCCTGTCGGGCAGGGCCCATGGTCAGGCCAAGAGCAGGGATGGTTCAATCGAGGCCATTCGGGTCCTGGTCGTGGCCAAGCGCTCTGCCCGAGCGGCCCGGGTTAAGGCCTTGGCCCAGATGCGCCAGCTCACCTACAGTGCCCCTGACCAGCTGCAATGCCGCCTCAAGGGGCTCCCCATCCCTCAGTTCGTGTCCGTGGCCCAGGGTCTTCGACCTACCCGGTCAAAGGATCCTGTGACCGCAGCGACCAAGGCGTCACTGTCATCGTTGGCCCATCGAGTGGCAGATCTCGAGGACGAGATCGCCGAGCTCGACGCCATGATCACCCCGCTCCTCCAAGCCACCGCACCCCAGCTGCTCGCCGTCTATGGAGTGGGCATCGACACTGCGGCCGCCCTGCTCGTCGCCGCCGGCGATAACCCTGAACGCCTGCGATCCGAAGCGGCTTGGGCCCACCTGTGCGGAGTCTCACCGCTGCAAGCCTCATCGGGAAAGATCACGCGCCATCGACTCAACCGCGGTGGGGACCGTCAGGCCAATCGGGCGTTATGGCACATCGTGATGAGCAGACTCGCTTCAGATCCCGAGACGCAGGCCTACATGGAGCGCCGGGTCAAAAATGGTCGCTCCAAGCGCGAGGCCATCCGCATGCTGAAGCGCTACGTCGCCCGTGAGGTCTACCACCACCTGCCTCGGGGTTAGATCCCCGTTCCATGGACTTGGCTCATATAACGCCTGTCGTCCTTTGCGGACTGACTTCTAACCGATTTGCCAGTCCATGGTCCGGGTTCACCGAATTCTCAAAAGACGCGTGACCTGATAAGAGCTTGCCCTCCGCACCGAGTGGCCCATCATTGGTCTGTCCGCTGTCTTGACTCCCGAATTTCCCTCAAAAGGGCTTGACATCATCCATAGGAGCATCGGGAAGGTGGGACAGGCTGAGCCAGTAGGGCAGAATCAGGAATGTGAGCGGCGAGCGCTGCAAAGAGTGCGGCTTCGACTCTGACGATTGGAGCGATGCCAGTGCGATCGCAGCAATCCAGCGCCTGCCGTTGCAATGGACTACGGCTGTCGCTGGGTTGACTCCCCGTGATCGGCTTCGGAGACCCGTCCACCAGATGTGGTCCATCGCCGAGTACGCAGATCACGTCCGGGAAGTGCTCTTCGGGATGAGGTTCCTCCTCGATACCGCCATCTCACAGCCCGGAACCGATCTTGGAGAGTCGCCGCCGCAGGAGTTCGCTTCTCAGCCTCGACTGATTGATGTTGATGCGGCTCTGGATGGCATTGACCACGAGGCCCGCTCGTTGAGCCAGCAGCTTTCCGAACTCTCTTCCCACGACTGGTTCGTCACCGTGAGATTCGACGGAACCTCCGTCGATCCGCATTGGATCGCCCGTCACATCGTCCACGATGTGACTCATCACCTTCTCGACATTGGCCGACTGCGCTCAGCACTTTGACGATCAGGGTGACCGCCTCAGAATGCCGGATGGGTGGGAGATGGACTTGGGTCGACGATCATCCCAGCTACGAAATCGTTAGCTGTCCACACTTACATGGGCAATCGAGTCACTAGATCTCATCTGTGAAAGAAATGGTTGGGTGACCAACCCGAGCCAGTCCGCTGGAAACACGAGCATCCCAGCGATTCTCGTACGAGGAGATCACTTCATCTTGGATCTTTTGCCTATGCTCGGAAATCGCCGCTTTACGGCTGCTTTCACCTTCTTTTGTTCGGCTGGAGTTCCATACTGGGCAACCCTCGCCAGGGCATTTCGGGCATGTGCCTTGTCGGGGATCGGGTACTTGCGCTTGCCAGGAAGAGCGAATTCCTTTTTGCTCAACTTCTTACGCTGCTTCGTGCTCAGGTCTTTTGCCATGGTCCACCATTACCCACCCGTACTACAGCCCGTGAATCCTTTGATGGGGGGCTGAGCGGTCCGCTTTGGGTGCCCTCGTGCGCTGGAGGAGGGAGGACGATCAGCGATTGTGATTGGGATCGATCCTGGGCCAATCAGGGCACCTGATTTGAGTTTGTGGACACCCTGGCAGGGTAGAGTTTCGTGGTGCCTAACTCCCATGACCCCGACCAAGAAGCGAAGGACCATGGCAATCTCATGGACGAGGGGGTCGCTGAGGTAGAAAGGGAAGCCGCCGAGGCGGCTGGGGGTCAAGACCACGGGTCAGCAGGCCAGGCGGCCGATTCTCTGCCCCCGACTGATCGGCCAACAGGAGCAGCCGCATTCTCCGAGGCCCAGACGGCAGAGGAGGACTCGGAACGCCAGAAGGCTCGGAACGGTCCGTCGGAGCCCACTGAAGCCAAGAAGGGGAGCAACGAGCAGGCTGCCGAGCTACTGGCGGAACAGATCGCCGAAGGCCAAGACTCGGTGACGTAGCCATTTCGGTCCCGGCTATAACCCTCGCAGCTCACCGAACTCCTTGGCGGTCCTCAGGCAGTGCTCGAAGGGGTGTTCATGCGACTCGGGGAAATCGGCGATGACTTCGCGGTGGTGCCCGAGCAGTTCGTCGCCGACGGTGACACAGTCGTGGCGCTCGGGAGCTACAGGTGGAAGCACAAGAGCTCCGGAGAGCCGGCCGTTGTGAAGATGGTCCACGTGTGGACTATGGACGGTGGCAAAGCTGTTGCCTTCCAGCAGCACGTCGACACCCTCAGGGTTCGCGAACTCAGCTGACCCACCGCGCCCTGGACGCCACCTGATCGGCAGACCCTCGGCCTGCGCTGCGTGGATAGCCATTGGTCGTAACCGTCGCTGCCGGAAATGGGCCTGCACTCGTGTCCGACCTCGTAGCGTCGACCCAACCCACCGATGTGCTTGCACGACGGACCAAACTACGCTGGAACGTGAGGATACGACGTGGCGGATGAACCAATCGAGGCACACAAGAAGACCTCGCTCCTGAGCGGCTGGATGATTGTCGCCATTGTCGCCATCGTTGCGCTGGCCGCCCTAGGCATCACTGCGCTCGTCACTCATGGCTCGACCAGTAGCAGCGCTACGACCACCACCAAGGCCACGGCGAGTACAACCACACCGGTCGCTCCGACCACGACGGTGGTACCCACTACGACCGTGCCGGTCACGACAACAGCGGTCCCTGCCCCCACGACCACCGTGATGGTCGACAAGATCACCGCTGGGGTCTATGGGCCGGTGGTTTGGCAAACAGGCGATCCAATCGGCTCCAACCCTGGCCCGTACTACTGCTGCTTTCCACCTCCACCAGGATCACCGATTGGGATGGATTACAGCTGCTCTCGTGGATGCAGTGGAGGTGCCGACCAGAACGGGAACCTGGTGGGCGGGTACTGGCTCAACGGCAAGGACTGCTGATCCATCGGTCTGGGTGCCCCACACCGCCGGTTATACAGGTGATCCACCTCCTGGGATAGGCATCCAAGGGATCCTCCTTCGGTGCAAC
>PKXA01000029.1 GCA_003133325.1 Acidimicrobiaceae bacterium | reverse complement strand
CCTCCGGCACCGAGCCGTGCCGGTTGATCTCGATCGGCATGGCGGGAGCGACGAAGCGGGCCAGCTCCTCCGTCAGCGGAAAGGACCAGTTCATTGTCGACCTGGAGTCTTGACAGCCTGACCCCGAAACATCGGCTGCATGGGAATCCCGCAACTGCCGTGAGAACTTGCAGCGAACGGCGTTGTTCACAATTCCCACAACGCTGAGATGGGGACGGCGAGCAGGCGATCGCCGAAGGGAAGTACTTGGTTTCCACCGTAGAGGGTGATCCCGGCGATGAATTGGCTCCCCAACGTGTCGCGCATGAGTTCGAGCCAGCGGAACCACTCGCGTCTCGGGGTCTGGCCAGACTTCACCTCCAACCCAACGATGCGGCCGTCGCCGGCTTCGATGACGAGATCGACTTCGGCACCATCTCGATCCTGCCAGTGGAACAGGGAAGCCTCCGTTGTCGCCCAGCTGAGTTGGCGTCGCAGCTCGGCGTAGACGAACGTCTCGACCAACTGGCCCGTCGCCGGGTCAGTCGGGTTCTCGAGTGCATCGGGCGTCTTCCCCAGCAGCCACGAGGCGAGTCCCGGATCGGCGATGAAGACCTTTGGACGCTTCTTGACCCGGCGGGTCAGGTTGCGCGACCACGATGGAAGGGTGCAGACGAGGTAGATCGTCTCCAGCCATGCTCGATGGTCGTAGACCGCCTGGCGCTCCAGGGACGAGTCATTGATGACGTTTTGCATGACCAACTCACATCCGGTGCGGGCCGCGAACAACCTGAGGAGCTGATTCATCTCGGGGACCTTGCGAATGCCGGAAAGCTCGACCACGTCCCGCTCGATGGTCGTGCGGACGTAATCTCGGAACCACGCGGCACGCTGGGGGACGGGAAGTTGGTGGACCTCCGGGTAACCACCGGCGCACACCCGCTCCAACATGTCACGACGACGTAAACCGCTTGGTCGGTGCTCGCTCAGGGCCGGTGTTCCATCGAGCACGGAGTCGATGAAATTTCCGGTCGTACCTGCGATCTCGCTCTGGGTGAACGGCCAGACTTCGACAAAGCCGGCTCGGCCGGCCAGGGACTCCGAGATCGTAGGGACGGTCAGGAAGTTCGACGACCCGGTCAGCACGAACTGACCGGGGCCCGAGTCTTTGTCGACGGCCGATTTGATGGCACGGACCAGCGCCTCACCACCTCTCTGGATCTCGTCGATGACCAATGGTCGCTGGCCGAGGGTGACGAAGCCCGAAGGATCGGCCAACGCGGCGTCGAGCACGCCCTGGTCATCCAGGGTGCGGAAGGTGCCGGTGCCGGCGAGCTGGCTTCGAACCAGCGTGGTCTTGCCAGATTGGCGGGGGCCGGTCACGACGGTGACGCGTCGGGAGGCAACCGTGTCGCGGTAGCGGCTCTCGACGGCTCGTTTCAGAAGCATCTAGCTATCATACAGAACGCCGACATCGAACCATACGAACTGCGGCCCTGGTACCGGTCAGTCTGCGGCAAGACACATGACAGCTCCCGCCGACATTCCTACACATGGTTCTTAGATTGGATTCGGCGACGACACGTGGCGGCCAGGGCCAGCAATTTGTCTTTCGACGGTGGCCTCCACGGCCATGGGGTCTCAAGAGCTTCCGCCTTCGTCTGCGTCGCGGCGTTCTTGGCCGACCGCCCACCCCATATCCACCCCATAAACATGCACGCTACGTACAGGGACGTCCTGCGGACGAATTTGAAAAGACCTGGTCAGACCTCTGCTGGCCTCTCCAATAGTCCCCAGACAGGTATGAAGACCCACTCGTAATGCGTAGGTCAGGAGTTCGATTCTCCTCCCAGGCTCCAGTTCAGAGGGGTGCGGTGCGAATCGATACCCCATATCCATCCCATATCCGGTACAGGTTCTTTCATGAAGGGCTAACGCAGACAAGTTCGGGGGAGAGGCAGATCAGCGGTCTGGGAGCTGCGGGTTCACGCCGGGCGCAGTCCCGTCACAGGCAAGCCGAAGTACATCTCGCGTACCGTCCACGGGACTGCCGCAGAGGCCAACGAGGCGCTGGCCAAGCTGGTCGAAGAAGTGGGCGCTGTTGACCTTGCCGGCCCGGCGGAAAGCTTCGGGGCCTTTCTCGACCGTTGGCTCCCGAAGGCGACCATCCTCAAGGAGCTGCCGCCCACGACGGTGCGGGAACACAAGCGCACCGTCGAGAAGATCATCAAACCGGCTCTGGGCGAAGTTGAGCTGCGAAGGCTTGATGCCGGGATGCTGAACGACCTCTACGTGTCGCTCCGCATCCGGGACCGGCCCTTGTCAGCATCATCGGTACGGCGGGTCCACGCGGTGATCTCAGCCGCCCTGACCCAGGCGGTGAAGGAGGACAAGCTCGCGAATAACCCCGCTGACAGGGCGACGCCGCCATCAGTGCGGCAGGCCCCGAAGGTTGCGCCGTCGCCAGAGGACGTCCAGGCGATGATTGCCACGGCCGACCAGGATGGACACCCCGACATGGCCACATTCATCGCTCTGGCAGCCGTCACAGGGGCTCGTCGTGGCGAACTGTGCGGACTCCGGTGGGGCGACGTCGACTTCGACCGGGCCACTTTGACCATTGAGCGGTCGGTGGCGGTGGTGTCGGGGCGGCGGGTGACCAAGGGGACCAAGACTCACGCCGGTCGGGTGCTCGCCCTCGATCCCTTCGGAGAAGAGGTTCTACGCCGTCAGCGGGCACGACATGAAGATCGGGCGACAGACCTTGGAGTGGAACTGACCGATGACACGCCTGTCCTCACCTACAACCTCGAGCGACCCATTTCGCCTGACACGGTGACGCACTATGTCCGGAAGATTGCCACAAAGGCTGGCGTGGACACTCACCTCCACGGCTTGCGCCACTTCGCCGCCGCCCAGATGATCGGCGGCGGTCACGACGTCAGGACCGTGGCCGGCCGGCTGGGGCACCGGGATGCTGCCGACTTCCTGGGCAAGGCACTGACGGCGTCTGAGTAGGTGAATCGTCACCTTGGGAACGAACGAACTGGTGCCTGGCGCACGTAGGGGGAGGCGCACCGTAACCTGCGGAGTAAGAGAGTGAATCGATCGCTGTCAGGGGCATTCTGGAGACGACTAAAAGGACCTGAACAGGTCTTATCGATTTTTCTGAATTGCCGTCCCTGTTCGGAACCTGCAGGATTATGGGATTGATTATGGGATTCGCAACCTGCGGATAGTGGAATCCGTTTGCAGCCGCACCAGAAAGAAAAAGTCCATTGCCGGGCCCGCGGATTCCCTTCGCACCCGAGCTCGGCCGTTACGATTCGCCGAGAGAACCAGAGCTGAACCGGCACGAAGACGATGCCGTCCGGAACAGGAACCCACGATGCAGATCGTCCCGTTTGACGCCCGCCAGGTCCCGGGATGGCCACCGGGCGGGGCATACGGACACCTCCGCTACGGCCCTGGCCATGAGACCTTGACCGGACCTGGGCGCGCCCGGTCAACGTTCGGCATACGGGACAGACTTGTCAAGCTAGTTCCGCATCGCTCAACGTTTGCTCGTTGCAGCTGATCCGGCACGTGCCTCGGCGAACCATCATTCTTCGCAGCGTCGCCAGCAGGTGTGGTTGCGGAGCGGATCTGGTGGGGCGCTCTGAACGTCCGATTCGGCATCTTGCCACCTGGCGCGCGAGAGTTTCGAACATGGTGAGAGCGGATCGCATCCAGAATGCCAATATCGCTCGCAAGGTCATGTCGGCCGAAGAAGCGGCAGCCCTCATTCCCCATGGATCGACGATCGGAATGAGCGGCTTCACCGGCTCGGGATACCCGAAGGTGGTTCCGGCTGCATTGGCTCGTCGAATCACGGAGGCGAATGCGAGGGGTGATCAGTTCACCGTGAGCGTCTGGACCGGGGCCTCGACGGGTCCGGAGCTCGATGGAGTGCTTGCCTCGGTCGACGGCATCGAGCTCCGCATGCCCTACCAGTCCGATCCGATAAGCCGCGCCAAGATCAATGCCGGCGAGATGGAGTACGTGGATGTGCACCTCTCCCACGTTGCCCAGATGGTCTGGGAGGGATTCTTCGGCCATTTGGACATCGCGCTGGTCGAAGTGGCAGGCATCACGCCAGAGGGAGAGCTGATCCCCTCGTCGTCGGTTGGCAACAACAAGACCTGGCTCGATCTGGCCGACCGCGTGATTCTCGAAGTCAACTCTTGGCAGCCGGTCGAGCTCGAGGGGATGCACGACATCTATTACGGCACGGCCTTGCCTCCGCACCGGAAGCCGATACCGATCCTTCAACCATCTGATCGGATCGGTGTGCCCACCTTCCAGTGCGCGCCGGACAAGATCGTGGCCGTCATCCCTACGGATCATCCCGACCGCAATGTGCAGTTCAAGACCGCTGACAGCGCCTCTGGTCGAATCGCCGGCCACATTGTGGAGTTCTTTGGCCACGAGGTGAAGTTGGGTCGGCTCCCACCCGGCTTACTGCCTTTGCAGTCCGGCGTCGGGAACATTGCCAATGCGGTACTCGCAGAGTTGGACGAGGGTCCCTTCCGACCCCTGACGGCGTACACCGAGGTGATCCAGGACGGCATGCTGCAGATGCTGCGATCAGGGACGCTCGCCTCGGCGTCGGCAACGGCCTTCTCCCTGAGCGAGAGCTACTTGGAGGACTTGCACGCCAATATCGGCTTCTATCGAGACCGCATCGTTCTCCGTCCGCAGGAGATCAGCAACCACCCAGAGGTCGTCCGTCGACTCGGCTGCCTGGCTATGAACGGGATGATCGAGGCCGACATCTATGGCAACGTGAATTCCACCCACATCATGGGCTCCCGTATCGAGAACGGGATCGGTGGATCGGGGGATTTCGCTCGCAACGCGTACATCTCGCTCTTCATTACCTCGTCCACGGCCAAGGATGGGACCATTTCGCGCATCGTTCCCATGGTCAGCCACGTCGATCACACCGAGCACGACGTTCAGGTCATCGTCACTGAACAGGGTGTGGCCGACTTGCGGGGCCTTTCACCCCGCCGCCGTGCCCGGCAGATCATCGACAATTGTGCGCACCCGGACTATCGAGCGGCATTGCAGGACTACTTCGAGCGAGCGCAGGCCGGTGCACCCGGACTCCAGACCCCTCACCTACTCGATGAGGCGTTCTCGTGGCATACGCGTTACCTGCAAACCGGCAGAATGTGACGGTGATGATGGTGAGCACCGTTGCGGGTCAACTGCGGTAAGGGCTCTCAGCGGGTGGCATCAATCGGCAATTGCGCGCTTGGCGAAGTGACCTCATGGCTTCTCTGGCCAGCCCTTCTCGACTTCCGCCTGCATCTCTCGCCGGACCTTCAGATCGGACTTCCGGAGTTCGTAGGCATTTTCGGGCACCCAGCGAGGCGTCCTCCCTGGTCAGAGCATTTGTGTTCCCCAGAATCCTCGAAAAGTGTAGGCATACGACTACTTGACTGACCTGGGGTAGTTGGTGACAATGTAGGCGTCTACTTGCGTGAGTCCAGCCGCCGGAACAAGGACGGCTCCAAGCTCACCTACCTGCAGCTCGCCCACAACGAGCGCCACCCGGTCACCGGCAGCCCGGTGGCCAAGGTCATCCACAACTTCGGCCGGGTGGACAAGGAGGCGCTCGCCCGTCTGGCGTCCTCCATCAGCCGAGTGCTCGATCCGATCGGCGCCGCTCCGGCTTTGACGAGCTCGGACGTGGAGATCGTCGACTCCCGACGGCTCGGCGGCGCGTTCGTCCTTGACCAGATGTGGGAGCGTTTGGGCATCGGGGCCGCACTCCGATCGACCGCATCCGGTCGACGCATCAACGCCGAGGCGGTCGAGCGAATCTGTTTCGCGCTGGTCGCGCAGCGGTGCCTAGAGCCGGCGTCGAAGTTGGCGGCGGTGCGGTGGGCGCAAGAGCGCGTTGCCATCGGTGGTTGCCCGACCTTCGACGACGATGCCGCCATGGACTTCCTCCTCGACGCACTCCCCGAGATCGCTGAACGGATCTTCGCCAGCACCGCCAACTTGTTGAACCTCTCCTGCGACATCATCTTCGTCGACACCTCCTCCACCTACTTCGAACGCGACGTGGCCGACGGCGAGGCGGACCTCGATCTGGCAGAGGGGATGATGGAGTCGAGCGCACCGGAGAACGGGTCCGACGCTTCAGGTCCCGTGGAGCGAGCGACCGCCGGTTCAACAAGCATTCCAAGGACCACCGGCCCGACCTTCCCAGGTGGTCATCCCTTGCGGGCATCCGGGCTTTGCCTCGCAGGATGACTTGGGAGTGCCACAAGCCGTTCCGCTTACGGGAATGGCACACAGCCCGGGCGCCGGTCAGCAGAGCAGGCTGGTCCTGCTCGCGAGAGCTAGCACCTTCAGCGGTGGGACATCGATAACGCGTGGCCAGGCCGGCGATTGAGACAGGGCTGAAGAGATATTGCGCCCAACTTGTGGGGACACCCTATCCGTCCTGGTGGTCTGGTGACCGGTTCGACGTGAACCGGTCACCAAACCGGGGACGGCGATCAGGCGAGGTCGAAGCGATCGAGGTCCATGACCTTGTCCCACGCAGCCACGAAGTCACGCACAAACGTCTTCTTCGAGTCGTCACACGCATAGACCTCCGAGATGGCTCGGAGCTGGGAGTTCGAACCGAAGACGAGGTCGACGGCGGTGCCGGTCCACTTGACCTCGTCCGTAGCGCGATCGCGACCCTCAAACACGTTTTCAGATGAGGCGGATGCCTTCCACTCCGTGCTCATGTCAAGCAGGTTCACGAAGAAGTCGTTGGTCAACGTCTCGGGTCGGTCGGTGAAGACGCCGTTTTCGGACTGCCCGAAGTTGGCGTTCAGGGCACGCATGCCGCCGATGAGAACCGCCATCTCGGGAGCGGTCAACGTCAACAGGTTGGCCCGCTCCACCAGCAGGTGCTCCGCCGGCAACTTCTGTCCGGCTTGGAGGTAGTTGCGGAACCCATCTGCGGTCGGTTCGAGCACGGCAAACGACTCCACGTCGGTTTGCTCCTGCAAAGCGTCCGTGCGCCCTGGCGCGAAAGGAACCGTTACGTCGTGCCCGGCGTTCTTCGCCGCTTGCTCGACGGCAGCGCACCCGCCCAGAACGATCAGGTCAGCGAGCGAGACCTTCTTTCCGCCGGAGTGTGAGCTGTTGAAGTCCTGCTGGATCTCATCCAGGGTCTGCAGCACACTGGCCAGTTCGGCCGGGCTGTTGACCTCCCAGTCCTTTTGCGGCGCAAGGCGAATCCGCGCCCCGTTTGCCCCGCCGCGCTTGTCGGTGCCGCGGAAGGTTGCCGCCGCCGCCCATGCGGTTGAGACGAGCTGGGAAATGGACAGTCCTGATGCGAGGATCTTGCCCTTGAAGGCAGCGATGTCCTTGTCCCCGATCAGTTCATGGTCGACCTCGGGGACGGGATCCTGCCACAGCTGCGGCTCCGAAGGAACCAACGGGCCGAGGTAGCGCGAGACGGGTCCCATGTCGCGGTGCAACAGCTTGTACCACGCCTTAGCGAACGCCTCTGCGAGCTGGTCCGGGTTCTCGTGGAGGCGCTTCGAAATCGGCGCGTAGATCGGATCCAGCTTCAGCGCCAGGTCCGTCGTAAACATCATGGGGGCGTGCCTCTTCGACGGATCGTGAGCATCTGGCACGGTGCCCTGGGCAGATGGGTCCTTCGGAGTCCACTGCTTCGCACCGGCAGGGCTCGTTGTCAGCTCCCACTCGTACTTGAAGAGGTTGTCGAAGAAACCGTTGTCCCACTTCACCGGGTCGTTGGTCCATACGCCCTCCAACCCGCTGGTGTACGTATCATCTCCCTTGCCGCTGCCAAAGGTGTTCCTCCAGCCAAGGCCTTGCTCCTCAAGGCTGGCACCCTCGGGTTCGGGACCGACGTACGGGACCTCAGGGTTCGCGCCATGGGTCTTGCCGAACGTGTGTCCGCCGGCGATGAGCGCAACCGTCTCCTCGTCGTTCAT
>PKXA01000064.1 GCA_003133325.1 Acidimicrobiaceae bacterium | reverse complement strand
CACGGAGCCCAGCAAATTCGACTCCGAGCAGCTGCTCGACTTGCTGCGCCAGGGTCCGCGGGACGAGGCGGCGCCTACAAACACCACGTCTGCTGACCCCCAATGATTGTACCGAGGCGGCGCGCGGGTCCCCTTGCGCGCGGGGTGGCGTGCGAGACTCACCGTGACCGGTGCGGTGTCTCTACGTAGCGTTCTGCCTCGAAAGACCGGTTTTCCGCGTGCCGCGTACTGCCCGACGCCGAGAGTGCTCGCCGACCGCGAGCGAACGCGTAGGTGATTCGTTCGGCGCTCATGTTCGGGAGGCGGTGCCCGTCGTTCTGGCGCTGCGTTCTGTACCAACTCGACGATGCAGTACGCCGATTCGGCGCACGCTGATATCCGTCGTCGGTACCAGTCTCTGTAGTGTCTGGGCCACCGCTCCGTGCGCCAGAAATGCCCATCCGGTTGCCTCGCTGCTCGGGAAAGTTGCATGCGCCCGGAACAACACATTGATGTCACCATCGTGCAGCGAACAATTTGCAGCAGAATGGTTGAGCTGAGAGCAGAGGCGGAAGCCCAGCAGAACATGTCAGTACCCAGTTGATTGCCTGAAGGCCCACCGACAAGAGGAGATCGCACAGTGAGTGTGATGCTGAACCACACAATCGTCTGGTGCCGTGACAACAAGATCTCGGCCCGGTATCTCACCGAGATTCTCGGACTTGAGGACGCCAAGTCCTGGGGGCCGTTCATGATTGTCGAGATGAGCAACGGCGTTTCCCTCGACTACCACGACTTCCACGATCCGGACGGTGAAATCCTTCCGCAGCACTATGCGTTCTTGGTCACCGAGGACGACTTCAACGAGATCTTCGCCCGCATCCGAGCCGGCGGACAGGACTACTGGGCTGATCCTGGCCTCAGTAGCAAAGGTGAGATCAACAACAACGACGGTGGACACGGCGTGTACTTCCAGGACCCTGATGGGCACCTCTTGGAGATCATCACACGCCCCTACGGCTCCGGGTAAGGAAGCGAAGGATCCACATCTCCAACGGGTGACCCCTATCACGGGCTCGGGGATCGATATCTGGCACGGCGCTGGGCCGTCTGCTAACTCCAGCAAGCGGTCCAGATCGCTCCATGCGAGCGGTCAGGCCGCAAATCGAGATCGGCGCCCGAGCACGCCAGATCGACGGGTCGGGTGTGTCACGGCCGGCGCCAGAACCTCGGATTCGAAGTGGCCAGTGAAACGCATTCGAGGGCGCACACGTAGGATTCGTTCCGGGCGGGTTAGCTCGGCAGGCGCTAGCAGTGGGCCCGAAAACGGGCTTCTCACCTCGATTCTGACGTCCTCAAGTCGAGCCTCTGGCATTACTTTCCCGGGCGACCTTGAGATCGACGTCAACTTAGCCCCATAGCGTATTGCCCATCGCCCGAGCCGCGTCCCTGCGTTGGGGTTGGAGGACATGCCCGTAGACGTCAGCGGTCATACGTATCGAGGAGTGGCCCAACACCTCAGATACCACTTGGAGCGGAACCCCTTTTGCCAACATGAGGCTGGCGGCCGAGTGCCGAAGTTCGTGGGGGTGCCACTTCCCCAACTTGGCCTTGGTGCAGACCGCCTGAAAAACCCGATTCACATTGCGTGGATCAAGGGGCGTTCCTTGCCCCGTCGTGAAGACAAACCCGGAGTTCTCGATGCCCAATGTCTCGAGGTGAGCGGCCTGCGCCGCTCGATGATCCTTTAATAGCTCCACCACTTGATCGGGCAGGTAGACAGTCCTCCCCGACTTGCCCCCTTTAACTGCTCGGGTAATCAACTGCCCATCGATTCTGCGGAGCTGGCGATGCACCCCGATGGTGCACTTCTTAAAATCGACATCCTCCCAGTGCAGGCCGAGAGCCTCTCCCCGTCTCAGGCCTGTGGCCAACATCACCACGAAGAGCAGTCCGAGCCGGTTACCCTCCAATGCCTTGAGAAATCGCTTGGCTTCGGTGGCAGTGAGGGTGCGGCCCTCAGTCTTTACGGCTTTCGGCGCGCTGGTCAGTCCGGCCACGTTTCTCATCAAGCTTCCCTCAATGAGGCAGACATCTAGCGCTTGAGCCAGGACGGAACGGATGCGGCGCACCGTTGACACCGAAAGCGGTCGCGGCTCGTTGTCCGGCCCACCTCG
The DNA here is from genome assembly GCA_003133325.1 of Acidimicrobiaceae bacterium. Lineage (GTDB taxonomy): Bacteria > Actinomycetota > Acidimicrobiia > Acidimicrobiales > RAAP-2 > DASZIT01. The sequence goes on along the minus strand of PKXA01000064.1, from coordinate 20,338 downwards.
CAGCTTCGACGCAGTCAGATGCTGCACGTCGGCCACGGTGAGGGCGGACACCTTTTTCTTGCCAAGTATCGGGATGATGTGACAATTGGCAATGGTCATGTAGTTGTCTCGAGCATCGGATTGCACCTGGGTGCTCAAGATGTCGCGATCCCAACGCTCGAATAGTTGCGCGAGTGTCTCCTCGCGCACGGGAGGCTTATACCCACCGTCAAGTTTGTCCTGGAGATCCTTAAGCTTTTCGCGAGCCTCCGTCTTGGTCTTGGCACTGACCGTCCTGCGATCAGGCTTGCCGTTCTCGTTGAAACCGAGGGTCACGGCGCCGATCCAACGACCATTGGCCCGCTGGTAGAGGCTCCCCTCTCCGTTCATCCGCTGTCCAGCCAAGTTCACCTCCGTTCAGCAAGATTCATTGCCGTTGCTGTCATCGTTGCTGTAATTTGGCATTGTACAGCATCCGGACGCGAAAGGATCCCCGGCCAAAAGCTTCTGACCAGGGATTTCTTGGTGGGCCGTGCGGGACTCGAACCCACGACCCCTTGCGTGTCATGCAAGTGCGCTACCAGCTGCGCCAACGGCCCGTGAACGAGGACGATACCACTGAGGCTGGGCGAGACCGACGGAAATCCGTTTGCGGACCCATGGAGCGAGTGGAGTGGTCCCGATCCTCGGCCCCACCGGGCAGTTGTCTCGCCAGGTGATGAAGTCTGTCGCGGTGACCCCCGAGACGTGGCCCACTCGACTGGTCGCGATCGGCGGAGCACCACTCGGAGCGGCAGATCTTCAGCTGAGTGCCGGAGTGGCCGCCGGGTTTGAACAACCCATCGGGATTGCGACGGCGACAGATGTCGGGGCTTCGGAAGCGTCGCATTCGAGGTTGGCTTTGGCCAGCCAGTGGGCCGGGCCGTTGGGCGGTATCTTTCTGATCGGTGCCGTAGTGCTTGAATCCCACATGATCGGCACCACCGAAGCGGCCGCCGGCCCTCCGCTCAATGGCCAAATGACCCGCCCGTGCCGGGCATGTGTCGTGATCGCCGCACTGACATCGGCGGCGGCCATCGTCGGAGTTGAGAGCGACATCTGGCTGCCGGCATTCCTCGCCGGCACCATTTCGATTCAGTTTCCCTCTCTGGCACAGCACAACGCGGGTATTCTCTCCGCCGCGGTTGCCGGATGGTTGACCCTTGGGCCGATTGCCGAGTTGAATCGGCATGGCCATCGGTCAACGACCAGCACTCACGCCTGACTTGGGGCTTGCGGCGTCGCCCGTTCGATTGCCTCCCAACCGCTCAGGGTGTGTCGCCGGTCCATCTCCACCTGTTGTCCGCCCCGCACGCCGAACAATCGCTTTGCCACCAGCAAATAGATCACGATTGCCACGTTGATCACCAGGGTCACCACTTTGAATACGCTCACCCCGGCCACCAGTTCGTAGATCTCGAACGGCACCAGCATGGTGGTTGCCACGAACGTCAGATACTCGGCCCACCGCTTGGCCAACCACAATCCGACCATCTCGGCTGCTTCAAGGATGGCATAAGCGGAAATCACCAATCCCAACGTCACCAGATGGTCCGGTGAGTAGCGGAATGCATTGCGGAGGTGACCCAGCACTCCCCTCACGCTTGTAGCCCCCGGATCCCCGCCCGACAGGTCGTTCATGATTGCGTTGTAGTCGTGCTGTAACGCGGTGTGATGCCGGGCAAAGGTGAACAAGGCTGCGGCCAGCGTGGTGAGCAACACCACGTGAATGGCACGATCGAAGGCGATCAGTCTGAGCACGTAGCGATCACGCAGCACCGGTCCCCGATCCGGAAGAGCGATCTCGGCGCGGGTGGGCACCGTCTCGCCGGTCGTCGAACTTGGTTTCTGATGAGGGAACCAGCCGTCACAACGAAGGCAGCGGAGCCAGCGAATGCCGTCTGTCTCTCGAACCAACAGATAGTCGTCCTTGGTGATCCGAGCGGCATCCTTGCCAACAACCACGTGACCTCGCCACGCACAGGTCAACAACTCGTAGCGGTTGGTCGGTCGTCCTGCGTGAGCCACCCCCCGCACCATAGGCTGTTATGCGCAGGCACAACCGAGGAGGCCGCCATGGAGGTCGACGTCAACACCCACGCGGCACGCATCGCAGATCAGGGTTACACGATTGTCGAGGACGCCATCGATATGGGTCTCATCAACTCACTGGATGAGGATCTGCGGCGTCTCGAGCGTGACCTGCATATCATCCCGGCGGGCAACGTGTTCGAAGGGACCCACACCACTCGGATCTACAACTTGCTCGTCCACGGACCCCTCTATGAGAGCGTCCCGGTCCACCCGAGCATCCTCCCCATTTGCGAGAAGGTGCTCGACCCAGGCCTGCTGGTGTCATCGCTCTCTTCCATCGCCATTGGCTCCGGAGAGACACCCCAGCCGATCCACGCTGACGACCAGGTGCTCCCTCTCCCGAAGCCACATCCGGCCACCGTCTGTAACACCATGTGGGCGCTGACCGACTTCACCGAGGAAAACGGGGCCACCCGGATCATCCCCGGCTCCCACCTCGCTTCGGAATCACCCGACCTTGTCACCAGCTACGAGTCGATTCCGGCCGAAATGCCCAAAGGGAGCGTTCTGGTGTGGCACGGCAGCCTGTGGCACGGAGGCGGCGCCAACACCACTGACACCCGTCGGGTCGGCATCGCCATGAATTACTGTGCCGGTTACATCCGGCAACAAGAGAATCAGCAACTGGGTATCCCACGCGAGACGGCCAAGCATTTTCCTCGACGGTTACAACAGTTGGTCGGGTACGGGATCTACAACGGCCTGATCGGCCACATCGACAAACATCTCCCAGCGAAGATCCTGTTGGATGACCCGGAAGACGCATTTCTGCTTTGGGACTACGCCAAGCCGTCCTCCAGCTGAATCCCCACGGCACCCGGTTTGGGGCAGCCGGTTTGGGGCAGCGGCACGGGTCGGTCAGAAGTGGCGGATCAGCGGAAGAACACTCACCTTGGTTGGACCGGGGACGCCCGCGGCCGCCGATGCGGGGCCGAGCTCGTTCTCCAAGAAACGCTGGTGGGCCTCCGGTGAGGTCCATACCTCGGGAAGATGGTCCCGCAAATCCATATCGTCGGTGAGCCTCCAGTACGACTCGGTGGTCATGCCAGCGCCAGGTTCCCATTCACTCACAATGAGGACAGACATCGCATTTTGCCTCTTCTGCTCTTCTCCGGCTCCTCAGTAGTCGCCGTTACGGCGCAGCCTAGGACCCGTACCCCTGCCATACGGACCGAGGAGACTGACTCAGGTATTGCGATTGCAGGACTATCTAGAAGTATGTAGTCTTGCAGACATGACCGCACTTCGCATGCCTGTCACCACAGCCTCAAGAAAGGGAGTCTCGAAGCTCGCCGCTGAGGCCGAACATCATCGAGTGATCCTCACCAGCCACGGTCGGCCGGTCGCAGTCGTCGATTCAGCTGAGCGTCTCGACGAGGATCTGCGCCGGGTCCGCGAGGCCACTCGTTCGGTCGTCGAGACTGCTGCGGACATGGCTCTCGGTCGGACCAGCCGATGCTCACTTGAAGAGGTGTGCGCCAAGCTGAATATTGATCCGGCCCGGGTCCGTGAACGTGCCGCAGCAAAGCGGATGTGAGACGAGGCAGCCGCTTTCCGAACGATCAGGCCGAAGTTGTCTTCGCCGACATCATCGTCGAACAGCTTGAGCGCTTCACCGAAGATGAGCGGATCGATGTCCTCGCGGAGATCGTCCACCTCTGCGGCGACCCCGCTGGAAAGCATCCGCTCCGTGCGCCTCTTTCGGGTTGGAACACGCTCGATGTCCTGAGCGGCCATTATCGGGTGGTCTACAAAGCCACGATCTCCGAGGGCGTCGGCCTCTTAGAGGTCCTGTGCATTGGTCCGCGATCAGACTCAGAGGTCTACGACATGGCGGTCGGCGCGGTAAAGACGGGCTGCCTGTCCGAGGACGAGGTGACCCAGCTCTGGGAAGCCCTCGGCCTCCTTGACGTCGTCACCGAGGAAGTTGGACTCGAAGGTTGGGACTACCGACCGGCTCCTGCGCCAGAAGGAATGCGCCGAGCGGCTGTCGCGGCCGGGTTGATCGACCAGGACACTGCGGACCTGCTCGCCAAAGACGAGCTGGAAGCTGCTATGGCTTCGGGATGGGGGTCCGAAGGACCCGATCCCGAGAGAGCACTCGTCGCCGCACTCGAGCGTGCTCGTGGGAGTGCCGACTTCTCTGCCCGCAAGATCATCGAGGTCCGCCAAGACACCCGCTGTGGCGTCTTGATGATTCGGGCGAGGTCGAACTGCGTGCGCCGGGCTGGGCACCCCGGACCACATCGGTCGGCCTAATTACCGCGGCGGCGCGCTTGCGAGAGTTCCCTGCGCCCCAATCCGACTGGGGCACCCGCGGCTGGCCGATCACGGCGGCTGACGCGGCCCCCAACGGCCCAGGTCCCAGCGTACCGACTACCTGCTATTCGAAGAGCTGTAGGTAAGCCATTCGCACGACCCGATCACACACGCGCACCCCGGCGTCAACGGTACAGCCGCACCCAGCGCAAAGGACCTGCGCGACTCCAATCGTAAGCGCGAGGACCGTGAATATGCCTCCCCCTTTTTTTTGGTGCCCACCCCACGGCCGGCCACCGGGGGCACCCAGAAGATGCCTTACAGAATCAGCCGCAATTTCCGTAAGGAATCAGGAGGCCCGGCTTGTCGGTCGCAGGCGTTGGAGACCTGCCACCAGAGTTCGCCAGCCGAGCATTAATGCGCCGAGGAAACCGAACGCCACCAACACAAAAGCAAAGGCCATCCCCTGTCCCGATGCCACCCGCAACGTCATCCCGACCACAACTGTCACGAAGCACACGATGAGTCCGCCGAGAAAGGACGTCGAAGAGCGCTGCCAAATGACCGATGCGAGCCAGCCAACTACCAGTCCCGAAACAAATGGCCATGCGGTGGAGACCATTCCGGCGATGCTCAGACCGTGGTCGTGTACGGACCGGCCAATCCCCACAAAGAGAAGAACGGCAGCGAGATCAATCACCGCCCCTGAGCGTCGCGTGAGTACACCACGGTATCGCCTAGCCACTTCGAGCCTGCTGATACATGGAAGTCCATGTCTTCATGTCCAAGGTGATGATGACGACATGGTCTTGCATTTCACTTCCGACATGTCTTGTCATGATGGTTTCCGTGTCACGCTAACCCCTCCGGCTGGCCGGGAACTTGGTCGTGGAGCTCACCGATCCCGGCTTCCATCCCGGCGACGATCGCCTTGGCCAACTCGGCTTCCACACCGTCGACGGTGCCACGTCAAGGTCTTTTGCGATACGCCGGTGGCCGTCCCCTCGGGCCTTGGCCGTCAACGCCGCGCCGATCACCTCAGCGCCGTGGCGCCGACGCACCAGGGTGTCCTCCGGGATCAAGACATGGGTGGCCGAACAAGGGCGACAGATCGAGCGCCGGAAGCAACGCTGTTCACTCCGGGTTCGAAGACGCACCTCGCGATCGACACCGTGCCCCCAGGGCCGCAGGCCAGAGGCACAACTCGGGCAGCTCAGACGCCCGCTCTTCAGGTCCGCCTCGATGGCGGCCTCGTCAGTCCCTACTATGAGCACAGCGGAGCTCCGGCTTCGTCAGGAAGGGCCCTCTCGCAGTCTGTCGAAAGATTTGGCGAGGGGGCTCTTACGCGTTCAGGTGGTGCTCACGATGCCGTTGACGCGACTTCCACAGCAAACCCGACCACCCCAAACCCGTCCTCATCGATCGCGGCGCCGCCAATATGCTCACTAAACCGTGCTCACCTTCGAGGGCGGCAGATGCCCTAATGGTGTCCGATCAGCGCGGCGCTCAACACAGAGAGCGCTGATACACCTCGCAGGTCCGCGTACGATCCTTCCCAGCCGCTGATGGTTCCCCTCATCACCACAGACAATGCACTCCCAGCGAATTGCCGGCGGCAGCTCGCTGCGGAGGATACCGATTTGGCCAGGACACGGCTTCCGACCCGGCCGGCGAGTGCACCCGATACTGCTCACCCACGACAGCCCCGGTTCGGCCGCAGTCCCCGCCTTGACTATCGAACCCAGGTGCTGTGCCATCCGGCGCGCAGGAGCCGGCGCATCATCAGGAACCCCGAGGAAGTGGCGGAGATCGGGCACAAACACCCCCCAAGCCTACGCCCCACCTCGGACAACTCCGGACAACTCCGGACAACTCCGGACAATCACGATCATCGACCCAACAACAATCATCGCTGGCCCCGCATCGCTCGACGCGTCCGAGCCGGAGGTGCCGTTCGGTGTTGCTTGCTGGCGCCGGGGACCCGAGCTTCTGCGCCGGCGTTCTGTGCTGCCTCGCGGATGACGATCGCTGAGGTCAGCGGAGGTGCGATGTGCCCCGAAGGGCATCCGACAGGACGTTCAGCTTCCAGTGGAGTCGTCAGGTCCCGGCGGCCGGTCAGCTTGCCCCGAGAGAGGTGGACGGTCATCGCGCTTCGGTCGTGCACGGGCATTGATCACCTGCCAGGGGCCCGTTCCAGTCCGCTGGAGTCGTCGGGCCAGCCGGTGGCTGAACAACCGGATCACGAGGTGGCGCACCGGACCGATCATGAGCAGCAGACCGAGTGCATCGCCAATGAACCCCGGTACGAAGATCATCACTCCGCCAATGAGCACAAGCAACCCGTCGAACAGCTCCCGGGTAGGCACCTCTCCCCGTTCCAACCTCTCCCGGGTGTGAGCCAGGACCCCGAACCCGACTCGCCGGACGATGAGGGGACCGAACGCGCTCACGACGACCAGGAGCGCCAAGGCCCAGAGAAATCCGATCTGCCCGGCCACGACCCAGAAAGCAGCGACCTCGGCGGCAATCACCAGCAGCACACCGACGAAGAACACACTGCAGGGTAACTGTTCGGCCGGGTCAGTACGTAACCACGAGCGCTCTGCCCTTCACAGCGGGCGGGGAGGTCCGCGGGTCGAGATGCTGGCGAGCACGTCCAAGCCGGACACCGGCGAAGTGGAGCGGACGAGCTCTGGCAGGCCAGAGAGGATGGAGCAGGCCCACCGGACCCAGAACGCTCGGACGTCGAACCAGGCGCGCGTGATCACCGGATGGGGTGCAGCGGGGGTCCGAACGTCAAGTTCGACATGATCGACGGAAGCGATCGTCTGACTGGCGAAGCGCGCCGAGATATGGCGTTCTGCGCTGCGGTAGCGACGATGACGTTCGTTCTGTCGCGGCGTTCTGTGTGCGAGGGAACGGGGAGAGAACGGGGAATCCCGCGGAGAGGAGAGAGATCCTGCTGTTGAGGCTGGGGTGGCACTGCCCGGTCGCCCTGATCTGGGTGACACCACTGGGTACAGGAAGGTATAATCAAGGTATGAGTGATCGGGGCGAGCACATTCGCTCGGCGCGGCTGGCTGCTGGTCTGTCTCAAGCCGAGTTGGCCCGTCGGGCCGGCACATCCCAGCCGGCAGTGAACCGCTACGAGCAAGGGCGGACGGTTCCGACTGTGGGAACGACGGAACGTCTCATCAGTGCCTGTCAGGCGCGCATGCGCCCGAGCGAGCTCTTGGCCAACAACCGGGAGCGGGTGCGACGTCTGGCCGGTGCCCACGGTGCCCTGCGTGTGCTCGTGTTCGGGTCGGTGGCACGAGGGGAGGACGATGCCGAGTCGGACCTCGACCTTCTCGTCGAGATTCCCGCAGAGCGTTTGCGCTTGCTCGACCTCATCGAGCTCGGGCACGAGATTAGTGACGCGCTCGGTGTCGAGGTCGACATTGCCACGCCTGAGATGCTGAAGCCCAGCATCCGCGAAGAGGTGTTGGCTGAAGCCCGTCCCCTGTGAGCCGCCAGGGCCGACGTGACGCCGAGCGGTCCGCTGACATCCTCGACGCCATCGCCAAGATCGAGCGGTGGCGTGCCGATCGCAACCAGGCTGACGACATGTTCCGGTCCGCAGTCATGCGCGAGCTCGGCGTCATTGGCGACGCCGTCAACACGTTGAGCGACGAGTTCACGAGCACGCGCCCAGAGATTCCCTGGCGAAGCATCGTCGATCTGCACAACGTCCTCACCCACCATTACTGGGACACCGCCTGGGCGCTCATCGAGCAGATCCTCGACGACGACCTCGGACAGCTACGCCGCTCCATTGCCAGGAGCGGACGCCTCTCGGCGTCTGCGCCGGTTGCCGAGAATGCCGCCTCTCCGCGCCCCCGACCAGAAGGCCTGTGCCATCGGTGGATGCCCAGGGCACGGACATACTGTGTCCTGCCATCCGGTCACGCTGGCGGCTGCCGATCGAAGTAGAACGGTCCCCATCAGACCTGCGGAGCCATCCGACCTCAAGTACGCCCGACGTGCTGCGCTGCTGTTTGGATGGCGATGGCCGTCTGGCGCGTTGTTCGGTGCCAGAGCGGGTCCACTCGGCGGCAACCACGGACAGCACCGGCTGCCGAGTGCGGTTCTGTGTGTTTTCCGGCCGGCGCAGGCGGCCTCCGTGCTTGCTCCGGCTAGGTCGGACCCGGACCTACGAACTGGCGATGGCCAGGAAGATCCAGAGTGTCAAAGTCGGGCGACGCCGACTGGTGGTGCGAAGCAGCCTCCTCGACTTCGTCCAGGCGCTGCTGGTGGGACAGGACTGCGCGTAGTGTCATCCCGTGGACAGGAAGCTCTAGACGAGCATGTGGCACCAACACCGGACTCGCCAGTATTCACCCGGAGGTCGGGGCTACCGCTGCGGCGAGCCGATTTGTCTGAGGCGTGGCAGGAAGCCTGCGCAAGTATTGGGCTTATTGGCGTCAGGGTTCACGACCTTCGACACCACTCCATGGCCGTCGTCGCACGCGACCCAAATACGACGACCAAAGAGCTGATGGCCTTCGGCGGTCACTCGTCCGTGGTCGCGGCCCGGCGCTATCGGCACGCCACGGCCGAACGCGGCAAGGCGATTGCCAACTACCTCGATGACGTGGTTAAGGCCCCTGTGAGTACGCAGGAGTCCACCCCCGTCCCCCTGCGTTCATAAGGTGCCGCGGCATCCACGCGGTATGGAGACCGGACCGACCCTGCAGGTCATTTCCAAAAAGCACCATTTCCCTAGTGCTTTGATTGGAGGCGGCGGGCGGAATCGAACCGCCGTACGGGGCTTTGCAGGCCCCTGCCTGAACCACTCGGCCACGCCGCCGTGGCGTCCCGGGATCCTAGCCTTTCGACATGATGCTTGAATCTTCCTATGCGCATCGGATTGATTGCCCCACCGTGGACTCCCATCCCGCCCAAGCTCTACGGTGGCATCGAACTGGTGGTCGACCAACTGGCCAGAGGATTGCAGGATGCGGGTCACGATGTCCTTCTGTACGCCACCGGTGATTCAACCTGCCCGGTGCCGCGGGATTGGATACTCCCCGAAGCCGAGGGAATGCGGATCGGTATGGCCGTTCCCGAAATCCGACACGTGATCCACGCCTATGAGGCCCTGAGCGACTGTGACGTGGTGCACGACCACACGGTGATGGGGCCGTTCCATGCCGAGCACTACCCCGACCTTCCGGTTGTCACCACCATCCATGGCCCGTTCAATGAAGAACTCACCGACCTCTACCGAACGATTGCCGATCGGGTTCCGATCGTGGCGATCTCGCATGCCCAACGTCGGGCAGCTCCCGACGTGGCAGTGGCCAGGGTCATCCATCACGGTGTCGATGCCAACGAGTTTCCGGTGGGGGATGGGAGTGGAGACGCCGAGGGGCCCTATGTCCTGTTCTTGGGCCGGATGAACCCTGAAAAAGGTGCTCACCGCGCCATCGCCATCGCCCGCGCCGCCGGAATCCGGGTGCTGATGGCGGCCAAGATGCGCGAGCCCCAAGAGATGCAGTACTTCGCCGAACAGGTTGAACCTCTGCTCGGGCTCGATGCCGTGTACCTAGGCGAGGTATCCCACGAGCGGAAACTCGAACTTCTGGCTGGAGCGTCGGCACTCGTGTTCCCCATCCGGTGGAACGAACCGTTTGGCATGGTGATGATCGAAGCCATGGCCTGCGGTACCCCGGTGCTTGCCTTTCCAGAAGGGGCGGCGCCCGAAGTGGTGGACGTCGGAAAAACCGGGTTTCTCTGCGACGACGAAGCAGCCATGGTCGAAGCCATCGGTCGACTCGGGGAATTGAAGCGATCCGATTGTCGCCTATCGGTAGAGGGTTACTTTTCCACCAACCGCATGGTGGCCGAGCACATCGAACTCTTCGAAACCCTGGCCCGTTGAGTCGGTCAGAGGGCCCCTCCCTGGCCTCGGGCTAGCTGGACCACTCCCACTCCGGCGGGGGCCGTCAGATTGAGGTGTGGCCCACTTGCGCTTCCCGAAATCCCGAAATCCCGGGAGACCCGGTACCCAACGACCCGGCGTCGGCGTCGCCCTGGCCATCGCCGTAGACCACGGCACCTATCCCGCTGTGGGCATTCACACCCACATCCACCCCGGGTGGAACCTCCACCAGCAGGTGGCCGACACCCACACTGGCAGTGACCGAAGTCGATCCGGCCGGGAATCGCACGTTTCGCAAGTCGACGGTCATGTTGCCTATGGCCAGCCGATAGTCGCGCTGGACCTGGGACGCAACGGTTGGGCGCCATTCACCATCCCCCACGCCCCCGTGAATGGGCACGCCCGACAGCGCCACCGCGGTGAACACACCACCGGTGATCAACACCAGCAGCGCGACCAGGGCGAGGAGCACCAACCCCATCACTTTCCCGACACGCCGTGCTCCCCCAACTCGGGTGACCACCAACACCGGGACCGCCGCCAGGGCAACCCAGATGACCCCGAATCCGAGGAACCATCCGGGACCCCACCACCGCGGACCGTTCGAGAGCAGGCCGAAGAAGGCGAAGACGGCTACCAGGGCGATAACGATGGTCATCCATCGATGCCGACCTGATCCCCTGTCACTCAGCGCCTGTTGGGCCAGCGATACCTCCTTGCCATCTTCGGGGATCAGCAGCCACCCGATGACATAGAGAATGATCCCCAGCCCTCCGAACAAGGTCAAGACCACCAGAGCGATCCGGACAACGACGGGGTCCACCCCAAGATAGGTGGCAGTCCCGCCGGCGACCCCTCCCAACATTCGGTCACTCGTATGGCGGCATAGTCGTCGTGGCCGATCGTTGCCCGGCGCCGTCCACGGTTGTTCGTTGGTTGTTTCCATGCCTTCATGGTGAGTCTGAACCGCAATCCCCACCATCGGGATGTACCCCGAACCCGAACCCTGCCCATAGCCTCGAGGTCAGGGTTTTCCCGATGATCGGCGCGACCCGATCGTGGGAAGATACGTGGATCGGCGACCGCGCGACTCCACAACCACTCCCCTGGCTCCCGCCGCCCCCTGATCCCCACGGGGTCAGGGAGATACGACGACGCCGAAGCAGGGTGCATGGCAACGGTCCTTTGCGGCGCACCCGAGAGAACCATTACCTGGCCGGAGTGTGTGGCGGGGTGGGCGAACGCCTGGGAATCGACCCCACGGTGGTGCGGGTGATCACCGTGCTTTTGATCCTGGGCGCCGGGACCGGGTTGCTCGTCTACCTGGGAGGACCTGTTCAGGCCCGGCGATGAAGCAGAAACCAGCCCAATGCACCGATGATCGCCACCACCACTACCACCTTGATCAGGATCCACACCACGCTGGCGATGAAAGAAAGCAGGGCGAAAGCAACCACCACGACGATAACCGTCGCGCCCACCAACAGCACCGCGTCGAGGAGCTTGAGCCCGGAGGATTCGCCTTCAGCCATAGGGCCAGGCTAACCGGCCAACAGCTGAACCGGGTGGCAGGCAACGGGCAGGGAACCCGTGACCGGCCGTGATGCCCGATCAGTCGTGGTGATGGTACGGTCCGCCGGTGTCCATGCGTGCGCGCCGACAGGCGCTCATAGACAATCTCGACCTCCAGGGCGCCGCCTTCTGCCACGCCTATACGAAGATCGCCGACGAGTGGCTCACCGACCTCTACGAACAGGCCACCAGCGGCGATGGGCGGGGTATTGCCCTGGTGGCGGTGGGGGGATACGGACGGCGAGAGCTCTGCCCATTCAGCGATCTGGACGTGGTCCTGCTCCATCGTGGACGCCGGGACATCTCGGCCACCGCTGACAAGATCTGGTATCCCGTCTGGGACGAGGGAATCGCACTCGACCACAGTGTGCGACGACCCAGCGAAGCCATAGAGGTGGCCAACGAGGACCTGCGAGCCGCTCTCGGCCTGCTCGATGCCCGGGTGGTGTGTGGAGACGAGAGAGTGGCCGAGCCCCTCATTGTCGAGGCGCGTGAACGTTGGGCGAAACAGAAGCCACCCTGGTTGGGCGTCCTCGCCGATCTGGTGGCCGAGCGTCACGCCGCTCACGGCGACGTGGCGTTTCTGCTCGAACCCGACCTGAAGGAGTCACACGGCGGCCTTCGGGACGCCACCGCGCTGCTCGCCATGATGCAGGCGGTGCCGGTTCTCGCCGACTACGTGGACACCGCCGCCATCAGTGATGCTTCTTCCGTTCTCACCCGGGTCCGGGTGGAGCTCCACCGCCAATCGGGTCGCGAACTCAACAAACTCCTGCTTCAAGAGCAGGACCAGGTGGCCACTTCGCTCGGAGAACCCGATACCGACTCATTGATGGCGGCGGTCGCCACCGCGGGCCGCACGGTGGCCTGGGAGGCAGACGACGCATGGCGAAGGCGGAGCGCATGGTCCCGCTCCCTGGGAACGAGAAAATGGTGGTCACTCCCCGGGCGGAGGCGCGGATCGCAAAGCTCGCCGGCCGACGGAATCACCCCGGTCCCCTCCGATCCCGATATCGGAGTTTCCGACGGGGAAGTGGTGCTGACCGACTCGGGGGATGTCACCCACGATCCTTCCCTTTCGCTGCGATTGGCCGCGGTGGCAGCCGAGCAGAATCTGCCCATCTCACGAGACGCCCTCAACCTCCTCGGTCGAAAAGCTCCGCCTCCACCGACTCCTTGGCCCGAGTCGCTCCGCACCACGCTGGTTCGGGTACTCGCCGCCGGTCGCCCAACCATCGCCGCCCTCGAGGCCCTTGACCAACGCGAGCTGCTCGCCCGGTATCTTCCCGAATGGAGCGCGGTGCGAAACAAGCCTCAACGCAATCCGTATCATCGCTTCACGGTCGACCGTCACCTGTTGGAGGCAACCGCCAACGCCGCCGCCCTGGCCCCCCGGGTACAACGGGTGGACCTCTTGTTGGTGGGGACCCTCCTCCACGACATCGGGAAGGGATTCCCGGGCGACCACACCGAGGTCGGGGTGACAATGGCAGCCGACATCGGAGCGCGTTTGGGTTTCTCGCCCGAGGATGTCGAGGTTCTGGTTTCGCTCGTGAGGCTGCACCTACTGCTTCCCGACACTGCAACCCGTCGGGATCTCGATGACCCGGCGACCGCCCAGCGGGTGGCCGACGAGGTGGGCGACCGGATGACCCTCGACCTACTCGCCGCGTTGGTCGAGGCGGACAGTCTCGCCACCGGACCATCAGCATGGGGCTCATGGAAGGCCGGGCTTCTGGCTGATCTGGTCGAGCGGACAGGAAAACTACTGGCCGGGGAGTCCGTGACGCCTCCGACCACCTGGGTGACCAACGACCTCAGGAGCATCATGGAGACGGTTCGCGCTCGGCAGGCACCCGCCATCTCCATCGACGCGCCCACCATCACCGTCATCGCTCCGGACCGGCAGGGGCTGTTGGCCGAGGTCACCGGGATCCTGGCCCTCCACGGGCTGAATGTGCGGTCGGCCAATGTGGCCGGTGAGCAAGGGGTCGCCGTCGAAATGTTCACGGTGGAGCCTTCCCGGGGTCGGTGGCCGACAGCAGCCAGAATCTCCGATGACATCGCCGCGATCATGGCCGGCACACTGTCACTCGATCAACGGTTGGCCGAGCGGACCCGTACCTACCGGAACGCCAACCGCGCCACCACGCCCCACCTCGTCGCCACCGAGGTCACCGTGGACAACAATGCCTCGGCCAGCGCCACGGTGGTGGAGGTTCGCGCCGAGGACGTCGTAGGCCAGCTCCACCAGATCACCCGAGCTCTGGGCGACTGCCAACTCGACGTCATCTCGGCTAAAGTGTCCACCTTCGGTCCGGCCGTGGTTGACGCTTTCTATGTGCGGGGACCCGACGGAGGAAAACTCATCGACCCCCACACCATCGCCTCGGTCGAACGCAGAGTGCATGATCGGATTGCCCGGTCGGGGGACGACGACGAGAGCGCCACCTAGAAGGACAAGATGCCTGGTCACAGGCCACAAATGATAAGCTCCCGAGCACATGGGGAGAGCAATGTCTACAAATCACTCAAATTCTCAGGGGTCAGGTGAGGTCGGGTCGGGTCGCGGACGGACAGTGCGGTACCTGACCATCGGCATTGTGGTGGTTGCGATTCTGGTCGTCGGCGTCGGCATTGCCACCATTGCCACCAAGGGCTCCCTGGGTCGCGCCGTCGCATCGCCCACTTCGGTGGCCAACGCGCTACCCACGGCTGACACTCACCAGCCATTGACAGTGGTGTCCTCCATACCGGCCAACGGGGCGACCGGCATCCCGAGTGACGCATCCATTTCGCTGCAGTTCTCGTCTCCCCTCGACCCCAACTCACCCCAGCCGATCCTGACCCCGGCTGTGGCTGGTAACTGGCAACTCCTGACTCCGACCACGTTTGCGTTTGTGGCCACCGCACCCTTCGTCCCGACCTCCACCGAAACGGTCACCATCCCCGGCGCCATTGCCAGTACGTCGGGGAAGACCCTCGGGGCCGACCAGTCGGTGCAGTTCGCCGTGGCTGATGCCGGCACCCTTCGCCTGCAACAGCTGCTGGCGACCTTGGGGTATCTCCCCTTGAGCTTCACACCTGCCAGACCGCTGGCCGCCCCTCAAGAAGCAGCCCAAGCCCAGGAGGGCGTATTCGCGTGGAAAGGGAGTGAACCTGCCCCACTCCAAGCGCTCTGGACCGAAGGGAAAGCAAACACCATTACCAGAGGCGCAGTCATGGCCTTCCAAGACCAGAACAAGATGAAGACAGACGGCGTTGCCGGCCCTGCGGTATGGGGGGCGCTGCTGGCCGACGTCGGGAGCGGCGCCATCAACACTGCGCCCTACAACTACGTGTACGTATCAAAGACGATTCCGGAAACCACCACCGTCTACAGCAACGGTGCAGCTGTCTACACCACCGCGGCGAACACCGGCGTCACTGGTGCCGAGACTGCGTCGGGCACCTTCCCGGTCTACATTCGTTACCTCACCACGACCATGAAGGGCACCAATCCCGACGGCTCCAAGTACTCGGATCCGGGTATCCCTTGGGTCAGCTACTTCAACGGAGGAGATGCACTTCACGGCTTTGTGAGGTCGAGCTACGGAACTCCTCAGAGTGACGGATGCGTGGAGATGCCTCCCGCCAACGCCGCAGTCGTGTACCCGCTCACCCCCATCGGCACCCTGGTCACCGTTTCCTGATCAGAGCCCCGGAGCCTGGTCTCCCCGGTGCGTGGATGCCAACTGCCGGGTGGGTTTCAGGTCCCGATCAGCGGATGCTTGAGGCCGAGTTCGGCCAGGGTTCGGCCGGGTTCACGACGATCCAAGATCCCGGGTGAGGCTCCGTCGGTCCGGAAGACATAGAGATTCCAGTAGGGCGCCAAATCGGCCGGGGCAATATCGGCGTAGAGGAGACGTTCGACGTCGATGCAGCGGTTGAAGCCCGCCTCTGCGAATCGATCCGTCCACCAACCGAATGACGCGATGGTCAGGTGACCCTCCACCAGGTGCCCATCGGCGTCGACCGCCAGGTCTGCTTCGGGAATCGGGCCTGAGTAGTCCGACGACAACTGGCGGTAGTAATCCAGCCGTTCGGGCCGGACCTTGCCTTCGAAATGGCCGTCGGGGCCCGATGGGTTCGTCCCAAATGAGGGAATCGTGGCGTAGAGATAGGAACTGCAGACCCGGCGGAGCTCAGCCAATGCGGTCGGCACCCGATCGGGCGGGAGGTGCTCGAGAATCTCGAGCGCGGTGACAAGCTCGAACGCCCCGTCCTTCCAGGGAAGACCCGCAAAGAGATTGCCGACCCGAATATGTCCCTCGGCCCCCGGGGCGGCGTGGGCAATGGCAAAGGGACTGAGATCGCAGCCCTCCGCATCGATCCCCAGTTCCCGGAGCACCTCGACCACATAGCCGGTGGCACACCCCACGTCGAGGGAGGAGCCGACCCGGAAATTACGCCAAAGCAGCCACCCGGCTATGTCTGCGTTCGAGGCAACCCGGTCGTAGCGGGCATAGCCGGAATGACCACCTCGATCACCGGACGAGTCGCGTCCCTCACCGAAATAGCTGGCCCCATAGGTGGCGTCGATACCGGCGGCCCTCGCCTCGGCCACCGCCTGGCCGGTCTCTGAAGCTCGGGCCAACTCGCGTGCTGCCAGGGACATCATCCGGCGCACCCCGGCGTTGGAAGTGGCTCCCCACTCCATAACCTGGCGGACCCCGTCGGCGATAGGCCTCCATCGACGCGACGGCATGCCAAGAGACTAGTCGTGGGGACATTCACACCCATTTCCGGTCTATCCTCGCCTTGTCCAGCGTCGACGGGAAGGGAACCACCATGAGCCAGATGCAGTCGTTCGATAATGCCCCTGCCGCGTCTCTTGTCGGGTCGTTGGGGGTGTTCACCCTGGCCGACGTCCTCACCCTGCTGGCCGAGTCAACTCAGACCGGCGAACTGCAGGTGGTGGGATCGGAGATTGATGGACGGGTATGGCTCGAAGAAGGAGAGCTCTCCAATGCCCACGTCGGATCGGCGGCCACCATCGGTCGGGCCGTATTCGAGCTGGCCATCCTCACCGACGGTTGGTTCTACTTCACCTCCGGCCTGGCGTCCTCGAGCGGGCAACCCCGGGTCCCGGTACGCGCCGTCCTCGATGAAGTGAGGCCGCAGGTCGATGAATGGCATGAGCTCCTCGGAATAATGCCGTTCGAGTCGACGGTGGCCCTCTCCCCCAATCCACCGAACGGCGATGTCCAGCTACACGGCGACCAATGGCGAATGGTCACGTCCATCGGGAATGCCGGAACTTCGGTCAAAGGTTTGCTCGGAGCCTCCGGCGAGGATCGGATTGCAGGGCTCCGCATACTGCGCGACCTGCACCATGCCGGTCTGATCACACTGGAGGTGGCTCGCCACGACGATGAGGCCACCGACGCCGCCACCCCATTCGCATCGGGCCAGGCGCAGGATCCACCGTTCGTGCCCACGGCCTCGCCGTTCTCCACCCCCGACGCCGTACCGCCGGTTCCCCCATACTTTACCGAGATCCCGACGCATCCCGAGCCACCGGTCTCCAACGATGTTGACGACCGAAGGGACACCCGGGCGGCCAGCCTGGCCGAAGTCGCCATCATTGCGCCATCCGACACGCCTGACGCCTAGGACGCCATCCGGTACGGGACACCCGGAACGCAAGCGGATCGATGAAGCCCACCGCTCATCGAACGGTCGGGCGTCCCTCTCGAGTAGATCGTCAGTAGGTGGTGTTGTTCAAGCAGTTGCCGGTCTGGTTGCAGTGGTGAACCACAACCGCCACCACAATGACAACCACGATGCCAATGACAAGGCCGGCAAAGCCGATGATGATGCCGGCCAGTGCCATTCCCCCACCCTGCTGCGTCCCATTCGATTGTTTGATCTGGGAGCGGGCGATGAAGCCGAAGACAATGGCCAGAATCGCACCCACTCCGTAGACCCAAAAGAAGAATGAGCAGACCAGCGAGGCAATGGCCAGACCGTTGTTCTTCGACGTCGGCGGGTAGCCGTACGGGACTCCTGCCGGTGGATATCCGTAGCTTCCGGCGCCCGGTGGCCCGTACCAAGGTGCCGGCGACGGTGCCGGTCCGCCCGGACCGGGGAGGTTGGCGGCTGGGCCGGCAACGGCGGCCGCAGTTCCCGGTACCTGGTCAGGCGAGTACCACTTCCCATCCGACGCCTGCCACCACCCGGGTCCTTGGGACACATCGCTCATGCACTGCCTCCTTCGTCGATGCCTCGAGACGTTAACCCCCGCAATGCGAGGTCATGGGGATGAAGAATCTCCCACCAGTTTGGCCGCAAGGGCCCTGAAGGCCCGGCCTCGATGGGAGACGTCATGCTTTTCGCCGGCCGACATCTGGGCAAAGGTACGGCCACCACCTCCGTCCGGAGCGAACACGGGGTCGTAGCCGAAGCCTCCATCACCTGCCGCCTCGGGCGTGATGACCCCGGCCACCTCGCCGTCGGCCCACACTTCGCTTCCATCGGGATATGCCACCAGCGCCACCGTATGGAATGTCGCCCGCCGCCGATCAGGCCCGTCCGCTCCCACCGCCGTCAGCTCGGCCAACAGCTTGGCCACGTTGTCGGCATAGGTCGCATGCTCACCGGCAAACCGGGCGGTATGGACACCGGGTGCGCCATTGAGCGCCTCCACCTCGAGGCCGGTATCGTCGGCGACTGCCGCTTCGCCGGTTCCGTCGACCAGCGCCCGGGCCTTCAGCCGGGAATTGTCGAGAAGGGTCGTCCCGGTCTCTTCGACGTCGGGAACCGATGAGGGCCGAGGGAGCAAGGTGAGGCCCGGAACCGCTTTGAGGAGAGCACCGATTTCGGCCACCTTGTCCGAATTGGAGCTCGCCAATACCAGTCGCAGGCTTCCCTCTTTCATCGGGGTGTAGGTGGCACCGTGAGCACCTCGGTCTGAAGGTCGAGAAGTTGGGCGATCCCGTGCTCGGCCAGGCTGAGCATCTCGTCGAGCTCGCCCTTGGTGAACGGCATTCCCTCTGCGGTTCCCTGCACCTCGATGAATCGGCCCGAGGACGTCATCACCACATTCATGTCCACCTCAGCCCGACTGTCCTCCTCGTAGGGAAGATCGAGCATGCATACGCCGTCCACGACGCCCACCGATATGGCCGCCACCGCCTCGGTCAGCGGATTGGTCCGAAGGGTTCCCTGCTGGATCAACCGGGTCAGCGCGTCGTGGAGGGCGACGTACGCACCGCAGATCGACGCGGTGCGGGTTCCCCCATCTGCCTGAAGGACGTCACAGTCCACCGTGATCTGCATCTCGCCCAACGCAACCATGTCACACACCGACCTCAGGGATCGACCGATGAGGCGTTGGATCTCCTGGGTGCGACCCGACTGTTTCCCTTTGGCCGCTTCTCGTGACACCCGTTCTGGTGTCGAGCCCGGGAGGAGCGAGTACTCGGCGGTCACCCACCCTTTTCCGGTCCCACGCATCCATGGTGGCACCCGGTCCTCCACCGAGGCGGTGCACAATACGCGGGTCCGTCCCATCGACACCAATACCGAGCCCGGGGCGAACACGGTGAAGTCGCGCTCGAACCGGGCCAGGCGAAGCTCGTCGGTCTTCCGACTGTCTCCACGAAGACCGTTCATTTTTCCCTCGGTTGCTTGGCTCACAGCGTAAATTCCTTTCCGATGACGGCTTGTTCAACCTGGCCGCCGAAGGCGGTTTCGGCCTCTTCGAGCACCGCGTCCGCATCAACTGTCGGCCAACGATGAGTGATGACAAGGCGCCGGGCGCCGGCCCTCTTGGCCTGCTCCCCTGCCTGCCGCCCGCTCATGTGTTGTGCCGTGCCTTCGTGTTCGGAGGTGTAGGTGGCCTCGCACAGGACGAGATCCAGGTCGCTCCCCAGGTCAGCCAATGACCAACCGGGCCCGGAGTCGGCAGAGTAGCCCAGGGAGAGCCCTCCGCAGTCGATGCGGACGGCCAGCGTCTCGCCGCTGTGCTCGGTCCGACGGAACCCACAGGTCATGTCGCCGACTTCGATTCGGTCCCCGTCAGTCACCGTGCGCCACTCGAGCGCCCGGGAATCCTCGAGGTGGGCCCGGGAAGCCATCCCTTGGGGAGCCAGCACCGGAATGTCGGTCCGGCCGGAGATGACTTGGGCGTGGGTGGCCAGACCGTAGAGGTCGGTCCAGTGGTCGGGGTGATGGTGGCTGATCACAATGGCATCCACCGAGGCAGGATCCGCCACCTGTTGGAGGTTGGCGAAGGTGCCGGGCCCGACGTCCACCAGCAGACAGGTGGCATCAGAACGAATCAGGTACCCGCTGGCGGCACCTCCGGGACCTGGCCAACTCCCGTCGCAGCCGAGCACCACCATCGAAAGTACCGGGGCATCGCTGTCTCCCGAAATCAGATCGTCCATTGGTCCATTGGTAGTCAGGTTAGCCTCGATCATTCTTCCC
>PKXA01000100.1 GCA_003133325.1 Acidimicrobiaceae bacterium | reverse complement strand
CGGCTGAACTCACGGAAGAAACCTCGACTCCACCATCTGTGCGGTGTGCGGAAAGGCCAAGCACGGTGCCGGCTATGGCTATACCAAAGAGCTCGGCTACCACCCCCTGGTTGCCACCCGGGCCGGAACCGGCGAGCTCCTCCACGTCCGGATGCGGAAGGGCTCGGCCAACACCCAGCGGGGCACCAAGCGGTTCATCGAAGAGCTGGTGGCCCGGCTCCGTCGAGCAGGAGCCACCGGTGAGCTGGTCATGCGCTTCGACTCCGGGTTCTGGTCGAACACCACCATCGCCACTCTCGGACGACTCGGGGTCGGCTACACGATGGGGGTGCGCATGGTGAAGTCCGTGGTCACTGCCGTCTCTGCCATCGACGAGCAGTCCTGGACGCCGATCGACTACACGTGTGACGGCATCGCCGAGGTGGCCGAGTGCATCTACAAGGGACGCCGGCTCGTTGTGCGCCGGACCCGGCTGGTCGGTCGCCAGGCGACACTGTGGCCCGAGTGGCGCCACTTCGCCTTCCTGACCGACCAGCCAGGCACCGCGGTCGAGGTGGACACTTTCCACCGGGCCCACGCCACGGTCGAGCTGGCCATCAAGGACCTGAAGGAGGGTGCCGGCATGGAGCACGTTCCTTCCGGCCNNGGCGAGATCACCCCCGAAGAGCACCTCGTCGTCGCCCGCACCGTGCGCACACGGTTCTTGTCCGTCCCCGGCCGGCTGGTCAACGACTCGGGCACACCGACACTGCGAACACCGCTCAAGTGGCCGTGGGCCGGAGCTTTCGAACGAGCCCTCACGCTTCTGCGAGCACTTCCACCGGTCCCCGTGTAGTCATTCCATCCGCGGCCGGTGCACCGCAGACGATTGAAGGACGGCACTGACAACCGAGGAGAATCACAAACCTTTGGTCCTGCACGCCCCGATGGCCGCTGAAGTACTCAGCCCGCAGTTGATCGACCCGCCCATATGCCGATCACCCGATTCGGTGTCCGGCCAGGTCGTCAGTCGGTGGATCCAGGCTAAGGTCAACCCATGGGTACCGCCCACCAGTGGGATTCGGAGAGCGGTGAACGGATGCGTCCCAAACGGCCCGAACTGCGTCCGGTCACCGACAATGGCCAAACCGATCTCCCCCGATCGACCGAGTGGCGTCCCACGCCACGCCGCCGAGCAACAGATCTGTCCGCTCTAACCGTCAGCCTGGTGATCCCCACCAAGAACGAGGCGCGCAACCTCGCAACCGTGCTCGACCACGTACCCGACACTGTCAGCGAGGTCATCCTGGTGGACGGCCTGTCGTCCGATGTGACGGAGAAGATGGCCGTCGTCTGCGAGCCTGATGTGCGCATCATTAGAGTGCCCTCACCGGGCAAGGGCAACGCCCTGCGGGCGGGGTTCGCCGCCGCCCGGGGCGACATCATCGTGGCGATGGACGCCGACGGCTCCATGTCGCCCACTGAGATCCCCAACCTGCTGTACTTCCTCGAACACGGCTTCGACTTCGTGAAGGGCTCGCGCTTCATGGTCGGAGGAGGGAGTCTCGACATCACGCCCATCCGCCGGGCGGGGAACCGCGCCCTGGTGGGTCTGGCGAACCGTTTCTACCGGACCCACCTCACGGATCTCTGCTACGGGCTCTTCGCCTTTCGCCGCGAGTTCCTCGACGACTTGGACCTCAGGTCCACCGGTTTCGAGATCGAGACGGAGATCACAGCTCGCGCCGTCCTGATCGGCCTACGCGTGACCGAGGTGCCCAGCATGGAGCTCCCCCGGCGAAGCGGCAACTCGAACCTTCGCACTTTCCGGGACGGGGCGAGGGTCTTGCAAACTTTGTTCCATGAGCGGGCGAGGGCGAAGCTCGAACTGGGCGGGAAGACGAAGGCGGGGCGGGGCGGCGGAGGAACCCCCGAGGGCGAGGTGCAAGGCGCCGATTCATGATCCCGACCGGCCCTGTCGCCGACGATGGCGAGCTACTCGAACTGCCCGTCGGCGTAGCCGACGTCGAGCTCACCGAAGGCCTGGCGACCTTGCGCCGCACGGTGGGGCCACCCTGCTCGGGCCGGACGCTCTTCGTGCTCGCACGGCTGCACTCGCACCCGATCGGTTGCCTCGCCCTGGCCGACGATGCCGAGAGCCCCGAGCGCGACTGGGTCGTGGCTGCGCGGACCACCTTGGCCGGGTCGATCGACCGGCACCTGCTCGCCGACGGGCTCGGCCCGGCCTCCCTCGACCTCTGGGCCGGTGGAGCCGCGCTGGACGACCCCCCGTGCCTCGAGGAACGACGTCGCACCCTGGCGGCAGGGAAGCCGGTGACCGTCATCATCGCCACGCGCAACCGGCCCGAGCGACTCGACACGTGTCTCGACACCGTTTTGGCGCTCGACTACCCCGCGTTCGACATCGTGGTCGTCGACAACGATCCGACCACCTCGGATACGGTCGAACTGGTCTCGGCCCGGGGGGCGGCGACCGGGAGGATCAGGTACCTCCGCGAGAACCGTCGCGGGATCGGCGCCGCCCGCAACTGTGGGCTGGCCGCCGCGAGCGGGTCCATCGTGGCGTTCACGGACGACGACGTTGCCGTGGATCGACACTGGCTGAGCGAGCTTGCCGCTCCCTTCGTGGCCGTACCAGGGGTGGCAGGGGCGACCGGACTGATTATGCCGGCCGAGCTCGAGACCCCGGCACAGCTGATGCTCGAGGTCCACAGGCACTACGGCAAGGGATTCGAGGACCGCCTGTACGACCTCGGCCCGAATCGACCCGACGACGTGTTGTTCCCGTTCGCTGCCGGCAAGCTCGGCGCGGGGGTCAACATGGCATTCGACACGGCATGGCTGCGCGGCATAGGCGGCTTCGACGCGGCAACCGGCGTGGGTACACCGGCGCGCGGCGGCGAGGATCTGCTTGCGCTGTTTCAGGTCGTCACGTCGGGGCGGACACTCGCCTACCGGCCGGGCGCGTTGATCCGCCACTACCATCATCGTGATCTCGCCGCCGTGCAGCGACAGGTCTACGACTACGGCGTCGGCCTCGGCGCTTACCTGACGAGTGCCGTGGTGCACGAACCCCAAACCCTGTTTTCGATGATACGCCGCGCCCCGGCAGGGCTGGTCTATTTCAGCGGCGGCAGCGGCGGCTCGGAGATCCGGCCGGACTGGTGGCCTCGCCGTCTCACCCGCCTCGAACGCCGAGGCCTGCTGTACGGCCCGCTCGCTTACGCCATCAGCCGGGCGCGCGGGCGGCGGCCCGAGGCGCCGTGACCACGCCGGACACCGGCCGGGCGGTCTCGGTCTCGGTCTCGGTCGTGATCTGCACCTACACCGAGGCCCGCTGGGACACCCTCGTTGCCGCGGTCCGCTCCGTGCAACTGCAGGACCAGCCAACGCCCGAGGTCATCGTGGTGATTGACCACAACGAGGCATTGTTTGACCGCGTCCGCCTCGAGATCTCGGGGATTAAGATGACCGTCAACACGGGTCGTCGGGGGCTGTCCGCCGCTCGGAACGCGGGCGTGGCCGTGGCGACCGGCGACATCGTGGCTTTCCTCGACGATGATGCCGGGGCCGAGGACGGGTGGCTGCCGCGCCTTGTCGAGACGTACCGGGACGGGGACGTACTCGGGGTGGGCGGGTCGGTGGCCCCGGGCTGGACCGGGACGCGACCCCGATGGTTCCCACCCGAGTTCGACTGGGTGGTCGGCTGCTCCTACCATGGGATGCCCGAGACGAGAGCCCCGGTCCGCAACTTCATCGGGGCCAACATGTCGTTCCGCCGCGCCGCCCTGGTGGCATCGGGCGGGTTCGATTCAGAGCTGGGCCCGGTGGGGGCGAACGCCACCGGCTGCGACGAGACAGAGCTCTGCATCCGGATGGTGGGCCAGGGCGGCGGTCGCCTGATCTACGAACCGTCCGCACGCGTCACCCACCAGGTGCCGGCGACCCGGGCGACGTGGCGCTACTTCACGAGGCGGTGTTACCACGAGGGCCGCTCGAAGGCCGTCGTGGCACGTCTGGTCGGACAGGACCAGGCCCTTGCAAGCGAGCGGGCGTATCTCCGCGGCGTAATTCCGCGCCGAGTGGTGCAATGCCTGACCCCGACCCGTCGGGCGGGCGGCGGCCTCACGATGGCCGTCGCCGTCGTGGTCGGCGTGGTCGCCGCCGGTCTCGGCTATGCCACCGCTACTCTGGCGCCGCGGTCCCGCAGGGCGACGGTGCGCCCGGGCTCATGGCGCGGCTGGCTCGGGCTGGCCGTGATCGCCGCGCTGTGGGGGTCGACCTTCGCGTGGACGGTCCGGTTGGACCGCATGACCGACCTCGGCCTGGTGTCGGTCATGCCCGTCGTGTACTGGGTGGCCGTCGGGCTGCTGACCGTCAGCTTCTGGTGGTGGGTGCGCTGGCGCCGGGCCGGTCCGACCCTGCTCGCTGGCCACGTCGTGACCCTGATCGCCATCATGCACGCCACTCCGGGGATCCTCTATGGGACGACGCGCTACTCCTGGTCCTACAAGCATGTGGGGATCGTCGACTACATCGTGACGCACCACGGGGTCGACAGAGCAATGCCCAACCTGACCGCCTACCAGGACTGGCCGGGGTTCTTCGGGCTCAACGCGCTGTTCGTCTCGGGATCGGGCACCGCCTCGGCGCTCTCGTACACGGTGTGGGCACCCTTCGTCAACGAGCTGTTGCTGCTGGCGCCGCTGGTGCTGATTCTGCGCACATTCACCGCCAACCGGACCGTGGTGTGGACGGCGGTGTGGCTCTTCTACCTCGGCAACTGGATCGGTCAGGACTACTTCTCGCCGCAGGCGTTCGCATACGTGCTCTACATCACGGCCGTGGCGGTCGTGCTGCGATGGTTCCTGCGACTGCCCCCGGCGGCACGGACCCGGTGGGCATACGGCCAGTTCCGACTTCGGGAACCTGCCGTCCTCGTGACCAGCGGCGGAGCGATCGTCGAACCGACCGCGCGACCGCGCACGCCTGCCATGTACGCGGTGGTGGTGCTGGTGGCCACCGCCATCGCCGTCAGCCACCAGTTGACCCCGTTCATGCTGGTCGCGGCCCTGGGCGGCCTTCTGGTGACACGGCGCCTCCGCTCGTGGTCGCTGTTGGTCGTCGTGACGGCGATCAGCGTGGGTTGGGTCCTCATCTGGGGACTTCCCTTTCTCCACCAGCAGCTGCCGGCGGTCCTCCAGACCCTCGGCCACCCCTTCGACAACACATCGGCCTCCTTCATCAATCTCAGCGTCGCTAGCCGCGACCAGGTGGTGGTGGCTTATTTCGACCGGGCCCTCACCGCCGCGCTGTGTGGTCTGGCCCTGATCGGGGCGTGGTACGCGTGGCGCTCGGCGCGCTGGCGCCGGTGGCAGCCCGCGGCGTGCCTCACCGTGACACCGGTCCTGGCCCTCTTCGCCAGCAGCTATGGGACAGAGGTCGTGTACCGGATCTTCCTGTTCGGGCTGCCGTTCGTGGCCCTCTTCGCCGCCTCGGTCCTGGCCCCCCGCCCGACGGGCACTCGCCGCCGCCGGATCATCCGGTGGGTGGTGGGGCTCGGGGTGGTCTCGGCACTCACCGTCTCGTTCTTCTTCTCCTACTACGGCAAGGAGCGCGTAAACTACATGCCGGCGGCCGAGGTTTCCGCCATGGAGCGCCTCTACTCCCTCGCCCCGCCCGGGTCGCTGATGATCGGGGCGATCGACAACACGCCTTGGGCGTTCACGCACTATGCGGACTACCAGTACCTGTGGTACCTCAGTGATACCGCCGGCGTCGCCAAGTCGGTCACGACGCACCCCGTGTCGGCGCTGGTGGATCTGATGGAGCCGTATCCTCACGCGTTCCTCATCTTCAGCCCCACCGATGCGGCCCAGATCGAGATGTACGGGGCACTGGCCCCTGGCCAGTACCAGGCCATCGAACGCGACGTCCGCTCCTCGCCCCAATTCGAGACGGTGCTGTCGCAGGGAGGGGTGCTCGTCGTAACGCTGCGGTCCACCCAATGAGAGTGATGGCCGGCGTCCGCCGGGACCTCCCTGCGCTGGTCGCCTGGGCGGCGGTGGCCGTGGTCGCCCTCCAATTCCCCACGCCGGTGCGGGCCGTGCTGGTGGTGGCGGCGTCCGCCTGGGCGCCGGGTGCGGCCCTGGCGTGGCTGCTCGAGAGTGCGGACCGGCTGGAACGGGCGGTGCTCACCGTGGCCCTGAGCCTCGGCGTCGCCACCCTCGTGGCCGTGGTGCTGTCGCTCATCCACGTGATGACGGGACTCCACGCGTTGGCGGTGCTTGCCGTCCTCAGTACCGTTGCAGTGACCTTCCGCGAGCTCCGGGTCTGATGAACCGATGTCCCGTGTTCCATGCGCCGCCGCTTCGGCGTACCCTGTCCACATGCGAGAAGTGACGTTGTCCGCCGAGCGGCCATCGGCACCAATCCCCATCCTTGTGTACCACGCAGTGACCGACCGTCCGGGTCCGGATCTGGCCACCTGGTCCGTCACCCCGGCGCGGTTCCGTGAGCACCTCGACTGCCTGCGCGACCTGGGGCGTACGCCGCTCACCGTGTCGGGTTTCGCCGCCGCCATCACCGGCCACCGGGAACTCCCCGAGCACCCCGTGGTGGTGTCCTTCGACGATGGCTACGCCGATTTCGTTCGCGCTGCCGAAGAGATGGCAGCGCGAGGCGTGGTGTCAACCCTCTACGTGACCACAGGCCCCCTCGTCGGGTCGCCCACGGTCGGGATCCCGAGCGCCCCCATGCTGACGGCCGAACAGATCGCCTCACTCGAGGCACTGGGGGTGGAGATCGGCGCCCACTCCCACCACCACCACCATATCGACGTGGCCCCGAGGTCCGTAGCCCTCGATGAGATCCGGCGACCGAAGGCGATCCTGGAGGACCTGCTCGGCCATCCTGTCGCCAGCTACGCCTACCCGTACGGCACCTACCGTGTGGCCGTCCGCCAGCAGGTGCGGGCGGCCGGCTACACCTCGGCCTGTGCCGTGCGCAACGCTTTCAGTTCGGTCGCCGACGACCCGCTTTCGCTGGCGCGCTTGGCGGTGCGGGGCTTTACGACGACCGCCACGGTGCGCGAATGGCTCCAGGGCAGAGGCGCACCGATCGCCCGGGATCGGGAGTTGTTGCGAACGAAGGTGTACCGAGTGCGCCTATGGGCGGCTGCCGGTGCCGCCCGACAGCAGGCCCGAGGGCGATGACGAGGAACCCGCTCCGCCTCGCACTGGCCTCGGCGGTCGTCGCCCTCTCGTTGTTCGGCGCATTCGCGGCCTTCAACACGGGCTCGGTAGCGCCGAGAGGTGTGGCGGTTGCCCACCCGGGTACCACGGGTTCCCCCGGCGGCCCCGACGGCCCCGGAGGCGACTGGCAACCCGTGTTCTCCGACCACTTCCTCGGTACCATCCTGGACGTTACCCACTGGTCGACCTGTTACTACTGGGACTGCACCAATCGGGCCCATCCCGAATTGGAGTGGTATGAAGCCTCGCAGGTCTCGGTGGACAACGGCACGCTGTCCTTGACCGCCACGCCGGGACAGACGCACGGAAAGCAGTACATATCGGGGTTGATCTCGTCGTATGGCAAGTTCAGCTTCACCTACGGCTACACGCAGGTCGTGGCCATGCTGCCGAGCGGGCAGGGCCTGTGGTCAGCGTTTTGGACCCTCCCCGAGTCCGGAGACTGGCCCCCCGAGATCGACATCATGGAGAACTGGGCGCAGACGGAGACGATCAACATCTTCGTCCACGGCGCCCAGTCCGCCTCGGATCAAGCCTCCCAGCTCGTGCCCACCTTGTCCGATAGGTTCCATACCTACGGAGTGGACTGGGAGCCGGGATCGATCTCGTGGTATGTGGACGGTACCCTGCAAGCCCATTTCGCCATCTCCATCACCGCGCCGGAGTACCTGCTCGCCAACCTGGCTGTGGCCTCGAACCCGGGTCCCGACCGCGCCGTCCGGTTCCCCCAGAGCCTGCAGATCCGATCCATCGAGGTGTGGCAGCACCCACAAGCGGCTGACTCCCACATCGCCTCGTGACGCTCGTCGCCCGGGGGCCGGCGTCGCAGGCGCCCGAAGCCGACTTCGACCGCTCAGTTCCCGTAGTCCTGCTGAAGATCGGCCGCTACCCCCTCGACCACGGCGGCGTTGGAGCCATCCGCTCCCTTGGGAGGGTGGGCGTGTCGGTGTACGCCGTCATCGAGGACGCCGTCACCCCCGCTGCGCTGTCGCGTTACGCCAGGGGGACGGTCATCTGGCCGACATCGGGTCGTGAGCCGCAGGAGCGGCTCGTCGAGGGACTGGCCGCCATTGCCAGGCAGCTCGGCGAGCGCTCCGTGATGTTGTGTACCGACGACGAGGCGGCGGTGCTCGTCGCCGAGCACGTGGAGGAGCTGTCCGAGTGGTTCATCCTCCCGCCCGTCCCGCCCGACCTGCCGCGCCGACTGACCTCCAAGCGAGAGTTGGGTGCCCTGTGCGAGGGGATCGGGATTCCCTCGCCGCGCATCGCTGCACCCCGGACCCCGGAAGCGCTCGAGGCTTTCATCGAGGAGGCGGTCTATCCGGTGGTGGCCAAGAACGACGCTGCCTGGACCCGGCTGTCGGCCCCGGCGGTGCAGGCTGGCACCGTGGTCCGCAGCCCGGCGGAGCTGCGCAAGATGGCGACCGTCTGGGTGCCGCCCTACGGGGTTGCTCTCCAAGAATACATTCCATCCGAAACCGCCGAAGACTGGTTCTGCAATGCATGGGTCGGTGCAGACGCTGGGTCAACCGTCCTCTTCACCGGGGTCAAGCTCCGCATGTGGCCCCCCGAGGCCGGGGTCGGCTCGTACTCGCAGGCGGTGGACAATCCCGAGTTGACCGCGCTGTCCACCGATGTCTTCCGGATACTGGGGTACCGGGGCATCGCCGACCTCGGCTGGCGGTTCGACCGGCGTGACGGGCGCTACAATCTGCTCGATTTCAATCCCCGCATGGGGTCCCAGTTCCGGGTGTTCGAGACGGACGCGGGGATCGACGTGGTGCGCGCCGCCCACCTCGACCTGACGGGCCGCCCGATCCCGGCGGGCCACCCGTTAGTGGGCCGGTCCATGATGGTGGAGCACCTCGACGTGGTCTCGCGCCTGTCCCGGCGGCGCCGTACCGAGGTTCCGTCGTCGATGGCGACGACGAGGGAGCGTGGCTCGCGCACGCTGGCCTGGTTCGCCCGAGACGACCCGCTGCCCTTCGTCGCCATGCTCGTGCGTGTTGCGGGGACGTTCGGCGCCAGGCTCCGGCCCCGGCGGGGCGCCCCGTCGCCATCCGAAGGGCGGCCCGACGACCCGCCGGAACCCGTGCTGCGGCAACGGAGGCGAGTGACGGCCGAGCGGCCGTCCTTCCGCAGCGAGTTCGGAATACCGCTGTTCCGGAACGGCCATGCCCTCGTGCTGAGCTCCGTGGTGACGAGCTTGATCGGCATGCTGTTCTGGGTGCTGGCGGCCCGGCGCGCGCCGCCGTCCGTCGTGGGCCGCAACATCGTGGCCATCAACGTGCTCACGTCCATCGGGGCCATCGCCCAGCTGAACCTGGCGAGCGCGTTGATCCGGTTTGTGCAGCCGGCCGGACGCCACACCCGCCGGCTGGTGGTGGGGGCCTACCTGGTGAGCGCGGCGCTGGCGCTGGCGCTGGCCGGGGCGTTCCTTATTCTGCTGTCCCACGTCGCTCCACAGTTGGCATTCCTGCGCTCGTCCCCCGGCATGGCGACGTGGTTCGTGGTTGCCGCGGCGATCTGGTCGATCACGATCCTCGAGGACGGGGTGCTGACCGGGCTCCGGAAGACCCCCTGGGTGCCGGTCGAGAACGCCTGGTTCTCCTTGCTCAAGGTGGGCATGGTCGTACCGTTCGTAGCGTTGTTCCCGGTGGCGGGCATCTACTTGTCCTGGACGGTGGCGGCACTCGCCACGGTCATCCCCACCAACATCTACCTCTTCGCCCGGGCCATCACCCAGCACCAACGGTCGGCCGGCGACTCCGGTGCCGTCACCATCCGGGAGTTGCGCAGCTTCGTCCCGTACGACTTCCTCGGCGACCTGTGGTGGCAGGGCCTGATACTCGTGCTGCCACTGATCGTCCTCGCCGAGTCCGGAGCCGCTACCAGCGCGTACTTCTCCCTGGCGTGGTTGATAGCGAACCTCCTCTACCTGGTCAGCCTGGCGATCGGGGACTCGCTCGTGGTGGAGCTGTCGATCGACGAGTCCGACTTCGAGGCCCGATGCGAGCAGGTGATGGTCCATTTGCTGAAGATCATGGTGCCGGCGGTGGCACTGCTGGTCCTGGCCGCCCCGTGGGTGCTACGGATCTTCGGCCCCTCCTACGCGGCGGCCGGGACCAACGCGCTCCGGCTCCTGGGGCTGTCGGCGCTGCCGTTCATCGTCACCGGGACGGCCGTGAGCGCGGCCCGCGGCCAGCGGCGGACCCGGCGGGCGATGGCCGTGTTCGGGGGCCTGTTCGTGTTAATCGTGCCTCTCGGGTTCGGCCTTGTGGCCGTGGCCGGGATCACCGGGATGGCACTAGCCGTCCTCATCGGCCAGACGACCATGGCCGCCTTCCTGCTCATGGCGAAACATGGCTGGATGCGGGGTCCGGTTGTCCCGGAGGAGCACTCCTCCCCGCTGGTGGCCGAGGCGCCCTAAGCGGAGCGTTCACCGACATCATTGGCGGTAGGGAACGTGATCTGGGGCGGGGCGGTGACGCGATCGGCACGGGCCGGCGAGGGCCCCCGACGGCAGTCGGGGATGCATGCGCTCAGTGCTGCCAGACCCTCACGTAGTCGACTTGCATGGCGGCCGGTGCGGTGTTCGGCGAGGTG
>PKXA01000055.1 GCA_003133325.1 Acidimicrobiaceae bacterium | reverse complement strand
AGAAGTGCCGTTATCTCCAGTCCTCTGACGCACGGGGGTGTTGACCAGGCGGTCTGTGTAGACGACATGTAGTCCACGCAAATGCACGATCGTCCGTCGAGCCTTGTGGACTGATACCTCGTAGCGTCACCAACGCTCCCCGGGGCGAGCTCGGAGACGGCCGCAGTCATCATCGAGTCCGTAGTCGACGCAGGGTTCGACGCAGCTCGCGTCTCTCGAGGCCCAGCGTGACGCCCGGCCGGTCTGAGCAGTTCCTCGCTCACGTCCGGTGACGGGCCCTGAGCAAACGGCTCGCCTCCGTGCCAATGCCCAACCGCTGCCGTTCACTTCAGGAACTGCGTCAGCTACGTCGACTACATCAAAGACACCACTGGAGATAACGCGTCCACGACGCAACGAAAAGCACACGCTGGCTACATCAAAGACACCCAATTCGGGACTGTAGATAAGTGCCGTTTGAGGCGGGTTAGCCAACAGCAAACTCCTTCCTCGGTGAGGCCAGCGCCGATGCCGTGGGGGATGAAACATTGATCCCAGCGGCACGGAACGGCCACTGAACCATGGGCCATCCTCCGCCACCATCCCCAGGTTCCG
This sequence comes from Acidimicrobiaceae bacterium, assembly GCA_003133325.1. Lineage (GTDB taxonomy): Bacteria > Actinomycetota > Acidimicrobiia > Acidimicrobiales > RAAP-2 > DASZIT01. The sequence continues at coordinate 15,218 of PKXA01000055.1, read as the reverse complement.
GAGATTCCTCAGGATTCGGTTACACCAGGGCTTGTGGAAGGGCACGAATCCCGGCGCTAGGCGGTGAATTGCCAGTTCAATGCACACCTAATTTAAGCGCTCACCTGCGGCGCTGGGTCGTCCCGCTCACTTTGGCTCGGCTGCTCGACGCCGGTTGTAGAGGCGGGTGGCCCAGAGGTACGCCGCGAGGGCGATACTGACACTCCACGCAATGGCGGCGATGGCGTGGTCGCCAACAGCAGCATTGGTGAGCAGTCCGCGCACGGTGTCGGTGACCGGGGTGAAGGGCTGGTACTCGGCGAACTGGCGCAGCCCGCCAGGCATGGTTTGTGTCCGCACGAATCCGCTGCCGAAGAACGCCAGCAGGAACAGGATCATCGGGGTGTTGCTGGCGGTCTCGACGCTCTTGGCGGCCAAGCCGAGCGCGACGGCCAGCCAGATCAGCGCGAAGGCGAACAGGGCAAGTATCCCCATCGCGGCGAGCCACTCAAGCAGCCCTGCGCTCGAGTGGAACCCGATACCGAATGCGACGCCAATCAGGATGGCGAGGCCGGCCAGGGTTTGGATCAGGCTGCCGAACACGTGTCCGGTGAGGACCGAGGCGCGGGCGATCGCCATAGTGCGGAACCGGTCGATGATGCCGCCGGTCATGTCCATCGCGACCATGATCGAGGTGCCTTGTACGGCTGAGGCCACGGTGATCAGCAGCACCCCGGGCACCACGTAGTCGAGGTAGGTGGCGCGGCCGTCGTGCGCGCCGAGGCCAGCACCGAGTTGGCCGCCGAAAACGTAGACGAACAGCAGGAGGAGCACGATGGGCAAGCCGACGAGCATCAGAGTCATCGAGGGGTAGTGGAGCTGGTGCTTGAGGTTGCGGCGCAGCATGACCCGCGAGTCGATGAGCGTGTAGGCGAGCGTGGTCATCGTTGCGCTGCTCCTTGCGGTGTGAGGGCCTCGTCGGGCTGGCCGGCGACATGACTGCCGGTGACGGCGAGGAAGACATCATCGAGGTCTGGTGTGTGGATTGACAGCCGCTCGACGGCGATTCGGGCTTCGTGCAACTCGTCGAGCAGCACACGGAGAGAGTCCACGGTGCCGTTTGCGGGGACCTGCAGGACCATCTGGTCCCGGTCGGGAGAAGCCGCCGGGAGTAGACCGGCCGCCGAGCGCAGCAGGTCGGGACCAGCGAACTGGAGTCGGACGTGCCCGCCGGGGATCCGGCTCTTCAGCTCAGCCGGGGTTCCTTCGGCGACGATCCGGCCCTGGTCGAGCACCGCGATCCGGTCGGCCAGCTGGTCCGCCTCGTCGAGGTTCTGGGTAGTCAACAAGATGGTGACTCCGGCTGAGGCGAGCTCGCGGACGATTTCCCACATGGTGAGGCGGCTGCGCGGATCCAATCCGGTGGTCGGCTCGTCCAGGAAGATCACCCGGGGCTCACCGACGAGGGTCATCGCGAGGTCGAGTCGCCGTCGCATCCCGCCCGAGTAGGTCGACAGCGGCTTGTCCGCGGCGTCGGTGAGGTCGAACCGTTCCAACAACTCGGTCACCCGCCGTTGCCCATCGCCGCGGCCGAGGTGGCGGAGATCGGCCATCAACCGCAGATTCTCGGCCCCGGTGAGCAAGTTGTCCACGACCGAGAACTGACCGGTGACCCCGATGAGCGATCGCACCAGGTCGGGCTGGCGGACCAGGTCAAACCCGCCGATACGAACCTGACCCCCGTCAGGAGAGAGCAAGGTCGAGAAGATCCTCACGGCAGTGGTCTTTCCGGCACCGTTGGGACCAAGTAGCGAAAATACGCTGCCCTCGCCGATGTCGAGGTCGATGCCGTCGAGGACGACGTTGTCACCGAAGGACTTGCGCAGGCCCGTGGCACACAGGGCCGAGCTGACAGGAGTGGGCGTCATGCCGCGCCCCGCCCGCTCCCGATGTCGGCACGGCGAACGGTGATATCCCCGAAGGAGGTGCGAGCCCGCACCTCGACGGTCTGCTCCGAAGGTCCGGGACGCTCGCTGACATCCAGGACGTTGTGGACCTGGCCGAAACTGGTGTGAAGGTCCAGCCAGGCTGCCACCCCGGAGCGCACCGCGATGTCCACCTTCCCGCACGCCGTCTCGGCGACGATGGCACCCTTGGCCACCTCGTCGAGATGGATATCGCCGTTCGCGGTCTTGGCCGTCACCGCGGCGTGGGCGTGGTCGACGGCAACCTTGCCGTTGGCCGCCTTCACCTGAAGATCGCCGACGACCTCACCAATCCAGGCGTCCCCGTTGCCGTTCTTGACCGTGGCAGAGCCACCGATCCGGTCGACCGCGACCGCTCCCATACCTGTTTTGAGCTCGGTGCCCCCCGAGATCTGCTCGATGGTGATATCGCCGGCTCCGGTCTTGTACCGGCACTCACCGAGTGCCCCGGAGCAGCGCAAGTCAGCAACTCCAGCTTCACCCTGCAGATGCGAGCCGGTAGGCAGTTGGATCCGCGCAACGATCGACTCCGCGCCTCCGCGGAAGCTGTAGCGCCTCCATCCCTTTGGCGTCTTGATCCGGAGTACGCCGTTGGCGTACTCCACCGTGGTCTTCGCCGCGGCAGCCACGTCGGAGGGGTTGGCGGGGTCACTCGGTTCTACGTCGACCACCGTGTCGGCTCGGTCACTCGCCGCTATCTCGAGATCACCGACACCGAGTTCCACGGTGACCGAGATTGGTTTGGGGGTGTCGAAAGTAGGCATGGAGGTCCTTTCTTGGAAGATCGATAACTGTCGAATGTTCGGCACTGCTGGAATCTCAGCGGTCGGTCAGCGAGCCCAGCCGGTGAATTTCTGTGAGCCTTGCAGGCCGCGCCGGCCGGGCCGTCCCGACGGGTCCGAGTGCTCCAGGGCGGCGGCGGCCGCTCGAACCAACCAGGCATTGACCGAGAGTCCCTGGCCCGCGGCAGCGCCATCGATCCGGGACTTGAGGTGATCGGGCATCCGCAGGTTGATCCGCGCCATGCCGCCCTCATCGCCGACGAAGGTGCCGGCCGCGGCTGACACGTCAATCGGCGTCGTAGCGGCCCCATCCGCCAGGTCATCGCCGGCCGGCTCGGGTGGAGTCGTCACAACGAATTCGGGGTCGCGGCCACGCAGGCGCACTTCCACTGAACCTGGCGCGAGCTCGCACGTAATCTCCTGAGCTGCCGCTGCCAGCGCGTCCAATAGTGACAGACGGACCGCCGCGTCTAGCGGTGCAACGAGCCGCTCGGCAAGCGCCCGTGCGGCCTCGCCGCCTGTCTCGGCAGCCGCTTCGAGCTGGTCATGGATCTCGTCTATGTATGGCCTCAGGTCCATGTGTGCCACTGTGGCATCACAGTGGCGTCATGTCAAGCCAACGTTGTGCCACTACTAAGCCAACCGAGGTGCCCCTTTGACGCCGACATATTCAAGTGGGGCATGATTGCGAGGTGCCGTCCCAGGCGCCGCCACTCTCGCGCGCACTGCAGTGTTGCGGTGCTCGGCGTTTACCATGGCGACCCTCGAAGGTGGGCCAGCCGTGCGCCATCCTCTGCCGCTATCCCCTGGATCCCGAGGTTGCTGAGGATTCAGTTAACCCATGTCTCGTGGGCGGTGTCCGTACGGTGGTCTCAGGGCGAAAAGCCGCAGTTCAGAGAGCCGGCGGGCCAGATCTGCTCCGGTTCACTGGTTCAGTCAACCACCGGTGTGGCGAAGCCGACAGGGGTGATAGCAAGCAGACGGTCAGCTACGACCGAGTTAGTGCGTCGCGAAACCGGTGTTCGGTGGCACCCCTTGCCACCTGATGAATGTTCTGGGGCACCCGGGTAGGGGGCAAGGCAGCCGCTCGTTTGTAGCGGACGATTCGGGCAAACCGTCCCCGGCGACTCGGGCCGGCCCTCTGAGGGCGGGCAGAACGCGGATCGCGGCCGCAACGAAGTCGCAATGAAGATCTCCTGTCGAACACTTGCGTTTGGAAGCCGGATCCGTATGATCAGTCTTCCGGAGCGGAACCGGTCGAAAGGCAGACCAGGATGAAGCCGACGCAGTGTGTCGCTACCCTGGCCGTATGGAACTCGGCAAGGTGAGTCGTGTCGCCAGAATCTGCTTCTGAGCCGTCCGACGTATTGGTGTTCTGCGAGGTCCCTCCTTCGGTGGAGCGCATTCGATCGCGGTTTCCGTCCATCGAGATCGTCGACATCTCCGAGGGCGTACCTCCCGGGAGGCGCGGCGACGTGCTGTTCGGGGGATGGGGCCCCCATTCGGTCGATGCCATGGCCTCTGGGGTGCGCTGGGTTCAGATGGCGGGCACCGGCATCGACGGGGTGCGTCCCGAGGTGAGGGCCGCTCCGGTGCTCACCTCGGCCCGGGGAGCGAGCGCCGTGGCGATCAGCGAGTACGTGGTCGCCACCATGGGCGCCTTCGCCCGTCACTTCCCTCAAAACTGGCTCCGGGAGGCGCCCGAGACCTGGAACTTCCAGCCGGCCAGCACGTTGGCGGGGGCGACGCTCGGCCTGTTCGGTTTCGGGGGGATCGCACAACGGGTGGCGCGCATCGCGTTGGCCATGGATATGTCCGTTGTCGCTCTACGCCGCCGGGCGGTGCCTACCCCCATCAATGGCGTCGAGATGGTCTGCTCACTTTCGGACCTGTTGTCGGTGGCCGATCACTTGGTGTTGGCCGCCCCCGCCACCGAACTCACTCGCCACGTGATCAACGCCGATGCCTTCGCCATGATGCGGCCAGGGGTCCACCTGGTCAATATCGCCCGGGGTGTCCTGGTGGACCAAGAAGCCCTGCGGAGTGCGCTCGACGACGGGACCGTCGCCCGGGCGTCGCTGGACGTGACCGACCCCGAGCCCGTTCCCGCCGGCCACTGGCTTTTCGATCACCCCAAGGTGTTCCTCACGCCACACGCCTCGTGGGTCGGACCGCCCTTCCTCGAGAAGGCCACCGATTTGTTCTGTGACAATCTCGAGCGGTTCCTTGTGGGGGAGCCGTTGCAAGGTGTGGTCGGCAGCGATGGCTACTGAGCGAAGGCCCCTGGACGAACATTGACAGGTGGAGCGAGCCACGAGCCATGGGCCATCCTCTGCCGCCATCCCCCAGTTCCCGAGGTTGCTCAGCATTCAGTTACCCCATGTCTCGTGCGGGTTGGCTCCCACTTGATCTGAACGGAGAAAGCCCAGTTCAGCGAACTGCGAGCCCTCAAAGCTCCTTGAAGGCCTCCAGATCGACGCGACGTGCGGTTCGCTTCCGGCGAGGAGCACTGCTGCTGCTAGACCCTTTGCAACCGGACCAGCTTGTCACCGTCGAGAATGCCACTCAGAGCGCCGGTTCGGCGTGCATCATGAGCCGGTGACGCGGACACGTGGGGCGTCGTTATGCGTGGCGACGCGCACTCGATCGGCGGGGACGTTCGGCGTGCGCCGTGGCCCTTGGGGTTGCGGACGCAGGTACGTCGTTACGCGTGGCGACGCGCACTCGATCGGCGGTGACGTTCGGCGCGGAAGTTCTGCCCGAAAGTGAGTTCAGGGGCGGACCCAAACTCCCGAGCCTCCGCCAAACCCAGACCGGTTCAAACTCGCTGCGAGAGGTTGCCCGACCGCGAGATCGACCGGCTCGCTATTGAACGAAGTACTGACGCCATTCGCTTGGCGCGGCTAATGCAAGTTCGTTTAGCAGGCGTTGTGTTGCGCTGCGAGAGGATCTGCCCGGAGCGGTAATCGCCCTGCAACCCGCCAGGTTGACGTTGGCTTGTTCTGTGGCATGACCGCCTGCATAGCTGAAGTACAGCCTTACACCTGAGCCGTCGTCAGCTGGGCAGCTGGTGGCGCGTGATGAGAGGTAAGGAGCATGCTGGATGTCGTTGGCCAGGGCCACTGCCATTTCCGCACCTCCATGGGTGAGCGCCGCTAGACACGGTCGAGCGTTGAGGCCCGGCAACCAGACGACTGAGACCCCTGTTGGCGATGAGTCCACCGTCACGTGGCCGTCGGCCTTGACACTGGACGTTTGGCCCTGGTTTGAAATACATGCTCCGTCGCTTGCCACATGTGTCACGGGAGGCCGATCTGGCGCCTGCCCGACCACTGATTGATCGCCGTTCGCACATCCACCGAGAACTGCCATCAATACAACAAACACTCCGATGGTCAGCGACTGATGGGGCCATCTCATATATCCGGTGCGCCCAGAATCGGAGCGAGGTAACCCGAACCCCGCAGGCGCCGATCGGTCCCGTCGGTGAACAAGAAACTGCTGAGTCTTTCGGTGACGCCCCCCCTTGTGTTCACTTCTCCGCCAATTGCAGGGCGAAAGTCTTGGAGGAGTTCCCCGTCGCTCCCCACATCAGGAGACTGTGACCCGTCCATACCATTGAAGACGACGGGCCGATGGTACCGGCGGGAACGGGTGGCAAAGCCGTGACCTTGTTCGTCGTGGGGTCGAAGACGACCCCGTCTCCGGGGTTCAACGAAGCTCCCGTGCCACCGATCTCTGAGTTTTCGTTGATGAGCACAAGGCCGACGGCGGTAGGTACCACTAGGTCAGGGCGGATGAAGATCGGAGCGCTAGGACTCGATTTCCAGGTGTTGTTCGCAGGGTTGAAGATCTGGGCGGCCCCGGTGATTGAAGCGGGACACGACATTAAGCCGAAACAACTCGTTCCACCGGTCAACACGTCTCGGCCGGTCTGCCATGTTGAGATGGCGTTAATGGTGAACACGTCGGCGGGTGGCGAGGGGAGTCGTCTCCACGATTTCTGGCCTGGTGCCCACACTGCCCCCAATTCGCTGTTGCGATATTGAACGCCATTGCCACCGGTCGGTGTAGTGGTCTGGAAGTTGCTCCAGGTGATGAGTTCATGTCCGTTCCATGCTGCGGTGATGCCGTTGGGGGTGCCCAAACCCTTGGCAGGTAGTGGGGGCAAACGAGCCCATATCCGAGTTGCGGGGTCGTAGGTCGCTCCGTCAATTTCGTACCCATAGGGGGACTGCGAACTGACCACGGGGGGTGCTTGGCCGCCGAGAAATATCGCCACTTTCCCCGTCCAGAGTGCGGTGACAGCAAGGCGAGGGCTGAGCGGCGATTTGGGCAACAGCTCCCACCGGTTCGTGGATGGATTGTACGAAGCGCCGTTGCTCAGAGCCGACGAGCTGTAGTAGGTGGACACACTCTGCCCACCCCAAAACAATGCGAGGTGGCCGGTCCACACCGAGGCAGCATCTTCACGAGCTGAAAGGGGTGAGGGCGCCATCGTCGTCCATGTGTTGGACTTGGGGTCATAGAGGCTTCCGTCGTTCAGGGAGTGAGTCGCACATGGGCACACAACCTGAGTCGACACGCTTTGGCCTCCCCAAATCAACAGGTCGGATCCCGTCCACAAAGTGGACTGGTCAGCTCGGGCCGAGAGTGGTCCGGCCGGAATAGTCGACCACTTTGCAGCGACAAGAGCGGATGCGCTACTTGGACCAACCGTGGCCGCAGGGATGTTTGCCGTGCAGGAAAGGAGAACCAGTCCAAGAAATGCCAGTGCGGATAGCCCCAGAACATACCGAGCCAATGACTTCACAAATACCCTCATGATTAACTATGACGCACTGCGCCCCGAATTGGTTCGGGAACACTGCCCAACCCGCAAACCCGCTTGGGAGTCAGTTCCTCACGCAATTTTGAAGAAGCGGCGGATTGTGTGGGCCAAGTCAGCGGTCCAATTCCCGATTTTCTCGCTTCCGTTATCCTGCCCCCCCTCCGCAATCAGTTGCAGGCGGTTCGAGACTGGCGATCCCGACGATCGGTTTGGCCAAACTGTGGCCCGATTCGGAACCCAGGAACTGAGCGCCGCCGTAGTCGAATACGCCGCCGTCGGCACCCACCAATCGGTAGCCTGCGCCGTAGATCACGCCCGGTCCTCCGGGGTTGCAGGTCTGCAACAGCGGAATGGCCGTCATACCCACGATTGGGGCGGCCAGGCGCGTGCCGCTCGCCGATCCCTGCTGTTGGGCGAGACCGAAGTTGTAGACACTTCCGTCAACCCCCACCAGCCAGTAGCTGTCGGCGATGGTGGGCGTGGCCACGATGGCCACGATCGGCGGAGATATCTTGTTGGCCTCAGACCCCTCGTAGCGGGCATCTCCGAAGGCGAAGACGCCCCCATCAGCACCCACCAGCCAGTAACCCTGGCCATCGTCGGTGGCAGCCATGCCCACGATCGGTGCGCTGAGCTGTTGGCCGGCCATCGACCCGAAGAACGACGTCCCTCCGAAGCTGAACACGCCTCCGTCGGCACTCACCAGCCAGTAGCCGCCGTATTCCGGAGAGCTGATACCCACCACCGGGGCGTTCAGGTGAAGCCCACCGGTGGAGCCATAGAACGCTGCGCAGCCGAAGTTGAATACGCCTCCGTCTGCCCCAACGAGCCAATAGCCGAAGATGCCCTCGGAATCGATGGCCACAATCGGAGCGTTGAGCTTGTGCCCTGCCATCGAACCGAAAAAGCCGGCGGCTCCGAAGCTGAACACCCCTCCATCGGCGGCGGCGAGCCAGTACCCCTGGTTTGAGTTTCCTCCACACAACTGGGCAGGTGTGGGAACTGGACTCCCCGGTGGTGACGGTGTCCCTTGGGCACCGGCGAGCGGTCCGGTGAGGGCGAAGATCACCCAAGTGCATAAGGCCGTGAGTAGGCAGATAAAACCTCGGACGGATCGCTTCTTCTCAATCCTCTGCGCCGAACGGCCTGACATTGCCTCCACGTGTCACATCCCTTCGCATACCACGGTCGTGGTCGTTGTTTCCCCGGCATGCACGACGACGTAACCATGGCTCAAGCACAGCGCATTGGCGTCATTCCAAATGAACTTTGGGCTTTGCCCGGTAGCCGTGTAAGTCCCCGGCGGCACCTGGAATTTGAATGACCCGTCGCTTCCGACGTGCATCGAAAAGGTCTTTCCGTTGTCGCTATAGACCACCACCGTGCCAGGGAGCGGGTGGGTGCCGGCCGCCGATACACCTGCCTCCAACATGAGAACTCCCGTTACCTGTCCTAATCCGACGGCCACCGGCGGGGGCGCTGGACTCGGTGAACCATTGCCGCCGAGTCCGCCACCAGCGATGGCAACAATGGCAGCGATCACAATTGCAGCCGAAACGATCGACACGATCAAGAGGCGTCGTCTCCGTCGGGGACGGTGGTGCTCGGCGTCCTCGACGACAGCTTCTGCCGCCCGCGATTCCGCTGGTGACTTGAGATCACTTTCCCTAATCGGTTGAAGATTCGCCATTACCATGGGTCTCCCCTGCATCGCTCACGGAACGTGACATGCGACTTGGACGGGCGGAGGGAATTTCGTTGTCAGGTGCACACTCCCCCCCAGACATTCGTTGCTCCCATTACGACCCGAAAGCGAGTACACCCCCTCGGTCAGTTTTACTCTGAAGTTTCCGTTGGAGCCAACAGTGACATCGGTTGCTTTTCCGGCAGCGTTCGCGAATGTGACCACGCCTACTGTTGGATGGGGTGTTCCGTTCGGACCTCCGATAATCACAAACGTCCCCGACACGGTGGCCAGGTGCGGCGGCTGTGCACTTGGCGTTGAGCTACAGGAGGCGGCCAAAGCGGCCGCAGTCAACAACACGGCCGATATCAGCCCGAACCTGCTGATACTCATCGCTCCTCTTCTGGCCAAGTCTGACCGCCTTTCACTAAGAACGACGCACGGGCTCCAAGAAAGGTTCGCATTGACTCCGGCGAAGTTGACTGAATCATGTGAGGGTCACGTCAACTGGGGGAGGTTCGGGGAGTGGGGTGGCGCCGCTCCCGAACAGGGTCGTGTGGTAAATGCCAGGGGGCAATGGTGGTGCGCCATCGGGACCGCACGCAGGGATAGAAATCACCGATGAGCCTCCCGGCTGGAGGCACTCGAAGTAGGTCGTGATCACCGTAATTGGGAACCGATTGGTTCCGGGTTTGATGTAGAAGGGTTGGTTTACGCAATCCGAAGTAAAGGCAGGTGCCTGTGTAACCGCCCTATTACCGATGACTACCTGAAAATCCGGGCGACAGGTCCGCGTTAGATTGATCGGTCCCGGAGCCTTGCTTGTGACAACCAGGGTCCCTGAAATCGGTTGCCCGGGAGCCACTCGATCCCGGCTCAGCACGACGCGATCCGCAAGGCGTGGGTCGGCCGCAACAAGCCCGTCGGTAAGGGGCGGCTTCGTCGTGCTGGTTTCAGTAGTTTGGGCGGCCTTGGGCGTTGGCGAACTACAGGCAGTCAGTAGTCCGATTCCACAAAGCGCCAAGAAAATGGGGAAGGCTTTGTTTCGCACGAATAGTCCCCTCGGACAGTCTCGTCCAGCCTTGCAGGTCTACGCGGGAATGGCCGGAGTATCCCCTAACTGTTTTACGACTGAGCGGCTCGTTCGGTTGACATCTACTCGTATCGCCCACTTGGCAATCGGGGAGCCACGTAGCCAACGCCGGATCGAGTGACCGATGCCTCGGGCAACCTCAAGATTATCCATGGGGTCGGTCCTGAGGAGGTTGCAACGCGCGTCCATTGCGCGTGCGCTGCAAATCAGGGCTGTGCGCTGGGGGATCGGTAAACGCTCTGACCTGCCGTGATTGTTCGTCAATGTCCGCCCCAATACCCATCGATCCGGCTGATAGTGCTGAGGTCGGCAGGACCCTGCTGCTCACCTAACCGGCATTGGTATGGGACACCCGGTCCTGCTCTGGCACGGCCGGACCAGAAGCGCTGGACGGGTTCATGGATCAGATCACGACGGGATTTCAAGCGATAACATCCTATTGTTGGGTCTGCCGGCCGATCAGGACATTCGACCTGCTGTCATACTCAACTGTGTGAAAGAAGGCGCGTGTCGGACCTGAAGGACTCTGCCCTCTTGGTTGTCCGGTAGTGATGACCAACGGTTCGATCGAGACGGCCCCTAGTCGTCGACGGAAGCCGAGATTCCGGCATCACGCGAACCGATTCCCACTCACCACAATAGTGGCACTTGTCGGAGCTCTCCTCTTGGCCGCCTGCTCGTCTTCACCGTCGGCGACACCTCGGGCAACGCCAAAAACTTCACCTACGACCAATGTGCCCCGATCGACACTCTCGCCCATCCCATCGTTAGCCAGCACCACGCTGACGACGATCGCCTTCTTCGACCCGACCACCGGCTACGGCGGGTTCACGAGAAGCGAACCGGGCGGCCGGCAGTGCGAGTATCTGGTTGGCATGACGGCAGACGGCGGTAAGCAGTTCGGTTCTCTCGTCACCGTCACCTCTTGGGCATGTGATGCTGCAATCGCGCCAAACTTTATCCAACCACCGTCATCGCTCACCTTCGACAACCACGGCGACGGATTCAGTTACGACCCTCAGCTCTTCGTGACTCACGATGGGGGGCAAAGCTGGACCGCAAGTCCGCAGCCTGGCACCGTTTTGTCAGTTGCCGCCCTCGGCCAATCCGTGTGGATGGCCGAAACCGACTGCCCAATCAATGCGCCGCCATCCACTACAGGGTGCCCCATCGGGCTCCTCGAGTCTTCTAATGGTGGGCGCTCCTGGGCGCCTTCACCGATGCAGCCTCCCGGAGCGACCGTTTCTGCACTTGGCTTCAATACTGGGAGTATCGCCAATGGCCAAACCTGGCTCGTGCGCACCAGCCCAACTTCCGCGTACGTTCTCGCCAGTCCTGTCTTCAATCCCACCGGGACGACCAGTGTCGCTGCGATGTGGTTCACTGCCAACGGAGGGGCATCATGGTCGGAGCGGACGGTCCCTTGCGGGATCAGTGCAATGTCCGTTGTCCTCTCCTCGGCGCCCGATGGGAGCCTCACAGCAGTCTGCGCCACCCAACCGGGTGCGGGAAACCAGATCAAATCGACGGTCCATTCAACTGATGGTGGCCAGACGTGGGCAGTCCACCTCACCTGTTCTCCATCATCTATAACCTGCACCAGCAATCCTTCCAGCAATCCCTCCGCCGGGGGCTATGTCGGAGAGATCGACGCGCTCTCTGGCAACGTCGCATTTCTGGTCGGTGACCGGAACTCGGTTCAGGTCACCCGTAACAGCGGCGTCAACTGGGCACCGGTCCAGCCTGTCATTGGGGATACTGCCGGGGGACCGACACAACTGATCTTCTTCGACGGCTCCAACGGCGTGGTTCTCGGCAACGGCAACGGAGGGCCGACCATTTGGAGTACCTCCGATGGTGGAGCTCACTGGTCCAGCACGATCCCGAAAGCAGCCTGAGCGCCGGGCTATTTTGAGTCGAAGCGTGCGAGTTGCGTTTGTTCGCGGAAGGCAGCGTAGACCAGCCCACAGCCGGCGACCGGAGGCGGTAGTTCTCGGGTTCAGAGTCGACGCAGGATAATCCCCAGCGCCTCTTCATTTTGCGATTTTGTCAAGCCCGTGGATGTGAGCATCACGAGGTAGCCATGTTTCATGGCGCTCATTTGGCTTGCATTCTCAATCGAGGTGGAGCCCGCAGTTGGTACGTGAGCAAGCCAGTATGCCGATATTCCATCCACCCCCGCCGACGTCCACTACGGCCGGGCCGAAGCGATCCGAGAACAACGCGGAGTCGTCCTTCTCGACGCCTATGTCAAGTACCCCGAACGATGTGCGTTCTCAAGATCCCCGTGCCACCGGTTCTCCCGGTAGTCGCGTGGATCAACCAACCAGAGGAGGCCGCCAACTCACTAAATCAATGAAGAAACCGTCTCAAAAAGGCTCACACGCACCGCCCTCGATGCACCCATTGGCTCACCGAGGCGGCACTGGGGATTCGGTAACACAAACCATCATTTGGACGACTCTCGATCGGCCTTGGATGAGCTCCTATTGTCCGCCCAATAGTAAAGGACACCGCTAGTCAAGATGAGGCAGAAGGCGATCACACTGAAGCCTACGATTATCCGGTCCAGAACCCCATGGTTGGCCACGTGAGGGTTGGTGGCCATTCCGATGAGCACGCCTATCCCCAAGCCCAAGACGATCGCAACCAACCCGACGAGGATCCCCACGCGAGCGATACCACCTCTGCGCCAGCGGGTCGCAAGAACGGCCGGTGCCGAAAGTGGATTCCCCAACGGCACACCGAGTACACGGACTATCGGCGGATCGCCGTCCGTCTTCCTCTCGTCGTCCACCATGCACCACATACCCTAGGTGGAAGGCAGTCATTCGTCAGCAGTTGGGCTCTTCCCTGACCTAGGGGGGACTGCTCTGGAGCACCTCGCCCACTTGTCGACAAGGACTGGTGTATTCGATCATCGCAGCGGTGGCTGAGATGGAGCGTGAGCTGCTCATCGAGCGAACCAACTCTGGATTGGCCGCCGGCCGGGCCCGGGGTCGGAAAGGAGGCCGTAAACGGGAGTTCAGCCATGCCGCCGTACGGAGAGCACAAGACCGATACGACAAGGGCGAGCTGTCGGTCACTGAAATCGCCCGGTTGGCAGGCGTCAGTCGGCAAACCCTTTACTGGTACCTGGACATCGCCGGAAAGCGTGACCCGGCCCCGGTGAAATAGGGCATCGGTAATCTTGTCCTGCCGAACTTCTAATAGATGGCCCTGGTGATCCAGCCGAGCAGTCATCCATACTTGGTGGATGACTCTACGGTCAGAGGTGGATCGCCTCTCTCTTGATGCAATGGCAACGGGTATCGGCACGAGAGGCCGACGGCGACTGCTATCGAAAATGCTGTCGCTTGCCATCGTGCTCGCTGTGCCTTCAATGGTTGCGCTGGTAGCCGGACCCGCTGAAGCGGCGACACCTCCGCCGCTTGTCACGTCTCAGGCGATCGCCAACCCTCTCGGTGCTGGGTTTGGCAATATCCAGTTGAACGCCACTTCCTGTCCGACGACGGCCTGGTGTGCAGGTGTGGGGACGTACGGCACTGCGCCCGTTGTTGTCTCGAATCCACCGTCGCCCAGTGCTGCATATGCCGAAGTCTTCTCGCTCGGCAGGTGGCAGAACACCGTGCTCCCGTTGCCTCCCGGTGGGACGAGCGTCGTCATGAACGGGATCTCATGCCCGACCATGGGAATCTGCGTGGCCGTCGGCTGGTGGTTTGGGTCTTCGAACTCTGGTTCAGTGATCGAAACGCTCTCGAACTCAACCTGGAATCAGTCGGTCACACCGTTCCCTGGCTATCTCGACGCCATCTCATGCCCAGCAATAGCAATGTGTGTGGGCGTCGGTGGCATAGCTCCGACTCCGAACGGGTCGGCCCCGATGTTGGCAACGCTCACCGGGTCCACATGGACGAATGTCCCGATCACTGGATCCCTGAAAGGGCATTTCTCGGGAGTCTCATGTCCGACCACATCCGAATGCGTGGCGGTCGGAGGTGACGACGGGGGAGGCGACGGCGCATACGTTGACTCCCTTCAAGCTGGGGACTGGACGGTTTCTCCGATTGCCAGCCCTGAACCGTTGTTTCCATCGCTCGTTCTCACCTCGGTCTCCTGTCCGTCCGCATCATTTTGTGCCGCTGCGGGCATCGCCACTGGATACGACGCTAAGGGCGGACCGACTATTTCCACGTTCTCGGGAGGCACTTGGTCGACGTCGCTCGTCGACACACCGCCCGGCACCGGAAGCTCCGGCTTGAACGGCATCTCGTGCGGATCTTCCACCTTCTGTGTGGCCGGCGGTTGGGCATCCGGCCTCGGCACTTCATCCAGCTTTCTGGACATCTATTCCAATGGCCAGTGGAGTCCATCGGCCATTAGTGGGGTCTCCATCTACAACGGGGCATCCTGTGGTTCGACCACCAACTGCTTGCTCGTCGGTACGGAGAGCTACTCCGCAGCCGTGGCTACGACGGCTGTCATCCCAACGCAGGGCTACTGGATGGTCGGCGGCGATGGCGGAGTATTCTCCTTCGGGCTCGCTCCGTTCTTTGGATCGACGGGGAACCTCACACTGAACCGCCCCGTCGTTGGTATGGCTCCAACATCCGACCGATTGGGTTACTGGTTCGTCGCAGGGGACGGTGGCATCTTCAGCTTCGGTGATGCCCAGTTCCATGGCTCGACCGGCAACCTGACGCTGAACAGGCCCGTGGTTGGCATGGCTGCGACACCGGACGGCAAGGGCTACTGGTTAGTTGCCTCTGACGGTGGCATCTTCAGCTTCGGTGATGCCCAGTTCCATGGCTCGACCGGCAACCTGACGCTGAACAGGCCCGCGGTTGGCATGGCGGCGACACCG
>PKXA01000037.1 GCA_003133325.1 Acidimicrobiaceae bacterium | reverse complement strand
GACGAATGATCGAGGTTAGGCACCTATCCCATAACACCGGATGTCCGTGGGACAAGGCGAGCGGGCTCGATCCCTCATACGAGGGTCACCCCGATGATGAAGGTCGGTCCACCACACACCGGGCTCAGGGTCGGGATTGCACCACTTCTCACCAAGTCGCTAAAGCAATGGTGGCCGCTACCTAACCGCGTGAAGTGACCTTCTCCAGAAATGGCACGAGGTCTTGGAAGAAGACGTTGTTCGGATATGCCCCGGCCGGGTCATTGTGGGCATAGGTGCTCTGGCGGTTGACCAAGGTCAGATTGTCCATGGGAATATCCGATTGCCGAGCAAGTACCTTTGCAGCGTCGAGCACCGTTTGTCCTCCCAGATGTGCGCCGAAAGCGTAGATCAGGAGGTTCTTGGGCAGTGCGTGACCCATAGTGGCGTCGACGCCGAGCACGCTCTGGGCCGGATTGGCGTTCCCATCCGCCACCGCTCCTGCGTCGTCGGTCAGCCGCTGGGGGAAGTACCACTCGGTACCATCGACACCCTGGATACCTGCACCGGAGAACATCGTGGCGAAGCGGTCGATGGGCGTGAGGGCTCCTGAACTGTTCCAGCCATGGACAGGGCCGATCGAGGCGATCCCCTGGCCTAGGTGTGCTTGGGCAGCCACCAGGCTCGGCGGGGAAGTGGCTGGATTAAGGGCGTAGCCATACTGGCCCACGTTGGTGACGGGGACCGGTGGCACGATGTCAGATGGCAGAAGTCCCGAGGTTTGTCCCAATGAAGGTGCGTTCGGCTCAAGAAGGGCAGACGCTGATCCTGTGGCTTCGAACAGTCCGGCGTAGGGGGCGGAGATTCCCCCGAACGAGAGCCAGGGTGACGCACCTGGTGCATCAAGTGCCTGGAGGTCCTGTGTCGCCGTCTGGGCGCTTACTGGAGTCGGGCCACTGGCACCGTCGATGTAGACCAAACCAGCAAGATCAGCGGCTCCGGCCCGTCCACCGAAGTTCCAGGTGGCATAGGCCGTTACCATCGATCCACCAAGCGAGTGGCCACCGAGCACCACGTGGCCACCGAGCTTCTTCGCCGCCTCGATCACCGCGTGCAGATCCTGGACGGCGACATTCATTCCCCATTGGCTTGCGAACTCGACGCTTGAGCTAGGGATGGACTGGAAGTGGTGCGCAATACTCGGGTCCTTCAGGTAGCCGAGGTAGTAGTTGAATAGCTGAGTCGTAGTCACCTTGTGTTCCTTGTACAAGTCCAGCTCCGACTGGTCCTCGAGCAAGTTCTCTCGACGCTCGACTGACCAGACCTGCCAGCCATTGGTCCTCGAGACGATCCACTTGGCGAGGGGCACGAAGTAGGCGCTCCCGGCAGAAGTGCCCGGTTCGAGAACCAAGACGTTCTTCGCACTGCTGGGTCCGACTTTGAGTATCCCTACCTTGTTGTATTGGGCAGGGGTGCCCGGAGCGGCGAAGCCATCCATCCAGGTGACGTGCAGTGGAGCGGTCGACGAGCTTGCAGATGTGCTGGAAGGTGAGCTGGTTCCACAGCTCGAAAGAAGCATGGCGAGACACACGGCTGCGATCGAGACCAATACCGGGCGCTTTGGGGTCGATCTAATCATGTGCAGGGTCTACCACCGACCAAGTTGAGCTGCGACTGGTCATCACAAGCCGTGATCCGAACCTGCCCCCTATCAGCGGTTATACGGGTGATCCACCTCTTGGGCTAGGCATCCGGGGGATCCTCCTCGGGTGCAAGCCCGACAAGGAGGTGTGCGGTGGTGTGGAGTCCGTCATTCGAGNNGTCCGTCCCGACGGTGAACACGAGTACAGAATTGGCCACGAGTTGGTCGATCAGTTCTTGGAGTTCGTGGTGGGCCGAGCCCGTCCGAACACGGTGCGGGCCTATGCCCACGATCTGAGCGTGTTCTTTTCGGTGGTGGCCAAAGAGCCCACCAGTTGCCGCCCCGGACCATCCGGGGCGCCGTGCGTAGACGTGCCGTCAGTTGGTCTCGCCCGGCACAGATTCGTCGACAGCAACAGGCGCTGCAATAGCAGGCTCGGCCGCAGCAGGCTCGGCCGCAGCAGGCTCGGCCGCAGCAGGCTCGGCCGCAGCAACAACCTCGGTTTCCATCACGGGCTCCGATGCAGCCGCCTCGGGCTCGGTCGGCTCGGTCGGCACGGTTGCCTCGGTCACTGTCTCGGTCTCCGCACCGGCGGCCTCGGGCTCGACCGCGGTCGGCTCGCCCTCGGTGCCCTCGGTCGCGGCTTCTTCGGTCCCGGGCTCGGCCACAAAATCGGCCCAGGCCGCCTGGGCCTCGGTTTCGGGCGTGAACTCGGTCTCGGTGTACTCGAACGGACCGATGTAATTGCCCTCGGCGTCGTAAGCATGTTCACCGAATGCTTCTCGGTACTCCTCGGACACCTCGCCACCCTCGGCTGCCTGCTTGATGGACAAGCTGATCCGCCGGCGCTGGAGGTCGATGTCGATGATCTTCACCCACAACTCCTCACCCGGTGCCACTACCTGCTCGGGCAGGTCGACATGGTGCACGGCCATCTCGGAGATGTGGACCAGGCCCTCGATGCCGTCTCCAACCTGCACGAAGGAACCGAAGGGGACAAGCTTGGTGATGCGCCCGTAGACCAGTTCCCCGATCTGGTGAGAGTTGGCGAACTCCTGCCATGGGTCGGACTGGGTGGCCTTGAGCGACAGGCTGATCCGTTCCTTGGACAGATCGACGTCGAGCACCTCGACTTCGATCTCGTCACCCACGGCCACCACCGAAGACGGGTGATCGACATGCTTCCACGACAATTCCGACACGTGGACGAGTCCGTCCATGCCGCCCAGGTCGACGAAGGCGCCGAAGTTGACCACCGATGACACCGTGCCGCGGCGACGCTCCCCGGGCTTGAGGTTCTCGAGGAATTCGCCCCGCTGCTCCTTTTGAGTCTCTTCGAGCCAGGCCCGCCGGGACAGCACCACGTTGTTGCGGTTTCTGTCGAGCTCGATGATCTTCGCCTCGATGGTGCGGCCCACATACGGCTGAAGCTCGCGCACACGACGGAGTTCCACCAACGACGCGGGCAGAAAGCCACGAAGACCGATGTCCACGATGAGCCCGCCCTTGACCACTTCGATGACCGGGCCGGTAACGACCTCGTCGGCTTCCTTCAGCTTCTCGATGGTGCCCCATGCCCGCTCGTACTGGGCCCGCTTCTTCGACAGGATGAGCCGACCTTCCTTGTCCTCCTTGGTCAGGACAAGCGCCTCGATCGACTCTCCCAGAGAGACGATTTCGGACGGATCCACATCATTGCGGATCGAAAGTTCGCGGACGGGCACCACGCCCTCGGACTTGAAGCCGATGTCGAGGAGGACTTCGTCGCGGTCGATCTTGACCACGGTGCCCTGCACGAGGTCACCATCCTCGAACTCGACGATGGTGCCGGCCATGGCATCTTCGAGAGACGCCCCGCCCAGGTCATCTTCGGTGATCGAGCGGGGGATATAGACCCCGTTCTCGTCGAAATGACCCATGGACTCCGAAGACAGGAGGGCGGGGCCCCCGGGTACTGCCAATACGTCGGACATGAAGTAGGTAGCTCGCTTTCCGGACAGGTCCTGCTCCGTCGATGACGACGATGCAGATGAAGTAAGAGGTCACGAGGTTGTGACCGAATGGTGATCTTAGCCCATGGAGGGCTCAGCTTCCTTTTGCCTCCGCCCAGGAGGAACCCCAGGCCATCGCCACTTTCAGGGGAACCGACAGGTCCGCCGCCCCGGTAAGGGCCACTTCGGTCAGCCCCGCCACCGCGTCGGCCTCGTTGGGATCAACGTCGATCATGACCTCGTCGTGCACCTGCAGGACCAGATCGGACGCATACTTTCCCACTTCGAGTGCCGTATCGAGGCGGAGGAGTGCCACTTTGAACAGGTCGGCAGCCAGACCTTGGATCCCGGCGTTCATGGCTTGTCGCTCGGCGGCCTGTCGGACCTGGTAGTTGGTGGCGACCAGGTCGGGGAGGAGGCGCCTGCGCCCGAATTCGGTCACCGTGTAACCGGTGGACCGGGCCTCGGCCACCGTTCGCTGCATGTAGTCGTGCACGGCCGGAAATGCCTCGAAGAACGCCCGGAGAATTCCCTGTGCCTCTTCGACCGGCACTCCCAGTCGTTGGGACAGGCCATAGGCCTCCATGCCATAGGCGAGTCCATAAGAGACCATCTTGGCGGTGGATCGCTGTGCCGAGGTCACTTGATCCCTGTCGATCCCGAATACCTGAGACGCCACTGTGCGGTGGATGTCCTCTCCGGCGGCGAAGGCAGACGTCAGGCCCGGATCACCGGAGAGGTGAGCAATGGCCCGCAACTCCACCTGGTCGTAGTCGGCGACCAATAGCCGGCGCCCGGCCGACGGAACGAAGGCCTGGCGGAATCGCCGGCCCTCTTCGGTGCGGACAGGGATGTTGTGCAGATTCGGCCGGTCGGAGGAGAGCCGCCCGGTCCGCGCCACGGTCTGGCGGAAGGTGGCATGAATCCGCCCGTCGCTGCCCACTTCGGCGGCCAGACTCTCCCCGTAGGTGGACCGGAGCTTTTCCACCTCCCGGTACCGGAGCAGGGCCTCGACCACCGGGTGCTGATCTCGGAGTTGCTCGAGGGCCCGGGCATCGGTGGAGAATCCGGTCTTCGTCTTGCGGGTGGGAGTGAGCCCGAGGCGCTCGTAGAGCACCGACCGCAGTTGGGGAACCGAATTCACATTGAACGGTCCGCCGGCCAGCTCCTGGATCGATGCCTCCAACTCACGACACTCATCGGCCAGACCGGCAGCAATGGCGTGCAACACCCCCCGGTCCACCGGGACCCCTGTGACCTCCATGCGTGCCAATACCCGCACCAGGGGCCTCTCGATGTCGTCGTGGAGAGCCGTCTCACCTACCGCGGCCAGTGCCGACTCGAGTGGAAACCGCAGACGCGCCACCACAGAGACCAGCCGTGTGGCCCTCAGCACCTCTGCGTCCATGGGCGCCGCTTTGCCGGGTTCGTCATCTTCCAGTGCGAACGAGCCCTGCCCTCCCGGGCCGTCGTCCACGGTGACGCCCAACTGCTGCTTGGCCAGATCAACCAGGCGATAGCTGGAAACGGAAGGGTCGAGCAGGTAGGCAGCTACCGCGGTGTCCATCTCGAGACCCACGATGTCCACACCCAATGGGAGCAGGGATCGCATCAACTCTTTGACATCGTGGGCCACCACCCCCAATCCCCCTTCGCCGAAGGCGACGGCCAGGGCCGACATGACCGTCGGATCATCGAGCACCGGGGATCCACTGTCACCCCGGAGATACAGCACCGGATAGGACTCGGTTGGTCCCGATTCGGGTGTCAGGGCGAGGGCCCGGAGGGCGGACCTCCCCGGATCGCCGGTCCATTGGGCAAACAGGGCCAGGCTTCCGGTTCCCGACCGGGCCCCGGTGATGATGCCGTCGAGCCCGACCACGGCGGAGGCGGCATCGTCTGGCACTATCACGTCCGGAGCTGCCAGCCAGGCGGGTTGATCCTCGACCGGTCCGGTCCCACCCCCCGGCTTCTGGCCCACGACCTCAGCACCCGCACTCCCACCAGCGAGCGCTGGACCCAAGAGGCCGTCGTTCATGACCGTCTGGAACCGGGTCCATATCGTTCGCAACTCGAGTTCGGCGAACATGGCCCGGGCCACCTCGGTGTCCCATCCGCCCATCTCGAGCTCATCGACGCTGATCTCCAGCGGGACGTTGCGTATCAGTGGGATCACTTCGGCGTTCTTCCGGACCCGGTCGACATAGGCGGCCAGGTTCTCCCTCAGCTTGGGTGACAATGCGTCGAGGTGGGCATAGAGCGAATCGAGATCGCCGTACTCGTTGACCAGTTTCGCCGCCGTCTTCTCCCCCACTCCGGGCACACCCGGCAGGTTGTCGGACGGATCGCCTCGCAAGGCCGCCAACAACGGGTACTTCGGCGGCCTCACCCCGGTCCGCTCCTCGATGCCAAGCTCGTCGTAGAGGACGTAGTCGCTCACCCCGCGCCGGTTGTACAGCACCCGGATGAAAGGGTCCTCGACGAGTTGGTATGCATCGCGATCGCCGGTGACGATGATCACCGGCTGTGACCGGTCTCGGGCTTCCGTGGCCAGCGTGGCCAGCACGTCATCAGCCTCGTACCCGACAGCATCGACAACAGGGATGGCCAGCGACCCGAGGAGGGCCCGGATCATGTCGAACTGTGCGATGAGATCTGCGGGAGTCTCTGCCCGACCCCCCTTGTAATCGTCGACCACCTCGTCTCGGAAGGTGCCTCCCGGAAGATCGAAGGCTACGGCCAGCCCCGATGGGTGGTGGTCCCTCACCAGGTTCACCAACATGGAGGCGAAACCATGGACTGCGTTGGTGACGACGCCGGCGCTGGTGGTCAGATCGGGCGGGAGGGCGAAGTAGGCCCGAAAGGCCAACGACATTCCATCCAGGAGGATGAGTGGGCTGCCGGTGCCCTTGATGGTGGAGTTCGCACTGGCCATAGCCGAGGGATCGCCCTTCCTACGGGACGAGCGATCCTTCGAGCACTTGGCGTGCGACGTCGATCATCCGTGCCCGGGTCCGCATGGCCGTCTTCTGGATGAATCCGAACGCGTCCGACTCGGTCATGCCGAACTGTTCCATCAACACCCCTTTTGCCCCGTCCACCATACGTCGGGTCTCGAGTTTGTCCTCGGCGGACGTCGGGCTGTCAGTGCCGGCACCGTCGACTGATTCCCCTGGCTGCGTCTCGGCGTCGATGGCCCACTCCTGTTGGCACCGGGCCATGGCCTGGTCGATGGCCGGGACCAACTCGCTGCGTTGGAACGGTTTCACCAGATACGCGGCCACGCCGGCATCGCGGGCCTCGTCGATCAGGTTTCGTTGACTGAAGGCGGTGAGCACGAGGACCGCCACCTTCTGGCCCAGGTCCCGGATGGCCCGAGCTGCCGACAATCCGTCGATCCCAGGCATCTTCACGTCGAGGATCACCAGATCGGGAACGTGTTGGCGCACCAGGTCCACCGCCTTGTCCCCACGACCGGTCTCCCCCACCACGTCATAGCCCTCGGCCTGAAGGATCTCCTTCAGATCGAGCCTGATAATGGCTTCATCTTCGGCTATGACCACGCGTCTGCTCATGGTGCAACTGCTCCTTTCCCCCTGCATGTCGAGGGGATCCCCTGCTCGGTGAGACTGATCATTCGGAATGGAACGATGATGGGCTCGTTCAACCGGGCCCGACCACCAGTCGGTCGAGTAGCTCATTCTGCCGCTGTTCCAGGTCGGTGATGGACGCCAGTAGAGCCTCTCGGGTCCGCCCCATGGCGGCGGCGTGACGACTGGCCTCATCGTGCTCCCGTGAGGCTATCGGTGTTTCCGCCACCAACGCTTTGAGCCGGGTGTCGTCAGCAATATCGCTGACCACGGCAAACTGCTCGTCGAGCACAGCTAGCTCGACGCGGGCGCGCGCCAGCCGTTGGTGGGCGTCTTTGAGCCGACGTTCGACGGTTGAGCGATGCATGGGTCGGCAATTGTAGACACGGCCGCGCCGGAATGTTCACCCGTCGCCAAAATGGGACCCGGGCTTGGATCCGAGGCGCACCATGTTCACGGTGTGACGCTCGAC
Source organism: Acidimicrobiaceae bacterium (assembly GCA_003133325.1). Classification (GTDB taxonomy): domain Bacteria; phylum Actinomycetota; class Acidimicrobiia; order Acidimicrobiales; family RAAP-2; genus DASZIT01. Next base: position 9,182 of record PKXA01000037.1, on the reverse strand, counting down.
CATCGCCTGGTCAAGGGCCGGGCCCATTCCCGGCGTCCGACTGGGGACAACCTGGAGGGGACCCGCCGCCTGAGCCGACTGAACAATCAGGTCTTCCCGGAGATAGGAGTGTGCCGGGCTCAGGTCCCCCGGCCACAGGGTTCCGGACACCGCACCCACCACCACGTTTACCGCCCGGGCAAATCCGGTTTCGAACATCCCGCCGATCCACAGGGGCACCGACGCCACCGAGCAGACCCGGATCACCTCGAGGGCCGGGCCGATGCCCCCGAGGCGGGCCGGCTTCAGGCACACCACCGAACATGCTTCCATCTCCAGGGCTGACACCACCGCGTCGACAGAGTGCAGACTCTCGTCCAGGCAGATCGGAGTCGCCATCCGATGGGCCAGGTGGGCATGACCTGAGAGATCCTCCCGGCGGAATGGCTGCTCGAGGCAGGCCAGTTCAAACCGGTCGAAACCGGCCAGATGGTCGATGTCCGATTCGGTGTAGTCCTCGTTGGCGTCCACCTGAAGAAACAACCCTGGATGAGCCCTTCGAACCGCGGCGATGGGTTCGACGTCCCAACCGCGGCCGATCTTCATCTTGATTCGTTGGTAGCCCCCGTCGACCAAACGGTCCACCCGGTCGACCAACTCGAGGGTATCGCGGCACTCGCCCACCACCGCACCGACCGGGACCGGATCGGAACCCACGTTGCACAACTCCGCAAACGAGGTGCCTTCCGAACGGAGGTGGGTATCGGCGACGGCCATCTCTAAGGCAGCGCCGGCCAGCGAGGTGGCGGATACGTCCGTTCGTAGGACTGCGATCTCACCCAACGAGGGCATCCTCCCTGCCGAGTCGGTCACCGAAAGAAGCGCCGGGCAGAGGATCTGTTCGAGGGCGGCGAATGATGTGGTGGCATCCTCGGTGTCATAGGTGGTGCCAGCGAGGGCGGCACACTCGCCCCATCCCTCCACCACACCGTCCGGGTCGGTGCCGATCAGGCGAATCAGGATCACCGGGCGGCGGTCGTGCACCCCGCGTGAGGTATGCACAGGACTCCGGAGTTGGAGCTCGACCCAACGGATCTCGATCGCATTGAGGCTGATCGCCGTCCGGTCTCCGAGGCTCGACCATGCCAGCGCCGGGTCGTGGCTGCGTTCCATCAGAACACCCGGTTGGGACGGGTGCCCCTATCCGTGCGATTCGTCACGGTCGGAGCCTACGGTCTTGCGCTTTGTGGCGTCCCGAACCTTCCGCCACTCGGCCCGGAGCCCTGCGGACATCGATATATGCTGGTCCGCCATTGGCCCGGGTGGCGGAATGGCAGACGCGATGGACTCAAAATCCATTGTCCGAAAGGGCGTGCGGGTTCGAGTCCCGCCCCGGGCACCAGGTCAGACGGCATATTTGTAAAATCCGTTCTGGCCAATCCCCACGGTCTGACTACAAACTGACTACTACCTCCCGCATGAAGGGAACCAAGACAGAAATCCGTCCAGGCGTCTACCGGCTCCGGGTCTACGCCGGCAGACGGGACAACGGAACACCCGTCCAGATCACCCGGACGTTCCGAAGTCCGGAAGCAATCCAGCCGGGAGCGAAGTGCAAACCGGGATCGGGTACTCGCCTCGCAGACGACGTGCTGGCCGAGATGATCGCCAAGGCCAACAAGGGCAACGCCGCCACCGGAACCGAGACCGTGGGTGATCTGCTCGACCGTTTCATCGAGCACCGCACGGGGAAGCTGTCACCCACCACGATCCGGGCCTATGTGAGCCTCGCCGACCGATGGGTGCGCCCCGAGCTGGGCAAGATTCGCCTGTCCCGACTCACAGCCATGCATTTGGACACGCTCTACACGAAGATGACCGCCGACGGGGCTCATCCCGTGGAGGTACATCAACGGCAGCACCTCGGCCACCTTCGGGGACTTCCTGGCCCACGGAGGCAGGATCGAGCTGCGGAAGCGCATCCTCTCCCCGGTCGTCTCGTCGACCCGGCGGTCATCCACCCGAGGCGAGCGGACCTCAATGGGTCCGGCTCCGGTCACCAGCGACCGGGGAACGGCATGGCCGTTGCGGACGACCAGTCGGCGACCCTGGTCATCGCGCTCATCGGTCAACGACATCAGATAGGCGTCCACCTCGGCCTCGAGGGCGGCGGCCAGCATCCGCCTTGCCCCTTCGGCGACCAGTTCGTCCAGCGTGGTCGACAGCTCCGCGTCCGCGGACGTCTCAACATGTACTCTCAGCATTGGCGTTCCTTCCTCGCCGGCGTTCCACCGCCAGCGTCTCCATTGTTTTGTTCAAAGAGGAAGGTACGTCGCGCCCTCGGTCAGGTGGTGCATCCACAAGTTCTGGTTATATCTCCGTTCCAAGTTCCTTCCCAGCGAGCCTGAGGCGGGACGGGATAGTTTTGGGGTGTGGCTAATAGGAATCGTTCGGGCGAAGCCAAAGGCGAAAGTAGCGGACCTTCGGTTGGGGATGGGCGAGATGACGCTGGGGACGTGCGAGACAAGGCCAGCGACCAGCGAGACCTGGTTGCTGAGAAGCGAGATGACGCCGGGGACGTGCGAGACAAGGCCAGCGACCATCGAGACCGGGTTGCCGAGCAACGAGATGAGGCCGGGGCTCTACGAGACGAGGCCGGAGACCTGCGAGACCGGGCTGCTGAGCAACGAGATGACGCCGGGGAACACCGAGACGAGGCTGGGGAACAGCGAGACGAGGCCGGAGTCCAGCGACTCGACGCCGGGGAACAGCGAGATCAGTCGAGGGCCGAAGGAGACCGGGCTGCCGAGCAGCGAGACCGGGCTGCTGAACAGCGAGACCGGGCTGCGGAGCAGCGAGACCGGGCTGCGGAGCAGTCAGAGATGTCTGTATCTGCAGGGATGACGATCGACGCCCTCAACCGCTCAGCGTTTGCTCGGAGCGAAGCCGCCTCTGACCGAAGGCGAGCATCGCAAGATCGCCGGGCAGGAGCCGACGAACGTTCGGGGGCCGAACTCGATCGCAACACGGCTCTGGCCGATCGCCGGGCAGGAGCCACCGGACGCTCTAACGCCCAACTCGATCGAAATACGGCTCTGGCCGATCGCCGGGCAGGAGCCACCAGACGCTCTAACGCTGAACTCGATCGCAACACGGCGCTGGCCGATCGAGGGGCGTCAGCCAGGGAGCGAGAAGAGGCGTTTGTAGATGACTTGACTGGTGTGTATCTCCGGGGTGCAGGATTCGCGGAGATGGAGCGCGACATAGCGAGAGCGAGACGATTACAACAAACGTTCGTGCTTGCATTCGTCGACATCGACCAGCTCAAATCCATCAATGATTCCCGTGGTCACGCTGCTGGCGACCGAATGCTGGTCAATGTCATCAAGACCATAAGGGCAAAGCTGCGCCCCTACGACCTGATCACTCGTTATGGGGGTGATGAGTTCATCTGCACAATGTCGGATCTGGATGCGGCCGAGGCGATGAAGCGATTCACACTAGTCAACGCCACCCTTGCGGAATCCACTGAGCATGGATCGGTAACGGTTGGGCTTGCAGGATTGCAACCAGGTGACTCGCTCAAAGACCTTGTCGCACGTGCGGACGCATCCCTCTATCGGCAGCGCCAGCGGCAGCGACGCGCCCACATGGGGGAACCTGACAGCGTCCGATCGAGTTGATTAGTGTTCTAGCAAGCGAACTGGACTAGCCTGAGTCGTTCTATTCGTACCTCACACGGTGGTCAGGGCTTCGAGTATGGCCACCGTAGGTGGACTCGGCCACTGTGCCAGCCCAACTGGGACGAACTCTCCAGTATCACACCCAGCTGAAATCCGAAGAGCCGATATACCCCGTTGTGCGGGTCGACGTATACCCCCGGTTTGGGTACGGCATCTGTTGCGGAGATTTTTCGACCGCCCGCAATCGGTCCTGTCGGATCTGGGCCACATCGCGCTGAGTTCGAACTGTCTCCTACCCAAGCACTTAGGGGAATCCGATTGTCGGATCGAACCAATTTCATCCAATGGGCGTCATAGTCAGTAGCGACGATGGAGGTCAGCATGTTCAGGATTGCGGCCCTTGGACGGTGCCCCTGACGCCACCCTCGATCACCTGCTGCACAACCGATGCCTTCCAGACGAATCCGAGATCGGACTCATCACTGATACGTCCGGAATAGACACCAATGAAATCCTCAACCGGACCTCCGCCGACCACAAGCCCACCAGATGCGGACGTGTAGCTGCCCATGGCGTCAAAGTTGATGACGGGAGACCCAGACTGGCCCTTTCGAGTTCGGCTATCGATCAGAACTCGCGGCAGATCGCCGAAGTCAACATCCATCTCGCTCGCCACAAATCCACGTACCCAAACTGCCATTGCCCCGCCGTAGGCCACGCCAAACGGGAATCCCACGATGCTGAGTCCGCTAGCCATATGGATCTTCGCTTTGGGCACAGACCACGGGTCGTAAGGGTAGGTCTCGATACCCGCGTGCTCCGTCAGCGGCAGCGCGACGACGTCGACTTTCGATCTGTGGACTGGGTGTTCCAGCCACAGCGGCAGGTCTTCAACGTCGTAGAGGGGTTCGACTTTGGGTGTCCACTGACCGAGCGAGCGAGGCACCGTTGTGCACAATCCGCACAGCATCTGGCCACAGACCATGTGGGTCAAGGTTGGTGTGCGTATCAGGGTGGCGACCTGTCAGCACGTGAAAATTGGTCACAAGGTACTTGGCCGCTCCACGCTCGACGATAAATCCTGTGCCGTTTCCAAAGGTTGCCCCTTGAAACTCCATCTGCAAAAACAAAGAGGCAACCGATGGCCGAGCAATGAAGGTTTGTGGGGTCCTGGCCACACATCAACGCTACAAGGGGCAGTGGCCGTTCCATCCGGAGTTGACCTTCCTGCGATCGGAGTGGTCCCCGTGGATCACTAAACAGGGACCAGGTCAGGTGGACCATTCATTGGGGTCCGGTCATTCAGCCGGTCACTCCGTAGGGATCCTGACAATTGGTTTGATCAGCCACCACGCGCTCAAGCGCCAAACTGGAGCATTCGGCGCGATCGGGATACTCCAATCGGGTCAACCGGTGACAGGGGGGTCAGTTTTCAGGCCGTGTTGACAACAGGTTGCTAGATCGACTGGATCGGTGTCTGGCGACCGTCTCGGCACTTTTTTCACCGACTCCGTGCCTAAACCGTGGCCAATTTTGGCCATCCAAGGCGTCGCTCGATCCACGCGTTCGTGACTTCAACTCCCGGCCTAACCTGATTAGCGGTAGTGAGCGACGGGCACATACACGCAGGTCAACGGGCCTATCGGTGAACGTCGGCAAGCCCTGAAAAGGACATGAAGGCACTCAAAATCCATTGTCCGAAAGGGCGTGCGGGTTCGAGTCCCGCCCCGGGCACCGATGCTGGGGGCCCGAGGAACCGTTGGTGTGATCCCGACAGACCCTCCGTGGTGACCGGGGACCACGGGAGCACTCGGCCCCGGCATGTAACACTTGACCTACCGATGTGGTCGAAAGGTTCGAACACACCCGAAAGGAGCCCGTAGGTGTTGGCCTTTACCTTCCCCGGACAGGGGTCGCAGCGTTCGGGAATGGGGCGCGCCTGGGTCGACCATCCTTCCTGGGAAGTGGCCACCGAGGCATCGGAGTTGGCAGGGCGGGATATCTCTGCCCTCTTGCTCGATGCCCCGATGGAAGAGCTGACCCTGACCGCCAACGCCCAACTCGCAACCTTCATGATGAGCATGGTGGTCCTCGACGCGGTCGAACGCCTGGGCCTGTTTCCGGGAGCATGCGCCGGTCACAGTCTTGGGGAGTACAGCGCCCTGGTGGCGTCGGGCGCACTTTCATTCTCGGACGGGACCCGGCTGGTGGTTGAACGCGGAAACGCGATGCAACTGGCGGTCGACGAGCGCCCGGGCACCATGGCCGCCCTGCTCGGCATCGCCGACAGTGACGCCGAATCCGCCTGTCAGCTGGCGGAAGACGATGTCTGGGTGGCCAATTTCAACGCTCCCGGACAGGTTGTGATCGCCGGTACCACCGAAGGCGTGGCCAAAGGTGGCGAGCGGGCCAAAGAGCTCGGGGCCCGCAAAGTACTCCCCATCCCGGTGTCGGGAGCATTCCACACTCCCATGATGCTTCCGGCCCGGGCCCGTCTCCGCGACAACCTTGCATCTGTTCAGTTCCACTCCCCCGAGGTGCAAGTCGTGGCCAACGTGGACTCCCGTGTCCATACCGACCCGGCCGAATGGCCGGATCTGCTGTCGGCACAACTGTGCAGCCCGGTCAGATGGCGACAGAGCCTCGAAACCCTGGCTGGCCGAGGAGCCACCGCCATCGCCGAGCTCGGTCCGGGTGGAGTGCTGACCGGTCTGGTGCGCCGGACCATCCCCGACGTGCGCGCCGTCGCGGTCGCCGTTCCTGACGATCTCGACAAGTTGATGGACACGGTGGCCGGTCCCGAAGTGTGGAATGCCGCATCTCCGGTCCATCAGGGCGAGCATCTCTATACCTCCGAGCGGGTAATCGTGAGTCCGTCAGCAGGAGTGTTCGAGCCCGAGGTGCAACTTGCCGCACTGGAGACGACCGCTCTGGCGGTCGCCACCGCCGCGCCCGGAAGTGGCGCCGGTACCGAGCCGGGATCACTCCTGGCCGTCGGAGACCGGGTGGGCACCGTCGGAGGGGTGACCGACGTGCGCACGCCGTTCGAGGGCATTCTGGTGCGATGGTTGGCGGTGCGGGGCGAACGGGTGAGCGAGGGCCAGCCGGTGGCATGGATACGGACAGCGGGCGGTGCTTCGTAATGGCGGCATTCATCGCCGACCGACACGGCAAGGAGATCCGATGACAGAGGCCCCGACTGCCGATGACGCCGGTCCCGACGGCAGAGTCGTCCTGATCACCGGAGGATCACGCGGGATCGGCTCGGCCTGCGCCCGGTGGTTCCTGTCCCAGGGTGACCGGGTAGCCGTCACTTCGCGTTCAGGCGCGGTGGAGGACGATCTCGGCCCCTCCGATCGGGTGTTGTCCTTGGCCTGCGACGTCACCGACCCAGCCCAGGTAGAAGCGGCGTATCGGGCCATCGAAGAGGCGTGGGGGCCGGTAGAGGTACTGGTGGCCAACGCCGGCATCACCCGTGACACGCTCGTGCTGCGGATGAGCGAGGAATCGTGGTCGGATGTCATCGACACCAACCTGACCGGGGTGTTTAGGGTGACCAAACGGGCGGTGGCCAAGATGGTCAGGCAGCATCGGGGCCGAATCATTATGGTGTCGTCGGTCAGCGCCTTCATCGGATCTGCCGGCCAGGCCAACTACGCGGCGGCCAAGGCGGGCCTGGTGGGAATGGCCCGATCTCTGGCCCGGGAGGTCGCCAGCCGGTCAATCACCGTCAATGTCATTGCCCCCGGGTTGGTGGAGACCGATATGCTCGCCGCACTCGGAGAAGAGCGTAAGAGGGCATTCGCATCACAAGTCCCGCTGGGCCGGATCGCCCGGCCCGAGGAGATCGCTGCGGTGGTCGGATTCCTCTCCTCCGAGGAAGCCGGATACATCACCGGAGCAGTGGTGCCGGTCGACGGCGGATTGGCCATGGGGATGTGACGTCCCATCTATCGACAACAAGACCCGAAACAAAGGAGCGATGCAGTGAGCAACGATGAGGCATTTGAGAAGTTCCGCGAGTGTGCGGTGGAGGTCCTGCAGGTACCGGCGGACAAGGTGACCAAAGAGGCCCGGTTCGCCGAAGACCTCGACGCCGACAGCCTCGATCTGGTCGAGTTGGTCATGGCCCTCGAAGAGTCCTTCGATGTTTCCGTCGAGGAGACCGAACTCGATGGCATCGAGACCATTGGTCAGGCATTCGACCTGATCACCGCCAAGCTCTAATGCTGCTCGGCTTCGGTCCTGACGGTCCCATCGCTGGGCGCCGGGTGGCCATCACCGGCATCGGGGTGGTGTCGTGCTGTGGCGTTGGGCCCGAGGCACTGTGGACCGGTTTGAACGGTCCGGCCCCGGAAGGGGAGCGCCGGGTTCCCGACTTCGACCCCGAGCGTTGGTTCAGCGCCAAAGAGGTACGACAGGTGGACAGGTTCGCCCAGTTCAGCGTGGCGGCTTCCGAGATGGCACTCGAGGACGCCGGCGACCTGGGAGCCGATCCGGACCGGGCCGGCGTGATCATCGGGACCGGAGTCGGTGGTTTCGAATCGTTACAGAACCAGGTATTGGTCTACGGGGAGAAGGGGGCCCGTCGGGTCTCCCCCCGCCTGGTACCGATGATGATGGCCAACGCCGGTGCCGCCAACGTGTCGATGCGGGCGGGTTGGCACGGGCCGTCGGAATGCATCACCACCGCGTGCGCGGCCGGCACCCACAGCATCGGGTACGCGGCCCGACTGGTGGCGTCCGGGCGATTGGATGTGGCCATCGGCGGCGGAACCGAAGCGGCCATGACCGAGGTGGGTATCGCCGCCTTCACCAACATGACCGCCCTCTCGACTTCGGGGAACTCCCGTCCGTTCGACATCCGTCGGGACGGCTTCGTCATCACCGAAGGAGCCGGGACCCTGGTTCTGGAGGCGTGGGACCACGCGGTGGCGCGGGGAGCCCGGATCTATGCCGAACTGGCCGGGTCGGCCAGCACCGCCGATGCCCACCACATCACGGCACCCATTCCCGGAGGTGCGGGCGCCACCGCCTGCATGGTGCTGGCCATTGAGGATGCCGGAGTAACCCTCGGCGACATCGGCCACATCAACGCCCACGGAACATCGACCCCCCTCAACGACCGGGCGGAGGCTGACGCCATCACCAAGGTGTTCGGTGGCGATGCCCCGCCGGTGACGTCCACCAAAGGCATCACTGGTCACGGCCTGGGTGCAGCCGGTGCCATCGAAGCCGTCGCCGCGGTCTTGAGTATCGGCCGGCGCCTGATCCCGCCCACCAGCGGGTACGAAGAGCCGGACCCTGACATCCACCTCGACATCGTGGCCGGCGAGGCCCGGCCCTGGGAGCCGGGTGCTGTGTTGTCCAACTCATTCGGGTTCGGCGGCCACAACGGTTGCCTGGTGATCTCCCCCGCGTAGGGACTCGAACGTGTCGCCCTCCTACCGGAATCAGAATGATGCACGGCTACCGGATCATGACACCGGCGACACTCACCCGGACTATGTGAGGGTTGGC
>PKXA01000018.1 GCA_003133325.1 Acidimicrobiaceae bacterium | reverse complement strand
CCCTTGCCGCGGCGTTCGACGAACTCGCGCAGGTGATCTGAGCGGCAAACCTCACCGAGGCTGGTCAGCTCGCGCCCGACGATCAATCAATGCAACAGAGCCGTCCTGGCCATGGTCGAGCGCAAGTGGAACCTCCCGGCCCTCACTGACCGCGACGCCAACGCCAACGACCTGGTGGACTTCATCGACCTGGCGGCCCTACGCCGGAAGCACCCCACCTTCCCGAGGCTGCCCCGCCTGGCCGCACCGGGGGACACGGCCGCCGCCCTGGCATGCTCGGTCACCGGGCCGGGCACCATCCCGCCCCCCGGGTCCGTCAGCGGCTGAGCACGGGTGGGACGTCGGACGGAAAGCAGCTGCTGAACCGGCACCTGACGGGGACCCGGCACAAACAGGGTTGGGCGACCGTCATGGAGCTGAAGGGTCCCCACCGTCGTCTTCGCCCCCTGCCTCCACAAGCTGCCGACGGATGTGACAAAGAGTTCGTCTGTCCGTCGCCCGACCCTCACATCGGCGTTACTTCGAGTTGATACTTTTCGGTTGGACCATCGAGATCGAAGGCGACCACGAGGAGGACGATGATGGATCAAGGTACCGCGCAAACGTTCGATCCGGAGCTCGTGTTCGGGGCGGCGAAGTGGCTAGGCCTTCACCCGGGACGCCGGCTCCCCCTATCGGGGTGCTTCAACTTCCGGGATCTGGGAGGTTACCCGACGGTTGATGGCCGGCACGTCCGATGGCGACGCCTGTTCCGGGCCGACGGTCTCGCCAGGCTGTCCTACGCGGACCACTGGACATTGTCCGGCCTCGGCTTGGCCACGGTGATCGACTTGCGGAGCCCGAGGGAGATCTCAGAGCGAGGGTGTTTCGAGGCAACCGGCGATGTGAGCTACTACCACCTGCCCATGACCAGCACAATGCCCGGTGACGAGGAGTTGGCCGCTTGGAACGACCCGGAATTCGTCGCCGCCCGCTATCTGACGATGCTGCTCGAAGGCGCCGGCACCGTGAGCCGGTCCTTGCAGGTGCTGGCCGAGCTGCCCTCCTACCCTGCGGTGTTCCACTGCAGCGCAGGCAAGGACCGCACGGGGATCCTGGCGGCGGTGGTGCTCGGCCTGCTCGGTGTGCCCGACGAGATCATCACCGGCGACTACATGCTGAGTCGTGAGGCGATGGTCCAGATGCTCGCCTGGATGCGCCAGGAACACCCCGATGCCGGTGATGCCCTGGAGCACTACACATCGGCGCTGCTCTCGGTCGAGCCTGAATCGATGCAGGGCTTCTTGAACGGGGTCCGGCGTGAGTTCGGGTCTTTTGATGGCCTTGCCGGCGCATTGGGTGTGGAGAACCTGCTCTCTGAGTTACGGGCGGTCCTGCTGGAACAGGGGTGAGTGACGGCGGGTCCGTGCGCGGATCAGCCAGCGGTGACGACGCCATAATGCATCTCGCGTCGGGTGGTCCTCCGATCCGATGCTGGCCTCGCCGCGGGGTGCCGGTCCCGGCTCTTGCCCGCTGGCCGTCAGGTAGACGTCGTCTTCGAGACCGACCAGATTGACGCCGCGCAGGACCACGGTCCGGCCCTGGGCATCCACGATCTGGGGGCCGGCGCCGGACCCGTGGCTCACTGACAACCAGGACATGGCCGAGGGGCTGTCGGCCGAGGTGCTGTGGGCGGCGAGGCTGTGGGTAGCCGCGGTGACCGCCGACGCCGCAGCCGAACCGGTGACGGTGGAGATGGCGATCAGCCAAGCCAACAACGCGGCGCCCAACCGTGTCGACGCCCCCCCGCCACGCGTTGGCGCACCGGATGCCTCCTCGCTGCCGCCGGCCAGGTTACCCAGGCTGTTGACGAACTGTTTTTCCACCGTTCATCTACCGGCCAACAGAACATGACCGGACGTTTACCTGCGTTCCATATCGTCCTTCGTGATGACCGCAGCTACGCCAGAGACCCCTTCCGATCGAGAGCCTCTTACGACGCCGGCCACCACCAATCTCGTGACGCCTCAGCCCGAAACCGCATGGTCGTACGTCGTGGAGTTGAGCGGGATCGCCCAAGCGTTTCAGGACTTCATGCGCGAGTTCGCCCGCCAGGACGTGGCCGGAAGGCCCGGATGACCGCACGGCGCGGCCGACTGCCCCGTCGCAACACATTTCTGGCCGGATTCGGGCCCCGGGCACATGTCTCAACTGTCGACATCTGCCATACCCACCATCGGAAGGAGAACCGTCCCACATGGACGTCGCCGCACAGCCAGGACAGAACCGCACAACCAGCACAACCGGCAAGGCCCCCAAGGCCAACGCTCTCCGCACTCACCGTGCCGGCGGACGACTAGCCCTCGGGGCCATCGCCCTCTCCGGTGCGGTCGGACTGGCGGCGTGCTCGAGCAGCCCAGCCGCTTCCCCCTCCTCCAAGCCGGCGTCGGCGACATCCAAGGTGCCGCTGGTCCTGTACGCGGCGGAAGGCTACGACTCGGCCATGGCCGCGGCCTTCACCAAGGCCACCGGCATTCCCGTCCAGCTCGACGACGACAGCACCGGCCCGCTGTTCACCAAGATCGAGGCGGAGAAGAACAACCCGAAGTGGGACCTCTTCTGGGTGGACGGCGATCAGGCATTTGCCTCCCTCGACACCCAGAACTACCTGCTGAAGGGGTTCACCCCCAACGTCGCTTATAACTCCCTGGGCAAGTCGCTGGTGCCGAAGGACAAGAGCTATATCCCCACCGGGGTGACTATGGCCGCCGCGCTCGTCTACAACTCCACCACGCTGCCCAACCCTCCGACCTCCTGGAACGACCTGCTGTCGCCCCAGTACAAGGGAGCCGTGGGGATGAACGACCCTTCGGTGTCGGGGCCCACCTATCCCTACGTCGCCGGCCAGTTCCAGCAGTTGGGCGGGACAACCCAGGGTGAGGCGTTCTTCACCGCGCTGAAGGCCAACGGGCTCCTGGTGTTCCAGACCAACACCAATACCCTCCAAGCGCTCGAGACCGGCCAGATCAAGGTGGCCACCATCCAGAGCTCCGCGGGGATCGGGGCCGGGTTCAAGAACCCGAACATCAAGGTGGCCTTCCTGAACCCGGAGACGGTGCTTCCCTCGGTGCTCGGCATCGACGCCCACGCGTCGGCCACCGTCCAGGCCGAAGCCAAGGAGTTCGTCAACTACGTGCTGTCACCGGCCGGCCAGAAAGTCATGCAGTCCGGCGATCCGACCGGTGACTCCCTCTTCTGGCCATTGGTCAACGGGGTCAACCCGCTGTCGCCACTGCCCGCCCTCTCGACGGTACCGACCCAGACCCTGAATCCGTATACCTGGGGTCCCCGCGAAGCGTCGATCAATACCTGGTTCACTGACAACATCGTCCAGTGATCCCCGAGTCTCCAGCGGCGGGGCGTTGACTGCCACCCCCCTCCTGGCCCCGCCGCTGGTCCCCACTCCCGGCCCGAGCGGCCCTCCCGGCACACCGCCGGTGGGGCCGCCGGAGCTGGCAACGTCCGATCGCCGCCACTCGCTGAGCCCGGGCTTCGCCCGGCGCTACCGGGTGGCGTTGCGGTTTCCCAGCATCGCCCTCTCGGTGGTGCTGTGGCTGGTGCTGGCCCTGTTGCTCATCGTCCCCATCCTGCTGTTCCTGATCACCGCCATCTCCCCGCGGCTGCTCTCCCAGGGAACCCAGTGGTTCACCCTGTCCAACTTCCACACCGCCTTCACCGGGTTCTTCGCCCGCGGACTCGTCAACTCGTTGTGGCTCAGTTCCGTCTGCGCGGTGCTGGCCCTGGCCATCTCGCTGGGCCTGGCTTGGGGGGTGCAGCGGACCAACCTCATCGGCCGCCGGGCCTACCCGGTGGCGGTATGGGCGTTGTTGTTGATGCCTTCGTTTCTGGTAGCCGAGGGGTGGGAGTACCTCCTCCAGCCCCACGGCGTCCTCAACCAGTTCGGCATCCCGACCGGGGTGGCCGACCACCTGTTCTTCGGCCCCATGGGCGTGGTCTTCGTCGACACCATGACCATCGTCCCCTTCGCCTACATGGCGGTGTCGGTGTCGCTGGCCAACCTCGGCTCGGAGTTCGAGGACGCCGCCCGGGTGCACGGCGCCGGCCGGTGGCGGACGGCGCGGGTGGTGCTGCCCATCCTGGCCCCGGCCATGTTGTCCGCCCTCGCCATCGGTTTCGCCGAGACCATCTCCGACTTCGGGGTGGCCTCCACCCTGGCCGCCAGCAGCCACTTCCCGGTCGCCACCTACAACCTGTTCCAGGCCGTCGACTCCAACCCGTCCAACTTCGGGGTCGCTTCCGCCATCAGCTGGGTGCTGGTGGCCTCCGCGGCGATCCCCATCGCCATCCAGGCCCGGGCCCTGCGCGGCCGGTCCTATGCGGTCCTGTCCGGCCGCACCCGTCAGCCGGTCCGCCGCCGCCTCGGGGTGCGCGGCCAGGTCCTCGGCACCGCCGCGGTGTGCGGCCTGTTCATCCTCGCCCTCGGCGCCCCCATCACCGGGGCGGTGGTGGCATCGCTGCTCAAGGGGTTCGGCACCAACTTCTCCGCCCACGCCTTCACCCTCGCCAACTACCGCCTGGTGTTCAACGGCACCGCCGGGTTGGCCGGCCCGTTGCTGTACTCGACCCGGCTGGCGGTCATCGCCGCCAGCATCACCGCGGTGTTGGGGCTGGTGGTGGCCCGGGTGATGACGGCCAAGGGGTCGGGGGCGCTGGGCAAGCTCATGGACCTGGTCCTCATCGGATCGGTGGCGCTGCCCGGGATCGTGCTGGGGGCCGGCTACATCTTCGCCTACAACCTCCCGCTGGCCTCCAACCTCGGCCTGGCCATCTACGGCACCACCCCGCTGCTGGCCATCGGCTACCTGGCCACCAGCTTGCCCGGCCAGTCCCGGCTGATGGTCGGGCCGGTCTCCCAACTCCAGGACTCTCTCCTGGATGCCGCCCGGGTACACGGCGCCCGGAGCTTCTCGGCCTGGCGCCGCGCCGCCTTGCCCATCCTGTCCCGCCTGCTGCTGTGGGCGTGGCTGCTCACCTTCGCCAAGACCCTCCTGGAGCTACCCGTGTCCCAACTGCTGTTCCCACCCGGAAACGCCACCGCGGCAGTGGCCATCAACGACTTCGTCGGCACCTCGGCCCACTACGGCGAGGCCACCGCCATGTCGGTGGTGGCCATGGCCGAGATGTTCGGGGTGATCCTGATCGGGCTGGCCCTGTTCCGGTGGCTGGCCCCCCGGGGCTGGCAACGGATCGGAGGGTTCGTCGATGTTTGAGTTGTCGGAGTCGAACGGGTCGGCAGGGTCGAACGGGTCGGTCGGGTCGAACGGATCAGTGCAATCCGCCCTCGAGGTCTGTGCCGCCACCAAGCAGTTCGGGGGCAACACCGCGCTCGATGCAGTGGACCTTCGAGTCGAACCCGGGTCTTTCTGCGTCCTCCTGGGCCCATCGGGCTCGGGAAAGACAACCCTCCTGCGCTGCGTCGCCGGGATCGAACGGCTGACCGCGGGACGGGTGTACATCGGGGACCGGCTGGTGGCCGACGGGCCGGCCCATCATCCGCCCGAGCGGCGGGACCTGGCCATGGTGTTCCAGGACTACGCGCTGTGGCCCCACCTCAGCGTGATCGGGAACGTCGAGTTCGCCCTCCGGCGCCGCCACCACGGACGGGACGAAGCGCGCCGACGCTCACAAAAGATGCTCGACCGGGTCGGCCTCGGCCGCCTGATGGAGCGCTACCCCAACGAGCTCTCCGGCGGTGAGCAGCAGCGGGTGGCCCTGGCCCGGGCGTTGGTGGCGGCCACCGGGCTGGTGCTCTTCGACGAGCCGCTGTCCAACCTCGACGCCGACCTCCGGGAACGGATGCGGCTGGAGATCGCCACCCTCACCCGGGCCAGCGGGGCCACCACCGTCTACATCACCCACGACCAATCCGAGGCGTTCGCGTTGGCTGACACCATCGGGGTGCTGAGCCAGGGCCGGCTGGTGCAGTTCGGGAAACCCGAGGAGATCTACCACCACCCCGCCTCCCCCTTCGTGGCCCGCTTCACCGGCCTGGCCGGGGAGATCCGCGTGACCGTCGAAGGCCCGGTCCCATCCGATGCGGAAGCGACGCCGGAGGGGGACGCCGGTCGGCGCCGGATGGCCGTACGGCCGCTGGCAAGCGTGCCCGGAAGCCAAGCCGTTGCCATCGACACGGCCGCCCCCTCCGGAAGCGGGTTGCTCCTCGTCCGTCCCTCCGCGGTCGAGCTGCTGGCCCCGGGCCATCCCGACCGTCACCTCGACGCGGTGGTGCTCGATTCGGCTTACCGGGGGCGGGGTTACGACCACGCCCTCCTGCTCACCGACGGCACCCAGTTGGTGGGTGTCCACGACCTGCACCGATGGGACCGGGGGAGCAACGTGGCCATCCGCCTCACCGACTCCGGTTGCCTGCTGTTCCCCCACGATGATGCGGGTGCCGAGTGCGATGCGGCCGACGGAACCGCCGCGGTTGACGCATGCAGCGAAACGACCGGGGCAGACGTTTCGGTCTCCGCGCTGGCCCTGAGCAACCGGACGGCCCCGTCGTGACTTCGAGCCAGGTGGTGTTGGTGGTAGCGGTGTTCCTGGCCTCGAGCGTGGAGATGGTGGAGGCCCTGACCATCGTGGTGGCGGCCGGGGTGTCCCGGGGCTGGCGGTCGGCCCTGGAAGGCGTGGCTGCCGCGCTGGTCTTGCTCGGCATCCTGGTGGCGGCGCTCGGACCGGTGCTGGTGAAGGTGCCGCTCAACCCGCTCCGGGTCGTGATCGGTGGCATCTTGCTGGTCTTCGGGTTGCAGTGGTTGCGCAAGGCGGTGTTGCGGGCCACCGGGTACAAAGCCCCCCACGACGAGGACGTGATCTATGCCCGAACCGTGGAGGAGATGTCCCAGTCGGGCGAGGTGCGGGCCGGAAGGGATCCCGTCGGGTTCGCGGTGGCCTTCAAGGGAACATTCCTCGAAGGCTTGGAGGTCGTCATCGTGGTGCTGACGCTGGGCGCCACCGACCACGACGTGGGCCTGGCGGCGCTGGCCGCGTTGGCGGCCGTGGTCCTGGTGGGGTTGGTGGGTGTGGTGGTGGCCCGTCAGCTGGCCGGCGTCCCGGAGAACACCATGAAGACGGCGGTCGGCCTGATGCTGGTGAGCTTCGGGAGCTTCTGGACCGGCGAGGGGCTCGGCGTGCACTGGCCGGGATCGGACTTGGCCATCCCCGTCCTGGTCGGGGTCTACGGCCTGGTGGTCGGGCTCCTGGTTGTATCGCTGCGCCGCAGCCGGGTTGCCGGGGGTGTCCATGCCTCCTGAGACCACCACCCAGTCCGCCGAGGCGACCGCCCGCGGATGGCCGCTGCGGGCGCTTCGGGCGTTCGGCCATTTCTGGTGGGACTTCCTGGTCGGCGACACCCCCGAGGTCACCGTGGCCACCTTGGTGACGCTCGGCATCGTCGTAGGGTTGGTCCATTGGGTGTCGTCCACCGCCGCCTGGGCGGTCCTGCCGGTCCTGGTCGCCGCCACCCTCACTGCCACCGTCCTGCGTGGCCGCCGGGCTTCCTAGCCCGATGCTCGACAGCCTGGCGGCCGCCCTGGAGCGATCTTCCAGACGATGTGACGGAAAGCCGGCATCTTTCAGTCCTCCTGACGGAAAGTCAGATGGGTCGTACAGGAGGTCAAAGGGGCATACCGCCGCCCATCGGATTGGACACACCCACCATCCCATTCGCCCGAACCAGAAAAGGACTCCCTGACATGGCCAGAACGAATCTCGGAGCGACCAACGACCCGGAAGACCGCGACCCGCGGGCCGGATCGGCGTCGATGACTCGGCTCGGGCTGTTCGTTGCAATGGTTGTGATCGCCGCGGTGGCCGCAACCGGGTTCGGTCAGGCCGGGTCAGTGGGTTCCGTTCCGCCCCGCAGTGGGGGGGCATCGACCTGGCGAGTCCACCCGTCGACAGCTCTGGCCGTGGAGCCGAATGCAACGTCGCCTCAGGCGAGCCCCCCGGCAGGTCAACCGGTCGCGTTCGGGAATGCTGGTAGCTACGGGTCGGTGGCGGGCCAGACGCTGGCCGCACCGGTCATGGGAATGGCTGCTACCCCGAGCGGACACGGCTACTGGCTGGTGGCCTCCGACGGCGGCATCTTCGCCTTCGGCGACGCCCAGTTCTACGGCTCGATGGGTGGCACCCAGCTTCAGGGCCTGGTGATCGGCGTGGCCGCCGCCCCGAGCGGCCACGGTTACTGGCTGGTGGCCAAAGACGGCGGCATCTTCGCCTTCGGCGACGCCCAGTTCTACGGCTCCACCGGCGCTCAGCACCTGAACCGGCCGGTGGTGGGGATGACAACGACCCCCGACGGGGCTGGCTACTGGCTGGTGGCGTCCGACGGCGGCATCTTCGCCTTCGGCGACGCCCAGTTCTACGGCTCCACTGGGACCACGCGATTGAACAAACCGGTGGTTGGGATGGCCGCCGCCCCCGATGGTCAGGGCTACTGGCTGGTCGCCTCCGATGGCGGCATCTTCGCCTTCGGCGACGCCTCCTTCTACGGTTCGATGGGCGGTAACCGACTGCAGGCCCCGGTCATCGGCATGGCCGATACCCCGAGCGGCCACGGCTACTGGCTGGCCGCCGCCGACGGGGGCATCTTCACCTTCGGCGACGCGCCATTCTTGGGCTCCATCGGTGGCCAGTCGCTGGCCGATCCGATCGTGGCCGTCACTGCAGTTCCCGGCGGAGGTGGCTACTGGATACTGCCGGCACCAACTCCGCCGCCCCCGAGCGGTCCGAATCTGGCCGGTGACGTCATCTACTACCTCTCGAACATCCCCGGAGGGCTGTACCCGGTCGGGGACAAGGTGGCAGCCTTGACCTTCGACGACGGCCCCAATCCGGTGTACACACCCCAGATCCTGGCTGTGCTCACCCAGTACCACGTCCCGGCCACCTTCCAGATCGTGGGTTACGAGGGTGCCGCCCGGCCTGACCTGCTCAAACTGGAAGTGGCCGACGGGATGACCCTGACCAACCACACCTGGGATCACGTGAACCTGACCACCCTGAGCCCGGCCGGATGGGTGGCACAAGTCGACGCCACCACGAACCTCATCCAATCCGTCAGCGGGCAGACGGTGAAATGCGTCCGACCTCCCTACGGCTACACCAACGCGTCAGTGGTGGCCCAACTGGCCCAGCGTGGCCTGGGCGAGTTGTACTGGGACGTCGATCCCTCCGACTACCTGATGCCAGGAAGCGGGGTCATCGCCGACCGGGTGCTGTCCGCCCTCCACCCCGGGGCCATCATCGGCATGCACGACGGCGGGGGCGACCGGTCGCAGACGGTAGCCGCCCTGCCCGCCATCATCACCGGCATCGAAGCGGCCGGTTACACACTGGCGCCGGTCTGCAACTGAGGAGTAGGCGGCGACCTGGACGAAACAATCGGGCCGCCTTTCGCAATTGCGGTCCCGTACACCGCGGAGCGAAATCTGGCTGCTGAACTGGCCTTCCCCCGATTTCGAGCGACATCGCGATGGTCCAACGAGACATGGGTTTACTGAATGTTGTGCAAGACGGGCGTTGCCCTGCG
>PKXA01000005.1 GCA_003133325.1 Acidimicrobiaceae bacterium | reverse complement strand
ATGGGTGCGAGCAGGTCACCGAGGCCAAGGCTGAGGAATCCACCTGGTACACCGGCCGCCGTGGGACCGTGGCGGTAGGCTGTCGAGGGTGGAGCCTGTCGATTCCCACGCTGCGTCCCGGACCAGTCCCAGACCAGTCCGCCTAACCGGAAAGGACGCCTTCTGGCTCCACTTCACCCTGGCTGTCGGGCTCATCGTCTGCTGCGGAGCATTTGCCTTCGAGATGTGGCGCGCCCTGGGAGGTCACACCTTCAGTTGGATGTACGTNNACCGTCTATATGTGGTGGAACCTCCTGCAAGGGAACGACCGGATTCCCCAACCATCCCGCAAGCCGCCGCAGAGCCAGGCCGCACCTCCGCCTGACCAGGAACTCGAGGCGTGGAACCGATACGTCCGCCAGGTCGAGGCCGACGAGGAATCCGGCTTGGGCCGGCGGGTCTGATTCAGGCCCGACCCAGCACGCGTTCCAAGGAGGCGGACACCCCACCGTCCTTGCCGTAGATGCGATAGCCCACGTAGATCAGCGCCGGGATGGCCCAGAAGTCCCCGCATATCCAAAGGATGCCCGCGGCGAACCGTTGATCCCGCAGGGCAGCCACCGGGCCGTCCATCGCCAGGTTCATCGAGTACCAGGGTGCCTTGGTGAAGATNNGGGACCCTCGCGGTGCCCAGGGGTGGGACGGCAGGATAATGCGCCAGAACAGAAGGCCGACGAGGACGAAACTGGGGCCCATCAGCCAGTTCATCACCCAGCCGTGGCCGGCCGCCCAGTCGAAGACGACGGGAAGATGCCATACCACCATCAAACCGTTGAAGAGGACGATGGCGACAATGGGGTTGGACAGCACGGCCCAGATCCCACGCAGCCCGGGTGTCCAGGACGAGCGGTAGTACGAGCGCAGCAGCCTTCGTCGTTGGTCGACCGGGATGGCGAAGAGGAGAGGCACCCAGGGAGCGCCGATGATCAACAGGGGCGGAATATAGAACATCTCCAGGATATGGAGGACCATGTGAACAGTCAGCTGTGCCATGGCCCACCGCTCGAGCGGACCCGACGCCACCAGGATGAGCACCGTCAGTCCCGCGTAGAAGGCCCAACTGCGGCGGCGGGTGGCCCGACGATGCTCCGGGGTCTGTCGGTGGGCCAACCAGCGCAGCCCGATCTCGTGCCCGATGCCCACGGTCAAGGCCACGAGTGCAATCGGCGTCCCTTGCCAATAAGGCGGGAGTTGCATCTATCCGTCCTTCTCCGACCGGATTGAGGCTATCCGGCTCCCGTCCTCGCCGTAAGCCGTCAGCCGTACCGACCCGACCCCGTGGCGAGCGGGTCCTCTTCTGGTGTCACCGTCACCCCAGACCGATCATCTCGAGGCCGATAGAGTCGGAGGTGTGAACTCAGGCGCCAGCCAAGTTCAGCGCTACTGCACCCTCCTCTTCCAGCTCCAGCTCGGGAAAGGAAGAGGAGGGGATGACTGCCGCACCCCGACCGGACCCTCGTCGAGACAGCCCCATCACGGCCAGGGCGCGAGGTCGCCTGATCANNGCCACGGTGGAACCCCTCGGATTGGATGCTCACTTGGCCACGTGGGCGATCCTGCTCGCCGCCGTGTTGCTCACCGTCGCCGGACACCGACGCCTGCTGCGGTCGAGCAAGCGACCGATTCGCTGGTCCCGGCACCAGATCGAGTTCTTCGCCGGGGCCTGCGCCGCGCTGGCTCTCGCCCTGACGTGGCCGCTTGCCGATCTGGCCGCCCACTGGTCACTCACTGCGCTGGTCGCCCAGCGATTGATCCTGGTCCTGGCCGTTGCGCCCATGCTCCTGCTCGGGCTGCCTCACGACGTTCTCGAGCGGGCCACCCGTCCTCCTGTAGTGGACGCCATCCTTCTGCGTCTTCGTCGGCCTCCGGTGGCGATCGTGACGGTGACCGTCATTCTGGTCGGCTCGATGGCTCCTCCCTTGGTGCAGGCCCAGGCGTCGTCACCGTTGATACGGAACCTGCTCTTCGTGGCCACTGTGATCGCGGGACTGGTGCTGTGGCTCCCCGTCTTGGGTCGCGTCCCGGGCATTCCCCGGTTGAGGCCAATGGTCCGGTTCGGGTATCTCGCCGCACAGGGGGTCATTCCGGCCTTCTTGTCCTTCGTGTTGATTCTGGCGCCGCGCCCGCTGTACGGGACGTTCGCCAGGTCGCGGATGGCCATCGATCTCCGTCCCCTCAACGACCAGCAGATCGCCGGTTTCGTCTCAAAGTTGGCCATGCTCATCGTCCTGCTCACGGTGGGAACCGTGTTCCTGCTGCGGACGGATGAGGAGATGGGCACGGACGATCCTCTTGTGTGGGCTGATGTCCAGCGGCAGTTCGACCGGGCAGACCGGCGAGGTGCTCCCGATGGACCCGCATCCCCGGAGGCCACGCCGGGGTTGCAACGCTGAGGCCCGCCGGACGGGGGCCGACGGAGAACCGCGTCATCGGGCCCCAGAGGCGCTCAGCCGGACGAGCCGTAGGGGATGTCCACTCGCAGCGTCTGGACCCGGGCCCATCCGGTGCTGCCCAGTAGGTACACCGACAGCGTGGACCGGACGGGCACCAGGGCTTCGTAGCTCCCGGCGGGACCGGCTGTTACCGAGGTGGTGCCGGAGGGCAGCGAGGGCAAGGACTTCCACTGCGATCCCGTCGGGCCGAGCACCGACGCCGAGGGGGCGGCCCTCCCACGACGGGTTGAGACCACGAAGCCCCCGGTGGAGGTTACCCCGGTCGACAACAGTGAGGCCCCATCGAGCAGGAGTCCGGTCGAGACCGTCCAGGGCCCGAGTCCGTCGGTCGCCCACATGGCATACAGCCGGGTCGTCGCCCCACTCCCGGCGCTGACCAGGGCCGCCGTTCCCGCCGCCGTCTGGTCGAGTCGGACCACCTCAGTGGGCCCGCTGGACTTCCCGGGAATACCCGGTCCGACCGACATCCAGCCGTCGGAGGACGGCGCGAACAGCCCAGCGCGGCCACCTTGTGCACACGAGGCACCCACCAGCGTGCTGCCCTGGACATCGAGAGTCACCGCGGTCAGGGACCGGAGATGGCAGTCGGCCAGCGCTGACTGCCGGCGGAGCGCCGAGGCCGTGATCACCGACGTCCACGTCGAGAGGCCGCCGGTGCNNCGCAGCAGGGCCAGCGACTCGCCGCTCCCCTGGGCCAGAGCATCAGGCACGAGGGACAGGCTTCCCGGCAAGACGCCGGCTTGCCAACTCGAACCCTGGTCGTCCGTGCGGGCAACGGGTGAGAACTGGAGTTTCTGTGACGCCCCGAAGCCGGCCAGGAGCGAGTTGGACGCCGGCGCGGCCATCAGCCCCCCGTTGCTGGCCACCCCTGGCGGCGTGGCCAACTGCCACCGAGACCCGCTCAGGGCCAACAACTGCCAGAACGT
>PKXA01000006.1 GCA_003133325.1 Acidimicrobiaceae bacterium | reverse complement strand
GGGGCCGTGTGTGCCATCTGGCCTGCGGTTCTCTTCGTCCCCAACCTGTTCACGGGCGCGCTGGCCTCGGTCTTCTACTCGGCCAACTGGTATTTCATGGCCGGTCACGCCAGCTATTTCCACGCCACAGCGCCGCCGTCGCCCCTGCTCCACACCTGGTCGCTGGCGATCGAGGAGCAGTTCTACCTGGCCTGGCCGCTCGTCGTGCTAGCCGTGTTCCGGTGGCGACGGCCTCGGCGCGCCCGCCGCGGGCACGACCTGGCTGGAGCTTCCGATCTCTCGGAGCTAGGACACGCGTCCGATGCCCGAGGGGACAACCGGCGCCTCGAGGTACTGATGGTGCTGGCCCTGGTCGGCGCGGTCGCCTCCGCGGTGTGGATGGCCGTGCTGGCCCCGCACGGCGGCGATGTCAACCGGGTCTACTACGGCACCGATACCCGAGCCCAGGGACTGCTGGTGGGCGCAGCCCTGGCCGCCGCCTTCGCTCGCTGGGGCGCCGTGCACGGCAAGGTCCTCAGACGGGCCCTGGCCGGGCTGGCCGTGGCCGGTGTCATCGCCGTGGCCGCCATGTGGGGGCTCGTCCCCAAGGGCTCGACCCTGGCCTTCCACGGGGGCTTCCTGCTGGCCTCCCTGGCTACGGCGGCCGTGGTGGCCGGCGTGGTACAAGCGCCTCGGGGCCCGGTGGCCGCCGTCCTGGGATGGGGACCCATCCGATACGTCGGCCGGATCTCCTATGGCGTCTACCTCTGGTACTGGCCGGTGCTGTTGGTCATGACCACGCAACGGGTGCACCTCGGCGGCTACGCCCTCTTTGCCGCCCAAGTTGCCGTGATCATCACCATCGCCGCGGTGTCCTACAAGCTGGTGGAGACCCCGATCCGCCGGGGTGCCCTCCCCTCCTGGCGTGGTCTGGTCTCCATCCCCGTAGCGGTCGGTGCCTCGCTGGTCGTCGCGCAGGTGGCCACGTTCACACCGCCATCGGTGGCCTCGGTCCCCCTCAGCCGCAACGTGTCGTTGGTGTCCGATGGCTCCCGGCCGGTGAAGGTGCTCCTAGTCGGGGACTCGATGGCCGGAACCCTGGGANNGGAACGAGGGATCTCCGGGCTGTTCGGCCTCGACCACCGGTCTGGTGAAGGTCCTCTGGTACACCCTGCCGCCGGGAAAACCCTGCCAGACCAACAACCCCGACGCGCTGTTCGCGCAGTGGCGCACCTGGGTGGATGCCTACAACCCGGATGTGGTCGTCTACCTGGCCCGCAGTGACCTTCTCGATCAACAGGTGAACGGCCAATGGACCCAACCGGGCCAACCTCTGTACGACCAGTACCTCGCGCAACGCCTCCAACAGGGCATCGGCGTGCTCGATTCGAAGGGTGCGGCGGTGGTGTTGCTGACGACGCCGTACTACGACAGCGGTGACGTGGCCACGGGGTCGCAGCTGCCCGAAGACGATCCCGCTCGCGTGACCGTCGACAACTCGATCATCCGCGATGCGGTGCAGAGTGCCCAATCCGGTTCGAGCGGCGCCAATGTCTCGGTGTTCGACCTCGGTGGGGACCTGTCGCCCCAGGGCCACTTTNNCGGTGTCGACATGCGCTGCAGCGACGGCATTCACATCACCGCGTTGGGGGGCGAGCAGCTAGCCAGCTCCCTGCTGCCCCGCCTTGCCGAGGTGGGGCGTACGCACGAACAGGCGTCCCCCCAAGGAGCCTGGCCGGGACCGCCGCCACCCACGGTGCCCGCCTGGTATGGCGAGCTCCCCTGTAACTGACCCGCCCCTGTAACTGACCGGCGAACAGGATCCCATCCGGCGACGTCGCCGGCTCTACACCGAGGTCGATCCGGCCCCGGCGGGATGTCCGGCCGCTCCACCCCCGACGGATCCGTTGGGAGAGGCGAGAATCGTGCGGTGGAAGGCACGCTCACCCAAGGCGACACGACTGCCAACGCCACCGACGCCGCTATCGCCCATGCCGTGTCGAGCGGGGAGTACTTCTGGTTGGACCTCGACGGCGGGGCCAAGGGCACCGTCGATCGCCCGGGCCTGCATCCCCATCTCTCGGGCGGTGATCCGTGACCTCTATGACCACCTGATCCGCATCAGCGAGGTTTCCAACCGGCTGAACGTCGTCATGAAGCAGCTCACGGTCATCGCCACCGTGTTCCTGCCCCTCAGCTTCCTGACCGGCTTCTTCGGGCAGAACTTCGCCTGGTTGGTGCGGGGTCTGCAGAGTCCGGGCGCATTCTTGGCCCTGGCCCTGGCCCTGGCNNAGTGGTGGTCGTGGTGGTCGTGATCTTCTTCAAGCGACGGGGGTGGTTGGGCGGCCCCTCGACCTGACCCGGCCCTGTCGCACTCATTGCTCCCTTCGTGGGACTTTCGGCCCTGCTCGTTCCGGGACCTTCGGCCCTGCCCAATCCGGCGTTCGAGCGCCAAGGTGGTGGTAGCCGTTACGTCGAAGCGGCCGGGTCAGAAAGAGGAATGACATGAACTTCGGGTTTTTGCGAGGAAATGTGACAACGGGTGGTCGCACT
>PKXA01000056.1 GCA_003133325.1 Acidimicrobiaceae bacterium | reverse complement strand
AGATCCCACCGTCGGACGCCACCATCCGGTATCCGGATTCGAACGGCACCAACTGGCCGGGCGGAAGCACAGTTTGAGTGAGAGCGGTTGACATCGACTTCGCAAAGGCGCCGTTGCCCGAGTAGGAGGCGGTGATCGAATGCGGGGTCGAGGTCACATGGCCGGAAACCGGTCGGTTCGAGCTGGTGGGACCTCCGAAGCTGGTGGTGCAGGTGGCGGTGTAGGGCGGACTCCCACCGATGGGAAGGTTGATGCACCCGGGGATGGGTACCCCGTTGTCGTAGAACGTCACGGTGCCATTGTGGCTACCGATACCGATATCGGGAAACGTCACGGTGGCGGTACAGGTCACCGTCTCACCGGCGGCCGACGGGTTGGGTGAGCAGGTGATGGTGATCGTGGTCGGAGCCGGGACGCCCCCGGGAGCGATGACCACCTGGGACAGGACGGCCGACGACGAGGAGGCAAAGACGGTGTCCCCGAGGTAGACGGCGGTAATCGGGTGCGGCGATCCGTCCAGCGTCGTGTAGGTCACCGGGCAGGTGGCGATGTCGGGACTGGCGGCGGAGAGCAGCTGGGCGGTGCAGCCGGGGATGGGTGTCTCACCGTCGAGGAATTCCACCGAGCCGGTCGGCACAGCTTCCAGGTGGGCGTGCACGATGTCCGGAGTAGTAACAACGGCACCTGCCACGGTGGCGGTGTAGGTCACCGTGTCGCCGACGACGGACGGATTCTCTGAAGAGGACACCGTCGTGTTGCTCGGGTAGGTACCGATGGGCGTGTAGGTGATCACGACTTTGCCGGGTCCGGTGCACGGGCCGTCCCCACAACTAGCGGGGAAGAAGCCACCGGTGGGTATCAAGCCGGAACCGCCACCTCCTCCGCCACCGCCGTCGGTTCCCGAATTGGTGGACCCGCCCCCNNTCCACCCCCGCCGCCACCCCCGCCGCTCCCGCCGCTTTCAGAGACCACCACAAAACTCCTAAAAGGTGCCTCAACCAGGATAGTGCCGCCGGCCCCACCTTGTCCTGAGGTGCCCGGAGTGGAGCCCCCAGCTCCAGCGCCGCCGGCAGCGCCGCCCGCACCTCCGCCACCGCCGGCGTTCGGCCCCTCGCACAGAGCGGAGCCTGCTGTCCCGGTACCCCCGCCCCCGCCTCCGTCGGCACCGACACTGGTACCGCAGGAGGTACCGCCAGCACCACCACCACCGCCACCGATCAGCAAGGCTGAATCGCCGTTGTTGACCGACGAAGCGCCACCTCCGCCCGCCCCGTTACCGGGGCCACCGGCCCCACCACCGCCGTAGCCACCGGCCGCCGAGCCGGTACCTGCGCCGGAGGAACCTAGTCCACCGACGATGATGTTCAACGTCGATCCCGCCGCCAAAGTGAGGGGGGCCGACGCCACCCCACCGCCGCCGCCGTTTCCACCACCGTCAGCGCCGCCGCCTTGGGCCCCGTAGGCGGTCACGGTTTCACTGGTCACCCCTGGGGGCGGCGTCCAGGATTGGATCGGGTTCGGGTTGTCGCTAGGGGCGATGTAGGGGCAGGTGACCGTGGCGATGGTCCCCCCACCCGAGAGGACTGGGGCCGCGCACGGGATTGTAGGGGCAATGGCCCCGGCCGGTGACGCCCCCAACACCGACGCGGTACCGGCAGCAGCCAGCCCGACGGTGGCGAGACAGAGGCTCCCGCCGAGAACTCCAATGCGACGACCAAGTGATGTCTTCATCTCATCCCCTCGAGGGTGTCAAGCACGGGTGCTGTCAGCGACCCTAGCGCAAGCCTCATGTGCCGAAAAGCATGGCATGGGCTCCGGTGAGTGACAGGGGGGTGATGGCACAAAGTGACCCGTGCGCAAGCTCGTGTTCGCCGTCCGGTGTCGGTCCGGTCCGGATGGCTCGCTGGGCTCCGGAACAGAACGCTCCGGCCGAGCGCGGGGACGTCGTGTGGATGGACCCGGGACACTCGAAGTTGGCGACCGGCAGAGCCTGGTTGCCATCAGGTTGCCTTCAGGCCGACAGTCCCCGAAGTAGGAACTCGGTGACCTCGGCGGCGGCATCCGCCCGGGGCATCGGGATCAGTTCGCTGGCCCGTACCGACATCGCCCCGTAGATCTGCTGTCCGATGAGCGAGGTGGCCCGATCGGGTTCCATCGGTCGGAACAGGCCGGAGGACACCCCTTCGAGGTAGAGATCCTGGATCATCCCGGCAATCTCGAGGCCGATGAGGGCCAACTCGGAACCGACCGCTGCCGATCCTTGGACCACCGCCTCTTGGGTGACCAGGGCCAAACGGAAGAAGGCGGGGTTGTCGTCGAGTCGCTCGAACATCCCCCCGATCAGCGTGCGCAGGCGCTGGGCGGGTTCGGTGTCCCGTTCCCAGTCGACAGCGATGGACTCGAGTAGTTGATCGAGCATCCGCTTGAGACAGGCCCGCAGCAGTTCGTCACGATTGGCGAAGTACACATAGACGGTGGAACGAGCCACCCCGGCTTGGGCGGCGATCTCGTCCATGGAGACCTCGGTGGTCCCCCGCTCACCGAACAGCCGCCGAGCCACGTCGATGACCTGATCACGCCGGAAATCCCGGATGACCTCTTTGAGGTTGTCCGACGATCTACGCGCCGCCACCTACGACGACACGCGGGTTGAGGGCGAGAACGCCACCGGGATGTGCTTCACGCCGTTGATGAACTGAGACTGCAACCGCTCCACTTCACCATTGAGCCTGATGTCGGGAACCCGATCGAGGAGGTGCTCGAACATGACCCGTATCTCCATCCGGGCCAGGTTAGCCCCCAGGCAGAAGTGGGGACCACCCCCGCCGAAGGCGATGTGTGGGTTCGGGTCGCGGGTGATGTCGAAGGTGTGGGGATTTTCGAAGACCGTCTCATCCCGGTTGCCGGAGATATGGAAGAACACAACTTTCTCGTCCGCTCCGATCTTCTGACCTCCGAGCTCGAAGGCACTGGTGGACTGGCGGCGGAAGTTCATCACCGGAGTCACGAAGCGCAGCATCTCTTCGACGGCCGAGGGCAGCAACGACCGATCGCGACGGAGCAGGTCCCACTGATCAGGATTCTCGAAGAAGGCCACCATGGCCCCCGAGATCAGGTTGCGGGTGGTCTCGTTTCCGGCCACGGTGAGGAGCAGAAAGAAGAGCTCGAGTTCGAAGTCGGAAAGCTTCTCACCCTCCATCTCCACGTTGGAGAGCACGCTCATCAGATCGTCCTGCGGATCCGCCCGCTTCTGCTGGAAGAGCTCGGAGGCATAGGCGTAGAGCTCCATGGAGGCAACTTGGGCATCCTCGGCGGCGTTCTGGTACTCGGCATCCTGGTGGCCGACCATCCGGTTGGACCAGTCGAACATCTTGTGCCGGTCCTCATTGGGGACACCCAATAACTCGGCGATCACCACCAGGGGCAGTTCGGCGGCGATGTCGGTCACGAACTCGGCCTCGCCGGTCTCGATGACGGTATCGAGGATCCGGTCGGTGGCAGCATGGATGCGATCGTGCAGTTGGGCCACCATGCGGGGGGTGAATCCCTTGTTCACCAAACGGCGGTAGCGGGTATGGAGCGGGGGGTCCATGTTCAACATCACCAGCTGCTGTTGGGCCAGCACCTCTTCTTCGAGCTCCCAGATGAAGGTGGCCTTGTTGTGCGACGAGAAGTGCTCGTGGTCGCGATTGACGGCCACACACTCGTTGTAGGAGGTGACCGCCCAAAAACCCGGACCGTCGGCTTCCTCGTGCCACCACACCGGGGCGTTGTGCCGCAAAAAGGTGAACCACTCGTGGGGTACGCCGTCGACGAAGTATTTCGAGTCGGTCAGGTCGATGTGCTTGAAATCGATAGCGGTTTCCGCCATGTCGGACGCTCCTCCAATAAATCGGACACACTGTCCGAAGGATCAGATAGTAGTCCGATGAGCGCGGGTGTCAACGCGGGCGCGGGTTGGGTGGCCCCAACCGTGCAGGTCAGTCCCAGTCGATCCGGCCGTCGATGACCACCAACGGCTTTTCTGTGACCACGAAGTCGAGGTGGTCGAGGTCGAGGAAGTTGGCCAGGTCGGCCATCACCTCGGGGAAGTCGTCCTCGGCCATATGGGCGTGGTACTCGGCCATGGAGGGGAACCACTGCACGGTGACCCCGTCGTAGCCCGAACGGTCGTCATCGCCCCGATAGTCGTCGAGGGGACGGGGATTCTGCTCGTACCGGGTCACGTGGCTACCGCTACGGGACCGGGCGATCAACGGTCCGTGCTGATTCTTCCAATGCGCGTGGAACTCGGCGGGGGTCATCCCCTCCTTGCGCTTCAACAGACACGTCAACTTCACCATCGACGTCACTCCCTTGTTCAGCTCACCACCCCGGCAGCTGACCGAGGCTTCACCCAACCGGTCCCCGAACGCAAGACGGCTGGCAGCCCGCCTCCGGTGTCTCCGCCCGTCGGGAATGAAAGGTCAGTCGGCCAGCGTGGCGCAGAAGAGGTCGGTGATGTAGGTCATCAGAATGGGCTCGTCGAGGGAGCCGGCGAAGGTGGCCACCTCAGAGAGGAACGCGGCCCGTTCGTCGTCGGGGAGGACTTGCACATAGCTGCGGGAGGCCACCTGATCCAACAAGCACTGTCGATCGAGCGCCTGCACAAAAGGGAACCTGGTGCGGATGACCGGTCCGAAGAGGCGGCTGGCCTCGATGATCGGGGAGAAGTCCATGCCCGCCGGGTACGGCATGCACCGATCCCATCGGGTCATCCGGGCCAACTCGATCATCGCCGGATCGGTCTCGTCCCGTTCGTTCCAGGCCAGGCACAGACCACCACCGGGCCGGAGTACCCGGGCGATCTCGGCCAATGAAATCGGGGCGTCGAACCAGTGGAACGCTTGGGCCACGACCACCGCGTCCATGGAGTCGGCTGCCAGCGGTATGGCCTCACCGACGCCGGCGACCACCGCCGCCTGCGGGACGACCCGGCAAAGAACTTCGCGCATCGACGGCGACGGCTCCACCGCTACACACTCGGCTCCAACGAGAAGCAGTTGCCGGGTGAACTTGCCGGTGCCGGCGGCGAGGTCGAGGAGCCGAGTCCCCTCTCTGATGCCGAGCCGATCCACAAGATGTGCGACCGCGTCGTCGGGGTACCCGGGCCGGGACCGCTCGTACACGTCAGAGGCGGTTTCAAAGCCGATCCTCCCCTGTGCCCCCGGTCCGGATCCAACATGTTCTCCGGGACCACTCACGACAGAGATGGTACGACAGTCGGATAGCGTCACAGCGTGTCCGCTCACGACCCGCCTCACGACGCCGGAAATCCCTCCGCCCCGGCGGTTAGACCTGTGGCGGCTCCTCCCGCCACCCGGTCATCGGCAGAACGGCTCCCGGGCTGGCGCCGGCGACGCTGGCTCAACTCGGCAGTCAACTACGGCTGGGAATGGCTGGGGGTCCACGGTGCCACCGGGCCCGCCAGCCCGAAGGCCGCTCGATTCGGCTCGTTCGGCCAGGGCAGCTGTGTGGCCTTTCCCCCCGGAGCAGTGTTCGGCGAGCGATGGATCCATATCGGCGACAACACCCTGATCGGAACCAACGTCTGTCTCTCCGCCGGGATGGTTCCGGGTCAGCAGATGGTCACCGACCCGGTGGTGCGGATCGGTGACCGCTGCATGATCGGTCGCGGCAGCCACATCGTCGGACACCTCTCCGTCGAGATCGGCGACGATGTCTACACCGGCCCCTACGTCTACATCACCGACCAGAACCATGGGTACGAGGATCCCCACGAGGTGGTGCACTCCCAGATTCCGACGGACAAGCCGGTGCGGATCGGGACCGGCAGTTGGCTGGGCACCGCGGCGGTGATCCTCCCCGGCGCCATACTCGGGCGCAATGTGGTGGTGGGTGCGGGGTCAGTCGTCCGGGGCACCTTCCCCGATCATTGTGTCATCGCCGGAGTGCCGGCCCGGATCGTACGGCGCTACGTCCCCAAGTCGGGGTGGATCTCCGAACCGGCACCCTGACCGGACACCTTCCAAGGCTGCCTCGAATTACTGCTGGCTGCCGGTCCGGTCCAGCGCTGATGGGCGCCTTCGACGAGAAAGGGCCACCCCCCTCCGATGCTCCCGCTCGATGCCGGACATCCGGAAGTCGTCGAAGGCAGGGCCGGCAGGTTGGCCGAGACTTCCACGATCCGTCAGCTCGACACACCGGATGGTGTGAGGGGAATCGGGGGCCCGAAGGGGGGCAGCATGCCGACGTTCAGGCGTACCGGGAACGGGGAACCCGGACGGTGCAAAGCACACGAACGTCGACAGCGGGTGAGGTTCGGAGCCGGTCGGGATAGTGCCGATGGTGCCCACGGGAATCCGGCTGCCTTTCAGATTCGTCATGTCCACCTCCCGCGCCGACTTCGTCGGCCTACTGCCGATGCCTCTTGTTATGAGTAACGCCGCAAGTTCGGCAACCTGGCGAAAATCGGATGAATCGGAGTCAGACCACAAGACACGCGCTGCCAGTGGGTTCCTCACTACGGGTGGTGATAAAATTCAAGTTAGTGCGCAGGATGCCGATACAACCAACAGGTGGGACGGGAGATGCACCAGGCACCGGACCGCAGAACATACAATTTGGTATCGGGTGACGGAGGTCAGTCGCCAGAGTCCGATCCTTCGACAATACGGGAACCATTGATGAACCAACCTGTTGCTCCGTTCGAGGAGCCGTGGCCGAATGATGAAATGGAGATGGTCGTCCACGCCATGCATGGCGCGGTAGCCCCGCGCCCATTAGCCGGTGGCGACCGACATGGGACCGGCGGACCGTCAGTGGTTGCCAACGGCGACGGTGGCGTCATCGAGGCTGCACTCAGCGAAGCCGGCCGAAGATGGGCGGTCGCCCACCAGTCAGCGTCGCTGATGCGTAGCCGGCTCGATGCGCTCGAGATTTCGCTGGACAAGGATCTGGATGTCGGGACCGAGGCCGACCGGGCCGCTTACCGCCGCGCCTGGCGCACCGTCACCGACGCCGCCACTTGGACCTCGCTCAATCAGTTGGAACAGGCAGCACTGCTCGACCCGCTCACCGGTGTGGGTAACCGGCGTGGACTCGACATGATGCTCACCGGCGCCATGTCCGGGGCCCGTCGACTGGGATCCAAGTTGGTGGTGGTGGCGATCGACCTCGATGGCCTCAAACGCATCAATGACACCGGTGGGCACGGCGAAGGGGACAGGGTCCTCATTGCCCTGGTTGACGGCATCGGAGAAGGCCTCCGCACTTCCGACATCATGTTCCGGACTGGCGGTGATGAATTCGCCATTGTCCTGCAGGGCATCGGATTGGATGAGGTTGACTCCCTGATGCGACGAATTTCGCGGGGCGATACACCCGCGTTCACCTGGGGAGCCGCCACACTCGGCGATGAGCATCACCAGCCGGCCGAATTGCTCGAGGCCGCCGATGCCGACCTCTACCGCAGACGCGCAGTCGAGCGAGCAGTTGTGGGAGCCACCGCAGTAACGGCAGGAGCAGCAGTAGCGGCGGGGGCGACCGGCATGATGGTGGACCTGCATCACCCCACCGGGTCGATCAGGTCCCGGATCTCCCGCAGGGCCGGCGTAGCTGTGGCCGCCGGCGTGGTTGCTCTCGGCGGAGCGTTCGCCCTGGTCAACACCTTTTCGCCGGCTGCGCACCCGAGTACGGCCATCCGTCCGAGCTCCAACGCCCCATCCAACGGGCCCACGGGGTCCACCGGCACCTCGCCCGCCACGAGTCCGACCACCACGCCATCAGCCTCGGCCACATCCTCGCCGACCGGCAGTTCGGCCCCCGCCAACGCATCCCAGGTCCAACTGGCCAACGTGGTGACAACGGGTGGCACAAATGCCACCCCGGGTGCCGGCGGCACCTCCGGCGGCACCACCGGCACCCCGGTCGGGCAGTCGCCACCGGCTACGCACCCGACCACCACACCTCCGACCACCTCGAGTCCCCCGCCCGCATCTGGGTCGTCACTCCAGGTGGCAGTGGTCGGTCTCGAGAGATCCGTGAACACTACGGTCTTCGGCCTGGTGGGCCTGCTCGGACCAATGGCGGCCGGTCTCTAGTCCGCCGAGGCGCCCGGCTGTCGATCACCGATAGTTTTGGAGGCGCTCCGGGTTCGGGTGGAGTCGGGCCGTGACGAGTAGCGGATTCCGTCACGATCTTCGATGAGATCATCTCTGGTGTCCTCCCCGGCGGAGCGTCCAGAGCGCGGTTCGGATCACCCTTCGGCTCACCAATCTGGTGATTGTGGTGTTTCTCGGCGAAGGAGACCACCCAGAGTTGTAGTCGTTGCGGTGAGAAAGCCAATCCCCGCTCAGAATTGCCGGGCCTTGTGTTTCGGTGCCGGCCATTCGGCCTACTCTCGGACGAGACTGCAAATCTGCCCCGAACCTGAATCCGGACCGTCCGGTCCCGGCTGGTGGGACTGGACCGCCCAGAGCAGACCCGGTGGGCGACGATGGAACCACGCCCAAGTTTCCCATGGGAGCCGGCGCAGCCTGAGCCGAGATCCCACGACTACAGCCGTGGAAGCGGTCAAGTCCCAAGCGCCAGTTTGATGAGCCTCCGGGAGCAACCGTGCTGGAGGCGGCTGCTATCGCGTCGCGGGCCCATTCGCTACCTGCTCCCTGAACACCACCGGTCATCCACCATTACTGGGAACAGCTACCGCCTTCAGAACATTCGGCCTGTCGGTGATCCAAGCCTCAACAGCCGCTGAGCTGCCCGAGCAGGCCGCACGAAGGCGGTTGGGTGGTGGTGGGCGGCGACGGTTGGGTGGTGGTCGGCGGTCGGGTGGTGGTGGTGGTCGTCGTCGGTTTCGTGGTGGTTGTCGTCGTCGGTTTCGAGGTGGTGGTTGTCGTCGTCGGTTTCGAGGTGGTGGTTGTCGTCGTCGGTTTCGAGGTGGTGGGACTCCCCGCCGAAGCCGGCGTGGACGAGGCCTGCGAATTGGAAGGTGTCGGTGAAGGGGAGCTACTGGGCGCTAGCGGTCCGGCGGTGTTCGATCCCGCCAATAGTGCAGTTGCCGGGCCTCCGACAACGTTCTGCGAACCTTTGCCGGTCGGAGCTTGGCTGTGTCCGGAGGCTGACCCGGTGGTGCCTGAGGCTGATGACACCGGACGCAGCTCTCCCCAGTCCTTCATATTCGACCCGGCACCTTGTTTGGCGGAGACGTTACTTACGCCGGGAAGGGAGGCCGAGACCGAACTGCCGGCGCCGCCCAGGAACACCCCGACGCCCAGACTGATAACCGCGCCCCCCACCACCAAGGCAGTTCCGAGACGTTGTCGTAGGAACTCGCCAACTCCGAGAGAAGCCACTGCTGCCACCCTTGTGGCGTAGACGAGTCTGGATACCAGGGGCTCCACCCACCCGACGACCGAAGCGGCCAACCCGGCCAGGACCATCAGAAACGCCGGTGACGCTTTGGTGGCAGCGGTCGTGCCGGCCGAAGAGGGAGTTGTCATGTCGCTGGCCGAGGCGGAATCTCCCACCCATGCAGCCGCGCCGGGCGAGTGCCGACCACGTGGCGGCGCCTGACCCAATTTCCCTCTCTTACCCATGAGTCATCCCCCATGTTCGAATAGTCACGATCGAACCCGCCACTCCGAGGGTGACCGTCTGGTCATATACACCCGGATTATAGCCGCCTGACACATCTATCTTAGTCGTCAGAGTCACCGTTGCGGCCGCGCCCCCTTTGGAGTCGATGGCCACGTTGAGCGGGGAGTCGTGCCCGGTGATGCTGGCCCCTTCCAGCGGCTTGGGCATCACCACCCCCGGGGCGATGGCCGACCACCAATCGGCCCGGTTCTGTTCGGCGGCATGAATCCCACCGAAATACGCCTGAAGCCCAGCCGCAGTCAGGCTCAATGGCTCCGGGGACTGTTGAAATGCCTGGGAGGTCTCGCCGGTAAGGGACATCGACCCCATCGGGGTTTCGTTCTGGGTGAGGGTCAATCCCTGAGCCACCAGGGCGGCCGGGGCCGGGGTGGTGTAGTTGATGGTGGTCACCGTGGGTGCCTGGAGTTGGCCCGTCGACGATCCGGGACCGCCCTTCTTGGTCGACGTGCCCGAAGGGGCATTGGGCACGAGGGCCGCGGTCACCAACAGCCGTTGCGAGGTGAAGAACAGGGCATTGGTCGGCCAGCAGGTATCAAGCACCAACGTCGGGGTCGGCGAGTTGTACACCGCCTCCCCGGCATTGACGATCTGTTTGCCGGTGACCTGAAAGGTCAGTTTGCGGCATTGATTCCGGTAGGTGACGAGGTCCCCGACCTTCAGGTCCCCGAGGTGCACGAAATAGCTCACGTCATGAGCCAGCAACACCGCCGTCCCATTCTCACCGGGCCAGACCGAGGCCGGTGCGTGCCCGGCCGCCACGGACAACTCGGTAT
This sequence comes from Acidimicrobiaceae bacterium, assembly GCA_003133325.1. GTDB lineage: Bacteria > Actinomycetota > Acidimicrobiia > Acidimicrobiales > RAAP-2 > DASZIT01. The sequence goes on along the minus strand of PKXA01000056.1, from coordinate 3,485 downwards.
CGTCGGTACCCTGCTCAACCGGCGCCGACAACCCGAGGGTGGAGATGTCGAGGACACCGGCCAACTGGCCCGTCTGTGGAGTTGATTCCACGCACGTCGCCCCTGACCCGGTAGGCGTCTTCACCTTCGCCACCAACTGGGCGTTGGCCCTGTGCTTGTGAAATGTCCACCCGGCCGCATATCCGACGAACACGAGCGACGACCAGATCAGCGCCGCGCCCAGAATCGGGATAGCGATCCGGGTGGACCGCCGATAGAGAGGCCTGGCACGAACCCATTGAAGCCAGGATGTATGACCGTCAGTCCATGAGCGGTGACGGAATCTGAGCCCCCTCCGCGCCCGCTCGGACAGACGGGAGACGACTGCCATCGCCTACCGTCGACCGTCACCCCGGCGGAGCGATGCCATGTGGTGGGTGACACGACCAACCGTCGAAGACAAGCCACGGCGCCAGAAGAGCGCGCAGCCGAGGAGGAAGACGATGACGGCCAGAGGAATCGATCCGGCCCATGGTTCACCGGTGTGCACTGCGGTCGGGGAACCACCGACGGTTGAACCTGTACCGCCTGTGCCAGCGCCAGCGCCTGTGCCAGCGCCTGCGCCTGTGCCGCCAGTACCACCTGTGCCGCCAGTGACTGCGGGCCCAGCTACATAGGTGAACTGATCAGCGGGGCTTGTCGGGCTGGTGCCGTTGCAGTTGGTCACCGTGACATCAACCGGGCCGACCGATCCGGCTGGGGAGGTGGCGGTGATGGTGGTGGAGTTGACCACCGTGAAGGTGGCGGTGGCGGTGCCGAACTTCACACCCGTCACGCAGTTGAAACCGGTCCCGGTAATGGTGACCGAGGTTCCGCCGCCCGTCGGGCCTGTATTCGGGACTACCCCAGTGACCGTCGGGACAGCGTTGATGTCGGGGCCGGTGGCGCCGCACTTGCTCTCACCGAGGGTAATGACCTCGCCGGGGGACGCAGCTCCGAGAACCGTGATGATCAGCGCGTCATTGGTGATCGAGGTGGATCCCGGTGCGTTCTTGATGGTCTGCACGTTGGCTTCGATCGAGATGAGCGGCGCGAGGGGTCCTAGGCCGGTCAGCACCGCATTCGGCGTGGTCGGGACCGGGACCACGGTTCCGGCGATGGTGAGGCCCAAGATCTGGTCCGTACCGGTGGATCCGGTGGCGCTCGAGGTACAGGTCGAATCGAGGGCGTTGGCCCGCAGAACGGCGGTGGAGCCGGTAATCAGCACGTTGGCGTTCTCGACCCGGCCTTCGCTGTTCACTTGCTCGTTGGCCAGAGTGATGTTGGTGGCACCCGTTGTCGCGGTGAGGGTGGCATCGGTCAACACCGGGTTGAGCGGAACGGCGATCGTCGTCGACGTGGCGGTACCCGACGCGGGCAGAGTCACCGCAGGCGTGGGCGGCAACAACGGGATGATCCCGGTGATCGACGCGCCGAATGCGCTACCAGTGGCAGCGTCCGGACCGGTAGCGGCGCCGGCCGAACCGGCGAAGAAAGCAAAGGAGCCGAGGGCTGCGCCCATGGCGAGCAGTACTGCGCCCACTAGGCGGAACAAGCCGACAGGGTGGGCTGAGCGCACCCTGGTCGTGGTGGAATTATTCATGGCATTGACCCTAAGCTTTCGTCGAGGTTCCGCGAGACCCGTCTGCTCGCTGCCGGTGAGGATACCCCATTCGGCATAACTGGGTCAAACTATCGCGTTGATCTCACTGGGCCTCCCGCCGGCGTGAATCGGCGGATCGGACGGATTTCCCGGTTTCGGCGGATATTGGGCAGACCCAGCCAATTCGAGCTTCCTATTTCTATTTGTCCCGAATTGCCCTAACCTTTGAGGAATGCCCCACTTCGGTGAGGGTCGCTGTCCAGGGAACGGACAGGCGGGAAGACCATTTCAACGGGGTTTCACGGGGATCAATGGGGAGGTTGGGCGCATGGCGCTCCGGCATGACGAGGTAGAGCAGGTGGATCGCTTTGCGGAAGGACGCCTCCATGCGACCACCCCGTCGCGCGACGGCACCGTTGACGTGACCCGGGACAAAGTACTGGTGGAACGCTGTCAAGCGGGGGATCGTCAAGCGTTCGATGAGCTCTATCTCCGGTACCAACGCAGGCTCCACCGATTCTGCATGCAGCGCCTGGGCGAGGCTCACGATGCTGAAGATATCGTGCAAGAGGCGTTCGTGCGGGCGTGGCGCGCCCTGCCCCGGTTCGCCGGGGAGCGTCGCTTCTATCCGTGGCTGACAGTGATCGCTGCCAACCTGTGCGTCGACACCATGCGGCGTCGAGCGCGGCTCATCCCCGTTGAAGAGTCACGGATCACTGCCTCGGATACCGGGACTTACGACATCGAAGACGCCGTACTCCACGAGGTCGACTCGAAGATGGTGGCCACCGCATTTGGCCAACTGTCGAGTCGGCACCAACGGATCCTGCAGCTACGCGAGGGCTCCGACTGGTCCTACCGGAAGATCGCCGAACATGAGGGCGTCGGGGTCACCGCGGTGGAGACTCTGCTGTGGAGGGCGCGTCAGGCTCTCAAGCGTGAGTTCCTCATGCTCGACGAAAAGAGCAGCAAGGTGGGCGCTCTCATCGGGTTCTTGATGGTGCTCCCCGCCCGCATGGTCGCTGGTCTGCCCAAGGCGGCCAGGCATGCCGCCAACGGCTTCACCCATGCGGCCAGCGGCGCCAAACATGCCATCGGGTCACTGGGGTCGGGGTTGTCCGAATTTGGGACCTCCGGTGCCTTCGGGATATTCGGGCCTTCGGTAGCCGCAGCTACCGGTGCGGTCGCCCTCAGTGTCGGGACGGTTCTCATGTTGCCGGTCGCCGGCGCGGTGGGTGGAACCTCCACCGGCTCACCGAGCCCGGTGCCGGTCGCCACAGTGGCGCCGACACTGGCTACGCCTGTCGCCAGTGGCACGAACACAGGTGCCGGTACGAATAGATCAGCCGGGGGCCCGGGTACCGCGTCGGGTTCGCCTGGTGCCAGTGGACCCACGGCAGGGGGCGGAAATGGGCCCGCCGGGGGAATCCTCGGATCAGGAGCCGCTTCCGGCGACGGATCGGCCGCTCTGGGTACAATCGGCTCGGCGGTCGTCGGACCGGCCGTCGGACCGGCCGAGCAACTCGGGTCGGCGGCCAACCCCACGATCAATGCGGTGGGCCCCAGCCTGGCCCCTGCGGTGAGCGCGCCTGAAAATCAGCCGAGCGCGGTCGGATCGAGCACAAGCTCCGCTATTTCCGGCGTGGCAGGTTCTGCTGCCGGCGCCAGCGTCGGCAGCGCGGTCGGTGGTGCAACTTCCTCCGGAAGCAGCGCCGTCAATGGAGCGACCTCCACGCTCGGACTGCCCCTGAACCTCGGGTCCTAGTCTCGAGCCCTGGCCAGCTGTAGTGACCTCTTTGGCGCAGCTGGGGATGACCAAATCGTGAGCGCAAGCCCCGGGTGTCAGCCCTGGGGTCGAGCGAGT
>PKXA01000091.1 GCA_003133325.1 Acidimicrobiaceae bacterium | reverse complement strand
CCATCTCCGGGTACGGAACCACGGGGCCCTGGGCCGACCGGAAGGCCTATGACCTGCTCATCCAAAGTGAGGTCGGTCTGATCTCGCTGACGGGAACGCCCGAGGACCACGCCAGGACGGGGATCTCCATCGCCGACATCGCTGCGGGCATGTACGCCTACTCGGGAATCCTCACCGCACTGCTCCAGCGGGCCACCAGCGGGNNAGGTCGTTTCCTCTGTGCACGTGTCCCTGTTCGAAGCGCTGGGCGAGTGGATGTCGCAGCCGGCGAACTATGCCCACTACGGCGGGACCGATCCGGCCCGCTTCGGTGCCGAGCACGCCACCATCGCTCCCTACGGTCCCTACCGCACGGCCGACGGGATGGTCGTGTTGGCCGTGCAGAACGAACGCGAGTGGCGCGCCCTGTGCTCGTCGGTCCTGCACCAGCCCGACCTGGCCACCGATGAACGCTTTGTCCAGAACTGGGGCCGCGTCCGCAATCGGGAGGCCCTGAACGGCGTGATCGAGGGGGTGCTCGGCCGCCTGGAGACCAGCGCGGTGATCAAGCTCCTCGACGGGGCCGCCATCGCCAATGCCCGGGTCAACACCATCTCCGAGTTCGCCGAGCATCCCGTCCTTCGGGGGCGGAACCGGTGGGCCGATATCGAGACGCCCGGGGGTGTCGTCGAGGCGCTCAGGCCGCCCGCCGACCTGTCCGGCGCGGCATCGGTCATGGGCGCGGTGCCGGCTCTGGGCCAACACACCGTCCAGATCGTCCGGNNGACGATGCCGAGATCGCCTCCCTCTCGTCCCGGCAGGTCATCTGACCGTCGCCCTGAGCCACCCCGGTGCCGGAAAGCCTCAGGCCACCCTGGGCGCCGTGCCTCTGGGACCCCTTGACACAAAGATTAGCCTTCCCTAATATTCAGGGATCGGGTCCATGGGGAGCGAACGAGTGCGATCGAACCGGATGGTGAGGGATATCGGATTTCGCCGGGTGGACTGGGTTCGCGTCTTCGTTGACCACGGGCACCTGCGGGCCGAGGCGGTGGGCATCGGCTTTCGCCTTCCCGCCGTCTGCTCGATCCCCCTGGCCACGGCGGCTCAGCTGATCGCCGGCGGTACGCCGCACGTGACCCAGGTGGCCTCGCCTCAGCCGGTGGGGCGGTAGCGCCATGTATGTCTGCCATTGCAAGGCCATCACTGACCGGACCATCGACGCGGCAATCGCATCTGGCGTCCGGACGGTGGCCGAGGTCACCGCACGGTGTCGGGCCGGTGGCGGTTNNGCCTGAATCGTTGATCTGCCCCAACGTGCTGTCCACGGCATACGATCGCGGCACAGCCACAAGCGCACGGTCGGAGGAGAGCAGCGATGCAAGGTAGCGAGGACGTCATCGAATTGCTCAACGAGGTATTGACTGCAGAGCTGACTGCGGTCAACCAGTACTTCTTGGATGCCAAGATGTTCGACAACTGGGGATACGAGCGCCTGGGTCAACGATTCCGTGACGAGTCGATCGGCGAGATGAAAGACGCCGACGAGCTCATCGAGCGCATTCTGTACCTCGAGGGCCACCCCAACCTGCAGCGCCTGGGCACCGTGCGGGTGGGGGAGACCGCCACCGNNCCCTCGGCCTCGATCTGGAGCGCCAGGCCATCGTCCGACTGAACCGGGGCATCGCCCTCTGTGTGGCTCAGGACGACAACGGCACCCGTGAGCTGCTCGAGGAGATACTCACGGGCGAAGAGGATCACGCCGATTGGATCGAGACCCAGCTGGAGCTGGTCCGCCAACTCGGCGATGCGCACTACCTGGCCCAACAAGTGCGCAGCTGACGGCGGCCCGCCTTCGGACCACCAGCAGTACCATCGGCACATGAGTGGTCGGGACAGCGGCATCGTGGACATCGACGGGCTGCCCGTCTTCTACGAGACAGAGGGCAGCGGCGATCCCCTCGTCCTGCTGCACGGGGGCATGTCCGACAACTCGACCTGGGCCGCCCAGTTCGCCGGCCTGTCTCCCCACCGCCGGGTGATCGCCCCCGAACGCCGCGCCCACGGGCACACGCCCGACCCTGGTGGTCCCATCACCTACCAGGCCATGGCGGAGGAGACGGTCAAGTTCCTTCGGTTCATGGACCTCGGACCGGCTGACCTGGTGGGTTGGAGCGACGGCGGCATGGTGGCGTTCCTGGTGGCGGTGTCCGATCCCGATCTGGTCAAGACCATCACCATGGTCGGTGCGTCGGTCTCCNNCACGAGGCCATGTACGCAGCCGCCTCGCCCGATGGCCCGGCCCACTTCCCCGATGTGTGGGACAAAGTCCGCACCATGTGGAGTGAGGAGTACGACTGGTGGGACGACGTGGCCAAGGTATCGGCTCCCACCCTGGTCATGGTGGGAGACGACGACCTCATCACCGTGTCGAGCGCCGACGAGCTGGCTCGCCGGCTCCCCGCCGGGCAGCTGGCCGTGATTCCCGGCGCGTCCCACGTCGCCCCCATGGAGAAGTCGGACCTGTTCAATCAACTGGTCCTCGACTTCACCGCCAATCCGGTGGTGGAGACCATGATGCCGGTCCGCCGTCAGGTCGCGGGCTGATCACCCGGTCCTGCCCATGGCTGCGTCTGGTCAGTGCAGATGCCGCTGCCAGTCGGGTGGGACCTTGCCGACCGGGCCCGGTACC
>PKXA01000027.1 GCA_003133325.1 Acidimicrobiaceae bacterium | reverse complement strand
CCCCCTGACTGTCGACCAATAACCCTTGACACAAATGGAGCCCCAGATCCTCTGAAAGAGGCGCATGACAGCGTCCCAGAAGATGCGCCCCCGAATGTCACGTGTATACCTGGTGGAGACGCGTACCGCCGGTTCCGGGGTCGATATCTGGCGCGGTGCGGGGCCACGTGCTCACTTCTGCAACCGGTTCATATCGCTCCATCTGTGCAGCCGGAACCATGGATCCATCCCGGGTTCCCGAGCGCACAGATCAGACGGTTATCGCGTGCCCACGAGGTCGGCCGACGCGGGTCAGCCGGGCGTCCCATATGGGGAACGGGTAACGGGAATGCCGCGGGTCAGCGGAGCTGTATGCGAAAGGATGCCCGCAAGACCCGCCCGTTGAGGATTCCCACAGAGGGGCGTCAGACGGGACACGTCTGTCCGGGGGTTCGCGTGACCCCCGACGAACTCAGATCCCTCGTAACCAACGATGCAATGACTGACCGTGAGGATCGGATGAGAACGGTCCCGCGTGGCCCAATCGTGGCCCATGTCCTCACGAAATTCGCAGGAACTTCGTGACAAGGAATTGCAAAAGTGCCGGTCACGACCTTCTATGTCACTCGGTGTCACTCCCTAAAGGCACTATGCAGAATCCCGCCTACAGGCCGACTCACCGTCTATCAGGGCTTTTTATAGAAGATCAGGTCGACTATGACTCAACTTTGACTCGATCTGCGGTGGGATTCTCATCTGCCAGCAGCCGAGCAGCCACGTCGTGAGTACGGAACCGGGGCGTTACATGGCTGTCGCCACGGCGCGCACCGCTCAAGCTTCGTGTGGCTGGCGAAGATGGTCAGCGCACCAAAGCCGTAAGGGTGGCCTCCAAGGACAAGGGCGGCATCGGGGAGGCCAAGGCGGAGTTGGGCCACTTTGCCGCCTCTCTGGCGGAAGGCACGCCAGCGGAGAGGCCGACTGTCACCGTTGCCGAAAATGCCCGACGCGTCTGTGGTGCATTGCCGACGGATCGGCCGAACTCGATCGACCGTTGAGAGTTTTGAGCACGGCACCAGGTGTGTCCCTCCAACGCTCGGGTCACTTCCCCTCAAGAAGCTGACGGCTCATAATCTGGACGACCTGTACGGCGACCTTGCCGAGCACGTCGCCGCCAACACCGTTCGCCAAACGCACGCCATCCTGACTGCCGAGCTCCCTTGAACAAGCAGCAATGTGGCAATGGATCGCCGACAACCCCGCCAGAGGTGCGACCGCCCCGGGATGGGATGAGCCGAAGCGCAGTGCCCCCCGCTGCCCGACGTCGCGAAGATGGTGGCCGCAGCGTCGGCACCTCGAAAGAACGGGACGGATGGCGATCTGGTGCTGGCAATGGCCATCGCCGTGGAAGGGTTGACCGGGGCGAGACGGGGCGAGTTGCGCGGTATGCAATGGAACGATTTCGACCCCGGCACCTACTCCGTCACCATCGAGCGTCAATGGGCGCCGGGCAATGGTGGTCAATATCCCGCTCCGCCGAAGTCTGAAGATTGGGTACGCTCGATCATCCTCGGGCAACTCAGTCTCGGCCTGATCGAGCGTGACCGCGAAATCATGCGAGAGATTCTGCGCCGTGAGCCGGAAGGCTGGATGCTGAGCTACGACGCTGAAGTGACCCCCCTGCGCGCCAAGGCGCTGGGCCAGGCGATCACAGGCCTCGGCAAGGGTCTCGGCCTGGAAGTCACAACCCACCCCTTCCAGCGGGTGTCAGCCGCCCAGCTCATCAGCGCTGGCGTTGACACGGCCGCCCGTCGCATGGGTCACACCAAGGAAGTCATGCTGGCGTCCTACGTGATTGCTCGGGTCCCCCACTGTGGCGTCTCACCGCAGAAACGACAGGCCCACCACCTGGGATACCAAATCTGGCGTTCATGGGAAGTGCAGCCCCACCAAAGCCTTGAGGACGCCCGCAACGAACAACTACCCTGCCTCAGACGTCCGAACCGAGATGGGGAACGATTCGGCCGACAGCGCGCCACCCGCAGCGGCAAGCACGGAGCCTGCCATCAACCGGAGGATGTATCCGAGCGCCAAGGCAGAGGCCGGCCCCGCATAGGTGAGGGCGTGGTCAACCACAGTGCTGAGCGTCGGGAAACTCGTCAACCGGCCACCCCGAGCGAGTCCGGCGACGAACACGCAGAACACCCCGGACGGAAACGCAGCATGCAACGGGTGGTCTGCACGACCTCTTCACTTCAACCCGGTAGGACATCAGGCAGTGGGTGGGCTTCCTCAACCGCCTTCTCCGAGCCATTGGCCACCGACTCCCCCTCAATGGGGACGGCACGCTCAGGCGCCATCGTCATGCCCTCGCCACCAACAGGTTCGGGCCGGCCCGCGAGCGCGTAGACCTCCGAGCCGTCTACTGTCTCGTTGGCGAGGAGCAGCTCCACCAATTGGTCGAGTACGTCGCGGTGCTTCTTGAGCACCTCGACGGCCCGCTGTTCGGCCTCGCTGAGGAGCCGTGAGACCTCAGCATCGACCGCCGCCTGGGTCTGCTCGGCAAAAGGGCGGCTCGAAAGAGCGCCACCACCGCCATCGAGGAAGACGGAACCCCCCGAGGGATAGCCCACGGGTCCGATGACTGCGGATAGGCCGAACTCGCGAACCATCTTGGAAGCCAGGTCCGTCGCCTTGGCAAGGTCGTTCGCCGCACCGGTCGAGCCCTGGCCGAACACGACGAGCTCGCTGGCGCGACCCCCGAGGAAGACTGCCAGCGTGTCGTAGAGGTAGTCCTCGCCAAAGAGGTGGCGCTCGACAAGAGGGAGTTGCTCGGTAGCGCCGAGCGTCGGCCCGGCAGGCAGAATGGTCACCTTTGCGATCGGATCTGCCTTTTCCGAGTATGCGGCGACGAGAGCGTGGCCGGCTTCATGAACGGCAACGGCGTTCTTCTCTTCAGGAAGTAGCACGTTCGAGGTCTCGCGCCGGCCGAGAATTATTCGGTCGCGGGCTTCGGCGAAATCGGCGGCTCCGAGGACTTCGCGGTCGGCCCGGACAGCGACGATCGCCGCCTCGTTGGCGAGGTTCGCAAGGTCGGCTCCGGAAAAGCCGGGGGTTCCCCGCGCCACCACCTCGAGATTCACGCTGTGGTCGAGTTGCTTACCCCGACAGTGGACGCCCAGGATCGCGAGGCGCTCAAACAGCGTGGGGAGCGGGATCGTTACCTGGCGGTCGAAGCGGCCCGGCCGGAGCAGTGCTGGGTCGAGCACCTCGGGCCTGTTGGTGGCGGCAAGGACGACGATCCCAGTGGCCGGATCGAAGCCGTCCATCTCGGCGAGCAGTTGGTTGAGGGTCTGCTCGCGCTCGTCGTTCGAGACGACTGCACCCGTGCCGGCCCGCCGCTGTCCGATCGCGTCGATTTCGTCGACGAAGACAATCGCCGGAGCCCGCTTGCGGGCTTCTTCGAAGAGATCACGGACGCGAGCAGCCCCGACGCCGACGAACATCTCGACGAAGCTCGACCCGGTCACCGAAAAGAATGGCACGTCTGCCTCGCCCGCCACCGCCCGAGCAAGGAGAGTCTTGCCAGTACCGGGAGGACCGACCATCAAGATACCCCGCGGTGCCATCGCACCGGCCCGTGTGTACCGCTCGGGGTGCTGAAGGAAATCGACGACCTCGCGGATCTCGAACTTTGCACCTTCGTACCCTGCCACGTCGGCGAATGTCGTCTTCGGGCGTTCCTCGTCGAACACCTTCGCCTTCGACCGACCGACGCCCAGCGCTCCTTGCAGGCCGCCTGCGGCCCCCTTGGAGAGGCGCCACCACAGGTAGCCGATGAAAATGAAGGGCAGCAGCAGGATCAGCCACGACAACACTTCGGTGCCGAAGGAGGTGCCGCTCGCCTGGGCCGTTATCTGGACACCGGACTTCTGCAGCTGGTCGAGGAACGTCTGTCCGGCCTGCGGCGGGATCGCCGTCGTGTAGGAGTTGCCGTCGGACAGGGTGCCGGTAGCGGTCCCGCTCGTCTCTATGGTGACCGTCTTGACCTTGTGTGCCGAGACATCCCTCAGAAGCTGCGAGTACGTGATCGTGACCTGCCCTTTGCTTTGTGTCGCCGGCAAGATGAAGAACAGTACGAAGAACATCACGAATGGGATGATCCACAGGTAATGGCGCCACGCCGGAGGCGGCGGGGGGGCGACCGATGCACCGTTGTCATTCACCGGCGGGGGCATGGCCTGCTTGGTCATAGGTTCTTGCCAACAAAGCAGGTCGAGCGTACAGACGCCCTCCTCAGTTGACCAGCCGGCTCACCGAACCAGGCCGGCTTGAGTTTCGCCTGGTTCTCCACCAACCCAACCGGCCTGGATCTGCTTTCGGTGCAGCCGATGTTCTTCCGGTACCGCCGACCGCAGACGAGCCCGCCGCGGGTGAGGTGCTGGGTCTGCACAGTCCCTTTTGGATAGCCGTTCCGGTGGGTCTGGACGGTCTCGACCGAACCACCTGCACCAGTCAGAACTCTGTGGATACACCGGCGAAGATACTCATTGGGACTGACCGCGCAAGGCCGGCCACGCGGTTGAGGAATCACTTCCCCTCGCCCTATGCCAGCGCTATCAGCGCTTGGACCGACGGCGCACTCCCCCCCACCCTTATGCGGCCTCGGGCCACAACGCCCAGGAGTGGACGCAATGTGTGCGAGTGTTCCCAGCTGAGCCCGTTCAATCAGGGGGGACACCCCAGATTGCACGGCAAGAACGCACCGAGTGACTGGGAGACTCGTGCCTCCGCGGACCAACTGTCGGACTCGGACCGGCCGTCTTTCAGATTGCGCGATACCGAACACTTGTACTCCTCCATTGATTGCTCTGCCGCGTAGCCATTCTTGCGCCGCGGCGTGTTGGTCAAAAGTGCCAAAAGTCCCGAGTCCTCACCCCGACATCGAACGGGCGTTCGAGCTCAAGGTGAGAGATGGCGGCCATCGGGGCGGACCGCTGGCCGTGTGTTCCTTGGGGCATCTTGGGACAACAACGTGTGTGGAGCCTTGGGGTCGGTATCGACGGACCCGGTAAGTGCGAGTTGGTCGGATGCACTACCGATCCACAGGCACAGATGGCCGCTGACCTGGACTTCCAGAGCACTTCCCACGGAGTTGGAACCCGTGTCTCCACCTTGAGGGAGTGGACAGGCATGTCCATTGGATACAGGTAAGTGCTGTCCTTCCAGTTCAGGTGGGTCGAATCGTCCAGTCCGTCCGCTCAATACGACCGAGTATGGGCGAAAAGACCGACAACTGGATGGACAACTTCGCAATTCCGAACGCTCAGGTCTGAACACTGCGGGCCCTACAGGGCAGTTTGCTCACTTCTTCCACAGTTCGCCTTCTTGGTTCCAGGTCCGGTCAGGGTCATGAGACGGCGGCACCGTCCTGCCATTCTCCGCTGTTCTGTTGCGTCATCAGATTTGGTTTGACCTGGACCAATTCTGTCCGTCGGTGACTCTGGACAGGAATGAAAGTCGACACGACACCAACACAGTTGGTGGGATCTTTGGGGATTCTCACGACCTTCGGGCTCGCACCGAGGACTCTCGCGCTCATGCACGGCTCCTCGTTCAGCCGAAACGGAAGAGGGCGCTGTATGACCTCGCCGCAGCCTACGCGGAGTTCCACCCGCTGGCCCGGCACCGCGGTAGCAGTTCGCATCCGACCAGATCATCCACCTCGACCGAGGCGAATATCGGGTGCGATGTGCGGGTGCGGCTTCCTCCGCCGCCCGCTGCCGCTCAGAGGGCGTTGACCAGCGAGTGGAAAGCCGCGAGCGCGGCCCCTCGGGCACCCGCCATGTCCCGATCGGGGATGAGCGCGAACGTCGCCACCTTGAGCTGCTCATAGCGGAGCAACGTGTGCTCGCGGACCTGTGCGAGGAACCACTCGCGGAACTTCGGCGAGGCTTCGACGACGCCACCGCCGACGAAGTAGGCACTCGGATCGATGAAGTTGCTCGCGATCGTGAAGAGCCGCCCGAGCGCCATCGCCTGCTGGCCGAGGATCTCGAGTGCCAGTGGGTCGTCGGAGTCTCCGTAGCCTCGGACGAGCTTCGCTGCCTCGCCGATCGACCCGGCTCTCGCGAGTTCGTGGTCGGGGAAGCGCGTCAGCCAGTAGGGCAGCAGGTTCTTTTCGATCCCTGTCAACGAGGCGACGCTCTCGGCATCGGCGAAGAAGCCGCACTTGCATTCCGGAACTGGCTGTCCGTCAGCGAGCAGTCCCTGCATCGGTATGTGGACGTGGCCGAGCTCGCCTGCCATCCCGGCAGCTCCGCGGATGACCCGCCCTGCCTCTATCACTCCGCCCCCCAGGCCTGTGCCGACGATCGCCGAGACCGAGGAGTGCAATGCCGCCTCGCTCCCGAAGTGCACGTGATGGGCGTAGAGCGCGGCGGCATTGCCGTCGTTGTTGTAGGTGACGGGAACGCCAAGGCGACGCTCAAGCGCGCCGCGAAAGTCGAACCCGTGCCAGGCCGTTTGGGGGAAGTTCGTCGCGCCCTTCGAGGAGATCACACCATCCGCGCTCGCCGGGCCTGGCGTCCCAAGACCGACGGCGTGCACCGACTCCCGCGCCACGCCTGTGAGGCCGAGCACCTGGTCGAGGGCCTCCTCGAGAGCTCCGACCGCCACATCCGGGCCATCTTGGACGTGGCTGGGGCTCTCAACCAGTCTGTCCACCAAGAAGCGTCCCGAGTCATCGAGCACCGTCGCGCTGTTGCAAGTGCCGCCGTTGTCAAGGCCTACGACGACCCATGAGCTCAAAGTCAAGATTCACCTTCTTTCGCACCCACGACCGCCGATCGACTCCTTCGACTCCTTCGACTCCTTCGACTCCTTCGACTCCTTCGCGACGAGATGCGCCCGGAATCTAGCTCTCCCAACTTGGGACCGGTCAGGCGCCAGAGCCGCAGTTCCCGCGCCAGCTGTATCACCATCATTCGCCATTCCGAGTGGATATGCACATGACATTTGCGTGAACCTTGATGGTTGTCAGGCGCCCGTCCGTCAAGTAGCGCGATCAGCGGGCGCGTCACACAGCGAAACCCGTCGGCGGAGCGCGAGACGAAGTGCACACACTCCCGTCGATCCGTGGCCACTGACCGGCTGCTCAAACAGATCCCTCCTTCCGCGATCGGAGCACTTCCTGAGCACGAAAACAGGGCAACCTCAGCCTTACACGAGGCGACGGGCGCATGACCGGCGGCGGCCATTATGGGTGAATGAGCGGTCGAACTGGACTGCACCCGCGCTCATGGGATCATCCCGCCCTCTTCGGGAGCGGTCCGCTGAAACGGTGGTTGCCGAGCCGTAGGAGCGCGCGGCCGTGGAGATCTTCGATGCCCGATGCCACCGCTGTCGCCAGCACTCCGACGTCTGGCATCGTCTCATAGTCCCCGGTGACGCCGAAGAAGAGATTCCCGTTGTAGGACAAGATGGCCGTTCCGACACGCAGCCCGTGGCTGATGGGGACGAATGGACGGTACTCCAGCATCTCGTGACCGAGGCAGTACAGGGGGAACTGCGGTCCGGGCACGTTCGTCGTGACGGTATTGAGCGAGCGCTGCCCGAACAGGTGCATGGAGCGGATCGCCATTCGGCTGACGGGGCCGACAACCATCGGCGGGGCGAGATTGCCGATCGTGGTGACCGCCTCACCCGCCTCCGAGATGTGGGAGGACTTCAACTTGGTCATCTGATCGTGCACGACCTGGAGCCGCTCGACCGGGTCGGCAATCTGCACCGGAAGTTCATAGAGCAGGGCGGAGACCCGGTTGTCCGGCACCCCGCGACCGTCGTCGTGGCGCGTCGACACCGGTACGAGCGAGCGGACGACGGCCCGGTCGGCATCGTCGCCGCGCTCCATGAGCAGTGCCCGATAGCCACCCGAGACCGCCGCAAGCACGACGTCGTTCACCGTGCCGCCGAACGCAGAGCGGATCGTCTTCACGTCTGCAAGGCTCGCAGAGGAATGGGCCCAGACTCGGTTTGGGCCGATCGGGCCCTCGATCGACAGGGGGCGGGTCGGCGCCAGGCGCCGCATGAAGCGGACAGCTCCCTCCGCGGTCATGAGGGTGGAGCGGGCCGTGGCGACCGGATGGGCGATGGATCCCGGGATGGCTCTGGTGGCCGCAAGGGTGCTCGCCACGAGCCCAGCCCACGCGTCGAGCACCTTCAGCACACCCGGCGCCTCCGAGTGCGGCGCCCAGGGCTGCGGCTCGGCGAGGGTGGTGTCGGCCTCGAGATCCAACAAGACGGTGAGCAATTCGACGCCGGCGATCCCGTCGACCATGCAGTGGTGGACCTTGAACACGAACGCCCAGCGTCCGCCCTCGAGGCCCTCGACGATCCACGCCTCCCACAGGGGTCGCTCACGATCCAGCGGCTGGGACATGAGCCGTCCCATCAGTCCGCAGAACGCCGCGTCGTCACCGGGCGCGGGCAAGGCCATGTGCCGCAAGTGGTAGCCGATATCAAAATGGGGGTCGTCGACCCACACCGGGCGCCCTAGCTCAAACGGTACCGAGCGGATACGCTGGCGGTATCGCGGAATCAGGTGCAGCTTCGAGGCGACCAGCGCTTCGACTTCGTGAAATGGCGGCGGCGGGTCGTCGAACACACTGGCCCCAGCAATGTGCATGTGGACGATCCCGTCCTCCAAGTGAAGGAACTCGGCATCGAGCGCATTCAGTCGCTCCACCTCGCACCCCCCTTCTCGCCAGCGGCCTGATTGCACCATACGACCAGTGGCGGCCCTTGGGAAAGGGTCTTTCGGAAAGAGTTCTGGGGACGTGCGACACAGGGTGCGCGAGCCCGCGCTGAGCGAATACTTTGAGGCAAAGGTCCCGTCCCGTCCGAACTGCCGAACATTGGCGGTGGCCGTGATGTCCGATAATGCGCCAGCAAAATGGCTCGGCCATCGCAGTGGGCATGAGCGCTTCCAGGTTCGGAAGCGTCACGGCTCCATGGGAGCGGACTCGAATCGGGTCGTTCAACGTGACATACGCAATGCTCATCGATTCGCCGGTGTTCGCGATCAGTGCAGGCCATCTGACCAGGAGGTACTCTCAGGATCAGCCCCGGCGGAGCCGACCGGGCACCTTCACCGCGTACTCGAAACCTGACTTTCGACTCTGGAACTGGTGACCAGAGTGCTCTAGGTTCGAACTGAGGCGTTGGGGCACAAGGGGGCAGTTATGACCGAGCAAACTGAACTGTTCATGCGAGAGACTGATGCGTTCTCGTGGTACCTCGAGAACGACCCCGGGCTTCGCGCGACAATCCTCGCCGTCGCCTGGCTCGACGCCCGGCCTGACTTCGATGTGCTCGCGGCTCGGCTCGAGCGAGCGACCCGGCTTGCCCCGCGCTTCCGGCAGCACCCGGTCCAGCCACCGGGTCGGCTCGCGACACCGCTCTGGGTCGACACGGACTTCGACCTATCACTGCACCTGCGCCGCATCGACTCCCCTAGGCCGCACACTCCTGCCACTGTGCTCGACTTCGCCCGGATCGAGGCGATGAGTGGTTTCGACCGGTCGCGGCCGCTGTGGCAGTTCACGCTCGTCGAGCACCTGGTCGGCGACCGTGCGGCGTTGGTCATGAAGGTCCACCACTCACTGACCGACGGCATCGGCGGCGCGCAACTGGCGTTTCTGTTGTTCGAGACCACGAGTCAGCCCGATCCCGGAAACCCGGTCCCAGCGCCGGAGAAGCACGGTCAAGTGCCGGGCACAGTTGAGCTCGTCCGGGAGTCGCTCGCCTACGACACGCACCGCGTCTTCGAGACGATTCGCCACGGACTGGCCAAGGCGCTGCCTACTGCGATGCACATCGCCCGTGATCCGTTGCACTCGGCATCCGACGCGCTGGAAACGGCGCGCTCGATCGGTCGATTCGTGCAGCCGGTCTCTGACACCCTCTCACCGGTAATGACCGGCAGAAGCCTCGACCGGCACCTGAATATGATCGCCGTGGATCTCGACGACCTGAAACACGCGGCAGGTTCGGCGGGAGGCACACTGAACGATGCCTTCGTGGCCTCGGTCACAGGCGGGCTACGTCGCTACCACGAGCGACACGGTGTCTCAGTGGGAGAGCTCAGGATCACTTTGCCGATCTCGATCCGCAAAGAGGGAGACCCGGCCGCGAGCAATCGGATCACGCTCTCCCGGTTCAAGGTACCCGTTGGGATAGCCGACCCTGCCAAACGCGTTCGGCTCACCGGCCAGCAGTGCCGCGTTGCCCGCGACGAGCGTGCGCTGCCGCTGTCGAACACCATCGCCGGCACATTGAACCTGCTCCCGTCAGGTGTGGTCGGAAGCATGCTCAAGCACATTGACTTCCTGGCGAGCAACGTGCCGGGCATCAATGTCCCGCTCTACCTTGCCGGGGCACCGGTGTCGGGGTACTACGCGTTCGGTCCGACGACCGGCTCATCGTTGAACATCACGCTGCTCACCTATTGCGGAACGTGCTGCGTGGGCTTCACGATCGACACCGCGGCGGTGCCCGACTACGACGTGCTCATAGAGTGTTTCCGCGAGGGATTCGAAGAAGTGCTCGAGCTGGCCGGGGATCACCATCCGGTCGAACCGCCCCTGAATTTCGATCCACCGAAGAACCGCCCCTGACCTCATTGTCTGAGGTCTGACCATGCGCAGACGATGCCCCTGAGTTGGGACGATGTGATTCGGTGAAGCACACACCACACGACTGCAGAAGGGCGTCTTTCCGGGGCAGACCGAATCGCATAACCCGGAACGGCTTGCGGTGCCCTTCGACGACAAGCAGTGTCTCGCCGTGCGCCGGGCTTGTCTTGTCGGCAATGCGGGCCGAGTTGTTCCCCTCGTGGCGCCACCACGCCTTCATCACCTATCAGGGGAGGAACCGCTGTCTTCTTCGGTGCCGATCACCGTCTCCACGCGGTCGTCGAACTCGCCATCCGGGACCTCAAGGAAGGAACAGGACTCGTCAACTGTCCCTCGGGGACTTCAACGCCAACGCTGCCTGGGCGGTCCTGGGCGGTCCCGCCCACGGCATGGTCCGGTGAGTCGCCCAGCCTGGGCTCGATCACCATGGCCTGGTCGGGGCCAACACCATCCGCCAGAAGTTCATCGCCGTTCCGACCCAATCACACCGAACTCAACTCCACGTGCCGACACAATGGCCATGGCCACCGCGTTGTGGGCGTGCTTCAATGATGTCCGAGAGCTGTCGCTTCGAACCTGAACTACGCTCTTCGGAGTGGCCCGCCCAGGCCCCAAGCCACTCCCGGCTCAAGCAGCGGCACTACCTCTTGAGGGTCACGCCCTGATTGCCGGTGAGGACCTCAGACGTTTCCGATGGTGTCAACCGACAGAATGAAATGCTATCCCGTCGGCACACCGACAGTCTTTCGGTGGATCGAGGCTTGAACGCAATCATGGTGTTCCGGCTCGTCGGTGACGGCTATTCCTCCTCGTCATCGGGCGGCGCGCTAGTCAGCAACTTCCGCCAGCGCTCTTCGGGTACATGAGCGGGTGTGGTCGATTTCAGGAAATCCTCGAGAATGGCCAGAAAACGGTCGGCGTCCCGCCACGGTAGGAAGTGCCCGGCACCTTCGAGGATCTCGAGACGGGCGCCGGGAATGGCCTCGGCCGCCCGGTAGGCGTGAGCCACGGGAATGATGCGGTCGTGGTCGCCCCAGACGATCAGGGTCGGAACCGCCGCGGCCAGGTAAAGCCGGTCATGGGCGCTTACTCGCTGACCGGCGACGTCGATCACCGAGCGGACGGTGTGGACAAAAGCCATCTGGCCATGTCGGTCGGTCAAAGAGGTGTAACTGCGCCATACCTCGGTCAAGGAGTCACTCGGCCGCCAGCCCACCCGGCGGGCCATGACACCGGGCCACTCTGCTAGTTCCCGAATCCGCGGATGGAGCAAAAGTGGGAGCACGTATTCGGCGCCGGGGAGGGTCACCGCTTTGAGTAGCGGGCTGACCTCTTTGCCGAGTCCTCCCGAGGCGACCAGGACCAACCGTTCGGCCCAATCCGGGAACTGGTAGGCGAACTGCATAGCCACACCACCTCCGAGGGAGTGGCCGACCAGGGTGACGCGTTCCTTGCCCAGCACAGTCAGCAGGTCCCTGATCCCACTCGCGTAGGCGCCTAGCGAGTAGTCACCGCGGGGCTTGGCCGACTGTCCGTGGCCCAGCAGGTCAGGAGCGACCACCGTGTAGTGCTCAGCCAAAGAGGGCATCACCCCCCGCCACGTCGTCGAACTCCCTGCAATCCCGTGGATCAGGACGATCGCCGGTCCTTCGCCGGCCATCCGGTAGCTGACGTCGTGGCCGTGAATCCGGACGGTGCGCGAACGAAATGAATTGGCCTTCATGGTGTCTCCGCCGATTGGACGACAACTCGAACGAACTCGACTCGAGAAACCCCCAGTCGGGCACCCGTCTCGGTGCCAACGCCGGCGACCTCGATCGGCCCCGACATGGGATCCCGCTCCATGTGCCAGGAGAAGGCGCCGCTAATGCGCATGAGAACGCCCATCTCCACCCCTCTCTGCAGATCCATGGCTCAGCGTAGGCGGGCAGTGGGCCGCTAGGAAGAGGCGAAGGTCCTGCTGCACCAGAGACCCTGGCAAAGGGCCGTTGGACTCTATCCTGGCAAGCAATC
This sequence comes from Acidimicrobiaceae bacterium, assembly GCA_003133325.1. GTDB lineage: Bacteria > Actinomycetota > Acidimicrobiia > Acidimicrobiales > RAAP-2 > DASZIT01. The sequence goes on along the minus strand of PKXA01000027.1, from coordinate 20,815 downwards.
TCGCCGGACAATAGGACATGTGCTCGGCACCATGCTCGACGTATTCCGCGTTCGTCAGTACTTCAACATCATCACCCGGACCAGGGAGTTCGTCGAGGGCGTCCGCGAGGATGCCGGGCTGCTCAATGACGCCCGGCGTGCTCTGGTGACCTTTCCCCTCGAGCAGCGACGACAGCCCGACCTCCACCCGTTCCCACCGGCACAGCCCCTCCGGATCGCCGACCTGAAGCGGCGTCGACTTGCCTTGGTTGCGACCGGGGGCAGCGGGGCTCTCGCCTCGCTCGTCGGTGCCGCCAGGGCACTGGAAGAAGCAGGTGTTCGTCCATCGGTCATCTCGCTCTGCTCGGGGTCCGCTCTATTCGGGTTCCCCATCGCCGCCGGCATCCCCGCCGACGAGGTCGCTGCCTTCACACTCGGCATCCGCCCCGACGAGTACGTCGACCTCGACTGGCCGAAGCTGGCCTCAATGGTTCCGCTGGCGGCCAAAGGCTTCGCCGGCATCGTCCGGGGTGAGCGAATCGAGGCGTCGTACCGGCGGCTGCTCGGCGACATGACCCTCGGCGAGATGCCGATCCCCGCCTACGCTCCTATTTGGAATATCGAAGAGAACCGCCTCGAATACATCGGCCCCCGCACCTACCCGGACCTGCCGGTCGCCCGGGCCATCCACATGGCGATCGCCTTGCCGTTGTTCATCGAACCCGTGCGGCTCGGCGCCTGCTCCTGGTGCGACGGCGGCATCGTCGACATCTTCCCGGTGCGGCCTGTCCTCGACATCGAGAAGCCGCCCGAGGTGGTGCTGGCGATCAACGGCTTCTACCCGCGGGGGTTCGTCGGCGAGGACGCCTCCGGCTGGCAGGACCGGCGCTACAGCATCCTCTCCATTGCCAGCCAAATTCGCACCTGCCAGCAAGTGGAGCTGGCGAGGACCAATCTCTCCCGGCTCGAGGCCGAAGCCGAGGTGATGATGATCGAGCCCGTGCCCTACGGCAAGGTCCGCGGGGTGGGGTTCTACCGGCAGTTCCTCAACACCACAGAATGGCCCGACTTCATGCGTGCCGGCCGTCTCGAGACCCGTCGCGTCCTCGTCGCCCGGTCACGGCGGATCCGGACATCCGCGTGATCAAAGCATGAAGCCGATCCTCTGCTCCAAACCCCCTGGCGTGTCCAACGTGTCATCTGGATGCCAAGTGGCAGGGACTTGGCGTCGTCGAGGGCATCCCACGGCGCCCTGGCGGTGCCGTTCGCTGTTCGTTCCACCACCCGTGCCGTAAGGCCGGTTGCCGGGCCGCCATCGGGTCAGGTCCCCCGGGTCGCTCTGGATGAGGCTCGGCTCCGTGCGTTGTTCGATCGGGTGGCATGGGTGACCCGAATCGGATGACGATGCAATCAGATTGTTGAGGCGGGTTCGTCCAGCGCTGTCGCGACTCGGAGAAGACGGTTTTGGGCATAGACGCCGAGTCCGTGGTGGCCCCGGTACAGATCTTGGGTGAAGGCGTGACAGCGAATGGTCAGCTTTGCCGTCCGGTCGGTCTTTGACATCCGCCTCGGCCGCAAGCAAGCCTTGAGCCGGCCGTGGTCATACTCGACACGATTGCGTACGTCCCGGAATTGTGGAGGACGGCGGAAGTCAGCTCCCCGATCACACGCTCCAGGGCCGGAACCCCGTCTGCGACGACTTCGTCCGGTTGACCATGGGCGGTGAGCGCCACAGTGAAGAATCTGCGGGCCGCCATGACGCCAGTCGGGCTGATGCATCCACGCTGGTGGCTTGGCGGTACTCGTCCACCGCCCGGTAGAGGCGACGCCAACGACCGGCGCGCTTCACATTGGTCTCGTCGACGACCTTGCGACCGCCAGCTCATGCTGGAACGGCCGGGCCGCGTCGATCAGCAGCGGGGTGAGTCCCTGCACCCTCGGGTACAAGGTGACGTGATCGGCCTCCATGCAGCGTTCAGCGAGGAATTCCACAAGAACCTGGCAAAACAGCCTGAATCGCAGATACCAGCGCACCGCCAATGGAATCACTTCAGGCTTGGACCGAAAGCCAGTGGACGTCGACAGTCCCGGCGTGGAGGGCAGAGTGAGCTTTACGCTTCATTTGAACACTTCCGCCGCCACCATGCGATCCCTCGGCGCAACAGTGCCCCTCAGGGTACGGTGGCAGTTGTCCCGTTGGTGGAACACCCAGCGGGAGACATCGTCAGGGGGTCCCGCTTGAAGCTTCCCATCGTTCGCTTGCCCGTAACGACACGAGAGTGCCTCGGTCCGCCCGCTCTCACGTCATTGCACTGTCAGTGGGGCTGCCAATCAAGACTGAGCGACCCAATCGTGATGCTGGTGCCCGTCAGCACTCATTCTCCCGAAACCGTTATCGAAAGTGGTGGATTGTCATGAAGGAGCTCGTCTATCCAAGGTTCTTGCTGCCGCGCGCCGAGCGTCTGGCCGACAAGGTCGCGTTCGTCGACTTGACGCGCGACGGCGTGCGCTACGAAGGCACGTTCGCCACCCACATTGACCGTTTGTTGCGGCTGGCGAGCGCTATGCGAAGTGAGCTGGGCGTGGAGCCGGGCGACCGGTTCGCGGTGCTCGCCATGAACGGGCATGAGTTTCTGGAGCTGTATCACGCCGCGATGTTCGGAGCAGGCATTATCAATCCGCTCAACATCCGTTTCACCCCAGCCGAGCTGGCGTACGTCCTCAACGACTCCGGTTCCAAGGTGGTCTTCACCGACCCGTTGTTCGCCACGCTCCTCGACCGCGCCCGAGACGAGGAAGGGGCGAAGATCGACAAGCTCGTCATCATTGGCGGAAAGGTCGGCGACGGCATCACGGGCCGTGACGACGACACCCTCGGCTACGAGGACCTGCTGGCGGCGGGTGAGCCGGTGATGCCACCCGAGCCCGAGGAGGAGGATGCTGCCATTCTCATGTACACCGGAGGGACGACCGGCCTCCCGAAGGGCGCCTTGCTCCAGCAGCGGGCCGAGGTGCTGAACGTGTACCACGTGCTATTCGAGATAGATCTTCGCGAGGAGCGGCGGTTCCTGTTCCAGTCGCCCATGTTCCACGCTGCGGTCGTCGCCGGCGTGCTTGGCATCCCCGCCAGCGGAGCGACCTCGGTGACGATCCCGCTGTTCGACCCGGAACTGGTGCTGCGCGTCATCGAGGAGCAGAGGATCGACACGACGATGGTGGTCCCGGTCATGCTGTCCATGCTCGATCAGGTCGAGGGTTTCTCGGTCGAGTCCCTGCAGTCGCTGCGCCAGCTGGTGTATGGGGCAGCCCCGATCTCGCAGGCCCTCATCACCCGATGGATAGAGATGCTTCCCGACACCGATTTCTTCCAGGGGTACGGGATGACCGAGGCGGCCTCTGTGCTCACGTTCCTCGGCCCCGAGGAGCACCGGATAGGCGGCAGTGTGCTCACGGCAGCGGGCAGGCCGGTGGTCGGCGTCGAACTGCGCATCACCGATTCACTCGGCAACGCTCTCCCTCAGGGAGAGGCGGGGGAAGTGTGCGCCCGTGGCGGGAACCTCATGCGCGACTACTGGAACAAGCCGGAAGAGACCGAAGCGGCGATGCGTGACGGTTGGTATCGCACCGGCGACATGGGCTTCATCGATGGCCAAGGCCTCCTACACCTCACCGACCGGATGAAGGACATGATCGTCACGGGCGGGGAGAACGTGTACTCCATTGAGGTGGAGAACGCCATCGCCACTCACCCCGCCGTGCAAGAAGTCGCGGTGATCGGGATCCCGAGCGAGGCCTGGGGCGAGGCCGTCCTCGCCATCGTCGTCCTCAAGCAGGGCATGACGGCGACGGCCGAGGACCTGATCGGATATGCACGCCAGATCCTGGCAGGATTCAAGGTCCCGAAGTCGGTAGCATTCCATGACGGTCCGCTGCCGCTGTCGGGCGCTTTCAAGCCCCTGAAGCGCGAGTTGCGGCGGGGCTACTGGGAGAACCGCGACCGCCAAGTCAGCTAATTTGGGCCCCGCAGGGACCCTGAATGACCGTCCGTAGGACGAGGGGCTAGCCGTGAGGTTGCCTGGTTTGGGACGATGGCCACAGTGTCACAATTTGAGCTCCCCAGGAATCTCGTCGTGGCGTCGGCACATCGAGGTGTCCTCTGGAGGTCGGGAGGCCCACCGGCTGTCACGCCGAGGGAACCGCAATNNCAGATCCGCCACACCCACTCGGAGGGGCGCGCCTACTTCGATCGCAAGGTGGCCGAGGGCAAGACCAAGCGGGAGGCGATCCGATCGCTGAAGCGCCAGATCTCCAACACCGTCTACCGGCGCCTGGTGGTCGACGCAGCAAAATAGGGCCCGGGAGGACAAACGGGAACGACTCGTAGCCTGCGTGACCGGCTCTGCACCCTGACGACCGGCTCTTCGGCGAAGTCACTCCCGGACCCACCACACCATAGGCAGTCGCGCCCCTCGACGGCGGGGTGATCTGTCGCGCCCGGACGCCCTCGAAATTACCCACTTGACTCAAAGAGGATTCGTTCTGCGCTGCGGTCAGGATGGCGGTGGCCGTCGTTCTCGAGCGTTGTTCGGCGCCGGATCGGAGCAATGCAGGCGCCAACACGTCAGACGACCACGGTTGTAAACCCCGGTGGTGGAGGCCGGTGATGAGAGTTTCGGGCAGGGCGGGAGCGTGGGGTGCAGTGGCGGTTGCTGCAAGCCTCAGTGTTGTCGCTGCTGCCACCTCGGCGTGTAGCACCCCGGCTGCAAGCCCACCATCATCCCCCACCACCGCGGCCGTGCACCAGGTCGTCACCAAGTCGCCGGCCGACATCCCGCCGGGCGTGCTGCCACGCTCGACGATCCTGGCTCGCTTCCAGAACACCCGGCCTGACGTGACGACCGAGGCCAAGCTCGTCTCACTGGCTGACCTCGCCGCAGCCTCCAAGGGAGAGCTGACCCAGTGCCAGTTCCGTGGGTGTCCACCCGGCGCCCTCGTCTGGCTGGTGCTCCAGCAGGGACCGCCAGGCACCTTCCCGCACAGCGGCCCGAGTCGGCTCACGAACCAAGAGTCGGCTGGAGCCGACGCCTGGGGCCTGTTCCCCGTCGACGCGACGACCGGTCAATCCCGAGGTGACAGCGAGGTCGGCGCACTCGGGCAGCTCAGCTCATCTCCATGGGGCCAACTTCGAGATCTGGATCCCGCTCACTGACTCAGATCGAACGCCGGTCAGATCCGGTCTCCCTGGACCAGCTCACCTTCGCCTCTTCTCACCACAGGCGGCCCAGCCACCCTGCGACTGTCCTCGCACCGGGCTCAAGCAGGCCCGTGAAGATGCGTTGCCGCAGACGCCGTGCGTCGGCTTCGACCCGCTGCCAGTCAATCGACAGCGAGCCAATGTCGTCGTCCTCAGGTCCGTTCACCACGGCAGTGCCGTGGCGTCCAACGTGCCCATCGGTTCTGGTGTCTTCAGTCATCGTCTACCTCACAGGCCCACCTGACCCGCGTCGGCACCCTTTCGAGTCGGGCATGCGCCCCTATCCGGCCAGTTATGCGGGACCACACACGGAGCGGCTGGTCATATGTCCCGGTTTCCTGTTGCCTTTCGACTGCCGGCATTCGCTTCTCGGGTCATCCTTTCCCCGCTGGGGTTTGGGCCTTCCTCGCGGTCGGCTTGCCCGACAATGCCCGGACCCCATCGGGATTCCACGTTTCGCACGTATGAGTTGCGACTGCCCTCTCTACCCCGAGTACGGCGGTGCTCACACGGCCGACAGCAAGTCTCCGTGGCCACGGACAACCGCCCTGTGGCGGGGGTGTCGTGATGACCGACGTGCATGGCGACCTGCAGCCAGCGCTCGCTCCGGTCGTCCGATCTCTGAGGCGAATTCCGATAGGAGTAATCGCACGGATCCCCTATCTGTACCATGATGATCTGCTATCCTCTGCGTGTGGCCACTGTTGCGAAGCGAAAGACGTCATTCGAGGTCGACTTCGGCAAGGTGGAGTCGGCCAAGGAGATCCTCGGTACCCGGACGCTGACCGACACCGTGGATGCGGCCCTTGACGAGGTGATCAAGCTGCAGCAGCGTCGACATCTCGTTGAGCTGCTGTTCACGCCCGGGCGACTCCAGCTCGACGATCCCGGTGTGATGGCCGGCGCCTGGCGCTGACTGGGCATGGCGACGTACCTGGCGGACAAGAGCGCACTCACGCGTAGCGATACTCGTCCAGAAGTGCGGGGCGTGATCGAACCGCTGCTCCTGGCGGGGCGGATAGCAACTTGCGGGATCGTCGACCTCGAACTTCTCTACAGCGCGCCAAGTCCGGCCACGTACCGCGATCTGGCGGAGGTGCTGCGAGCCATGCCACGCGTACCGGTAACCGATGGCGTCGTCGACCGAGCGCTGGAGGTGCAGTCGTTGCTAGCCGACCAGTCGCAACATCGCTCTGTTCCGCTGCCGGACCTGCTGGTCGCCGCCTGCGCCGAAGCTACCGGACTTACCGTGTTGCACTACGACTCCGATTATGAGCGCATCGCGAAGCTGACTGGTCAACCGATGCAGTGGGTGGTCCCCCGCGGCAATGTCGCGTAGCGCGTTTCGCGCCAACGCCACGCACCACTCCCAAAGTGCCTGCGCTGCTCTCTGGCGGTCGGCGTTCGTCGTTCTGGCGCGTCGTTCTGTGCGGGGTGGGATGCTCGCGATCGCTGATCCGGGGTCGAATTCACTCGGCTCGATAAACGGCCGCTGTGTCGTTCCGGCACGGCCCTGACCCGTGGAGGTCAATAGGCCGGACGCAGGCCGGTGAGCATCGGGAAATGACGAACGTTCATCGTCAACAGGTCCGCGTCGAGCATCAGCGCAGTGGCGGCGATCAGGTAGTCGGCGTCGTCTATCCCAACGTAGGCACGTCGGTGCTGCCGGGCAAGCTCACCGGCGGTGCGGGAGATGCTTTCGTCGACGGGGACCCAGGTGACGGCCGAAAAGAACTGCTCCAGAGCATCGATCTCCTTGGCTCGTACGCCAGCGAGGAGTTCAAAGCGGACAACTTCGCTGGAGATCACCGGTTCTTCTTCGCCAACGAGCCGCCGGAGAAGATCGACCGCTGGCTGGGCGCCCCGCAGATGATCGATGGCGACGCTTGTATCCAGCAGCTTCACCCAAGGCCCTGTCGGTTCAAGCGTTCGTTCAAGTCGCCACGAAGCACATCCACGTAGTCCGCGCCCGTCAGACGCTGGCCGCGAAATGCCCCGGCGCTCGCTTCAAGGGCTTGGAGTCGCTCGGCCTTGGTCTTCTCGCCGAAGGTGTTCCGTACGGCTCGTCGGACCAACTCCGAGCGCGACGCCCCGGTTGTTCGGGCCATACGGTCAAGTAGCTCCAGCTCGTCATCGCCGAGGTAGATCTGAGTTCGTCCCACAGCACCACTATACACCTTCTGGTGTCTATTTTTTGCGAGGTTCCCGCCAGGGATTGAGGGCCCGTCGGGATGTCCCAAGGTCGGGGTGAACAACGAGGGGCCGTACCCGACGGCACTGCCTGCCCCAGGGTAGATGTACGGCAATTGGTGTACACTGTATGCATGGCCTCGAAGACCGAACGACTGAACCTGCGTCTGACCTCCGCTCAAGACGCCATCCTCCGTAGCGCTGCCGAAGCCCGAGGCGAATCGGCGAGCGAATACGTGCTCCGGCACGCGGTCGAAGCCGCCGAGGTCGACCTGGCCGACCGTCGAGTGTTCGTTGTCGATGACGCAGCCTGGCAAGAGCTTCAGGCACTGATCTCGGCTCCGGCGTCGCTGCCCTTGCGGATGGCCCAACTCCTTGCCAATCCCACAGTGTTGGAGGAACCTGCCCGGTGAGCTTTGCCGGTCCGGAGTTGCTCACCAGCGAACACGTCCTGGCCGGATTCGACTGCGGCACGCCGGCACTCAACGGTTGGCTCGTTCGTCGGGCCCTCGGGAACCAGTCCTCCGGCACGAGTCGCACCTGGGTGGTCACAAGGACCGAGACCGGTCGAGTCGTGGCGTTCTACGCGTCGTCCACTGCATCGGTGATCCGTTCGTCGGCACCGAAGCCGTTCGGGCGCGATCAGCCCGACGAGATCCCCGCCATCCTTCTCGGGCGAATGGCGGTTGACTCCAAGCACCAGGGGCACGGCCTTGGTGCCGCACTCCTCAAACACTTCATGCTCAAGGCCATGCAAGTCTCGGTGTCCGTTGGCGTACGCCTGCTACTCGTGCACGCCAAAGACGAAGGCGCCAAGGAATCCTACGAACACTACGGATTCGTCGCATCGCCAATCGACCCTCTCACCATGATGATGCTCCTGGAAGATCTGTAGACGGCGCCCTTGGTATGGCGCACTTGCTGGCCCGGATGGAGGATCGGCTGCGCCGAACCGTCGAGGACGTGGCCGACTCCATGGCTGGGCGACCCTGGGAATGACGCCCCACACGGACTCCCCGCCGGCTCCCAACGCACGCCGAACCGGCAGGTGCGGCAGTCACTACCCTCACGGAGTGGCCCAGCTGTTACACATCAATCAGACGGATCGGGCGCCAGCCACGGCGGATTGGCTCGACACAAACCGGGCAAACGTTGCCGACCGCGGCACCAGACCATTGCCGGGGACAGTTCCGCCGCAGGTAGCACCGGCCCGTGCTCCGCCACCCCTTGCAACTCGTCAGGCACCGGCACCATCGTCGGCTCTCGTCTTTGTCTTCTTCGTTATCTTTGAGGGCGAGGTGCTCCTGGTTGCCGCCTTCTCGAGTTCGGCGAACGCCGCCGACGTCGCGTCCGCAAGTTGCCAGGGATCTTCCACGATCTCCGGGCATACGACGAAGCCGAAGTCGACGTGGTCGAGGTAGCTGAGCACGGTGATATTCAACCCGCCGCCGTCGAGCAACGGGCCGATCGGGTGGCTAGCTTCGAGCCGCGCCCCCGCGATGTACAGCGGGAGCGATGAACCCTGCACGTTGGATACGATCAGGTTAAAGATCGGGGGGTGATGCTCGACGAGATGGAGCCGGCTGTAAGCCCGGACCCCGCCGGCGAGAAGTACGGGCGGAGCGACGTCAGCCAGGTCGAGGATGAGGTCATCCCCGAGCGCATGCTGCATCACTTTTGCGCTGTGAGCCGAGGCGTGGATCGCCCTGAGCCGCTCGACCGGGTCTTCGAGTTGCGTGGCCAGGGCAACTCCCATCACGGTAGTCGCGTTCCCCCACGCGCCCCCGGATACGTCGCCTCCGTCATCGACATGCACCGCGACAGGTACCTGGGCGATCAGCGGCTTTCCCGGAAGCTCGCCACGATCGGCCAGGTAGCGACGTAAGGCACCGGCGCAAATGCCGAGGACCACGTCGTTGACCGTTACCGAGAAGACGTTCTTGATGGCATTGACCCCCGAGAAAGGCACCGAGCAAAAGGCGAACCCGCGGTGGGGAGTGATGGCTTGGTTGAGCGACGTGCGCGGCGCCTGAAAGGGCACCGTGACCGTCGGCCATTCCGGGGAGCCGCGCATGCGCAGCATCCCCAGGGCGGAGCGGCCGAGGTGGCCTGAAGTGCGGGCGGCCCGCAACGGGGTACCTGCCAGCCGGGGCAGCGCCCGCAGGGCCATCTCCCAGCCGGGGGGGATTCGCTCACCCTGAAGCACGGGTGTACCGGGCCGACCAAAAGGGGCGCCGGGTTCGAGATCGAAGAGCACCTCGTACAGGCGGGCGCTCCGGGTCCCGTCCGCCAGGCAGTGGTGTACCTTCAGGAGAAGTGCCACCCGGCCATCCTCGAGGCCGTCGATGAACCAGATCTCCCACATCGGGCGGTCCGGCTCGAGCTTGAAGGCCAACAGATCGCCAACCAACGCTCCGAGCTCGCGGGGACCACCCGGGGACGGGACGCCGACAGGGCGGATCTGGCGGTTGAGATCGAGGCGCGGGTCGTCCACCCAAGCAGGCCGGTCGAGCCCAAAGGGGACCTTGACCAAGCGGCGCAAGAACGGCGCGAGCAGCCCCTTCCGGGCCTCGACCAGCGAGCGCAACCGATGCACGTCGAAGCCGCCCGGAGCGGTTGAGGGGTCGAGCACGACCAACACCCCCGCGTGCATGTGCCAACTCGGCGTCTCGCCGTACACGAAACTGGCGTCCGCACCACTGAGCCGCTGCATCTGACACCCCCAGTACCTCACGTACCATATCTCGTTATCTCGTCGCCGGGCGGCCGGTCAGTGCCGAAAGTCCTCAAGCATCGGGGTCTCTCATCTTGTCGGTGCCAAGAATGCCATCGGGTCAGATCTCTCTGATCCGACATTGACCGCTCCAGACCCCAAACAGAAGCGATCCACAAGAACAATGACGAGCCCGATAACACCGACGACACCGCAGGGTGCTTGCCCCGTTATGGCAGCCATGACTACTACTTCTTGGACGTCCGGTCGACCTTCAGGGACTCGCCCCGTGCACTCTGGCTGACTTTCACAATCTTTTGCGCAAGTTGATTCGACGCGCCGACCAGTTGTTCTGTCATCTTGAACGCCGAATCGATGATCTTCTGGCGCGGGCCACCGTCGGCACTCGTGTCAGGGAAGACCCCGTTCACGGTGTCAAGAAACCTCCGCACCGCCTCAAGCCCTGATTTCTCCGCGTCCTGAAGTGAATCGATGATGCGATTAGCACCGTCGCCGGTTGTCTGAGCTTCTGTGTTGGTTATGAGGTTCTCCTTCTTTGGCCTTTGCATGCGCCACCTATTGGCTTCAACCATGCTGTACGCATTCACCGAGTCGGAAACAGAGGCTTTCGGCAGGTTCTCCCACCCGATGGCGTTCCCATCATCCCGAGCCAGGTCGGGTTATTCGCGGACCGATCCCGGGTGTGGAGCCCACCGCACCCCTGTGCTTTCATTTCCGAAGAACTCAAACCGAGCCATGGATCGGTCCCGGCTCCCGAATGCCCGGATCTGCTATCTGGCCATTCCGATTCGATCCGCTGACCAGCCGATCGTGGCGGTCCCCACTCACCCGATCAATCCTGAGGAGCCGGTAAACAACCCTCCCTGCACGTTGAACCGGAACGTCCCAGGCACGGATGGGAAACGTTGAGAAACGTTGGGCATGTGCCTTCACCTGCACCTCTGCCTCTGACAGACGATGGCCGTCATCGGGCATCTCGCGGACTGGACGCGATGGTGACACGCGATGAAGTGAGCACTTGATGTCACTCAGGACGAAGCCGACGACTACGCCTGGGCGCTTACCGTCAGAGCGACCATCCAAGTCAAAGACGGTGTCTTCGATGTCGGCAGTGATTTCGCCATCACGGCGATGATCGACGCGGTCTTGGCCTCCGGTTCGCCTGGTGCCTCGTGTCTACAAGCCTCGCGTCGGGAGATTCCTTCACTACTTTGGGCGCCGGGCAACGTGGTCGCGGACGAAGGTGAGGAGGAGGATGTGCTTGGCGGTGTCGTGCTCCATGAGCTCAATGAGCAGCGACCACAGAGTTGTGTCGCGGTACGGCTGCAGTTCCTTACGCAGGGCGCGCAGCTCTTTGCGGTCGGCGCGTTCGGCGGCGAGGAATCGCTTGGTGACCTCCTCGAGGGCGGGGTCGGGCTTTCCGTGCGGCAGGTCGGGCACGGTGTCGGCGTCGTTCCTCCAGGCGATACCCTCGCCGAGGGCGGTGGCGATCTCATGCATGACGCGGTGGTGGCGTTCCTCGTCCTCGACCACCAATCGCAGCAGGTAGCGCGCCGCTTCCGGGGTGGCGGGCGCCTCGGCCAGCTCCCGGTAGGAGGCGATGAGGTCGGCTTCCGAAGAGACGTGGCCGGCCAGGTGGCGGTAGAGCTCGTCCTCGAGAACGCTCAGACCTTGGGGCACCGGTTTCGGTGAGGTCATGGGAGTCATGGTTCCTCCTTCCGCCCGGCCTCCGCTGCGCCGGGCTCATCGTTCGCGGCTACTTGCCGCGATGTCGGGAACCGGTAACGGCGCGTGTCATCTCCATCGGAGTAGCCGACCAAGCACTCGCCACCACGTCCCGGGCGAAGGCTACCGCCTGTGCATCGTGCTCGCGATGCGAGATGGCGTGAAGGGCACCAATATGGGACTCCCTGCATGGATGTGAGCCATTTGGGGATCGACGGCCTTCACACGCTCATACGGGAGGACGTTGTTGATGGACCCCGGGGTGAGGATGTCGAAGGCGAGGGCGAGGGCGAGGGCGGCGGTCTCGGTGGCCAACCGGATCCTCGCAGCTTTCGCCCCCCACCACGTCCGCCACTTGAGCTGCCGCTTGAAGATGCCAGCACAACAGGGTCTCAGAGGTGACCGGGGAGGATCGCCAACAGGTTCGAGGGACCGATCGACTGAGTGCCGCGAGGACCACTCGGTCTGTTGGCCGATGCCGGCACTCGGCCGTGAAGCTGACATTCGAGAATTCGCGCCTGGTGCCGGAGGGTCATGATCTCGATAATCCTTGTCGGAATCGAGCCGCTGGCAAGCCACAACGACGCAGAGGATCCGACACAAGCCGACGCAGAGGAGAACAACTACCCGGCGGGACCAGGTTCAGGTCCCGGCACCGGCCGGTTCAGGTCCCGGCCGCCCTGATGGCGGCCAGTTCCCGCGCGACCAGTGCCTCACGCTCCTCGTCGTCTTCCCGGGCCTTGCGCGGGCTCCACCGGCCCCGCATGGTGAAGATCAGCCCGAGGAAGATCACCTGGCTACCCAGGCAGATCCACCACCAGGTCTTCCACTCCTTGGGTGCGGCCTTCTGGGCCGGCACGATGACCGTCTCCTTCTGCAGGAGGACGGCCAGCTGCGGCGATCCGGCGGCGGCGACCGAGGCGACCTGAGCCGCAGTCACACTCCCGCCGTTCTGGACCGTCGTGGCCAGCGGCTGGAACGCCTGCAGTGCCAGTGCCTGCTTCTGCATGGCCGGCGGCAACGCGGTCACCGCGGCGAGCGTGGCCGCGTAGGTCGTCGGTTGCTTCGCCAGGATCGCCGCCAGGGTCTGCATCGGCAGGGCACCGGTGGCGTTCAGCTGGTCGATCACCGCCTGGGGAGCGGGCTGAACGGTGTGGCCCGACGATGCCACGTGCGGCTGCGCCGCCTTGATCGCCTGGAGCTGCTGGGCGTAATAGTTGTTGTCCACGATCGGGCTGGACGTCGTGATGATGTGGGGCATCACCAGGAACGAGGCCGCCACCACGATCCGCAGGAGCCAGCCCCAGACGGAGAGGCCGGTGGCGGTGAGCGCCGGGTTCCGGGCCTCGACCTCCTCGGTGTACGCGGCCATCCACGGGGCGTAGGCCACTCCGATGAAGAACCCGAGGAAGATGCACACCAACACCAGCGAGTAGTAGCCGGTGTCGGAATGGTTGGCCATTTGGATGAAGACGAACGTCGTGATGATCATCCCCACGGCACCGACCACCATGAACGGCTTGCGGACCCGGACCTTGTCGGACACCACGCCGGCGACGATGAGCATCAACGCGGTGAACGCCCAATACCAGGTGTCGATGCCGTTGGCGTCCGAAGTCGTCTTGTTGAAGACCACGGCCCAGTAGATGACCAGCACGCTGACCGAGGCGTAGTAGAGGAGGAGGAACAGCGAGATCGCCAGGGACGACGTGACGAGGTCCCACTTCAGCATCGTCCGGAACGGGTGGGCGGTGGCGGTCTCGACATCGATACCGCGGGCCCGCGCTTCGACCAGGGCCCGGTCCCGCATCGACACCATCAATTGGTCCCTGAGCTTGGGGCCCAGGTCCTTCAGAAAGACGAACGACACCACGAAGACCACCAGGCAGACGATCCCGGAGATGGTGTACTGGTCCTGCCAGGGATGGAGGTGGTTGACCGTTCGGGTGGCCACCAGGCTGGCGATCAGGCTCCCCATTATCGGCCCCAGGGCCCAGAACCCCATGGCCGCCCCCCGGCCCATCTGCGGGGAGAAGTCCCGGATGAGCGCCGGCGTCACCACCAGGATGATCCCCTCGAAGAACCCGATGAAGCAGTAGGCGATGGCGAACTCCAGGCTGGTCTTGGCGTAGGCCATGCCGAAGAGTTGGAGCAGGCCGACGACCAGTACGCCGACGATGGCCATATTGGCCCGCCCGATCCGGTCGGCGATCCCGCCCAGCAGCGCGCTGAACGCCCCGATGGCGTTCGACACCACCAGCAGCCCGATGAAGTACGCGAACGACATGTGGAAGTACGGCAGGAACAGCGTCGTCGTGGTGCCGACCACGTAGTAGAGGTAGTAGAGGACGATCGTGGCCGCCACCACGATGGCCAGGTAGCCGTAGCGCTTGCCGGTCGGCGGGTAGTGGTCCAGCTCCCGGTTGAAGAAGCCATTGCCGCCGCCTCCGCTGTCCGGCGCCGCCGCCCTTGCTGCTGTCGCCTCGTTGCCCGTAGAGCCGCCGCCGGTATCGGTGATCGTCATGAATGCCCCCCCTGGGGTCGGTTGCCTGCGCCTATGCCGATGACAGTACTCCGATGGAACGCTCGGCCGCGGCATGCGCGAGCCATCGGCTAATCCCCAGGAATATTGGGGGGATCCACGAGCCGGTCCCCCCTCGCTCCAAGTCAGCAGAGGAGAGGGTGGCGCGTCGACGATGGCGGAAGTGCCCAGCTCCCCGAGGTGCCGCGTATCCCTCCACGACAGCTGCAGCCGCTTGGCCCGGCGGACGTACGGCTGGGTGTCGAACTCGAGCGCGAATCCGATGCCGCCGAGAATTTGCTGGGCCGTGGCCGTCACCTAGCGGAAGGTCCGGCAATCGAATAGATTTGCCGTCAGTGCCGGTTTGGCCACGTCACGACCATCGGAGTGGGTCCAGGCTGCCGAGTGTGTCGATGTGCGGTCCAGATCCGGGCCGTATCGGCTGGACTACGCGTCAGGTCGGTTTCGACCAAGGCGTGTCATTGAACCGGTTGAGTACCGGGCCGTCGGTACCCCAGGACACCCGGGTAATCGATGCGGTGGCCAGGTAGAGTCTCCACGCTCCCTCATCCCCGAGCCCCAGGGACCAACAGGTGGCCGCTTTGATGGGTGAGACATGGCTCACCACCACCACATCGCCATCTCCGCGGGCCCCCTCGCCGTGGGTGGCGAACAGCTCCTCGCAAGCCTTGCCCACCCGGATGCCCACCTCGGCCAGTGTCTCGCCCCCCGGAGGCCGGAAGTGTCGATCCTCTCGCCACCTCAGCCACACTTCGGCGGGCAGCGCGCCGAGTGGCTGGCCATCGAACTCGCCGTAATCGACTTCGATCCACCGGTCATCGATCTCCACAGGCAGTCCCAGACCCAATGCCTCGGCGGTATCCCGCGCCCGGGCCAGCGGGCTGGAGATCACCCGGGTGGCACCGGCCAGCGACGACCCAAGGGAGTGTGCCTGTTCGAGACCGCGTTGGGTAAGGGGAGCATCCAGACGGCCGAGAAGCAGGCCGTCGGCGTTCCCCGTCGACTCACCGTGTCGAACCAGAATCAACACAATCGCAAACTCCTCATCTGCATGGTCTCAATGCACCAGGATGCGACCGCACTGCTCGCAGGTGGCGAACTCCTCGGCGGGGAGGCGACGGATACGTTCCACTTCTTTGGAAGGGAGTGTGAGGTGGCACCCGTCACAGCGACTTCCGATCAGGCGGGCCGCCCCCACTCCACCCAGATGCGAACGCAGCTTCTCGTACTGTTCGGCCAGACCGGATGGCAAACGGGCCGATTGCTCTGCCCGTTGTGTCTCCTCGGAAACGATCGTCTCCTCGATGCGAGCCACTTCCTCGGTGATGGACGCCTGAAGTCGGCCGGCATCGGCATCGAGCGACGCGGCTGTCTTCTCGTTTTCCGCCAGTGCCACGTCCAGCGGGTCTTCCTCGGCGACCAGTTCGAGCTCCTGCTCCTCCAGCTGCGACTGTCGTTCGGCCAGGTGGCGCACTTCTCCATCCATGGCTTGCAGGTCACGGGAGGCAGAGACACCACCCGTCAACATCCGCCGTTCGATCTCGTGTCGACGTTTGGTCGCCGCGGCGATCTGCTCCTCGAGCGACAGCTGCCGGGCCGTGAGGTCCTCCACCTGGACTCGGATGGCGGCACCCTCAGCCGTGATCCGAGTCCGGTTGGCCTCCACCAGAGCCAGCTCGGCTTGCTCGGGCAGGGACTGCTTCCGGTGCCGGAGCTGGTCGAGCATCGTGTCGTGTTGCTGAACTTCCATCAGGGTGTCGAACGGCTCAGCCATCGCGGGTCCTCTCACTCGCCCCCGGGGTGTGAACCGAGGTATCGATGACTCTACGGGCCGACCGCAGTGCACCGAGTAAGGCGTCATCGGCTACCTCGGCGGCATGTTCCCACGAGAACCACGCCACCTCCTGGCTCTCGCCGGGGGGCGGCGCCGGATCCTCGTCGGGGGCGGACATCAGATACCGGACGTCGAGGTGGACATGACCGTCGGCTGCCGGGTGGACATCGACGTGCACCATCACCGGCCCAGACGGCGGGTAGGACACTGCCAGTCCTGTCTCTTCGGCGCATTCTCTCAGGCCGGCCTCGGCCGGTGTCTCACCTGGTTCGATATGGCCACCTGGTTGCATCCACCGCCCTAGCCGGCGGTGCTTGTGGAGGATGACACCCTGAGGGCCGGCCACGATTCCCGACGCCGTCACATGGGTGAGGTCGGCGTCTTCGTCGAACGGTCGATCGAGCCTGTCCAGCTGGGCCAAGATCGTGGCCCGCGCAGCTGATTCGCGCTGATCCCCCGGTTGATGCGACTCGATGGCGGATCGGAGCCGTTGAACCTCCTTCACTGGCCGTTGTCGATCTCGATGCCGAGTTCGGCCCTCATTACATCGAGATCACGACGTAGCGCTGCCACCTCTGCGGTCAACGACTCCACCCGCTCGAGCACATTCAATTCCAGTTCCCTCGAGCCATCCCCCCCGGGCGGAGGCTGCGCCACCGTCAGAGAATCGTCAGTGCTGAGTAGATGGACAAACCGCCCATCTTTTTGACCCGGACGACGGGGCACCGGCCCGACCAGGCCTCCGGCGTGCTCCTCGAGGAGGTCGAGCTCGTGACCGACCTGCTCGAGGTCGTCGAATTCCACCATGCGTTCACACCGGGTGCGGATCTCACCGACCGTCTGGGCGCCACGGAGCAGCAAGACGGCGAGGACCGCCAATTGCGGTTCATCCACGCCCAGGGCATCTCGGAGCACGTGCTCGTAGCGCAGCACTGACCGGCCGTGGGTCGGATGGACGAAGCGGGTCAGGCCCTTTTGCTTCAGGGTCCGGACGGCAAGCTCGACGGTGGCCTCGTCATAAGACATGACCGGATGACGATTCGAGGACTGATTACAGGCCAGTACCAATGCGTTCAGGGTCAACGGATACTGCTGCGGAGTGGTCAGCTGTTTTTCGATCAGGCAGCCGAGGACCCGGATCTCCTCGGCAGAGAGATCGGGCCGGTCGATGCCGGCTGTCATCGTCATTCGGCTCCAGTCATCGGTGGGTCGCACCAGAATCTACGTCTGACGTGGAGGTCCCGCGCCGTTCGGCCGGCTCTGCTGGGTTTTGGGGTTCCGACCCCAGGAAACCGGATCAGGCGGACTTGCGACGCTGGCGGTGGATCCGGCGGCGTTCGCGCTCAGTCGCCCCACCCCAGATGCCCTCACGCTCCCGGTTGGCCAGCGCATGTTCGAGGCAAGCCTCCCGAACTGCGCACTGATCACAGATAGCCTTTGCCTCGCCTGCCTCCTCATCGGAGACCGGATAGAAAACATCTGGATCGATGCCCCGGCAGGCTGCATGCTTGCGCCAGGTGGCACTCATGGCAACGTCACTTTCTTACTGTTGATAGGGGATACTGACCGTT
Source organism: Acidimicrobiaceae bacterium (assembly GCA_003133325.1). Taxonomy (GTDB): domain Bacteria; phylum Actinomycetota; class Acidimicrobiia; order Acidimicrobiales; family RAAP-2; genus DASZIT01. The sequence goes on along the minus strand of PKXA01000027.1, from coordinate 2,986 downwards.
CCACCAAGGTGATCGCTCCAGTGACCAGGGATTATGCGGCCTACCGGCGAAAACTGGCGGAACAGACAGTATGGCCCAGGAAGTGTCGGGATGTCCACCCTTAGCACCGATTTGCCGCGACTCATTCCAACTCGATGAACCACCGGGGCTCAGCCTCTCCCCTGGGTTCGTCTCAGACCTCATCCCCTAGGATCAGCTGAGGTCGGATCTCGGTCGTCGAGATCGGGGGGGCAAGGGGGAATTTGGTGTTTGCAGAGCCTTTGAGCGGAAAGACCATTGTGATCACCGGGGCCACCGGACAGGTGGCCGAACCGGTGGCCGTGGCACTGGCCAAAGAGAATGAGGTGATTGGGGCGGCCCGGTTCCGGGACGACGTTGCCCGCAGTCGGCTCGAGGCAGCCGGTGTGCGTTGTGTCCCGATTGATCTGGCGTCCGGTGACGTATCCGGACTGCCGGTCGACGCCGACTATGTCGTCAACTTCGCAGTGGCGAAGTCGAACGACTGGAATACCGATCTGGATGCCAACTGCGGCGGCCTGGCATCTCTGATGGAGCACCACCAGTACGCCAAAGCCTTCATGCACTGCTCATCGACCGCTGTGTATCGGACGATGGGCCACCATGTGTTTGCCGAGGAGGACCAGTTGGGCGACAGCCATGCCGTCTGGCCTTTCCTCCGCACGTACAGCATCTGCAAAATCGCCGCCGAGGCTACCGCTCGGTGGGCGGCACGGCGTTTCGAGTTGCCGACGACGATCGCCAGACTCTCTGTTCCCTACGGGGACCGGGGCGGGTGGCCGGCCATTCATCTCGAGATGATGCTCAACGGTGCTGCCATTCCTGTCCATATCGACGCTCCGAGCGTGTATCACCCGCTCCACGAAGAGGACATCTTCGGGATGATCCCCGGTTTGTTGGGGGCGGCGGGAGTGCCGGCCACCGTGGTCAACTGGGGAGGAGATGAAGGGGTGAGCATCGAAGCCTGGTGCGGTTACCTCTCCGAACTGACCGGCGTCGAGGCCCGTTTCGAACCAACCGCATCCACCCTCGGCAGCGTACAGATTGATCTCTCCCGCATGCACGCATTGGTCGGCACGACCACGGTGGCGTGGCGAGACGGACTTCGCCGGATGGTTGCGACCCGGCATCCCGAACTCCTCAAGGATTGAGCGGTGCGCAAGTACGTCATCATGGGAGTCCAAGGGAGTGGCAAGGGCACTCAGGCGAAGCTTCTCGCCGAAGGACTCGACCTGGTCCACATCAGCGTTGGTGATCTATTCCGCTCGCACATCCAGAGCCATACCAAACTCGGCGCTCAGGTGAAGAGAATCGTCAATGACGGCCGCCTGGTTGATGACGACTTGGTCGAGGCTGCTGTGCAGTTGCGGCTGGCTGATCACGACTGGAACTACGGGTTCATCATTGACGGCTTCCCCCGTAATCCTCGCCAGGCCGAATTCTTCCTCGAGAGTTACGACATCGATGGCGTCATCAATCTCCATCTCCCCGACGACGAGGTCAAACGCCGGGTATTGGCTCGCCGCTACTGTGAACAGTGCGGCCTGGACTACAACCTCATTGCCAGTCGCCCCGCTGAACCCGATATATGCGATGTCTGCCGAGGTCGTTTGGTCACGCGAGATGATGACACTCCCGCGGCGTTGGCCGTCCGCATCCGCGAGTACCACGAACACACGGCGCCGGTACTCCGCATCTTCGAGCGCAAGGAGTACGTAGCCACCATCGACGCCACCGAGTCGGTCGCCACGGTACAGGCGGCGATCCGTGCCCGGTTCGGTCTCCCGCCAATGACGGGCTGATCCGTGCTGCCGGTGTGATCCGGCAACCGGAGGGTCTGCTGATCTGGGGAGTCAGCCGACGACGATGTGCCCGTATGCACCGCACAGGCCGAGGGCTTCGAGGACCACGAAGGTGGCCACGATCACCAGCACGACCGGTACTTTCCACCCCGTGACCGGCCGGGCCACGCCGAGAGGCATGTACCATTCGGGCAACAGCCCCGGTGCCTGCGCCAGATAGATATCCATCGGCACCGCGTCAGCATCGAGCGCCGCCTCAGGATCGGCACCCAGCGCCAGTGCCGTCAGTTCGGCATCAGTAAGGCCTCGGTCGACGACATCATCATCCACAGGCGCACCCTATGCGACGTGCCGGGCCCAGGCCGGGCACCTGCCCCCGGCAAGAGCCTGAATCAGGAGTGCTGCTGCCAGACCCGAACGTATTGGATCTCGCTGGTCGCCGGCAACGGTGTGGTCGACGGATTGAAGTTGTTGATTTCGATACCGAGTGCCTGGGTGAGGTTGATGAAGAACGGCTGGTCGAAGGGCTGCGGCTGGTTCTGGGGGAACAGCGGGTTCCAGTGGTCAACCAAGCAGGTCTTCCCGTTGTAGATCATGGTGATCGTGCTGTGCGTCCACTCGACCACGTAATCGTTGAACTGGTTTGGGTTGATGTTGCAGTTGTAGGCGGTGACGGTATTCCGATTGGTGGCGGAATTCACGTCGAGCGGGTCGAAAAGGTAATGGAGATAGGGGACAGCCAAGCCCGTGTACTCACTGTACGTCTCGGCGATGTCGATCTCACCCGATGCCGGCCATGCCCCGTACTTCGTCATGTCCTGCGGGAAGAGCCAGAAGGACGATTGAAGCCCGGCGACCACTGCCGCCGGGACTTTCGCCTTCACTTCGAATCGCCCGTAGGCCTGTGCGAATGTGCCCAAGGTCGTGATGTACCCACTGGTGTACTGCGTCGTGAAGTTGCCATACGGGTCGTGGCAGGTGAACGCAGCGGCCTCTTTGCGGGCGGTCAGGCTCAGATAGCCATTGCCGACCGAGATGTTGTTGGGACTGTTGACGAAACATGCGACCGATCCGGATGTGTAGCCACTGGTCGCCGTCTCCACCGGAACCCACTGGCTGGCGTCAAGAGACGTGCCGGTGAACTCAGAGTCGAATGTGCACACCCA
>PKXA01000023.1 GCA_003133325.1 Acidimicrobiaceae bacterium | reverse complement strand
AGGGGTCCAGCAGGGGCCGGGCCCTGCCCCAAAAGGATGTGCCGCGCGATACTTCGACGGTGAGTGATTGGGGCGAGACCCTGTACGGGAATCCGTGTCATGAGTGCGGTTTTGGCTGGGCCATCTCCCGCGACGAAGCGATCGAGTCGGTCGTGAACACGCCTCGTTCGTATGCCCAGGTGCTTGCCGATGCCGATGCTGACGGGTCTGAGAGGGATCCGGAACTGACATGGTCGGTTGGTGCGTACATCTGCCATGTGGGCGACAACTTGCGGATTTGGGCGGAACGATTGGAAGGTGTCTGTCGGGGGGCTTCTCCCATGGTCGCCTCCTACGATGAGGGACTTCTGGCCGTGGCGAGGGCATACGAAGGGATAGCGATCGAAGCGGCGATGTGGTCACTCGAACGGGCGGTCGAAGAGTGGAAACGGGCAGTCGAGGAGGCTTCTGCAGCCGGTCTCGTCCTCGTCCACCCTGAGAGGGGTCAGCAGAGCCTTCTCGATGTGGTCCGATCCAACGCCCACGACGCCTTTCACCACCAATGGGATATAGAGCGATCGATTCGGGCTGGATCTCGATCGTGACTCATGAAGGGAGATCGAGGGTTGTGTCGAAGGTCTGCCCGAGTACAGGGCAGCCTCCCGGTGGGCAGCCGCTCAGCGGGCTGTCGTCTGAGTGACAGGGGGAATGAGCGGCGCTTGGGGTGCATAGTTGGTGTCGGTCACCGGACCGGGCACCTGTGCCCCTCCTGCCGTGGGCACCTCGACGGGGGTGCCGGCGAGTTCGAAGATGACACCGGTAATGCCCGGCTGAGCCATGGCGGTGAATACCACTTGGGAGATGGCCAGAATTTGATTGGGCCCCACCACCTGCACCGGGTTGGTGGTGAAGTTGATGGTGGCAATTCTATTGACTTCCGTCGCAACAACATCATTGGGTTTGCCGGTCAGAAAGCTCTGGAGACCGGTCGCTGACTCTGCGGAGGTGGGACCTTCGAGAAGAGCGCCAAGTACCTGAGTGAGGTTTGCCGGGGGTGCGACATTCCGAAAAACCGGAGAGACATGCTGGGTCGGAGCTACCAGGTAGATCGGTTCGGAAACGGATGCGACCGGAGGGGCCGTGACGATGGTCGTGGTGGGGGAGCTGGGGTTGAGGAGATCAAAAGGCACTGCACTGGCCGGGATCGTTGAGGGGACCGATTCGGTCGGAATACCGCACGAGGCCGCTCCAATCGCCATGAACAGGATCAACCCCACGACTCCGAATCCGACCCGACGATGCTGGTGGCTCACCGGAGGACCCCTTGTGCATCGCCACTGCCACTGCCACCGCCACCGCCACTGCCATCGCCACTGCCACTGCCACCGCCATCAGTAAGAGGCAGTTCGACGACGAAACGCGCCCCACCCGATGCCGCGTCCTCTATCCGGACAGAGCCGCCGTGAAGATTCACATGTTCGGCCACCAATGACAGGCCCAGCCCGGTACCATCGCCCGACGCTCGTTGACCCGAGCGAGTACCGCGGTAGAAGCGTTCGAAAAGGTCTGCTCGGTCGGCGAGTGGAACCCCGGGACCATGGTCCTCGACGATCACGAGGATGGAGTTGGCGCCTTGGGCGGTTCCTGGTGGGTCGCGATCAACGACGACCCGGGTCACCCCACCGGCATAAAGCGATGCATTGTCGACAAGGTTGGCCATGATCCGCTCGAATCGACGCTTGTCGACTCTGAGCCGTAAGCCATCGACGCCGGGGGCCACCTCCACCGGATATACCGGTTCAATTCGCCTCCCGTCCTCTCCGATCGGCGATGTGGCCATCACCGCTTGGCGCACCAGTTCGCCCGGATCCACTTCGTCGAGTGAGAGTTCCGCCGATCCGGCATCGAATCTCGATATCTCCAAAAGATCGTCCACCATCCGCTTGAAACGCTGAAGGTCCCCGTCAAGTAGGGAGAGCGCCCGCTGAGCCCGGGGATCGAGTTCATCCCGGTGGCCTTCAAGTACCCCGACCGACGCTGACAGGGTGGTAAGAGGAGAACGGAGTTCGTGACTGACGTCAGAAGTGAAGCGTGCCTCGCGCTCGATCCTGGCTTGCAGATTGGCGGCCATTCGATTGAACGCCGACGCCAGTTTCAGAAGATCGGCGTCCTGGCCAGCTTCGACCCGGGTATCGAGTTGGCCGCCGGCAATGGCCACGGCGGCATCGGTGATGCCCACCAGCGGGCGCAGGGCACGGCCACTGGCCCAGCGCCCGACGGCGGCGCCGGCCACGGTGGTCACCAGCGCTGCCGCCCCAAGGGCGAATGCCAGGGCCCGCAGCGTCCCCGCCAGCTCCTGAAGGGAAAAGACCTCGAAGTAGTCGGCGTGGACAGCGGGAAGTGGCACGCCCACCACCAGCTCGATTGAGCCGTTGAGCGAAAACCGTTGGGACGCCGGCTTGCCCCCGAGGACCAATGCCCGTTCCTCGGCGGGGATGGCGTTCAGGCCCACCGAAATCGACGTTGCATACCACTGACCCTGCCAACGAAGGACCGATCTCGAACCGGGAAGCGTGTCCACGGACTCGAGCAACTGATTCACCTGGACGCCCGACGATCGTAATGAGTCCTGTACTAGCGAGGCGTTCACGAATGCTTGGCGCTGTACGGCCGTCTGGCGTTCGTTGAGAAAGCTCTGCCGGGCAGTGAAGTAGGTGATTCCGGCCAATACCGCGGAAAGGGCGAAGGCCCCGACGGCGAAGGCGGCGGTGACCCGCGCCCGCAGCCCGAGCCGGTGCAGCAGGTGGGTACGACTCTGCGCCCCCAACGCTCAGACCGCCAATTTGTAGCCCATACCTCGGACCGTGAGGATGAACTGAGGATTTCCCGGGTCGGGCTCCACTTTGATGCGCAGGCGTCGCACATGGACATCGACCAGCCGGCCATCACCGAAGTAGTCGTAACCCCACACGCGCTCGAGGAGCTGTTCGCGACTGAGCACCTTCCCGGTGTTGACGGCTAGTTCGCAAAGCAGCCGGAATTCGGTACGGGTGCAGTGGACCTCTTCGCCGCCCCGCCTGACCACTCCCGCATCCGGCTCGATCTCGACATCCCCGAAGGTGAGGACCGAGGCACCCGTTTCGGTTGGTCGGCTTCGCCTGAGCAGGGCTCGGATACGGGCGGCCAGTTCCTTGGCCACGAACGGCTTGGTGACGTAGTCGTCGGCTCCGGCTTCGAGACCGGCCACCACGTCATGGGTATCCGACCGGGCAGTGACCATGATCACCGGGACCGTGCTCTGCTTGCGAAGGGCGCGACAGGTTTCAAAACCGTCCATGCCCGGGAGCATCAGATCGATGAGGACCAACTCGGATGGGTCGTCGGCGAAATGGGCGACAGCGTCTTCACCGCTGGCCACGTCATCAACCGTGTACCCCTCGTCTTCGAGGGCAAGACGCATGGACAGTCGGATCCGTTCGTCATCCTCGACGACCAGGATGCGGCTCATCCGATGATCATGGCACGACGGACCGACCTCGGTGGACCGGTCGGTCGCCTCCGGTCAGCTACTGATCCAGACCTGGGTCGGCCAGATTGCCCCGGTGATCATCCCGAAGGCTTTTCCGCCCCCCGGCAATGTCGGATTGTCGAAGTTTTGAACCTTGGGTTGGGCGCCGATCGACCACACCGTGCGATCTGCCCAGATGTAGGGGATGTCCTTACCCATCAAGGAGGCCACCTCTTGATATGCGGCGGAACGCGCTGTCGGATCGGCGGTCTGGCGTCCCTTCTGCAGGGCAGTCTCGATCGCCGGATCGGTGTTGCGTGCCATGTTGATGGAGTAGACCGAGTTGATCTGGGTCGGGCTCCAGAAGATGTAGTTGAGGTCGGGGTCGATGGCCCCGAACTGACGCCACACCTGGGCCTCGAACCCGCCCAGCAGCGCGGTGTTGATGATCTGTGCCTGCTGAATCGGGTTCAGGGTGGTGGTCATTCCGATACCGATCAGCTGTGCCTGCAGGTATTCGGCAATTTTGGTGGTGAATGGATCGGGCACGTGGTTGAGGGTGACCGTTACCGGCGAACCGGTGGACTGCTGCACCTGCTGGACGAGTTGCTTGGCCTTGGCCACGTTGTAGGTCGGATATCCGTCCGGCGCATAGAAGGGTGAGCCGGGTACGAAAGGACCGTTGGAGGTCGGGCTGATGCCCGAGTCGATTACCTGGGAGTACTGCTTCGAATCGATTGCCATGGCCGCGGCCTGGCGCACCAGCGGATTGTCGAACGGTGGCTTGGACAGATTGAGAAGCATGCAGGTCATGTCGGGCTCACCGGCCACGTGGGTCGAGTCGTCAATATAGCCCAGGGATGAATCAGAACGCAGGCCTTTGGTCACCACCGATGCGGATGAGTGGATGATGTCGACACTCCCGGTCATCAGGCTGTTGAGCAGCTGGTCACTGTCGGGGATGGGTTTGAACTGGATGGTGTCGAGGTAGGGGTATCCCGGGCGCCAGTAGTGGGGGTTCTTTGTGCCGGTGAAGTGGTCGTTGGGGGCCCAGCCCCCAAAGACGAAGGGCCCGGTACCGACCGGGTTCATGGTGCCATTCTTGTCCTTCAACATGCTGGGGGCGGCGATGAACGCGATCTGACCGCCGATCCCGCCGCACAGGTAGTAGTCGAACGGTACCCATGGGGTGTGCATCGTGACGGTCACCGTCATCGGATCGGCGACGGCGATGGTGGCGATGTTTGCCACCGCTGGTCCGGTCAGAGCTGATGCCTTGTGGGCGTTGAAGTTGTAGGCCACGGCGGTTGCGTCGCAAGGGGTGCCGTCATGGAAGACGACATTGGGACGCATGACGATGGTCCACGTCGTGTGGTCGGCGTTGGCGGTGATGGACGTGGCCAGATAGGGCTGCACGCTGCCGTCGGCAGCAATGGCCGCCAGTGGGTCGAAGACGGTGCGGGCGTAGAGGATCCCGGTGGTGTCGAAGGTGGCGGTGGTGGGATCGAACCCCTTTTCTTCGGATTCGACACCGAAAATCAGTTTCCCGCCGGGCTTGGGAGTGACGGTCGAGACTCCGTTGGGGTGAGACCCGGAACCGGTGGATGTTCCGGTGCTGGACCCGGAGCTACAGGCCTCCAGAAGCCCACCGGAGGCGCCGATGGCGACGATTCCCGCTCCGGTGACAGCCCCGCGGGCCAAAAACGAACGTCGGTCGATGCGCTCAGCCATGTTTCCCCCTGAAATCGTGGTGACGACAAACTGACGTCAACCGTCCTAGCACCTCCGGGTACGAGATCGGGGATGACCAGGGTTTGGCGTCGGTGCACGGGTACTGTTGGTCGTATGTCGTGGGAACTCGATGCCTTCCGTCTTTCGCTCGAAGGACTGTCCCCGGCATCGGTGAAGGCCTACCGATCCGACGTGGACGGATTCGTCCAATGGGCCGGTCGGGGTGGAGCCGGCGGGCCGAGCGACGTGAGCCGGCTGGTGTTGCGCCGCTACCTCGCCTACCTGGCCACCCGCCGCTATGCCAAAGCGTCCATCGCCCGCAAGGCGGCATCGCTCCGCTCGTATTTCCAGTGGTGCCTTCGCCGGGAGTTGATCACGACCGATCCTTCTGCCCGGCTCTCGGCTCCGGCGCCGGACTCCCGGCTTCCCCGGATTCTCGGTCAATCTGAGATCGCTCAGCTGCTCGATCCGGGTGCAAACCCGTCTCGGACCGCCAATCCGAAGGTGGCGCCGACCCGCACGATGCCTCCCGAGATCGATCGTCGCGACGATGCCGTTCTGGAGTTGCTCTACGGCAGCGGATTGAGAGTGGCGGAACTGTGCGGCCTCGACCTCGATGATATTGACCTCCACCGCCGGGTGGCCATCGTGACCGGTAAGGGCTCGAAGCAGCGTCAGGTATTGATGCACGAACGGTGCGCGGTGGCGGTGCAGCTATGGATCAATGAAGCGCGAGCACTCTTGTCCCGTTCAACCAGTCCCCGGGATGCACTCTTCTTCAATGCTCGCGGGAATCGACTGGGCCAGCGAGACGTCCGGCGATTGCTGGACCGGCGATCGCCGGTTCCGACCCACCCCCACGCCCTGCGTCACACCTTTGCCACCCATCTGCTCGATGGAGGGGCGGATCTCCGGGTTGTCCAGGAACTGCTGGGTCACGCAAATCTCCAGACCACGCAGGTCTACACTCATGTCAGCAAGGACCGGTTGCTTGCTGTCTATGGAGGAACGCACCCGCGCGCGTAGGGGGAGTATTGGCCTCGCTCACTGAGACTGATGACCACGACGTCAAAGGGCATGGGGTCGCGGGCCAATGGGCGGCGTACAGAGAATCGGGAACCCGCGAGCTTCGCGACCAGTTGATCGTGCACTATGCACCGTTGGTGAAGTTCGTGGCCGGGCGAGTATCGGCCGGACTTCCGCGTTATATCGATGAGGCTGATTTGGCCAGTTACGGCATCCTTGGATTGATCGACGCCATCGAACGTTTCGACCCCGGCCACCAGGTGAAATTCGAGACGTACGCCATGCCCCGCATCAGAGGGGCCATCATCGACGAACTCCGGTCGTTCGATTGGGTTCCACGTTCGGTGCGAACCAAGGCCCGGGCTGTCGAGCAGTCATACGCAACGCTGCAAGCCATCCATCACCGGACCCCCACTGATGCCGAGGTCGCTGCCGACCTGGGGATGACCGACAGCCAGTTTCAGAAAGCATTGGGGCAGGTCTCACTCACCGGGGTGGCGGCGCTCGACCAGGTCTTCAGGGGTGGCGACCGGTCAGATAGCCGCACGTTGGGCGAAACCGTCCCCGATAGTGGTGCTGGGCCCATGGAGGCGTTCGAGACCAAAGAGAACAAAGAGGTGCTGATCCATGCCATCAACGAGATGGGCGATCGCGAGAAGACGGTCATCACGCTCTACTACTACGAGGGCTTGACCCTGGCCGAGATCGGGGAGATCCTCGGAGTCACCGAGAGCCGAGTAAGCCAGATCCACACCAAATCCGTGCTCCAGCTACGGGCCAAACTGGCCGACCGGCCCGAGAGGGAAGGGCCCAACAGGGGTGGATCCCGTGATGGTGGAGCGGATGGCGACGGCCGGATCGTGTCTCCGGCCGTCGACGTCGCAGCCAGCTGAAGTCGCCCCTGTTATCCGGTAGATCGATGGGATCTCCCTTCATTTGGGGTAGCGAGTGGAGAAGGCGCCTCCCCGGGCACTAGCATTGTGCCGCCTTACCGTTCGGTAGGCATACGCGAGAGATCATCACGCACCCGGCCGCGTCTACGGTCGCCCTTCAGGGGGTGTTGTCGCCGGGGAGGACCAACCGTCAGAGGAGCAAAGACATGGCTGTCGTCACGATGAAGCAACTATTGAGTGCTGGCGTCCACTTTGGCCACCAGACCCGCCGTTGGAACCCAAAGATGCGCCGGTTCATCCTCGGTGAGCGCAACGGGATCTACCTGGTTGATCTCCGACAGACGATGAAGGGCATCGAGGAGGCGTACGTCTATACCCGTGACCTGGTCGCCGGGGGCGGAAGCATCCTCTTTGTGGGCACCAAAAAGCAGACACAGGGCCCGATTGCCGCGTATGCCGATGCCTGTGGAATGCCGTATGTGAACGAGCGCTGGTTGGGCGGCATGCTGACCAACTTCCAGACCGTCTCGACTCGGGTGAAGCGCATGAAGGAATTCGAAGCCATGGAGAAGGCTGGCGACTTCGAGGCGATGCCCAAGAAGGAAGCGCTGCGTCACAGCCGGGAACTTGAGAAGTTGCAGCGCAACTTGGGCGGGATCCGCGGCCTCAGCAAACTCCCCGAGGCGGTTTTCATCATTGACACAAACAAAGAGCACATTGCCGTAACCGAAGCGAACAAGCTGGGGCTACCGATTGTGGCGGTGGTCGACACCAATTGTGACCCGGATGTGATCACGTACGTGATTCCGGGTAACGACGATGCAATTCGCTCTGGAGCTCTGCTCTGCCGGGTAATCGCCGATGCCGTTGTCGAGGGTCGGTTCATCGCTGAACAGCGTCCGGCCCCCAAAGCCCCGACCCCACCTGCTCCCGCTGCCGGTGCACCCGCCGCCTCGGCTGCTCCCAAGGCAGCAACCGCAGCCCCGATACCGCCGCCGCCG
>PKXA01000045.1 GCA_003133325.1 Acidimicrobiaceae bacterium | reverse complement strand
GCGGCGGAGAGACACCCGTTCCCATTCCGAACACGGCAGTTAAGCTCGCCAGCGCCGATGGTACTTGGGGGGTAGCCCCCTGGGAGAGTAGGACGTCGCCGGGATTTCTCTGAAGAAGCCCCCCGCTCAGCGGGGGGCTTCTTTGCATTCAGTCTGGCCACGCTCCTTGGAGAGTGCGCAGTTGGGGTCGGTGCCAGCCGATCCGTGAGGACCGAATCGCCCAGTGAGTACACTTCTCTGCCATGGCCGCACGAACTCCCTCTGGTACTCCGCGCCCAAGGGCATCAGGAGGTGGAGGGCCCAAACGCTCTTCGGACCGGTCGTCCGGAGGTGGCCGCGGCTACCAGGGTGACAAGGACTCGAGTCCTGGAGGCCGCGGTGGGTCCTCGCGAGGACAAAGCCGCCCGCCTCGCCCCTCGGGATCCAGTGGTTCGGAACGATCGGGTTCGGAACGATCGGGTTCTGGGACGGGTGGCGGGTCAGTCAGCCGCGGTCGACCTGATTCCAAATCGAGGTCGAGCTCCTCGGGGCGCGCTTCGTCTGGCTATCAGGGGGAGCGACCTCGTCCGGGCTCTGGATCGCGTACCGGGTCCCGCTCGCCCGCTTCAGGTGCCGGTTACGAAGGCAGTGGCAGCGGCAGTGGCAGCGGTAGTGGCAGCGGTGGTTCCAGCTCCAGCCGTGCGGCCGGTAAGCCGGGTGCTTGGAAGGAACGCGATGATCGTTCCTCGAATAGCAGTCCAAGGACCACTCGTGATTCCCGGGCGAGGAGTGCAACCAACCGGGCCGGCCGACCTGAGGCCAAATGGGATCCCCGCCCCCAGCGGAACCCCGTCGTCCGAAAGGGATGGGGGAGTGTGGCCCGGCGGGGCGCGAGCACGGTGAGGGAAGGGACCGAGCACGGTCCCGACAAAGACACTCCGGAAGGCCGTCGTGGATCGAAGAGGCGTACTGACGAGTTCGTTCCCGAGCAGTGGATCGAAGAGGACCGCCACGGTAAGCGCTCGGACGAATTGCGACCCCCGGCCCATCGTGCCGTTCCGGCTCAACCCGAACTGTCCCCTGACATTGCCAATGAGCTGGCGTCGGCGGCCGGACCGGACTGGAATCATCTTCGCGAACGCATCACGGAGCGCATGGCCGCCGGCATCGGCGCTTATGAACGGGAACGTCATCGGGATGCCTCCCGCATCCTGAAGACTGTCGTCGACGCCGTTCCGAGTTCGCCTTCGGCCCGTGAACTTCTCGCTCTCAGCCAGTACCACCAGGGGTATTGGAAGGCCGCCCTCCCGAACCTCGAGGCATTCGCGGCATTGACCGGATCGGTCGACCAACATCCGGTCCGCATGGACTGCCATCGGGCGTTGGGCCGCCCGAAGCGCGTCGAGGCTCTCTACACCGAGCTGCGTCAAGGATCTCCCGATCCTGAGGTCCTGTCCGAGGGCCGTCTGGTGCTGGCCGGCACCCGGGCCGACACCGGCGATCTGGCCGGGGCCATCACGCTGCTGGTCGAGGCAGGTGCCGGCCGTCTGGTCCGCAATCCGGCCGAACGCCACCTGCGCCAGTGGTATGTGTTGGGCGACCTGATGGAGCGCTCAGGTGAACTTCCGAAAGCCCGGGAGCTCTTCCTTCGCATCGCCACTGTTGACCCCGAGGCGTATGACGTCGCCCAGCGACTCGAATCGCTTGGACCGCCCGCCCGTGTACGGCGCACGCCAAAAGGTCCCCGCCGCGCCCATTAGGCTTAGGGACCATGAATCTCGAACAGCTTTTGGGCAACGAGGCCGAGTCGCTCCTCACCCACCGCGCCACTGCATTCCCGTCCGAGTACCTGACCCTGCCCGGGCCCGATTACCTGGACCGGATCTTCATCGATTCGGATCGGCCGCCCACGGTGCTCCGGAACCTCGGCACGCTGCGCAATAGCGGGCGTCTCGCCGGTACCGGATACCTGTCGATCCTTCCGGTCGATCAGGGTGTCGAGCACTCGGGGGCAGCCAGCTTCGCCAAGTTTCCGGCCTACTTCGATCCGGCCCGGTTGTGTGACCTGGCCATTGCCGCCGACTGCAGCGCCATCGCCACCACCCTCGGAGGATTAGGCATCGTGGCGCGGCGTTACGTCCATAGGATCCCGTTCGTTGTCAAGCTCAACCACAACGACTTCCTCAACTATCCGAACACCTACGACCAGGTGATGTTCGCGGGGGTGCGCCAAGCCGCAGATCTAGGCGCCATCGGCGTGGGTGCCACTGTCTATTTCGGCTCCGAGGGAGCCGACCGCCAGATCGTCGAGGTGTCGAAGGCATTCGCGGAGGCCCACCGCCTTGGCCTCATGACCATACTGTGGTGCTACTTGCGCAACAGTGCCTTCAAGCAAGGTGATACCGATTACCACGTCTCGGCTGACCTCACCGGCCAGGCCAACCATCTGGGCGTCACCATCGAGGCCGACATGATCAAGCAGAAGCAACCCGAGAACAACGGTGGCTACAACGCCCTTCAGTTCGGGAAGACCGACCCGTTGGTGTACAGCCAACTGACCACCGATCACCCCATCGACCTGACCCGCTGGCAGGTGGTGAACTGCTACGCCGGTCGAGTCGGCCTGATCAACTCGGGCGGCGAGTCCAAAGGGGCGGATGATCTGGCCCAAGCCGTGCGTACCGCGGTGATCAACAAACGCGCCGGAGGAACCGGTCTGATCGTGGGGCGAAAGGCCTTCCAGAGGCCACTGGACGAGGGGGCGGCCCTCATCCATGCCATTCAGGACGTCTATCTCAATCCCGACGTGACGATTGCGTAACGGGTCGGACGGACCATCGGGCCGCCATCGGACATCGGTGCCTGCCCGGTGCCTCACGCGGCGGGGTTTGCCCCTGCCGATAGACTGTGCACATTGGTGCCATATGCGACGCGCCGGCCAGGTTCACAGGTGTTTTGGTTCATACGAAAATGACGCCGAGTGGTCGACCGGCGATTGTGCGCAACAGAATGGCGCGTAGAGAGCAGTTCGAAGAGGAGCACGGTGTCCGACACCACAATAAATGAACATGAGCCCGAAGTTCTCGATCGGGTTATCCTTCGGTTCGCCGGTGACTCGGGTGACGGTATGCAACTGGTCGGTGACCAGTTCACCACCATCTCCGCTCTCTTCGGGAACGACCTGGCGACTTTCCCGGACTTTCCGGCAGAGATCCGAGCCCCGGCCGGCACCCTCGCCGGTGTATCGGCATTTCAGGTTCAGATTTCCGACCACGACATTCTCACTCCCGGCGACGCCCCCAACGTCTTGGTAGCCATGAACCCGGCCGCCCTGAAGGCCAACGTGGCGACCCTTCCTCCCGGTGCCACGGTGATCGTCAACGTGGACGCCTTCGAAGAGCGCAATCTGACCAAGGCCGGGTACGACGTCAACCCGTTGACCGACGGCAGCTTGTCGGCCTACACGGTCTACGAGATCCCGATGACATCGATCACCACGGAGGTGTCCAAGGACGCCGGGGTGAAGCCTCGGGACGCTGAGCGCTCCAAGAACTTCTTCGCGCTCGGGCTCATCTGCTGGCTCTACACCCGTCCCGTCGATGGGACCGCCGAGTGGATCAAATCGAAGTACGAGGGCAAGTTTCTCGTGATGGAAGCAAACCTCCGGGCGCTGAAGGCCGGGTACCACTTCGGCGAGACAGCCGAATTGTTCGCGTCATCCTTCGAGGTGCACCCGGCCACCCTCGAACCTGGTGAGTACGTGAACATCACTGGCAACACCGCCACGGCCTGGGGTCTCATCGCGGCAGCCAAGCAGAGCGGGCTGCCGCTGTTCCTCGGGACCTACCCGATCACCCCGGCGTCGGACATCCTCCACGAGTTGTCCAAGCACAAAGAGTTCGGGGTCCGGACATTCCAGGCCGAAGACGAGATCGCCGGCATCGGCGCCGCCTTGGGCGCTGCATTCGGTGGTGCGCTGGGCGTCACCACCACCTCTGGCCCTGGTGCCGACCTCAAGGCAGAGATGATGGGCCTGGGCGTCAGCCTCGAGCTTCCGCTGCTGATCATCAATATCCAACGGGGAGGACCCTCGACCGGCCTCCCGACCAAGACCGAGCAAGCCGACCTGCTCCACGCCATGTACGGACGCCACGGTGAGTCCCCGCTTCCCATCGTGGCGGCGAAAACTCCCTCCCACTGTTTCGAAGCCACCATTGAAGCCGTTCGCCTCGCGGTGAAGTACCGCACCCCGGTGATACTGCTGTCGGATGGCTACCTGGCCAACGGCACCGAACCATGGCGGCTACCCGATGTGGCCGACCTGCCGGTCATCGACCCGGACTTTGCTTCGGGCCCCAACCACACCGACGAGGACGGCAACGAGGTGTTCTGGCCCTATGTCCGGGATGAGACCACGCTGGCCCGTCCCTGGGCACCACCCGGTCTGGCCGGTCTGGAGCACCGAATCGGTGGGCTTGAGAAGGCCGACGGCTCGGGAAACGTGAGCTATGACGGGGACAATCACGAGCGGATGACCCGTCTCCGGGCCGCGAAGATCGCCGGCATCGCCAATGACATCCCGCCCACTGACGTCGACGATGAGGATGGCCACGCCGATGTCCTGGTAGTGGGTTGGGGATCAACCTACGGGGCCATCGCCGCCGGAGTCCGGCGGGTGAGGGCCAGGGGCCACAAAGTGGCCCACGCCCATCTGGTCCATCTGAATCCCTTCCCGGCTGACCTCGGTGATGTGCTGGGTCGGTACCGCAGGGTGCTGGTGCCCGAGGTCAACATGGGTCAGCTCAGCCGTCTACTCCGAGCCGAATACCTGGTTGACGTGGTCTCCTTTACTCAACTGAAGGGGATCCCCTTCCGGGCGGCGTCGATGGAGTCCGCCATTTTGGAGTTGATCAGAGCGGAGGACGGTGGTGACGGTCGTTCCGGCGCCGTGACCTCTTCGGTTGGCGGGACCCCTGTCGATGGAACAGTCCCCGCCGATGGAAAGGTGTACCCCTGATGACTGACCTGGCCCAAGCCGACGGAACTCACACCAACGGGGCGTCGGTTCCGGTGCCCGTGACCACCCGCAAGGATTGGTCGTCCGACCAAGAGGTCCGGTGGTGCCCCGGGTGTGGTGACTACACCATCCTGGCCGCGATGCAGATGCTTCTGCCCGACCTCGGTGTCCGACGTGAGAACACGGTGTTCCTCTCGGGTATCGGTTGTGCCGCTCGTTTGCCGTATTACATGAACACTTACGGAATGCACTCCATCCACGGGCGGGCCCCTGCCATCGCCACGGGTTTGGCTGCCACCCGGCCCGACCTCGATGTGTGGGTGATCACCGGCGATGGTGACTCGTTGTCGATCGGCGGCAACCACCTGATCCATGCGTTGCGGCGGAACGTGAACATCACCATTCTGTTGTTCAACAATCAGATCTACGGCCTGACCAAGGGTCAGTACTCACCGACCTCGGAGATGGCCAAGGTGACCAAGTCGACACCCTTCGGCTCCCTCGAGCAGCCCTTCAATCCTCTGAGCCTGGCCCTCGGGGCCGAGGCCAGCTTTGTGGCCCGATCCCACGACATGGACCGGAAGCACATGACGGAGATGTTCCGCCGGGCCCATGCCCATAAAGGCTCGTCGTTCGTGGAGATCTACCAGAACTGCAACGTCTTCAACGACGGGGCTTTCGAGCAGATCACCGGCAAGGAACACCGATCCGAGATGCTCATTCCCTTGGTGCACGGTGAGCCGATCCGTTTCGGTGCCGAGGGTGAACACGGGGTGGTGCGAGGTCCTGACGGGGCGGTAGAGGTGGTGTCGGTGGCCGATGTCGGTGAGTCGGCGCTGCTGGTGCACGACGAGCATCGAGAGAACCCGGGGTTGGCCTTCCAGCTCAGCCGGTTGTCCCGTGGACCCTACGAGCCGACACCGATCGGAGTTTTCCGTGACGTTGACCGGCCCGAATATGGGCTCGAGATGACCCGACAGGTCGACGCGGTGATCGAACGCAAAGGCGAGGGTGACATCGCCGCTCTGCTGCGTTCCGGTTCGTCGTGGACGGTGGAGTAGTCCGGATCGATCGGCCGGGATCGGCGGGTTGATCGGAAGCAACGGACACGCCCCGGCATGCAGGCCTATGTAGCCATGCTGCGTGGCATCAACCTCGGGAGCCGGAACCGGGTGCCGATGGCCGGCCTTCGCACGCTTGCCTCCTCGTTGGGGTTCGACGATATTCGCACCTATGTCCAGAGCGGAAATCTCGTCTTCTCCTCCGACGTGGCTCGGTCACAGATTGCCCCCACCTTGGCCAAAGGCATCCACAACACCTTCGATGTCGATGTGCCGGTGCTGGTGAGGACCAAGGAGGAACTGGTGGGCACCTGCACCTCCAATCCCTTCGCCGACGAGGGATTGGTTCCCCACAACCAGCCCACCCTCTTCCACGTGACGTTCCTGGACGGCATTCCCGACCCCGGGCGCGTAGATGGGATTGCCGACCTGGCTGTCCGTTACGACCCCGATACGTTTCGAGTGGTCGGTTCCGACATATTCCTCTCCATACCTGGTGGGTACGGGGAGACCAAGCTGACCAACGCCCTCTTCGAAAAGAGACTCGGCGTCCCCGCCACCACCCGCAACTGGAAGTCTGTCGTGGCTCTCACTCAAATGGTCAACGAGTGACCTCAACCCACCAGCTTCTTGACCTTCTCGATGAGGTCAACCGGCCGCTGATCGCCCACCGGCATCGGCGCCACCTGCAGATGGGTGACACCGGCTTCGGCGTAGGCGGCGATGCGCTCGGCCACATAGCTCTCGGAACCACAGAGCGAGGTGAGTTCGAGCAGATCGTCAGGGACGGCGGCAGCTGCCGCAGCCTTGTCCCCACCCAAGTAGAGGTCCTGGATCTTCTCGGCAGCATCTTCATACCCACAACGCCGGGCCACGTCGTTGTAGAAGTTTCTCCCCTTGGCTCCCATGCCCCCGATGTAGAGGGCCAGCATGTGCCGGGACAGCTCACGGACAGCCTTCACGTCGTCACCGTCGCCAATGGCCAGAAGGCCCCCGGCGGTGATCTGCAATGGGCCGAGCTTGGGATCCCGACGGGCCATCCCGGCATCCAGCGCCGATCCCCATACAGCCTTGGCCTTTTCGGGGACGAAGATCATCGGCATCCAGCCAGTGGCCAACTCGGCGGTCAGGGCCACATTCTTCTCGCCCAGAGACGCCACCCAAATGGGAATATCCGCCCGGACCGGCCGGCCGATGATCTTGAGGGCTTTGCCCAAACCGGTTCCCTGGTCGGGTGGCAAGGGCAGGGTGAAGATGTTGCCGTTGTGAGTGAGAGGCGCCTCGCGGGCCCAGACATTGCGACAAATCTCGATGACCTCGCGGGTGCGGCCCAAGGGGGCGACATAGGGCACACCATGAAACCCTTCGATGACTTGCGGACCGGACGCCCCGAGCCCGAGCTCGAACCGGCCGTCAGAAAGCGCGTCGAGACCCGCGGCCGTCATGGCGATCAGGGTGGGAGTACGGGTATAGATCGGAAGAATGGCGGCACCGATCCCCACATGCTCGGTGAGGGCGGCCAGATACCCCATGAGACTGGGGCTATCGAAGCCGTATGCCTCGGCCACCCACACCAGGTCGAGTCCGGCCTTTTCGAATTCGGCCACCTGTGCGGCGGACTCTCGAAACCCGCCCGAATAGCTGAGCATCGTGGTGATCTTCATGGTTCCCCCTGAGCATCCTCTGCGCGATCCCGACGGACCGCCGGCCACACTACCTACAACCAACTCCGGTCCTCCATTTGCCGGTGCAATGCCGCTCATTCAGGCATAGGTCGGTGGGGAGAAGTGAGGGAACAAGTTGGGGAGTCCCTCACTGAGCCGGCCGGGAAAAGTGGCTGGACGCTTTTCGAGGAAGGAGAGCACACCTTCATGGGCATCGCCCGACGGTCCCCGAAACGCCATGGCCAGGGATTCGGCCCGATGGGCAGCCATCGGGTGCGATTCCCCCAGCATGTGCCAGAGCAACTGACGGCTCATCGCCACCGACACCTGGGAGGTGTGGTCGGCGATCTCGGTGGCCAGGGCATAGGCGGTGTCGAGCAGTGCGTCAGGAGCGTGCACGCTGCGCACCAGACCACCCTGGTGCGCCTCGATGGCATCGAAGACCCGCCCGGTGGCTACCCACTCCATCGCCCGGCTGATGCCAACCAACCGGGGCAGAAACCAACTCGAACACGCTTCGGGAACCAGCCCGCGCCGACTGAAGACGAAACCGATTTTGGCATTCTCCGACGCCAACCGGATATCCATCGGCAAGGTCATGGTGATGCCGACCCCCACCGCCGGCCCGTTGATGGCGGCGATGACGGGTTTGAGGGAATCGAAGATCCGCAGCACGACAGTACCCCCGGCATCACGGGGAACGGAGTGCCCATCGGGTGGGGCGGTTCCGTCAAAGGTGCCTTCGCCACCCCGGAGATCGGCCCCGGCGCAGAAGCCGCTACCTGACCCGGTGACCACCACCGCCCGGACCGAATCGTCGGCATCGGTGTGGTCGAAGGCGTCGATGAGCTCTCTTCTCATCGTATTGGTGAATGCGTTCAGGCGGTCGGGTCGATCAAGGGTGATAGTGGCAACCCGGTCGGTTACGTCCAGGCGGATGGTTCGATATTCGTTGGTCACGTGATCTCCAAGTCGTTCAGTTCGCGACGCCTTCGACGGGTTCCCATGCCGTCATCGGCGTCAACATCTGGGTAGCTGCGTGTCAGCCGTCGGTTGGGTCCGAGTAGGTGGCATAGTCGCCGTCCCCGTTGATGACCATGCAGAAGTTGGCCGAGGAGCACGATACCGATGTGCCGATCCCGGTGTAATCGGTTCCCACAGAAATCACCTTGATTGGTGGCGCCCAGGTCGTGCCGTCCCAGGTGACAATGGAACCATCGGTATCGGCGGCCATACAGAAAGACACCTGTGGGCACGAAATGGAATCGAGCATGCCGGCGGGGTCGATGGTCTGAATCGAAGACCAGGTCGGAGTGCCATTGCGATAGGACATGCCCGAACCATTGACGATGGCGCACAACGTAGAGGTGGCACAGGAGATGGCGGTGGGATCGCCGCTCACCGAGGAGACACGATGAGAGGGACCGGCCAGGGTGGGAGTCCACGGAAGGGACTCCTCGGACCAGGTAGTTCCGTTCCAATCGAGGACCGTGGTGCCGATCACCGCGGTACAGGCCGACGTGGTCGGGCACGAGACCCCGACGCGGCCGGAGGCGTAGAGGGCCACGGCGTCCGGACCGGTTCCGGACCCGAAGGCCTGTGGTGCCAACCACGAGCCATTTTCCCAGGTGTATACGTTCCCGGAGTTGTCGACGATGGTGCAGAATTTGCGCGTTGCACACGACACCGCGGCCTCGCGTGCACCGGGGTGGCCGTTTCCGGGATTGCTGGGGTTGGTGGCGAGGGCCGGAGCCGGCTTCAGCGGTACCGGTGCGATCCAGTCGGTCCCGTCCCCGCTGGCTACGAAACCCGACCCGTCGGCGATGACGCAAAAGGGCCCGCCGACGCAGGTGATCGTCGGCATGACCGGTAGTCCGCTGGCTCCGTGCGAGGGTGTCGGGAAGTAGATGGAGGGGTTGGACCAGGCCTCTCCGTCCCAGGATTGGGTCTCACCCGCACCGACAGTTCTGGTGGCGTCGCTTTGGTTGGCCCCTCCGCCGGTAGCGATGCAGAAGGTGTCAGAGATACACGACACCGAGGTGAACCCTCCTCCCGGGGGCAAGGTGGCCAGAGGGACCGACCACCCGGGAGCCTGGACAATGGGGACAGGCGTGGTCGTAGAGGTGGTGGAGGGCGGGACGGTCGTGGTGGTGGTCGTGGTCGTGGTCGTGGCGACCGGGGGGGTTCCCCGGATGATCGGGAACTGCAATCCCACTTGCCGGGTGGCAGCTCCCGACGCACTACAGGCGGTCGCCACCAGCACCAGGGTCGCGGTCGCCATCCAGGCGACGATCCGGCTCCGACCCACCCTCTCCCCCTCACTGACCGGCAACATCCGCTGATAACGGCACCGGCGACCAGGAGGCAAGGCTACCGACCGAATACTCGCGAACCAAGTCGCCACAGGCAGGGAGATGGAACCTGCGCAGCTCAGGCGAGCAAAGGGCGGAACACCATGCCGGTGCGCGGTTTGGGATGGAAATAGGTTGTCTTGGCCGGCATGCGTCTGTCGCTGTGGGCCCATTCGGAAATCAGGGTGACGGTGACTGGACGAAGAAGGACCACGGCTTGGGCCTGTTCAGAGTCGATGGCCTCGGCCGCTTCTTGCCATGTATGACAGAACTCGAGCTCATGATCGGGGAGCTCGGCGATGACCAGGGCCACCATGGATGAGTCGAGCGAGGCGCCCGCGGCTTCGGGGGTGCCGTCCTTCGGCGACAGGAGCCATGCTCCTGAGGGCATTACCAGAGCCAAGGCTTCCGATTCGACCAGGGCGGCCAGTGTGCGCCGGGTGAGGTTACCGACCTTGGTCACGTCGAACCACGACGAGAAGGTGTCGACCAGATCGATCCCGTCGGGCAGTCCCGAAAGCACCCGGTGGATGGGCCCGACCTCGAGCTGTTCCTCGCTCAGTTCAACCACCAGTGCCATCACCAGATCAGCGCCAGGCACGTTCTTGTCACCTTGGGCGGCCAACTCCGACCGATAGGCCAGGGAGGTCTCGTAACGATGGTGCCCGTCGGCGATGACAACCCGAGAGTCGCCCACCGCCTGGCGGACCGCATCGATCGAGGTGGAGCCGCTGATCACCCACAGTTCGTGAAGCACGCCATCATCATCGGTGGCGGCCATCTGGGCCGGGCCGGCCGCGATGATGGCGACGAAGGTCTGGGTCAGACCCGGCGTGAGTGAGAGTCCCCAAATGGGAGAGAGATTGGTGCGGGTGGCCCGCAGCAGATCGAGCCGGTCACTCTTGGGTTTGGGAAGGGTCTGCTCGTGGGGAAGGATCTCGCCGACGTTGTCCTCGTCGATCGCCAACGCTCCAATGACCCCGTGGGTGGAACGTCCACGGGGGGAGGTCATCCGGTAGGCATAGAAGCAAGGTGAGGGGTCGGCCACCAGGGTGCCCGCCTCTTGCCAGGTTTCGAGCATGGCCCGTGCATGCTGATACCTGTCCAATCCGGCCCGGTGATCGGCTTCGGGCAGTTCTACCCGCACCGCGTTGGCGCTGTGGCGACCGGCCAGACGCTGTCGCTCCGGAGCATCGATGACGTCATAGGGCGGGGCGATCACCATGTTCATATCGACCCTGGCAGTGTTATACCGGAGGCCGACGAACGGTTCGAATCTGGGCATGACCACTGCGTAGCACAGGCACCGGCAGCCTCAGAACGCGAACATCCGATCCATCCGTCGGCACCATCCATCGGCATCCTGGCAGAACACGCGACCGGCCTCGGCTGGAGTACGGGGTGACCCCATGACTGGCGGAGAAATCTTACGTTGACGTAAACTTTGGCCGTGGGAGTCGGCGAACCGGAAAGGCCGGTGCATGAGGTGTCGAGCGGGGGAGGGCTGCTCCGCATCGGGAAGGCGGCTGAACGTGCCGAGGTGTCCCCCCGCACCCTCCGTTGGTATGAGGAGATCGGGCTGCTGACCCCGGCCAACCACTCGGCCGGGGGGGCCCGGCGTTACACCGAGGAAGACATGGGTCGCATCGCCCACATTCGTGAGCTGCAGTCGTTGCTCGGTTTCGACCTCGGCGAGATTCGGGACATCCTTCGGGGGGAGGATGATTTGGCCGGATTGCGTCATGAATACAGGTCGGGCACCGATCAGGGACGCCGCCGGGAGATTCTGCTCGAGGCGACAGCCATCAACGACAGGCTGCGTGAAATGGTGGCAGGTAAACAGGCCTGTCTCGAGATCATGATGAGCGAACTCACCGAGAAGTCGATCCGCTATGCCTCACGGTTGAGAGAGCTCGACTAGCACTTGGGTGGGGCCGGCGCCGGTGGTTCTAGGCGTCTTGTGCGATCAACGTGGCCATGGCTGATGCTCCGGTCGGATTGAGGTGGACCTGATCGGCCGTGAACCATTCCGGATGGGGTGACGACAGGGAGTACCAATCGGCCAGCACCGCCACTCCGGGATATCGGGCCACCCCGGCGGCCAGTGCGGCATTGTCGGAGGCCTCCCACGAGCGGGGGACATCCACGTTGACGAAGACCACCCGTTTCACCCCGGCAGCGGCCTGCATCATGGCGTCGACATCGGCTGAGGTGACGCTGCCGTTGGTCCCCAACTCGATCACCAACACGCTTCCGAGGCTGCCGGCGCCCCGGTCGGCCTGCACAACCGCGATCCCTGATTCGAACTGACGGCTGACCAGGCCATCGATGCTCACCCCGGGGATATCGGCTTCTAGGTTGGGCTGGATATCGATCATCACCGAGTCGCCCACCGCGGTGACGTGCCCCCCGATTGGAGGTGACGCTGTCGTCGTCGTCGTCGTCGTCGTCGTCGTCGTCGTCGTCGTCGTGGTGGTGGTTGTGGTTGTGGTAGTTGTGGTGGTGGTTGGCGCCGGAGCCGTGGCAGCCGTCTCACCCGCATGGGAGGTTCCCCTGGATGCGGCGGGTGCCGACGATGTCGTTCTGACCCCAGGCCTGGTGGCAATGCCCAGGGCCACCAACCCGATGAGCACAGCCAAAAGGGCCCCGCCGATGATCCGATCGAATCGGCTGAACGCGGACATGGTCCCAATCTTGTCGCGTCAGGGGCCCTCCGCCGTGTCAGCCCGTCCGATACCGAACCCCTGGCTGAGCATCCACAGGACCAGGGCGGCGCCGCTGTAGCCGATGCCCAAGGCGACCTCTCCCGCCCAACCACCCCGGGAATAGATCACCCCGGCAGTGGCGGACCCGATCGAGCCACCAATGAAATAGGTGACCATGTATCCGGTATTGAGGCGTGAGCGGGCGGTGGGGTCGATGGCGAAGATCACCTGTTGATTCTGAATGTGCACCGATTGGATACCGAGGTCGGCGACCACGATTCCCACGATCAACGCCCACAGCTGATGGGAGCCGAGGGCGAGGAGAGCGAACGACCCCACGGTGATGACCAACGATGCACCGGTCACCAATCGTTCCCGGCCCCGATCGGCCAGATGACCACTGAGCGACGCGGTCAGGGCCCCGCTGGCACCCAGAAGCCCGAAGAGTCCGATGACCGCGTCGCTGTATCGGTACGGGGACCCGGCCAACAAGAACGCCAAGCTGGTCCAAAGCACGGAGAAGGCGGCGAACGCCAGACCGCCGTACGCCGAGCGCAGTCGCAGTTGCGCTTCGGAACGCATCAAGTGGACCACGGAGGCGAGCAATTCGCGGTAGATGAGCCTTGGCCGTGCATTCTCTTCGGGCAGGGTGCGGGCCAAGAGTCCGACAAGGGCGAGGACGACCACGCCAGCCGCCACGTACACCGCCCGCCAACCGGCGACTTGGGCGATGAGTCCCGAGAACGTCCGGGCCAACAGGATCCCGATCAGCAGACCACCCATAATGGTGCCCACGACCCGCCCGCGGTTCATGTCGTCAGCGAGTTCGGCACCGAACGGGACCAGGATTTGGGCGGCAACGGAACAGACTCCGGCCACCGCCACCGCCCCGATCAGGACGGTGATGGTGGGGGCGGCGGCCGCCACGAAGAGGGCAGCCGCGGCGATGAGAAGGATGCCCGGAACCAGTCGGCGCCGAACCAACATGTCGCCCAACGGGACCAACAGGGCCAGACCGATGCAGTAACCGACCTGGGCCCCGCTGACGATCAAGGTGGCGGTGCCCGACCGGACATCGAGGGTTCGGGCGATCGAAGGGAGCAGGGGCTGGGCGTAGTAGAGGTTGGCCGCTGACACCCCGCAGGCGGTGGCAAAGAGAAGGACCATGCCCGGGGTCATCACGCTGGGGCCCGGGTTGGCCGTCGGGCCATGGTTGGTGTCGCTCAAGGACCTGGAGTGTAGGGCGGAGAGCAGGGCGGTTCACCGTGTCCACGTAGGCGTGATTCGATGCGGACTGGTAGCGTCTTCATCCACAACCGATTGCACTGTCAAGGGGAAGCCGGTCGAATTCCGGCGCTGGTCCGCAACCGTAGGTGACACGCCAAAGCAGGCGAGTCACGAGCCGGGATACCGCGAGAGTGCTCAGTTGAGCCATGTCCGTCGAGAACTGCGGCAGTGGCTCGGTCAGTCTCTGTTTCGCAGTTGGGAATGTGGCGCTTCCGGGTCGTTGCCTCCAGAGTGAGGAAACCCAACATGCCCATTCAACGCCTACGAGTGGCAGCCGCCTCGGCGATCTGCCTGGTGGTCGGCCTAGCCGCGGGACCGGCTACAGCTACGGCCGCCACCCCCGTCATCGCGCCGTCATCGTCGGCATCGTCGCCGGGCACATCGACGAACTTCCCGCAGACGACTGCAGCCGACCAGGGGGCTCGATGGTTGGCCGCCAAACTGTCTCCGCAGGGCTTCATACCATCGCCCACTACGGGGCAGGCCAACCTGTCCTTTACCGCCAATACAGTCCTGGCGCTGGCCGCCACCGGCACCGACATCCCCGGGGCCCAGTTGGCGCTCTCGTATCTCGAAGGCCACGTTGACGACTACGTGACCGTGACCGGCACCGACGGTCCCGGTCAGTTGTCGCTGCTGATTCTGGATGCCCATGCGCTGGGTGTCGACCCAACCAACTTCGGTGGCACAAACCTGGTGGCACGCCTGGTGGCCACGGAACGAACCAGTGGCACAGACGCCGGACTCTTCGGTGCTCAGGATCCGAGCTTCGACGGTGCCTACCGCCAAGGTCTGGCTTTGGCTGCGCTGGCAGCGGTCGGTGACACCAGTCAGGGTGTGGTCGGCTCGGCCATCACCTGGCTCCGGGGGCAGCAGTGCCCTGACGGTGGTTGGACCAGCTACATCACGACCGCCAATCCCTGCGACGGTGACCCGGCTTCCTTCGCCGGGCCTGATACCAACTCGACAGCGCTTGCCATCCAAGGTCTTTCCAGTCAGTCGGCAGTTACCCCGGCTATCTCTACTGCCGCGCTCGGATTTCTAACCGGGGCCCAGAACCGTGACGGGGGATGGGGATATGAACCAAATGCCACCACCGCCCCCGGATCCTCCGATTCCAACTCCACCGCGGAAGTAGTGCAGGCTCTTGTCGCACTCGGCCAGTCTCCACTCTTCGCCAGTTTTCAACATGGCTCCGCCACCCCGATCTCGTCGCTCCTCTCGTTTCAGGTGAGCACCGGAGCCGACACCGGAGGTTTCGTCTTTCAGGCCAACGATTCCCCCGACGTCCTCTCCACCGTGCAGGCGGTCCCGGCATTGGCCGGTGTGGTGCCCCCCTTCATCGCCGCCCGCTCTCCAGCGCCTACCGGGGGCTACTGGTTGGTGGCAGCAGACGGCGGCATCTTCTCCTTCGGTGATGCTGGTTTTCACGGTTCCAAAGCTGGCTCTGCACTCAACCGGCCCATTGTCGGCATGGCCGCCACCCCTGACGGCAAGGGCTACTGGGAGGTGGCAGCAGACGGCGGCATCTTCTCCTTCGGCGATGCCGCCTTCTTCGGGTCCACCGGGGCCATCACCCTCAACAAGCCCATTGTCGGCATGGTCGCCACCCCTGACGGCAGGGGCTACTGGGAGGTGGCAGCAGACGGCGGCATCTTCTCCTTCGGCGATGCCAGCTTCCATGGATCCACCGGGGCCATCAGGCTCAACAAACCGGTGGTCGGAATGGCCGGGTCCCCTGACGGTGGTGGCTACTGGCTGGTGGCAGCAGACGGCGGCATCTTCAGCTTTGGCGATGCCCAATTCTTCGGGTCCACCGGGGCCATCACCCTCAACAAGCCCATTGTCGGCATGGCCGGGTCCCCGGACGGTAGGGGCTACTGGCTGGTGGCAGCAGACGGCGGCATCTTCAGCTTCGGTGACGCCGGTTTCTACGGGTCCACCGGGGCCACCCATCTGAACAAGCCTGTCGTCGGCATGGCTTCCACCCCGGACGGCAGGGGCTACCGGCTGGTGGCAGCAGACGGCGGCATCTTCAGCTACGGTGACGCCGGCTTCTACGGGTCCACCGGGGCCATCACCCTCGACAAGCCGGTGGTGGATATCGCCGCCACTCCGGCTGGGACCGGCGGGTGACCCCTTTGCCGCGGTGGCGATGGGTGGTTCCCACCGCCATGCTGATCGGAGCCGCGGCTGCCGCTCTGGGCCCGGCCGGCCCGGATGCCCTGGTTCCGTTCAAAGCGGCGACTGCGGCCGCGGCCGACAGCGTGTATGTGGCATTGGTGGTGGACCTGGGACAGGGATACGGAGGTTCGCCACGGGTGGTGTCCGGCTGTGTCAGGGTGCCCCCGGGAAAGTCCGGGTACGACGCGCTCACGGCCTTCACCCAACAGATGAACTGGGCGCTGCCCAGCTACAACAACGCGGGATTGCTCTGCACCATTGACGGCTACCCCCAGAACGGGTGTGGTCAGGTTGTCGGCTCGGGTTATGACTACTGGTCCTACTGGCACGGGGATCCGGGAACGTGGACGTACTCGAGTGCAGGTGCCAGTCGTACCATGCAGACCGGTGACGTGGAGGGGTGGCGATTCGAGGACCCGGGACACGGCAATCCGACAGATCCACCTCCCACGGCCGCACCCGACTTTGCCAGCATCTGTGCCAGCGACATGACATCGACGACCTCGGCACCCACCACCGCGACACCGACCACGATCGCCACGACGAACACTGGCCCGATGGGGTCAAACCCGGCCGGCCCCGCCGGCTCGACCCCGCCCGGCTCGATCGCTTCGTCGCCCACGTCGGGATCGGGCCAGGAGCCGACGAACCCAGGCCGACCTGTTCCGGGATCAGGATCCGGATCTCCCACAACCACCCGACCCACCGCCTCGGGAGGCTCGACGGCCCATACGGGAAACTCGGGCTCTCCGCCACCCCGGACCGAGGCGTTGGCGCGAGCCGGATCCGTTCAGCACAACGGCGGAGATTCGGTTCCGTTGTTGGTGGGCGGGTTCATCGTGGTGATCATCGGGTGTGGTGCTCTCTACCGGTGGCGCCGGCATCCCGGGGTGCCATGACCGCACCCGGCCGCATACTCCACCCGGCGGCATGGTGGGTGTGGGCCGCCACCATGGGCGTGGCCGCCGTCCGAACCACGAACCCGATGCTGTTGGCGTTCATCGCCGTTGTGGTGGTGTTCGTGGTGGCTGCTCGCCGTTCCGCCGCCCCATGGTCGCGTTCTCTCGCTGTCTTCTTTCGATTGGGCCTGATCGTGATCGTCATTCGGGTGGTTGTCCAGGTGGTGTTCGGCTATCGACTCCCCGGCCACGTGCTCTTCACCCTGCCGCAGGTGCCATTGCCGGGGTGGGCGGCGGGTGTGAGCATCGGTGGGCCGGTCACCCTCGAGTCGGTACTCCAGGCTGCCGTGGACGGCCTCCGGTTGGCGGTCATCCTCCTCTGTTTCGGCGCCGCCAATTCGCTGGCCAGTCCCTACCGCCTCTTGCGATGTCTCCCCACGGTGCTCTACGAGGCAGGGGTGGCAGTCACGGTGGCTCTGACCTTCGCCCCCGAACTGGTCATCACCATCGGTAGCGTCCGCGATGCCCGAAGACTGCGGGGACGTCCGACCCGCGGAATCGCCGGATTGCGGGGTCTGGCGATCCCGGTGCTCGAGGGCGCCCTCGACCGCTCGCTCCAACTGGCGGCTTCCATGGACGCCCGGGGATACGGACGCCGTTTCGCCGCCCCCGCCCATCGTCGCCTTGCCACCGGCGCCACCGCGCTCGGTTTGCTCCTGGTCATGCTGGGAGTGTTCGGCGCCCTCGACCCCGGTTCGGTGCCGTCCGGTGGCATTCCCGTCCTGGCTGTCGGCGCCGTGCTCTTGGCCATGGGCATGACCGCGGGTGGGCGGCGATCGCCGCGCACCCGTTACCGTCCGGATGTGTGGCGGTTGCCCGAATGGGGCGTGTCCCTGTCGGGATGCGCGGTGTCGGGAGCGTTTGTCATTGCCGGAGTGGTTGGTGTTCAGGGCCTGCAGTTCACTCCCTACCCCTTACATGCCCCGACGCTCCCGCTCCTCCTTTGCATCGGCATCCTGGCCGGGCTCCTTCCGGCCGTGTTGGCGCCGTCTCCCCGTGACCCCGGATACCGAGAGACTGATGGGGAAATGCTGGTTTTGGCACAGAGAGAGGCCGATCCGTCCGTCGGCGTTCCCAGGGTGGCGCGGTGGTGATCCGTTTCTCCGATGTGTCGTTCTCCTACTCGGCTGCCGACGAGCCGATCTTGCGCCACGTGGATCTCACCATCGGTGAGGGGGAGTTCTGTCTGGTGGTGGGTGCGACCGGTTCAGGAAAATCCACATTGCTGGGTGCAATCAACGGCATGGTGCCTCATTTCACCGGGGGCCGCCTGTCGGGCACCGTCACCGTGGACGGACGGTCAACCCGGGACAATCCACCCCGGGAACTGGCCGACCTGGTGGGAATGGTGGGCCAGAATCCATCTGCCAGCTTTGTCACCGATGCCGTCGAAGATGAGTTGGCCTATGCCATGGAGAACTTGGGTGTATCGCCGCAGGCGATGCGACGACGAGTGGAGGACACGCTCGACCTGCTCGGACTCCATGAGCTCCGGCACCGACCGCTCCTCTCGCTCTCAGGGGGCCAACAACAACGGGTGGCCATCGGCGCCGTGCTCGCCGCCGCGCCGCGGGTGTTGGTCCTCGACGAGCCGACATCCGCCCTTGACCCTGCTGCTGCCGAGGAGGTGCTGGCCACCCTGACCCGGCTGGTCCACGACGTGGGCATGACGGTCGTCATCGCGGAGCATCGCCTCGAGCGGGTGGTCCCATTCGCCGATCGCATCATCCTGGTTCCCGGTTCTGGCGATGAGCTGATTGTGGGCAGGCCCCAAGACGTCATGGCCGGATCGCCGGTGGCTCCTCCGCTGGTCGATTTGGCCCGACTGGCAGGGTGGGATCCGATCCCCCTGTCTGTGCGGGACGCCCGCCGCCTGGCTGAGCCTCTTCGCCTTCGCCTGGCCGGGCTGGAGCCGGGGCCACCTACGACGACCACCCCTGCTTCGACGCCTGAGCCAATCGCCGAGGCCGAACATGTGTCGTCGGTGTACGTGACGGTGATGGCGCTCAACCAGGTCGACCTGAGGATCCACCGGGGCGAAGTGGTCGCCGTCATGGGTCGGAACGGGTCGGGGAAATCCACCTTGCTCGGCCTCCTGGCCGGTCTGCGAAGGCCGGCGAAGGGCCGGGTCCGGATCTGTGGGCAGGTGCCCGGTGACCTACCTCCTCGCAAACTCATCAAATTGGTGGGCATGGTCCCCCAGGACGCCGGTGTGCTCCTCTACTGCTCTTCGGTGGAAGATGAATGCGAAACTGCGGATGGCGAGTGTGGCCTTCCCCCCGGCACCACCGCGGCGACGCTCGACCGGGTGCTTCCCGGCGTGCCGCGCCGGCATCACCCCCGGGATCTGTCCGAGGGACAGCGACTGGCTTTGGCCCTGGCAGTGATCCTGGCCCCGGCCCCGCCGGTACTGCTTCTCGACGAGCCGACCCGGGGACTCGACTACCCGAGCAAGGATCGACTGGTGCGGCTGCTTCGCGAGTTGGCGGCCGACGGGCACAGCGTGGTGATCGCCACTCATGATGTGGAGTTGGTTGCCAGGGTGGCTGATCGAGCGGTGGTGCTGGCGGAGGGTGAAGTCGTCTCCGATGGCGCCGCCCGCGAGGTGGTGTGCCATTCGCCGGTGTTCGCACCCCAGGTGGCCAAGGTGCTGGCCCCCGAGGCATGGCTGACAGTTGATGAGGTCAGAGCGGCACTGGCTGGGAGCTCGAGATGACAATGGCGACCTCCCACCGGGTGACAGCCATCCGTTTACGACCCCGGGCGTCGGTCACCTTGGCGGTGACATCCCTGGTCGGCGTGGCGGCGTTCTGTTGGCCTTTGCTCTTACCCCGTCACGCCAACGCCAACCTGGCCCACTCGACCGATGCACCGTGGATCTTCGTGGCCTTGCTCCCACTGCTGTTGGCGGTGCTTCTCGGTGAGATCGCGGAAGGATCCCTCGACGCCAAGGCTGTGGCACTGCTCGGAATTCTGGCCGCCTGCGGTGCGGCACTGCGGGTTCCGAGCCCGGGTGTCGCCGGTTTCGAACCGGTGTTCTTTCTGCTCATCCCGGCGGGCCGGGTGCTCGGTCGAGGCTTCGGGTTCGTGTTGGGGGCGATGACCATCGTGGCATCGGCATTGATCACCGGCGGCGTCGGACCGTGGCTGCCGTTCCAGATGCTGGCGGCGGCGTGGATGGGGTTCGGCGCCGGGTGCCTTCCCGAGGCAGGGGGAAAACGGGAGCTGACGATGTTGGCCCTCTACGGGGTCATCTCGGCCCTTGCCTACGGCATGCTGATGAACCTCTGGTTTTGGCCATTCGGGGCCGGGACGTCGACGAACTTCTCTTTCGTCGCCGGGGCAGGGGTGCTCCAGAATCTCCATAGGTTCATCTTCTTCGATCTCACCACCTCGCTCGGCTTCGACATCCCTCGAGCCGTGACCACCGCGGTGCTGGTGCTGGTCCTGGGCCACCCGGTGCTCGCCGCCTTGCGCCGTGCCACCCGCCGGGCGGCCTTCGACGCCCCGGTCACGTTCCAAAGCACCGACCAGGTTGGAAGAGGCCGCGCAGGCTCGGCGGAGGCTGACCCTGGCGACCGGCACACCTGGTTAAAACTAGGCTCGGCAGCGTCAAGGGACGGAGGGTCAAGCAATGCCTGAGAAGGTGGTGAACGTCGGCGACCTGCCGGCCGGAGAAGAACCACCGCCGGTCCCAGACCCGGCTCTCGACCGGATCGTGACTGTCCCGAACTTGATCACCCTGGTTCGCCTCGTCTGTATTCCACTGTTCGTATGGCTGCTGTTCGGCGCCCACCGCCAGACGATGGCCGCCATTCTCCTCGCCGGGCTGGGTGCCACCGACTGGATCGACGGCTTCGTCGCCCGGCGCTACCACCAGGTGTCAACGGTGGGCAAGGTCCTCGATCCGCTCGCCGACCGGGTGTTGGTGGCCACCGCGGTGATCACCATCATCATCCATGGGGCGGTGCCGCTCTGGTTTGGTGTGGCCACGCTTGCCCGTGAAGCGGTCGTGTCGGCGGCGGTGATTCTGTTGGCCTCGCTCGGGGCCAGGCGAATCGAAGTGTTGTGGGTGGGAAAAGCGGGTACGTTCGCTCTCATGTTCTCCTACCCGGCATTTCTGCTGAGTCATGGCACCGCACGGTGGCAGGTGCCGATTCAGGTTGTCGCCTGGGCAACCGGGCTGATCGGACTGGTGTTGGCGTGGATCGCGGCAGGCTCGTATGTGCCGGTGGCGCGCCGGGCGCTGGCCGAGGGCCGGTCGGCTCAGGCCAGCCATCCAGTCGGGGATCATGCCCCTGTTGAGGGGATGGCCCCATGAAGGCGGTGATCATGGCGGGCGGCGAGGGGACCCGACTCCGGCCTCTCACCTCCAACCAGCCCAAACCCATGTTGCCCATGGCCAACATCCCGATGATGGAGCACGTGGTCAATCTGCTGCGTCAGCATGGGTTCGAGGACATCGTGGTCACGGTGGCCTTCATGGCCAATGCCATCCGTACCTATTTCGGGGATGGTTCCGAGTTCGGCGTCCGGATGGTCTACGCCACCGAATCCACCCCGCTGGGCACGGCCGGGTCGGTGCGGAACGCCAGGGACGAGTTGGATGAGCGATTCTTGGTGATCTCCGGGGATGTGCTCACCGATATCGACCTGAGCGAGGTGGTGGCGTTTCACGAGAAGCGCGGGGCATTGGCCACCCTGGCGCTCAAAGCAGTGGAGAATCCGCTCGAGTTCGGCATCGTGATCACCCGGGAGGACGGCTCGGTGGAGCGGTTCCTCGAGAAACCGACCTGGGGCCAGGTGTTCAGCGACACCATCAATACCGGGATCTACGTGCTCGAGCCCGAAATATTCGATTTCATTCCCGAAGGTCGACCAGTGGACTTTTCGGGAGAGTCGTTCCCAGCCGTCCTGGAAGCCGGGAAGCCACTCTATGGTTTTGTTGCTGATGGCTACTGGGAAGACGTCGGGACACTTGAGGCTTATCTGAAGACCCACCAGGACATTCTCGATCAAAGGGTGCACGTCGACATAGAAGGGTTTCAGCTTCGACCCCGGGTGTGGTTGGGCAAGGGAACCCTCATCGATCCCACGGTCACTATCGTGGGACCGGCGGTCATCGGCGACAACTGTGTGGTGGGCCCAGGGGTCAGCCTGGGGGAGTACTGCACGCTGGGACGCAACGTCCGCATCGGTGACAATGCGGCGTTGCAGCGTTCCGTGGTCCACGACAACTCCTATCTGGGGTCGGCGGTCAGGGTGGACGGGAGCGTGCTCGGTCGGGCATCCGATCTCCGTTCCGGCGCCCGCTGCGAGGAGGGCGTGGTGCTCGGAGATCACTGTTTCGTCGGGGCGCATGCCGAGATCAAGGCCGGCGTCATGGTCTATCCATTCAAGACGGTCGAAGCCGGCGCCATCGTCAACTCGTCGATTGTGTGGGAGTCACGTGGCGCCAGGTCGTTGTTCGGTCGGGACGGCGTCCAGGGTCTGGCCAATGTGGATATCAGTGCCGAGCTCGCAGTTCGCCTCTCGATGGCCTGGGCCTCCACCTTGGAGAAGGGTGCCACAGTCAGCACGTCCCGGGATACCAGCCGGGCCGCCCGGGTATTGAAACGGGCGATCATGGTCGGCTGCAATTCGGTCGGGGTGCACGTCGACGACCTCGAGGCGGCCACCGTTCCGGTTACTCGCTTTCAGGTCGCCTCATCGAGCAGCCTGGCCGGAATCACCGTCCGACTCACCCCCGACGATCCGGAATCGGTGGTGCTGCGCTTCTTCGATGAGCGAGGGATCGACATCGATGAATCGACCCAGCGGAAGATCGAGCGCCTCTACTACCGCGAGGATTTCCGCCGGGCGATGGCCAGTGAGATGGGCGACATCGGCTTTCCCCCCCGCGCCGTCGAGAACTACACAGCCGCCCTCATCGACTCCGTCGACTTGACCGACTCTCGGAACGCCAACCTCAAGCTGGTGCTCGACTACTCGTTCGGGACCGCCAGCTTTGTCATGCCCAATCTGCTGGCAAAGCTGGAGGCCGATGTCCTGGTGGTGAACCCGTATGCCAATACCGCGGGCGCCACCACATTCGACCGCCGAGCCAGCGCCGCCCGGGTGGCCGACCTGGTGCGGGCCTCAGGGGCCAACCTGGGAGCCGTGCTCGATCCGGGCGGGGAACAGGTGACGATCGTGGACGATGAAGGGCATCTCCTCTCCGATGATGAGGCCCTCCTGGTGCTCTTGACCCTGGTGACTGATGCCCACCCCGGCGCCCGGGTGGCGCTGCCGGTGGCCGTGAGCCGGGCGGCGGAAGAGATCTGTCGCCGGTCGCACACCGACATCGTCTGGACCAAGTTGGCCACATCCCACCTGATGGAGGTGGCGAGTACCGGGGAAGTGATTCTGGGCGTCAGCCAGAACGCCGGATTCATCTTCCCGGGCTTCTTGCCCGCCTTCGACGCGGCGGCGACCCTCGTCAATCTGCTCGCCATGCTCACCGATACCGGACGACCGCTTTCCGACTTGGTACGGACGCTGCCGAGGGTGCATATCGCCCACCAGTCGGTGCATACCCCGTGGGACCAGAAGGGGTTGGTGATGCGCACCTTGGTGGAGCATTCCAACGGACGGGACCTGGTCTTGGTCGACGGCGTGAAGGTCCTCGAGCCCGACGGCTGGGCGCTGGTCCTGCCCGACCCCGA
This sequence comes from Acidimicrobiaceae bacterium, assembly GCA_003133325.1. Lineage (GTDB taxonomy): Bacteria > Actinomycetota > Acidimicrobiia > Acidimicrobiales > RAAP-2 > DASZIT01. The sequence goes on along the minus strand of PKXA01000045.1, from coordinate 46,195 downwards.
AGAGCCGGTGACCCACGTGTGGGCCGAGGCCGGGAGCGACACCCAGGCCGGGGCCCGGGCCCAAGAGTACGCCGTCCGGATTCGCCAACTGCTGCGGTGACGACCCGCTCCCTCAACCGGTGCGCCGACCGATGGGGAGGAGCCCAGGCACCCCTTCTCCCCGTCGGGTATGGTCCGCACCTATGAACGTTCCCGACGACCTTCACTATTCGACGGATCACGAGTGGATTCGCTCGGACGGGGACAGGGTGAGGGTGGGAATTACCGACTACGCCCAGGATGCCCTGGGAGACGTGGTATTCGTCGAGCTTCCCGCCCAAGGTGCCACCGTCGCCGCCGGCGGCACGTTGGGTGAGGTCGAGTCCACCAAGTCGGTTTCCGAGATCTATGCGCCGGTGGGCGGCGAAGTGGTGGCGGTGAACCACGCGCTGGCCGACGCCCCGGAATGCGTGAACCAGGACCCCTACGGGGAGGGTTGGATCTGTGAGATTCTTCCCTCCGACCCATTGGCGGTGGATGGGCTGCTCGATGCGGGAGCCTACCGGCAACTCACCGCCGGCTGAGACCGGCGCGCCGGTATTCGACCAGAAGAAGCGAAGGGGCCAGAGCGACTACCGTGAGTGATGTGTTCTGTCATAGCTGCGGCCATCGCAACCCGATGGGAGCCAACTATTGTTCGTCGTGCGGTTCGGCGCTGGCCGCCGCGTCGTCAGATACCACCATGTCGGTTCCACCGGTTGAGGACATCAGCGAGGGAGTCGACAACGCCACCGCGGTAGGCCTGGTCGAACTGCCACGCGGTGTGGGCATGTTGGTGGTCAAGCGTGGTCCGAACACCGGGATCAGATACGCGCTCGAGTCCGAAGTGACCCGGGCCGGGCGGCATCCCGAAAGCGACATCTTCCTCGATGACATCACCGTCTCGCGTCGCCATGCGGAATTCATCACCCACGATCACGTGAGCAGTGTCCGAGATGTCGGCTCGCTGAACGGGACCTACGTGAATCGCGAACGGATCGAAGAGGCCCGACTGTCCAGCGGGGACGAAGTCCAGATCGGGAAATTCAAGTTGTTGTATCTGGTGGCGATGGGCGAATGACGGTTATTGCGGGAGCAAATCTGAGCGGGAGGGCAAGGTGAGCGGGCGGTCGTACCTTTCGATAGGTGACGTCCTCACCCTGCTCCGGCAGGAGTTCCCCGACGTCACCATCTCGAAGATCCGGTTCCTCGAGAGCCAAGGGCTTGTCAATCCCGAGCGGACACCGTCTGGTTACCGGAAGTTCTACGAACAGGACGTGGAACGCCTGCGGTGGGTATTGCGACAGCAACGCGAGCATTTCCTTCCGCTGAAGGTCATCAAGGACAGACTCGGTGATGAGACCACTGAGTCTGAAATGGCTCCTCGCCCGGATGCCGATCACTCCGAACCGGCAGAAGTCGACCGTGTGGCACCGGCCCAGCCTCGGAGTGCCGATCCGGTGTTGGTGGGACGGGGTGCCATGACCGTCACCCCGCCGAGGGCCTTGTCTGTCTTCGGCTCGGGCGCCCCGGAGCAATTGCCCGTAGGCGGCGGGGGACCCAATCGGCTTGGAATGGACGCGGCCGGGTCGGCCCCCCCTTCCAAATCATCGCCGACCCGGGATTCACCTGCGCCGGCATCGTCACCTGCTGATGCTCCGGAAGATCGGGCCGATGCGGTGGCGTCCCACCGACCGGCAGCAAAGGTCGATCCCGGTCCGGCCCTTCGATCCTTGAACACAGAAGAAGCGGTCCTCGCGCCCACCCGCCCGGCGACCGCACCAGATACGGTCCCCGGTGGATCGTCGGCGCCTGCGACCGCCGCCGCACATGGATCGGCCAATCGCCCGGCGCTCTCGAACCCGTCATCGGGTCCCGCCTCCCTCATACCAGCGCCGCCACCGGGATCTGCCGCCACCAAGGCTGGTGCTACCAGGGTGGCGCCTCCGTCCCAGTCCGCCCGGTCAGCCAAACTGGCGTCGTCGAGTGTCCGCCCGTCTGACCCATCCCCGGCAGCCGCCTCCAAGGCAGTCTCGGTGATGGCGGGCATGGGCGGGGCCAGCCTCACCCTTGACGAGCTGTCGGCCGCCTCTGGGCTCGACCCCACCGTGCTCGACGAACTCTGCCAGTACGGATTGTTGACCGCGTCTCAACTGGGCGGGGTCGAGTATTTCGACGAAGAAGCCCTTGCCGTGGCCAATCTGGTGGCCGGATTCGCCCGATTCGGCGTCGAACCCCGCCATCTGCGCCTGTATAAGAATGCCGCCGAGCGGGAGGCCGGCTTTGTCGAGCAGATCGTGCTTCCTTTGGTCAGACAGCGAAACCCCGAAGCCCGGGCCAAAGCCAACGAGACTGCCGATGAGCTCATTCATCTCGGCCAAGGCCTGCGTAGCTCGCTCCTCCGAAATGCCCTCCGCGAGCTCCTGGGTGGCTGACCGTTCGTGGACCGGTAGGGAACCAGCCCGCGGAGACGTTCATTCACCTGCGGCCGCGGTATCGGCCGTCGCCGAGTAAGTTGCAGGACATGGTCGAAGTTCGGCTTCGGGCGGTGCGGGTGGACCTCCAGTCGAACACGCCCGTACTCCTGCTCCAAGAGTCCGACGGGCTGGGCCGAACCCTCCCCATCTTCATTGGCGCTCCTGAGGCGACGGCGATCGCCTTCGCCTTGCAGGGAATGGATACTCCACGGCCAATGACCCACGACCTCATCCGCGACCTCCTCGATGCACTGGGTACGGACGTGGTCAGAGTGGTCATCACCGAACTGCGAACGTCCACCTACCACGCGGAAATTGTGCTTCTCCACAACAGCCAGGAGGTCTCGGTCTCGTCGAGACCTTCGGATGCAGTGGCCGTGGCCGTCCGGACAGGAACCCCCTTGTTCGTTGTCGATGAGCTGATGGATGCCGAGGGGATCATGTTGGCCGTCGACGAAGATGATGAGGGTGACGATGGCGAAGCGGGCGGCAATCCCGACGAACTGGTCGGGGAGTTCCGTCATTTTCTCGACACCATCCGCCCCGAGGACTTCTCCGCCTGAGATCATGGGAAGTCAGCCGGCGGAGACCCGGTTGGGGATGTCAGGCGGTACCGCCAGCGGGTCGATTGTTGCCGATTGGAAGCAGAGACCGCGACGAGGAGAAGAGAGAGAACGAGATGAAGAAACGTGTGATCAGCCTGATTGGCGGGGTGTGCCTGGGAGGCCTGGTCCTCGCCGCGTGCTCATCGGGGAGCTCGACCTCCACCACTGTCACGACGACGACGACGACGACGGCACCCACCACTACCTCGACCGGCGCCGCCGCCCACGCCACAACCACCACGGCCGCCGGGACCACTCTGTGCTCCACCACCAATCTGGCCGCCTCGATCTATGGCAGCAGTGGAGCGGCAGGGACCATCGAGACAACAGTGGCCCTGAAGAACACTGCGGCATCCAACTGCACCCTCAGCGGCTACCCCGGTCTGGGAATGACCGGATCGAATGGCGCATCACTGACAACCACCGTGGTGCGCAAGGGCAACTACAGCTTTACGGCCATGGCACCGACAGCGGTGATCATTTCGAGTGGGCAGTCGGTGTACTTCAACATGGGCTACTCCGACGTACCGACAGGATCAGCCACCTCGTGCCCAGCCGCAGCCAATCTGGTGATCACCCCCCCGAATGCCTATACCAGCATGACGATCCCGGCCCAGCTCGCGCCGTGCGACAACGGGACGATCGTCGTGTCACCGGTATTCACGACGGCCAGTCCCGGGGTGCAGACCACTGCCCCGCCCCAGTCATAACGCCGCGGACAGTGAATGACTAGGGTGACGACTCCACCGCGCCCAGGGGACCGGGGAGTGGGAGCGAAGTTCCGCGACCGGGGTCGAGCCGTACCTCCCGCCGCCCTGAGGGTGACGGGAGTCGTCTCCACCGGGCTGGTCGTTGCCTATGCGTTGGCATTCGCCTGGCACCGCCATGAGGTTGATCTCGACGTCTACCTCATGGGGGGCTCACACCTGTTCGGCGGCCATCTCTATGACGTGCGGGCGGTCACCACCCACCTCTCGTTCACCTATACGCCCTTCGCCGCGCTGTTGTTCTGGCCTCTGAGCCTGTTTCCCGAGCAGGGGGCAGAGTTGTTGTGGGGAGCAGTAAATGTCGTCGCTCTTGCCGCACTGGTGGCCATTTCACTGAGGGCCGTGCGACCGGATATGGATCGCAGGCAGCTTGTGGGTTGGTCGCTCCTCCTCATGACACCGGCGTTATGGCTCGACCCGGTGCGACTCACCTTCTCCTTCGGTCAGATCAACGTGGTGCTGGCCGCGTTGATCCTGGCTGACCTCACCGGCGTGGTGAGAGTGGGATCGAAGACGGTGCCCAGAGGGGTCCTGACCGGACTGTCCGCCGCAGTCAAACTGATACCTCTCATCTTTGCGCCCTACCTGTTCCTCACCCGGCAGTCCCGGGCGGCGTGGGTCACCGTCGTGACCTTTGTGGTCTGCGGTCTCGGGATGGCGGCTTTGGTGCCCGGAACCTCGTGGCTGTTCTGGACGAAATATGTCTCCGATGCCCATCGGGTGGGTGGCAGTGTCTTCATCTCCAACCAGAGCCTCCGGGCGGTGATGATCCGGCTCCACCATGGTGCCGTCCCCAACTCGGTCATCTCGGTGGCGGTCGTCGGGTTTGGTCTCGCCGGCCTGGGATTGGCCATGTGGGCCTATCGTTCTTCCTCGCCTCTCCTCGGGATCCTGGTTTGTGCGACGACGGGAATGGTCGTCTCGCCGATCACATGGGCCCATCACATGGTCTGGGTCGTCCCCATCATCCTGTGGTTGGCGTTGGCCCACGATCGCCCGGTGGGCGGGTGGATCTGGGCCATCGGCGCTGCCGTGCTGTTCTGGAGCGCACCCATCTGGTTGGTGCCCTATGGGAGTGGACGGGAGTTGAGCGCCCACGGCTGGCAAATCCTCCTGGGCAACTCGTTCTTCGTGGCCATGATGGTATTTCAGATAGGCGTGGCTGCCATGTTGGCGTTCCGGCGAGCGGGTGGTTCGGGTCGAGGACGTGATCCGGACCGGACCACAAGAGGGGATGGCTGCCAAGTGGGCGCCGACCACATCGACGCAGCCCGGGATCCGGTGCCTTCCCTACCCGGCTGATGCCGGGTGTCGACGGTCCGCCCAAGGCGCGGGCCGGACCAGAATCCGACCTCGGGTGCCGCCGGCGATGATGGTTGACAACGCGGCCGGGAGTTGATCGAGGCCGATTTCTTCACTTGCCATATTGTCGAGAACGCCGTCGTCATAGGCGTGGGCGAGCTCGCCCCACACCGCACGCCGCTCGGCAATGGCGGTCTTTACGGAATCGATCCCGAGAAGGGCCACACTCCGGACGATGAACGGGTACACCGAGGTGTTGAGGGCGTTACCCCCGGTGAGACCGCTGGCCGCCACTCCGGCGCCGTAGCGGAGCGTTCGCAACACGGCGTCGAGGGTGCGGCCGCCCACGCAGTCGATGGCCCCGGCCCACCGTTCCGGGCCGAGAACCCGGTCTGGGTCGGACCCCAGGTCATCCCGCCCGATGACCTGGGCGGCGCCCAGTCCGATCAGGTAGGGATGCTCGGCGGCCTTTCCGGTGCTGGCCACCACGTCATATCCCTTGGATGCCAGCAGAGCGACCGACATGCTACCCACTCCGCCTGATGCCCCGGTGACGAGCACAAGGCCCTTGTCCGGGGTCAGACCGTGGTATTCGAGGCGCCGAAGCGACAACGCCGCCGTGAAACCGGCGGTCCCGATGATGGCGGCACGTCGGGCACTGAGCCCGTGGGGCAGGGGCACCACCCAGTTGGCGGGCACCTGGGCGTACTCGGCGAACCCACCGTGATGGGCCACTCCGAGGTCGTAGCCGTGCACGATGACCGGTTGACCGATTTCGTACTCATCCGCCGCAACCACGGTTCCCACCAGATCGACGCCGGGCACCAAGGGGGAGATACGAGCGACCCGGTTACCCACCTGGGTGACCATGCCGTCTTTGTAATTCACCGCCGACCAGTCGACCCGGATCCGTACCTGCCCGGCCGGGAGCTCGTCGAAGGTCAGGGTCCGGATTCCCTGATCCATCGAGTCCCCGTTTCGTTCGACCACGAAAGCGGAAAAAGTCGTTGGCGTCCCTTGGGTGGCCTTGCCGGCAGGGGTGGGATCGGGGTGCACGGTGTCCGCAGCCATGACGGGTACCGTACCGAGTTGATGAGGGGCGAGCAGAATGCGGGCGAAGATCCATCGGGCTGCCCGAAGGCGGTTGCCCGGTTCGGTAGTTGGCCGTCACCCTTTTCCGCTGCCGGCGTGGCCTCGGCCAAGATATCCCGCTCAGGACTGCAGGCCGACGGGGCATTGCTGTTCTGGTCGGAGAGCCGCCCGGAAGACGGCGGTCGTCAAGTGGTGGTGAAGGACGATGGCGGAGATGATCCCGTGGAGATCTCCCCTCCCGGGCTCAGCGTGCGGAGCCGGGTCCACGAGTACGGAGGGGGAGCCGCCACCGTGTCGGGCGGGGTGCTGTTCTTTGTCGACCAGGCGGATCAACGCCTGTATCGGTCAGCCATGGGAGACGGTCCTGCACCGGCCCCGCTGACCCCCGAGCCGCCGGCTGAGGTCTCCTTGCGGTATGCGGACGGGATGCTCAGCTCTTCGGGGGACTGGCTGATCTGCGTAGAAGAGCGACACGACAGTTCGGGAACCGGGCACCGGTTGGTTGCCGTGGCCACCGACGGTTCGTTGCGGCTGGTCCCCCTGGTCGACGCGGGCGACTTCGTGGCCGCCCCCCGTCCCTCTCCCGATGGATCACACCTGGCCTGGGTCACCTGGAATCATCCCTACATGTCGTGGGACGGATCAGAGCTGTGGTTGGCAGATCTGGTGGAGCCAGACTCCCGTATCGGGATCGCCAAACCGCATCGGGTGGCGGGAGGGGACAGCATCTCGGTAGGCCAACCGTTCTGGTGTGGTGACCACAGCCTGGTAGTGATCACCGATCGAACCGGATGGTGGTTGCCCCATCGCATTCGGGCCGAGAGGCTGGAGGAGAGCGACGCGGCCACCCCCATGGTCCACCTCGAGGCCGAGTTCCATGCTCCCGACTGGGCGCTCGGCCAATCCACCATGGCGGAACTCTCCGACGGATCACTCATCTGCCGGATGCACCGAGACGGCCAGGACCATCTGGTCCGGCTCCGACCGCCGAGGGCCGTCCACGGCAACCAGCCATCAGGAGTTGTGACGGCCACCGAGGTCCAAGGCCCTGGCGGTCAGGGTGGATGGGAAGTCGAGGTGGTGGATCAGCCATGCGTGACCATTGCCGGGGTGGCCGTGGCCGATCATGGACGACGGATCGGAGTCCTGGGATCGACCCGGACGACAGGCACCAGTGTCCACGAGGTGAGTGCCGACGGATCGCGCCCGGTTCGGCTGTTGACGCCGGGTTCCGCCGGTCCCATCGCCATCGCCGCCGATATTGCCACTGCGGAGCCGTTTGTGGCCACCGGTGAGGCCGGGTCGATCCCCGGGTTCTTCTATGAGCCGACCAATGCGTCGACTACCGGACCAGAGGGGGTCAGGCCGCCGCTCGTGGTGTTCTGCCATGGAGGCCCGACCGGGAGCGCCGAGCCCGCTTTCGATCCGGTCATCCAGTTCTTCACCAGCCGGGGCATTGCGGTGGCGGCTGTCAATTATCGGGGCAGCAGTGGTTACGGGCGTGCCTATCGGCGGAGCCTCCAAGGCCTGTGGGGTATCGCCGACGTGGACGACTGCACGGCCTACGCGGAGGCATTGGCCGGCGCCGGCCGGATCGATGGCAACCGGATGGCCATACGGGGAACGAGTGCCGGTGGCCTCACCGCCCTGGGCGGGCTGGTACGTTCGGACCGGTTTGCCGGCGCAGTCTCGTGGTACGGGGTGACAGATCTCGAAGCTCTGGCGCTCGACACCCACGAGTTCGAATCGCGATATCTGGATGGACTGGTCGGACCGCTACCGGCCGCCACCGCGACCTACCGGCAGCGTTCACCCCTTCACCACCCCGGGGAGATCACCGGGGCGGTGTTGCTTCTCCAAGGAGCCGACGATCCGGTGGTACCGGTCGCCCAGGCCGAGCGCTTCGCCGACGAGTTGTCCGCACATGGGGTGCGAAGCACGATCGAGGTGTTCCCGGGCGAATCGCACGGGTTCCGCCATGCCGCCACCATCGAAGCCTGCCTGGTGGCTGAGCTGGAGTTTTACCAGTCCTTGTTCGATCCGGACGGGACCCGCGACCCATCGATCGGTACCGGTACAACCGGGGGAATCACATGACCCCGGTGGTACCATCGTCCGTGCCCCCCGATCGCCAGCGGAAGCACCGGGCTCGGGATGCGGGCTGGTGGCGGATGACAAGCGTCGCATGCCGCTGGATAGCCGCCACCGCACGGGCTTGGTCGCCTGAGTGGAGGGATTCGCTTCTCTACTCGATGTCCGCCGTATTCGCCGCGGTCACCGCCATCGCCGCAGGTATTCCGCTGTACCGGCAGTGGGGTGAGATGGCGGTGGGACCTTATGCCGCCGCTGCCGTGTTCATGGCGGTTGTCGCCTGGCGGGCCGGCAAGCATCCGAAGGTGGAACCAGGCCTATGGGTACACCATCGACGGTGGAACGTGGCCCGCATCGGTGCGTGCATCGTGGTGTTGGCCGGCGCCACCGTCGTCCCTTTGACCATGGAAGTCGTGTGGCGCGCGCAAGGCGATGCTTCTGCCCACGTGCAGCCTGAAGTCCTGGTTGTGGAACGGGCCGGGGTACTGGCAGACAGGGGCAAGGACCCGTATCAGGTCATCGACAGAAATGGGCACATCCTCATTCACCAGAACACGGAGCCGGTCTATGAGCTCTACTATCCCTATCTTCCCGGGATGGTCCTGTTCGGATTCTCCAGAGGGAGCAAGGTCGAGGCCCGGCTCACCGATGCCCGGATCCAGTTCCTGGTCTTCACGGTGATCATCTCGTTGATTGCCCTGAGCCGGCTTCGGCCTGCCACCGATGCTCGTGTCCGGGCTCTTCAGGTGTTGACGATCCTGCCCACCGCCGCGCTCCCATTGGCCACGGGCGGCGACGATATGCCGGTGGTGGCGTTGATGTTGCTCGGTATGGTCGCCCTCCAACGACGAAGACCGGTGATTGCCGGGCTGGCTCTCGGAGCAGCGTCGTCGCTCAAATTTACCGCCTGGCCGTTGGCGATACTGGCCGCGTGGGTTGCCCTCGATCGGCGGATGAGGCGAGCCGTCGGCCGTTACGTCCTCGGCTTTCTGGCGGTGGCCGGGCCGGTGGTGCTCCCGGTGGCATTTCGCAATCCATCGGCCTTTGTCGACAACGTGATCCGGTTCCCATTGGGCCTGGCCGGAGTGGCATCACCGGCGGCCAGCCCGCTGCCCGGGCACCTGTTTGTGACGGCGTTTCCCGGCGCGCACGGCGTCTATGTGCTCGTCCTGGTGGTGGGGGGTCTCATTCTGCTGGCCCGTCGTCTGATCAGAAAGCCCCCGGTCGATACAGCCGGTGTGGCCCGGCTGGGCGGTTGGGTGATGTTGTTCGGCATCGTGTTTGCACCGGCCACCCGGGTCGGCTACCTGCTCTATTCGGTGAACCTCTTCGTGTGGGCGTGGATGTTGGGTCGGGCGGACGATCCGGCGATGGTCATCGACGGTACCGGCGTACACGAGCCAGAATTCGGCATGGATCGGACGGTGCCCCAACCGGCGCTGTAGCCGGCGCCGACTCGACCATTCCCGCTGTCATTCCTCGCTGGATTGCTCGAAGAGGACCAGCGTGAACGGCGTGACCCCGGAGTTGGTTGCCGGCGACACCACGGCTCCCACCTCCCAGTAGAACCCGTCCCCGCTTCCTCGGCGGGCCAGTACCTCGGTGCCGGACACACCATTGGAGGTGCCCTGGCCCTGGTAGAGAATCGACCACCCCAGCCGGGGAAGGAGTGTCCGGTAGAAGTCGACGACCTGATCGGAGGAGAGTCCGGTGGTGAACGACACGGTGCGGTCGTACTGGACCTGATTCTGATCGATGTTGACGAAATGGTGGGACACGCTCCCGACCGGGACGGCCAAGGCTGCCAGGATGTCAGCCGGGGGCTCGCTGCTGATGATGGGTTTCAATGCAGTTGTGGCCGGTGTGAGCTGCACGACTGTGCCGTCGGGGATCCGGATGGAATGAAGCGACAACACGGGGTTGCCTCCTCCGGTCAGGATGGAGGCCGTGATGCCGCCCACCAGAATGAACGCCGCGATCCCAAGAACGATGGACGCCGGCCCCCGGAGCGATACCCGTTGGTAGACGCGATGCTCAGGGTCGACGCTGGTCTCCTCGTCCTCTGACGGCGGATCGGGCCGATGGGATGGAGCCTCTGTGGGGATGGTCATGCAGGAATCCATGCTACCTGCGGCCGTGGAGACGGTTTCCGCCTTCGCGTAGGCAGGGGCTGACACGCAGTTGTCACCATCGGGCAGGTCGGGTGACGCCTACACTCGCCTGAAACGGTCCGATCGGCCATTGGGGAGGCACCGTGGGGGAACCAGAATCGGTTGAGCGGCGATCAGAGTTGGCTGCTGGGAGAGGAACCCTCACCCGGCGGGCACTGCTGGGTGGAGTGGCAATGGGAGCCGTAGGCGCCGCCCTGGTGGCGTGCGGGACAGGCTCTTCAACGAGGAGTGGGTCGGCTCCGCAGTCGCCGGCTCCGTCGGGCCGGGCAGGGGTTCCCCCGAACCCGAAGGCACGGATCGGGAGCGATCAACTTCCCGAGGTGGACCACATCGTGGTGGTGATGATGGAGAACCACTCGTTCGACAATATTCTCGGCACGCTGGGCAGAGGGGATGGTCTGGCTCTCGGACCAGGCGGAATCCCGGAGACCACCAATCCGGACGGGCATGGGGATCTGGTGCGATCCTTCCCAATGCCGACGGTGTGCCAGCTCGAATCCAAACCGTCCCAGACGTGGAATGCCTCCCACACCCAGTACTCGAATGGCACCAATCAGGGATTTGTGATCAGCGACTCGGGCCCGGTGGCCATGGGGTACTGGACGGATACGGATATGCCGTTCACCAACGGCTTGGCCCGAACCTTTCCCCTGGCCGACCGGTACTTCAGCTCAGTTCTGGCCCAGACCTACCCGAACCGCCGGTATCTGATGGCCGGTACTTCGATCGGACTGATCAACGACACGTTGCCGACGCCACTTCCCCCTGGCGGCACCATCTTCGACATGCTCAATTCCCACGACATCCCGTGGAGGAACTATTACTCGACGCTGCCCACGTTGGGAATCTATATTTCCCTCCTGGCCAAGCCGTCCATGTCCTCCAACCTGGCCAACATCGACAAGTTCTACACCGACTGCGCATCGGGGAGCCTCCCGTCCTTTTGTATCGTCGATCCCGATTTCGACAAGCAGTCGGAGGAGGACCCTCAGGACATCCAGTATGGAGATGCATTTTTGGCCCAGGTGGTCAACGCGGTGATGTCCGGTCCGAAATGGTCGAAGACCATGTTGATCTGGAACTACGACGAGCATGGCGGCTACTACGACCACGTGCCTCCTCCCGCGGCAGTCACCCCTGACAACATCCCGCCCGATCTGGCCCCCGGTGATGTCCCGGGGAGGTTCGATCGGCTCGGTTTCAGGGTGCCGGCCGGTCTGGTCAGCCCCTATGCCAGAAAGAACCACGTTTCACACACGGTCTACGACCACACGTCGGTGTTGAAACTGCTGGAGACGAAGTGGAATCTGCCCCCGTTGACCCGGCGGGATGCGGCGGCCAATGACCTGCTCGACATGGTCGACTTCGAGTCGTCTCCGGAGTTCCTCCATCCGCCCGCCCTTCCGACAGCGGCCGACCCGGCAGTGGACGCCGCCTGCATCACCACCGGAGCGGGCGTGATCCCACCACCGTCGGCGATCACACCGGTCAGCAGGTAGGCACCTTCACCGCGAGCGTTTGCGCAACGCCTTCTTCAGCACGGTGTCATAGGCATCGAGACCCTCACGGTGGAGCTTCGAATCGGGGCCGGAGGCGATCCCCACCCGCTCGGGGATCACACCCCAGACCGGGACACGTTGCTCGGTCCACCACTCGATGGTTTCGGCCAGGTCATTGGTCCCGAGCCGAGCGGCACAGATCACCACGCCGTAGGGTGTGCCGTTCGGAATAATCTCCAGGGTCGCCGTCACCCGGGTGAACTCCACGCCGCCGGCCCGTGTCGGGATCACCACGGCATCAGCCCCGAGGATGGCAGCCCGAACGATCCTCTCGTCCCCTGGTGGGGTGTCGACCACCGCCAAACCCTCGTGCTTCGTCATGGCGCGCACCACCGTCCGCTCAGAGGGTCCCTCCACCAACTCCACACCCTCGATCGGGCTCGCCTCCATCCATTCGGCCGATGACGCCTGACGGTCCGAGTCGACCAGCAATACGGGGTCATACCCCCGGGCCACGGCGGCGGATGCCAGATAGATGGCCGTGGTGGTCTTCCCCACGCCACCTTTCACATTGCTCACGACGATGTTCATAGGTGGTGCCATGATCGCACATTCGGCCTTCCGGTTGTGCGCCGGCTCGACCTACCGGGTCGACGGGTCGAGAGCGATGGCGGCACGGGTGGAGACGACCGCCGCGCCCAGGGTGAGCGCCAGAATTCCCCATCGGGTACGCCGTGGCAGGTGGCTGAAGGCCACGATGCTGGCCACGCCATCGACGGCGTCGGCTACACCGCCGAGGGCGACCCACGGCCGCCCTTCCGCGTCGGATACCGAGAGGGCCCGAAGGGTGCCCAGACCGAGCACCAGGTCCCGGCCACCCATGGTGCGGGCGAGCATCCGTGCCGGAACGTCGTCGCCCACTTCGCCGACCCAGGGGCGGAGGACCAGGGACGGGGTGGTGACGGCCGCTATCCCGATACCCACCCGACCCCAGGCGATGAGTCGAGCGAGTTTCCGCAACATTCCATTATGCATGTGCCCACGCTACGTCGGCGGGCGCCGGTGGTGTCCGCAATCCGGACTCCCAGAGGGCTCGATTGACCACAGAGCGCGGTCATCGATGACGTTGAAATACGAAAATCCCTGGTTGCGGGAGGTTTACATTTCGCTGACGATCCATCACAATGTGGTGAGCGACGACGTCTGCTTCGGCAGCGCCGACAGGAGGGGGTACCCGGCCCAGCCGGATACAGGTTCCTGTGAGACAAGGGGGGGAGCGGTCGGGTCATTGCGACCCGGCCGTTGTCATTCACGGGGACTTGGCTGTGCCATCGGATGAAGTTGTGCTCCTGCAACCCTCGCCATGGGACCAACCGAAGTGGTCGAGGGGACCATGGCCCTTCCCCAGGTGCCAGCCCGCTCCTCCGACCAGCGCCAGGCGGACGAACTGCTTGGCATCGGTGACGGCGGTGACCACGTCGGCTCCATCTGCCAATCTGGCGGCGATGGCCGCCGACAGGGAGCACCCGGTGCCATGGGTATTGACGGTGTCCACCCGATCGGCGGTCAACACCGTCACGGTGGCCCCGTCGTAGAGCACGTCCGGCACTGAAGGCCGTGACCCCGAGCCCGATGACGACTCGACTCCGGCCAGGTGGCCGCCTTTGACAAGCACCCACCGGGCTCCCATGTCGTGGATACTCCGAGCCACACCGACCATGCTGTCCAGGTCGGTCAACTCGGTGGCATCGGTGCCGCACAACAATGCCGCCTCCCACAGGTTGGGTGTGACCACGAGGGCGGATGGAAGCAGGAGTTCGCGGTAGGCGGTCACCCCACCGCCATCGAGCAACTGCTGACCCGACGATGAGACCATGACCGGGTCCACCACCAGATTCGGGAGATGGCCGGATTCTGCACACCTGGCCACCACCTCGATAGTCTCGACGCTGCCCAGCATCCCGGTCTTGGTGGCGGCTACCGGAAGGTCGGCAAGGACAGTGGAGATCTGGTCGTGAACGAACGAGGCCGGGATCGCAAGCACGGCGTCCACGATGGTCGTGTTCTGGGCCGTCACCGCGGTGATGGCGGTGACGGCAAACACACCGAGCGCCCCCATCGTCTTGATGTCAGCTTGGATTCCGGCGCCCGCACCTGAATCTGACCCGGCGATGGTCAGCGCCACCGGCGGTTGGTTGCTCATCCCTCGATCATGCCGTCAAAGGGACTCGATGCCTCGGCATACAACCGGCGGGGGATCCTTCCGGCAGAACGAGCCCGATGTCCGGCGTTCACTGCATCACGTAGGGCGGCTGCCATCTCGGCCGGATGGTGGGCCCGGGTGATCGCCGAAGCCACGAGCACCGCGTCACAACCCAGTTCCATGGCCACGCAGGCGTCGGATGCCGTTCCGATTCCCGCATCGAGGATCACCGGAACGCCTGCCTGCTCGACAATCAGTGCGATGTTGTGGGCGTTCCGAATTCCCAGCCCGCTGCCGATGGGGGAGCCCAGCGGCATCACCGCAGCGCAGCCCAGCTGTTCGAGGCGTCGAGCCACGATGGGATCGTCATTGGTATAGGGAAGGACGACGAACCCTTCGTCGACCAACTCCTCGGCAGCGTCCAGAAGTTCCACCGGGTCGGGAAGCAGGGTGCGATCATCCCCGATGACCTCGAGCTTCACCCAGTCCGTGTCAAACGCCTCCCGGGCCAACTTGGCGGTGAGGACCGCCTCCGATGCGGTGAAACAACCAGCGGTGTTGGGCAGGACCCTGATGCCGTGCTCACCCAGCAAGTCGATCAGTGAATGCCGGGTGGTGGGATCAACCCTTCGCACGGCCACGGTGGCGATGGATGCCCCTGATGCCGACAGGGCTTCGGCGAACGCTTCGGGGCTCGACATGCCGCCGGTCCCGAGGATGAGGCGCGAGGGAATTGTCTCGCCGGCAATGACGAAATGGCCATCCAGCGTCTCGGTCACCGAGCTCTCACGTGCATCCACTTCCTTCCACGGTACCGGGACGGTTCACCCGCCGGCGACGGCGGTGACGATCTCGATGCGATCGCCGGGGATGAGATGGGTATCGCCCCAGCGGCTTCTCGGCACGACTTCACCGTTGCGGGCCACCGCCACCCCTTTCGGTGAGGGGCACCATTGGCCCACCACGTCGGCCACGGTTGACCCGTGTGGCCCTTCCCAATCGGATCCGTTGACCCGTATGACGTTCATGTCCCAACCCCTTCGGGTCGCGACGGTGGGCCAACCTGCTGACTATCGAACCGGTCGGGGCCGAAAGACCCGATCACGTCGCTCACCCCCTTGCCGTCGAGCATGGACACCACTGCGTCGGCGGTCACCGGCGCCAACAGGATTCCATTGCGGTAGTGCCCGGTAGCCATGAACAGCCCGCCCATGGACGTGCGCCCGATCAACGGGGCATTGTCCGGAGATCCCGGTCGGAGACCGGTGGTCGTCTCGATCAACTCGTACTCATCGATGGCCGGGATCACCGCCCGGGCATCCCGGAGTAGGCCGTGTACGGAACCGACCTGCACGGTGAGGTCGAACCCCTTCTCCTCCATGGTGGCCCCGATCACCACTGTGCCGTCTTCACGCGGAACCAGATAGCAGCTTTTCCCGTGGACCAAACCCCGGACGATGCGGGTCAATACCGGAGTGCCCTTGGACGCCCGGACCCGGAGAGTGAGGCCCTTCACCGGCCGCACCGGCGGAATCACCTGGTGGGGAAGGCCACCCAGTCCTCCCGACCAGCAACCGGCGGCGACCACCACCGCTCCGGAGTCGAGCGTGCCGCCATTGCGCAGTGTTACCCCGGTGACTCTTCCGTCCTTCGAGTTCACCGCGGAGACTTCGTCGGTGATCACGGTGACGCCCGATCGGTCGCTGGCAGCAAGCAAGGCGTCAACAATCAGCCGGTTGTCGACCTGGTGGTCGTCGGGGAATTCGGCTCCACCGACGACCCCGGGGGACAGGAGAGGTTCGAGTTCCCGGCACTCCCGGGATGAGAGCCTTCGGGGGGAAAGTCCCAGATCCGTCTGGAACGTGAGCACGTCGTCGATGACACGGCGGTCAGAAGCATCCATTGCCGCCAACACCGTCCCCGAAGCGACATATCCGACGTGCCTGTTCGAAGCCTCCTCGAGATCCCGAGCGAATGCCGGCCACTGTCGGGCCGCGGCCACATTGAGGCGGGCCAGACGATCCTCGCCGAAATGAGCTTCTCCCACCGGGCCCAACATGCCGGCGGCGGCCCAGGTGGAACCGTGACCAGGAGTGGGGTCGATCACCGCCACAGCCAAACCTGAACAAGCCGCGCGCCAGCCGATGGACAGACCGATTACGCCACCCCCGACCACGACGGCGTCAAGAGGGTCGCGGGCTGACATGTCCCCATGGTACGGGTGTTATCGCCCCTCCCATGGATGCCGATGCCCGGCGCCACCGTCGTGTTGGGGTCGAGAAGCAGTTCATTTGTGGGGCATCTCCGATCTGACCGGATTGGGTCGCCCACCGTGTACGATGTCCTGACCGCATATGGGCCAGCGTCGTCCCGAGCGAAGAGATTTCACCGTCCCTCAATGGAGCGACCCGATGACGACCTTGCCCGGCGAGTTCGCCGACCACATTTCTCGTAGTTCTGGTACGCCTATGGGAGCCTCGCGCCCTCGAGCGGCCACGCCCAGAGTCCCGACCAGCGGTCTCTACGATCCGCGCTTCGAGCATGACGCCTGCGGTATCGCCCTGGTCGCCGACCTCCATGGTCGACCCACCCATGCCCTGGTCCGCAGGGCAATCACCGCCCTGGAACATCTCGCTCACCGAGGCGCCACCGGCAGCGAAGAAGACAGCGGGGACGGGGCCGGCATCCTGCTCCAGATCCCACACCAGTTCTATCGGGAAGTGGTCGAGTTCGATCTTCCTGACGGCGGGCGATATGCGACCGGTATCGCCTTCTTGTCCCGGGACCCCTCGGAGGCGGCGAAGGCCCGCACCGGCATCGAACAACTTGCCGAAGAGGAAGGCCTGGTGGTCCTGGGGTGGCGCGACGTTCCCTTCGACGATCAGACCCTTGGTTCGGTGGCGCGGGGCGACATGCCTTCGTTGCACCAGGTATTCGTGGCTGCAGGCCCCACGACAGTATTGAGCGGGGACGACCCGGCCCTGGCCCTCGATCGGGTGTCGTTCGTGCTCCGTAAACGAGCGGAACACCAAATTGCCGACTGCTACCTGGCATCCTTGTCCGCTCGGACCATCACCTACAAAGGGATGCTCACCTCCCAACAGTTGGCCGAGTTCTACCCCGATCTGTCCGATCCACGGGTGGAGAGTGGGTTGGCGCTGGTGCACTCGCGTTTCTCCACCAACACGTTCCCGTCATGGGCGCTGGCCCACCCCTACCGGTACCTGGCCCACAACGGCGAGATCAACACCCTGGCCGGGAACCGCAATTGGATGCGGGCCCGGGAGGCGCTGTGTGCCACCGATCTCATCCCCGGCCTCGAACGCGCCTTCCCGATCCTCACCCCGGGGGCGAGTGACTCGGCCTCCTTTGACGAGGTGCTCGAGCTGCTCCATCTTGGAGGGCGACCGCTGCATCATGCGGTGTTGATGATGATTCCCGAGGCGTGGGAGAACCATCGCACCATGGATCCGGCCCGACGGGCCTTCTACAGGTATCACTCCTCGTTGATGGAGCCGTGGGACGGTCCGGCGTCGGTGGCATTCACCGATGGGACGATGATTGGCGCCGTGCTCGACAGGAACGGGCTCCGCCCGGCTCGTTACTGGGTCACCGATGACGGTCTGGTGGTACTGGCCAGTGAGGTCGGGGTACTCGACGTCCCGTCCTCCACGGTGGTCCGCAAGGGTCGGCTCCAACCGGGCCGGATGTTCCTGGTGGATACGGCGGCCGGAAGGATCATCGATGACGATGAGATCAAGTCGGCGCTTTCGGCCGAGCAGCCGTATGCCCACTGGCTCGAGGTCGGCCAAATCGATCTCGACGACCTACCGCCCAAGACCATGCTCACTCCGCAGCATGCCTCGGTCATCGGACGCCAGCGCGAGTTCGGATACACCAACGAGGAGCTCCGCCTCATCATCGGCCCCATGGCGAAAGCGGGTATCGAACCCATAGGATCGATGGGTCATGACGCGGCCATTGCCGTGCTCTCCGAGCGATCCCGACTGCTGTATGACTACTTCACCCAACTGTTCGCCCAGGTCACCAACCCGCCGCTCGATGCCATCCGCGAAGAGTTGGTCACCTCGCTGGCGTCCACGCTCGGACCGGAGTCGAACCTGCTCGACCCGACGGCGGCCTCGTGCCGGCAGATCGTGTTGCCGATGCCGGTCATCGACAATGACGACTTGGCCAAGTTGCTCTACATCAACGAGGACGGTCAGACCCCGGGCTACCGTGCCTTCGCCGTGGACGGCCTCTTCGAGGTATCCCGAGGCGGCGAGGGGCTCAAGGACGCCATCGAGGGTGTGCGGTCCCAGGTCAGCGCGGCCATCGTCGAGGGGGCCGACATCATTGTGCTGTCCGACCGCAATTCGACCGCCGAGTACGCCCCCATCCCGTCGCTGCTGCTGGTGTCTGCCGTCCACCATCACCTGGTGCGCGAGAAGACCCGCACCCAGGTCGGACTGGTGGTCGAGTCCGGGGATGCCCGTGAAGTCCATCACATGGCCCTCCTGAAGGGATTCGGGGCCGCCGCCATCAACCCGTACCTGGCCTTCGAGACCATCGACGACATGATCGCCTCCGGTTTGTTGGCCGGAGTCACACCCCGCCAGGCGCGACGCAACTACATCAAGGCGGCATCAAAGGGAATCGTCAAGGTGATGTCGAAGATGGGCATCTCGACAGTGGCGTCGTATACGGGCGCCCAGGCGTTCGAGGCGGTGGGACTGGCCCACGATGTCATCGACGAGTACTTCACCGGGACGGTGTCCCGGATCGGTGGGGTGGGGCTCGATGTGATTGCGGAGGAAGTGGCGGCCCGGCATCGCACGATGCATATGGCCCAACCCACCGAGTTGGCTCACCGGGACCGTGAGGGCGGTGGGGAATACCAGTGGCGCCGCGAGGGCGAAGTCCATCTCTTCAACCCGAAGAGCGTGTTCAAACTGCAGCATGCCACCCGTTCGAGACGGTATGAGGTCTTCAAGGAGTACACCAAGGCGGTCGACGACCAGTCGACCGAGCTCGCCACCCTGCGCGGTCTCCTTCGGTTGAAGGCGGGCGGGGAGGGAGGGAGAACAGCCATCCCCATCGAGGAGGTGGAGCCGATCTCGGGCATCCTGGCCCGATTCTCAACCGGCGCCATGTCCTACGGATCGATTTCGGCCGAGGCTCACGAGACACTGGCCATCGCCATGAACCGACTGGGCGGCAGGTCCAATACCGGTGAAGGCGGAGAGGATGCCGACCGCTTCACCGCTGATGCCAATGGGGATCTACGGCGAAGCGCCATCAAGCAGGTGGCCTCGGGTCGATTCGGCGTGACCTCCGAGTACCTGGTCAACGCTGACGACATCCAGATCAAGATCGCCCAGGGAGCCAAGCCAGGGGAGGGAGGTCAACTCCCCGGGCACAAGGTCTACCCATGGATCGCCAAGACCCGGTTTTCGACCCCGGGTGTGGGGCTCATCTCTCCACCCCCTCACCATGACATCTACTCCATCGAGGACATTGCCCAACTCATCCACGATCTGAAGTCTGCAAATCCGCGGGCCCGCATCCACGTGAAACTGGTGGCCGAAGTGGGCGTGGGTACGGTGGCGGCCGGGGTGGCCAAGGCGCACTCCGACGTGGTGTTGATCTCGGGCCACGACGGAGGCACCGGAGCGACTCCGCTCACGTCACAGAAGCATGCCGGGATCCCGTGGGAGCTCGGCTTGGCTGAGACCCAGCAGACCCTGTTGGCCAACGGCCTTCGTGATCGCATCGTGGTGCAGGTGGATGGGCAGATGAAAACCGGCAGGGACGTCATTGTCGGGGCTCTCCTCGGCGCTGAGGAGTTTGGATTCGCCACCGCCCCACTGGTGGTTTCCGGCTGCATCATGATGCGGGTCTGCCACCTCGATACCTGCCCGGTGGGCATCGCTACCCAAAACCCGGAGTTGCGAAAGCGGTTCACCGGAACCCCCGAGTTCGTGGAGACGTTCTTCGAATACATCGCCCAAGAGGTGCGGGAGTACCTGGCCGCGCTCGGCCTGCGCTCAATCGAGGAGGCCATCGGCCGAGTCGATCTGCTCGATACTGCCGATGCCATCACCCATTGGAAGGCGGCGGGGTTGGATCTGACGCCTGTTCTGATGGAACCGGAACTGCCCGAGGGCGCGGTGCGCCATTGCACTCAGAAACAGGATCACGGACTCGATCGGGCCCTCGATCATTCTTTTATGGACGCATGCCGGTCAGCCATCGAGAGTGGTACGCCGGTCACTGCGGACCTGGCGGTGACCAACGTGGATCGAACCGTCGGGACATTGCTCGGGTACGAGATCACTCGTCGCCACGGTGGCACTGGACTGCCTGACGGCACCATTGACCTTACCTTTCGCGGTTCGGCCGGGCAGAGTTTCGGGGCGTTTGTACCCAGGGGTGTCACCATGCGCTTATTCGGCGATGCCAACGATTACCTGGGCAAGGGACTTTCGGGTGGGCGTATCATCGTGCGGCCTCCGGAGGACTCACCCTTCGCCGCCGAGGAAAATATCGTGGCCGGGAATGTGATTCTCTATGGTGCCACCGCCGGGGACGTCTTCCTCCGTGGGCAGGTGGGCGAGCGCTTTTGCGTGCGCAATTCGGGAGCCATCGCCGTGGTGGAAGGTGTCGGTGACCACGGTTGTGAGTACATGACGGGTGGGCGGGTGGTGATTCTCGGTCCCACCGGACGAAATTTCGGTGCCGGAATGTCGGGCGGGGTGGCCTTCGTCTACGACACATCCGATGAGCTGGGGCGGCAGTACAACCCGGACATGGTTGATCTTGAGCCGGTGTCCGCCGATGATCGAACCTGGCTGAAGGACAGGATCACCATGCACGTCGGCGAGACAGGGTCGGAGGTGGCTCGCGCCATTCTGGCTGATTGGATGAGCAACTCTGAGCAGTTCGTCAAGGTGATGCCGAGGGACTACCGCCGGGTTCTCGAGGCAACGGAGAAGGCGGTGGCCGAAGGTCGCTCGATAGACGACGCGGTGATGGAGGTGTCCCGTGGGTGACATCACCGGATTCTTGAAGTTCGACCGGGAGCTTCCCAACCGGCGCCCGGTGCACGTGAGGTTGCGTGACTGGAAAGAGGTCTATGAGCCGTTTCCGGTCGAAGAAACTCAACATCAGGGAGCCCGGTGCATGGACTGTGGGATTCCCTTTTGCCACGAGGGCTGTCCGCTCGGGAACCTGATTCCCGAGTGGAACGACCTGGTCTACCGGGGCGACTGGTCGGAGGCGACTCAGCGGCTGCATGCCACCAATAACTTTCCCGACTTCACCGGACGTCTGTGCCCGGCCCCGTGTGAAGGATCGTGCGTGCTCGGGATCAACGCCGATCCGGTGGCCATCGAGCGGATCGAGTACGAGATTGCCGAGCGGGCATGGTCGGAAGGTTGGGTGACGCCGGTCAATGCCGTGACCGCCACCGGAAAACGCGTGGCCATTGTCGGATCCGGACCTTCGGGGATGGCGGCCGCGCAGCAGTTGGCCCGGGCCGGTCACGATGTGGTGGTATTCGAACGGGCAGAGAAGCCCGGCGGGCTGCTCCGATACGGGATTCCGGAGTTCAAGATGGAAAAGGCGGTGCTCGACCGCCGACTCGGCCAGTTGAAGGCCGAGGGTGTGGAGTTCCGGTGCGGGATCTCGGTCGGCCAACCGGCCTGCGAGGTTTCCGGGGCGGCGGCCGCCAACGCCTCGGTGGTCAGCGCCCAGTCATTGGTGGATGAATTCGACGCGGTGGTGCTGGCCGGGGGAGCGACGCTGCCCCGCGACCTGCCGGTCCCGGGTCGTGAGCTCGCGGGTATTCACCGGGCTATGGAGTATCTGAAGCCGTCGAACATGGTCCAGGAGGGATTGCTGGACGTCTCACCGATCTCCGCCGCAGGCAAACATGTGGTCATCATCGGCGGTGGGGATACCGGGGCCGACTGCTTGGGCACCGTTCATCGGCAGGGTGCTTTGGCGGTGCACCAGCTCGAGATCATGCCCGAGCCCCCGAGGAACAGGGTCGGGAACAATCCGTGGCCGACCTGGCCCCTCATTCTTCGGACCTCGGCTGCCCACGAGGAGGGTGGTGAACGCCTGTTCGCAGTGACCACCGTGGAGTGCCTCTCCGATGAGAACGGAAATGTCCGGGCTCTTCGGGGCGAGGAGGTGGAGCTGGCCTACAACGAACAGGGACATCCGGCATTCGAACCCGTCCCCGCATCGGGCTTCGAACTTCCTTGCGAGCTGGTGCTGTTGGCCATGGGGTTCCTGGGTCCAGAGCAGGGCGGCATGATTGCCGATCTGGGGATCGAGTTGAGCTCCCGCGGCAATGTGGTCGCTGATGCATCGTGGTCGACCAACGTCGAAGGGGTCTTCGTGTGCGGCGACATGACCCGAGGACAGAGCCTCATTGTGTGGGCTATTGCCGAAGGACGATCAGCCGCTTCGGCAGTGGATCGTTACCTCATGGGGCAGACATCCCTGCCGGCTCCGATCCTTCCCGGACAGCTGGCCCTGAGGTAGTCGAGACGGAATGGACGGTTGTCGGTATGGGAGGGAAGGGGCGGATGGGAGGCGGACAGGTGACCCACTCCCGAGTCGGAAGTTCTCATGCATCACCGAAGTGCTGCCATCCCGATCGCGATCCCGGGCTCAACCGCCCGGGCGGGTGGCCCCTACGAAACCTGACCAGTCGGCATTGTCGAAACGGACCAACGCCCCGGTGTGGGGAGCATCGATCATCTCGCCCCCTCCGACATAGAGACCGACGTGGTCGATCCCCGAGGTTCCGTCACCGAAGAAGATGAGGTCCCCGGGCGCTACCGGTGCGCCACCCGAAACGGATGGTCCGGCGTCGAACTGATCTTGAGCCACCCTGGGAAGATCGATCCCGGCATTCTCATAGGCGGCCTGGGTGAGCCCTGAGCAGTCGAAGCCTCCAGACCCGGTGCCACCCCAGAGGTAGGGAGTATTCAGCTGCTGGGCCGCGAATGACAAGGTGGCCACCACCGTTCCGGTGGTCTCTGGTGCGTCGCCGAACGCCAGAGCCAGGGTGAGCACAGTGTCCACGTAGATGCTCGAATGGTTGTAGTCAGTGATTGCGGCACTGAGGGTGGCCGGCGATCCGGCCCCGTTTGCACACAGGAGAGCCGATGCCGTGTACACCGCGTCGATTCGATCATAAGGCGACGCCGGCTGTGCTCCGCCTGGTCCGACAATGGCATAGGCGGCGAAGGTAGCCGGTTCGAACTGCATAGGTCCTTCGGCACCGGCGCTGTTGGAACCCGACCAGACGCCGGGAGCGGTCGATTGGCCACTGTCTGATTCGACGGTTCCGATGGCGGCCAGTACCGGCCACGACATTTCAGAACAGGTTCCGGCGGCCTGCCGATAGAGAGGGAGCCAATCAGGGGGTATGGCCGGTCCTGGGCTGGTACCTCCTGAACCCGGACTTCCACTTGCGGTTGCCACCACAGCCGTTCCGCCTGAATCGGCGGAACCCTGTCCGGAAGTTGAACCTTGGCTCATCACCACCGTGACCACCAAGACCATTCCCACCACCACGGAAGCCAGAAGCGCACCCATGACCATCAGTGCCTTGCCCATCCCCGAAACCTCGGTGCCACTCGCCGTATCAGAGTGAGTTGCCGGACTCAGAGGGTCAGCGCGACTGCCGAAACGATTGGATGGTGACACCCGAACCAAACCACCGGGATGGTCGGGGAACACACTGCGGCTCAGAGAAGTAGAACACCGATTGCATCATCGATCAAGGGCTGCACCGGGGTATCGCCCGGCGGGCCATCCGACCCCTCCGACCCCTCCGACTTCGAGGCGCCAGGGTCGGTAGGCTGAATCCCGAGTTCGCGGATCACAACCAGAGGAGGACCAACTGTGCTCAGCACCATGCAGGATGCCCCGTTGCTCGTGAGTGGCATCCTGCGTCACGGACAGCAGGTCTATGGAGACAGTTTGGTGGTGACGATCACCGGGCCGGACGGCGAAGCCTCCGAGGCCTCGTTTGTTGAGGTGGCTGAGCGGTCAGAGCGTCTGGCCGCGGCATTGTCCCGGTTGGGGATCGGCGACAGCGACCGGGTGGGTACGTTCCTTTGGAACAATCAGACCCACCTCGAGGCCTACCTGGGCATCCCGGCCATGGGGGCCGTGATGCACACCTTGAACATCCGGCTCTTTCCCGAACAACTGGCCTATGTGGTCAATCATGCGGAAGACAAGGCGATCATCGTCGACGCCTCGTTGATTCCCCTGTTGGCACGGGTACGAGATCAGCTCACCACCGTCAAGCACTTCATAGTGGTCGGGGTGGGTGACCCAGATGCGTTGGGGAACACCCTCGACTACGACGAGCTACTGGCCGCGGAACAGCCGGGGTACCAATGGCCGGAACTGGATGAACGCCAAGCTGCCGCCATGTGTTACACCTCGGGCACCACCGGGAATCCGAAAGGCGTCGCCTATAGCCATCGGTCCACCTATCTGCATTCCATGGCGATCACCTCTGCGTCGTCGTTGGGCATCAATGAACGGGATCGTGTCCTCACTATCGTTCCGATGTTCCACGCCAACGCCTGGGGTACCCCCTATGGAGCGTTCATGACCGGCGCCGACATGGTGATGCCCCAGCAGTACCTTCAGGCCGGCCCCCTGGCCGCCATGATCGCTCTCCATCGACCCACACTGTCGGCGGGCGTCCCCACCATCTGGAATGACCTGTTGCGGTACGCCGATTCCAATCCGGTCGATCTGTCGTCGCTGCGGGCGGTCACGGTCGGCGGCGCCGCTGTTCCGCGCCATCTCATCGAGCGTTTCGAGGAACAGTTCGGCATCGCAATGATCCAGGGTTGGGGTATGACCGAGACCAGCCCATTGTGTGCCCTTGCCTTTCCGCCCCGGGGCACACCGCCCGAGGAGGAGATGGATTGGCGGGCGAAGACCGGTCGGATCGTCCCCGGGGTCGAGATCCGCATCTGCGCAGAGGACGGCACCGTGCTACCCCGTGACGGCGAAACGGTTGGAGAATTCGAGGTTCGGGGCCCGTGGGTCACCGCGTCGTACTACGGGGAGCCGAGTCCCGAGCGCTTCCACGACGGTTGGCTCCGTACCGGCGATGTCGGTTGGTTGGACCAGAAGGGCTTTATGCAGATCAGCGACCGAACCAAGGACGTCATCAAGTCCGGCGGGGAGTGGATCTCTTCGGTGGAATTGGAGAACGAGGTCATGTCCCATCCCGGAGTGTTCGAGGCGGCTGTCGTTGCCGTCCCGGACCCGAAATGGAGTGAGCGTCCGTTGGTGGCTGTGGTTCGAGACGAAGGCTCGACCGTCACCGCAGATGACCTGGTGGCCCATCTCCAGGGTCGGGTGTCACGCTGGTGGGTGCCAGAACGGTGGGTGTTCCTCGATGAACTCCCCAAGACAAGCGTGGGAAAGTTCGACAAGAAGGTGATTCGGGCGCAAAATGCCGACGGGAAGCTCGACATCGTCGATGTCGGCGTTCCATCGGCCGCCCCGGGAGAATGAACGGCGACAGCGAGGCAATCGCCGATCAATTGGCGGCGATCTCGGACAGGTTGGCCGATCTGGCCCTGGCCCACCTGCGGGTCGCCTCGGAGTCGGTGCGAGCCGGGGAAACACCGGACCCGGCGCTGGTGGCGGAGGAAAGACGAATCACCCGGGCCCGTCGAGCGGTGGAAAAGGCGGCCCACCTGTTGGGCGGACCTTCTCTCGCTGCCGCGTCGGGATCGGGGTCGATCGATGGCCCGTAACGGCCCGTTCCGAACCGGCCGGGTTTCCCTCCGATGAGTCCGAAGCATTCGGGCCGACAACTGCCAATCCGCCGGTTCCGGTTCCGGCGATCGCCAGGGACCGATCTGTAGTCGTCGAGGCTCAAGACTCCTTGCGCCGGTCACCGGGCCCTCTCGTCAACCACCACCACCTGTGCACAAGTTGAGCGCATCGATCAGTTGACGAAGTCGGCCGTAATGAGTTCGATCGAAATGGAGAGCCAGGCGGGGCTGGTCGAGGTGATCGTTGCCGGACCGCTCCGGGGCGAAGGGTTTGGTGTGTCGGATGGGGCCGTCGACGATGTCGCCGAACCGGTGGTTGAGGCTGGCCAACTCCGCCTTGTCCGGCGCCACCAGCATGCGGATCACCAGCAGGTTGCCGACCCACCGGCACGACTGGTAATTGCGGTAGAAGCCGACCAACTCCGAAGTGGCCTCGTCGATGTCGTCGGTGATGATGAACAACGCCCTGTCGTCGGCGGAGACAAGCCCTTTGGGGACAACTACCTCTTCGAGAAAACGATCCCAACCTGACCAGTAGGCATCCCCGGGGATATCGAGCAATACCAGCGGTGCCGGCATGCCCTTTCCCGTTTGCAGCAAGGTGAGCAGTTCGAAACTCTCATCCAGGGTGCCGAATCCGCCGGGCAGAGCTACGAAGCCATGGGACTCCTTGATGAGCATCAGCTTTCTCGTGAAGAAGTACCGCATTTGGACCAGCTTCGGGTCTTGGGCAATGAAGGAATTGGTCCCCTGTTCGAACGGCAGCCGAATGTTGACCCCGATGGAGCGTTCACGTCCCGCACCTTCCATACCTGCGGCCATGATCCCGGGCCCGGCACCGGTGACCACCATCCATCCGAATGCGGCCATGGAGGCGGCGAGGTCCCGAGCGCGTTCGTAGGCGCCGTGATCCGGATGGGTGCGGGCAGAGCCGAAGATGGTTACCTTCCGTTCGTGTCGGAACGGGCGAAAGACCCGGAACGCCTCGGCCATTTCCCCCAGAGCCGCGTTGGCGATCTTCAGGTCGACCACATCGGTGTGTTCCGCTGCCATCTGGTAAATGGTGCCCAGCATCGAGTCAAAGAGCCGCCGCTGAGATTCGGGTACCGAGGTGGGTATCAGCGCCTCGACCATCCGGGTGACCGCGTCTTGATCCGATGGTGTCCCGGCTGGGTCGGCTGGCGTCATGTCGCGGTGTCAGAGAACGGCAGCGGCGGGCGCATGGGCAGCGGCGGGTGGAACCCGTCCGTACAGGGTGGTGCGCTGGGCCAAAGTGCGGCCCAGCGGGGCAACAATGGACCGGAAACCCTCGACATCCATCATCTGGCCATGACTCGCCCCGGCCGCCCGCGAGATGTTCTCGTCCATCAGGGTGCCCCCGAGGTCGTTGACGCCGGCTCTGAGGAGTTGACGCACCCCTTCAACGCCCATCTTCACCCAACTGATCTGGATATTCTCGATGGTGTCCCGATAGGCGATCCGCCCCACGGCATGCATCAGCAGGGTCTCCCGAAAGGTTGGTCCGCGTCGTGACTTCTTCTGCAGGTAGATGGGCGTCGCCATATGGACAAAGGGGAGGGGCACGAACTCGGTGAACCCGCCCGTCTCCCGTTGGAGCGCCCGGGTCCGGGTGAGATGACGGGCCCACGAACGGGGGTGTTCGATGGCCCCGAACATGATGGTCACGTTCGACCGCAGTCCCACACTGTGAGCGGTCCGGTGGGCGTGGAGCCACTCCTCGGTGTTGATCTTGTCGGGGCAGAGAACGGCCCGGACTTCGTCATCGAGAATCTCGGCTGCCGTACCGGGAAGGGTCTTGAGGCCGGCATCGCGGAGGGTCGTAAGATAGGAGGCCAACGAGACACCGTTGCGCTTGGCTCCTTCAGTTACTTCCAGAGCGGTAAAGCCGTGAATGTGAATCGTCTCGGACGCCTCTCGGACGGCTTTGATCACCTCGAGGTAGTAGTCACCGTCGAACTTCGGGTGGATACCTCCCTGAAGACAGACTTCGGTGGCGCCGAGATCTTCGGCCTCGCGGACCCGATCGGAGATTTCGCTGAGCTCCAACAGATAGGGGCTTCCTCTCAGGTTGAGGGACAGAGGGCCCTTGGAGAACGCGCAGAACTTGCACTTGAAGGTGCACACGTTGGTGTAGTTGATATTGCGATTGACGACGAAGGTCACCTCGTCGCCGATGATCTCGGCCCGCAGGCCGTCAGCCACGGCGGCGATGGAACGGACCTCAGGGCCACGGGCACCAAAGAGCGTCACGATCTGGTCTTCGTCCACCTCCTCGCCGGCCTCCACCGATGCCAGCACTTCGCCAACCGCGCTCCCGGTCGAGGGGAGTGTGGCCACCGGGGGCTTCCCGGGCACCACTCCGCTGAAAGGGCCGAGGATCTCAGGTGGGAGCGACTCTCCTCCTGAGCTCCATGGGTGATCCCTGCCCAAGGCCTCGGCATCCGAGGCGTCGAGCACGGGGAATCGCATGGTTTCGGCCAGCCATCGATCCGGATCGAGGGCGAACTCGGGATAGATGGTCAGCCGCGGCGCCAGCGTATGTCCATCGGCCTCGGTTGCGGCCCGCAGAATACTGAGTGCCGGCCAGGCGCGTTCGGGGTTCACATGATCGGCGGTGACGGGAGACACCCCACCCCAGTCGTCGATTCCCGATGCCAACAGCGAGGCCAGGTCGTCGGAGAGATTGGGAGGTGCCTGTAGGTGAATGTCGGCTGGAAGCAACAACCGAGCCACCGCGATGCTCCAGAGGAACTCATCGGGCGGACAGGGGGGTGCCTGGTGCATCGAGGTGCCCGGTTTTGGCAGGAAGTTCTGGACGATGACCTCTTGGACATGGCCATGACGCAGGTGGCTGTCGGCAATGGCTTGCAGGGTGGCGATGCGGTCCAGGCGCGACTCTCCGATGCCGACCAGAAGGCCGGTGGTGAAGGGGACGGCCGCCTCTCCGGCGGCTTCCATCGTGGCCAGACGCCGGGCTGGGGTCTTGTCGGGGGCGGATCGGTGAGCGGCCAGGTCGGGATTCACCGATTCGATCATCATGCCCTGGCTGGCTGAAACATCCCGGAGCCGGGCCAACTCTTCGCCCGTCAATGCGCCGGCGTTGGCGTGGGGGAGAAGCCCCGTCTCGTCGAGGACCACCTTGCACGCGGCCACCAGGTAGTCGACGGTCGAGGAGTAGCCGCGATCGCTGAGCCATTGGCGGGCATCCGGATACCGGTCTTCGGGACCCTCGCCCAAGGTGAACAGTGCCTCGTGACACCCGGCTGCCTGCCCGGCACGGGCGAGGTCGAGCACATCGCCGATGGAGAGGTACGGGGACTCCACCCTGGCCGGCGCTTTGGCGAACGTGCAGTAGCCACAACGATCCCGGCACAACATGGTGAGGGGGATGAACACTTTGGGGGAGAACGTGACACGGTTGCCGTGGATTCCGTCGCGAATCTGGCGAGCCCGCGCTTGGAGCGTCGACAGATCGGCACGGAGAAGGTCATCCATGTCGAGTACCGCAGAGGTCGAGACCTCCGCGAGCAGCGAGAAAGAGCCATGGTCAGCGGGCATCGCCGCCACCCTACCGGAGCCGGTCATGGCCATGACCGGACCGGGCATGCTCAGGAGGCAACACTGTCACCCGAAGCGTCGGCGTCGACCAGCCACACCACTTCATCCGCAGACACCCTGGCTGCCGGCAGATCAACTCCGGACACGATCTGGGAGAAGGCATGGCGCTTGGATATTCCGGCCACCGTAAAGACAACCAGGCGAGCGCGGGCGATGGCGGGAAGGGTGAGGGTAATCCGATCGTATGGATTGTTGGCGTTCGGGTCGCGATTGGCAACTACGAGGATGCCGGGGTCCTCGATGTCGAGTGTGTCCGAACCCGGGAAGAGGGAGGCGCAGTGCCCGTCGGGACCCATGCCCAAATGGACCAGGTCGAACGACGACAGCTCGCTCAACTGATGTTGGTAGTCGGCGGCGGCGTCAGCAGGCGTTCCCGATCGGTACATCGGATGGTCCGATCGCAACGGCCCCACCAGGTCGAGGAGGTTCTGGTGGGCGAGCCGATAGTTGGAGTCGGCGTGGTCGATCGGCACGCACCGCTCATCGCTCCAATAAGCGTCGACGCCGGCCCAATCCACTTTCTTCGCCGATCCATGGGCCAGGCGTCGGTAGGCCTCGCCAGCGGTCGGCCCCCCCGACAAGAACAGGGAGAACCCACCACGCCGGGGGCGAGCCAAGACGTCGCTGACCAGGGTGGCAAAGGCATCGGCCACCGAATCCACAACCTGCACCCCGCCGATCATGGCGATGGGTCTACCGTCATTGGGGACGTCCGGTCACTCGGCCTCCGGCGAGTTCGAGGTCGATCTCCGGGTTACGCCAGGCGTTGCCCGATCGTTCCACCAGTATCTCCGCCAGATGAGGCCCCCAGGTCCCCGCCGCGTAGGTGTGCAGGGCGCCGCCCGGCTCCGACCACGCCTGCAAGTAGGGGTCGACGATCCGCCAGGCTTGCTGCACTTCGTCGGACCGGATGAACAAGGTGGCATCCCCGACCATGGCGTCGTACAGGAGCCGTTCATAGCCGCCGGCGGCTTCGGCGCCGGCAAACGCTTCAGCGTAGGAGAAGTCCATCGCTACCGAACGGATATGGAACTTCTCGCCGGGGACCTTGGCTCCGAACTCGAGGCTGATCCCCTCGTCGGGCTGAATGCGCAAGATGAGTGCGTTGGGACGGAGGTCCCGGCTGGTCCGTTGATCGAAGAGCAGAAAGGGTGCCCGTCTGAACTGGAGTACCACCTCGGTGACCCGAGCCGGGAGCCTCTTGCCGGTGCGCACATGGATGGGCACGCCCTCCCATCTCCAGTTGTTCACGCTGAGGCGCAGGGCGAGGTAGGTCTCGGTCTCGCTGTCGGGGGAGACATCCTCCTCTTGGCGGTATCCGATGACGTCGTCGCCGTCGATGGTTCCGGCGATGTACTGGCCCCGTACCGATCTGTCGACGGCTTCATCAGGGGTGGGGATGGCAATGGCCTGAAGGAGCTTGACCTTCTCGTCACGCACCCTGTCGGCGTCGGTGCTGGTGGGCGACTCCATGAGAGTGAGGGCCAGCACTTGCATGACGTGGTTCTGAACGATGTCCCGGAGTGCCCCGGCTGTCTCGTAGAACCCACCGCGATGCTCTACGCCGAGACTCTCGGCCACGGTGATCTGCACTTGCTCGACGTAGCGGCGGTTCCAGATCGGCTCGAAGATGGCATTGGCGAAGCGGAGTGCCAGTACGTTCTGTACAGTCTCCTTCCCCATGTAATGGTCGATGCGAAAGACCTGGCTCTCGTCGAATGCGGCATGGACCTGCTCGTCCAGCTCCAGGGCACTCTGCAGATCCCGCCCGTATGGCTTCTCCACCACCAAGCGGCAGAAGTTGCCCTCGGTTGCCGGTTGCGCGCAACCGTGGGTGGCCAGGGCGCTGGCCACCAGGCCGAACACGTTCGGAATGGTGGCGAGGTAATAGAGGCGGTTGCCGTCTGTCCCGTCGATCCGGTCGGCTTCGTCGAGGTGGGACTTCAGCTGATCGAACGTATCGGGATGGTCGTACTCGCCGGTGACGTACTTGAACCGTTCGGTGACTGCCTTCCACTTTGGCCCACCGTCAGGGGTGGCCTCGGCCACGTGGGCCCGGAACTCCTCGTCGGTCCACTCGGTCCGGGCGACGCCGATCAGGGTGAACCCGTTGTCGAGCATCCCCCGGTCGGCCAGCCGCGAGAGCGCCGGAAGTATCTTTCGAGCGGCGAGGTCGCCTGAGGCACCGAAAATAACCAGGGCCACCGGCGGGGCTTTCGACAGTACCGGAGCCAGGGTCCGCCGTTTTTCCTTGGCTTCGCTTGACGCACTCTCCGAGTCGCTCACGTGGGTGTGGAGGTTTCGCCGCCCTGGGTGCCGGCGCCGGTAGTGAAGGCGTGGCCACCGAACTGGTTACGGAGAGCGGAGATGAGCCGGAGACCGAATGCGTCCTTCTTTTGGGACGCGAACCTGGCGAACAGGGCCGACGAGATCACCGGGGCGGAGACTCCTCGATTGATGGCCTCTTCGACAGTCCATCGCCCTTCTCCGGAGTCAACGACGACGCCTTCGATCTGGTCGAAGCCTGACCCGGGGCGAAGGGCCCGTTCGGCCAGTTCGAGGAGCCAACTCCGGACGACCGATCCGTACCGCCAGATGGCGGAGATCTCGTGCAGGTCGAGGTCGAATTCGGGTGCCTCCGACATGATCTCGAAACCCTCGGCGTAGGCCTGCATAAGGCCGTACTCGATACCGTTGTGCACCATTTTGACGAAATGCCCCGCTCCGGGAGGACCGACGTGGGCGTACCCGCCCTCGGGAGCCAGGGCCACAAACACTGGCTCGGCGATGGCCACAGCTTCCTTGGTGCCCCCGACCATGAGGCAGTAGCCCTCCTTGAGTCCCCAAATTCCCCCGGAGGTCCCGGCGTCGACCAGGGCAATGCCCCGGGCTGCCAACGACTCCACCAGTGGTGCTGTCTCCTTGTAGTTGGAGTTTCCACCGTCGATGATCACATCACCCGACTCGAAGAGTCCGGCCAACGTGGTGATGGTGGAGTTGGTGGCCTCGCCGGCGGGAACCATGACCCATGCCACCCGCGGAGTGGGCAGCTTCGCCGTCATCTCTTCGAGCGTGGTCGCCGGGTCGGCGCCGAACCCGGCTACCGCTTCTCTGGCCTTGTCGGAGAGGTCGAAGGCGACGACTTCGATCCCGTGCTCGATAAGGCGTTGGGTCATGTTGGCGCCCATCTTGCCCAGGCCGACCATGGCGATCTTCATGATCCGTTCCTCACTGTCTTCAGATTCTTGTGCATCAGATTGTTGTGCATCACGCGCTCAGGGCATTCGCTTTGTCGGTCAGGGACTGCATCAACTCGTCGAAGGACTTGGAGAACGAGGCGACCCCTTCGGACTCGAGTGTCTGTCCCACGTCCTCCATGTCGATGCCGGCATCGGCCAATGCCGACATCACCTGGTCGGCTCCGGTGAAGTCGGTGTCGATGGTCCGGGATACCGTGCCGTGATCGAGGAAGGCCGTGATGGTGGCATCCGGCAATGTGTTGACGGTGTCGGGGCCGATGAGGGTATCGACGTAGGCCAGGTCAGGGTAGGCCGGGTTCTTGGTGGAGGTGGACGCCCACAGCGGGCGTTGCACGTGGGCTCCTTTGGCGGCGAGGGCATCCCAGCGCTCGCCCGAAAAGCGCTGGGTGAACAGCCGGAAGGCCTGGCGGGCCTGCGCCACCGCCGCCCGTCCGCGCAGCCCGTTGAGATCACCGTCTTGTCCGGCCACCGCCTCGATCCTCCGGTCCACCTCGGTGTCGACTCTGCTCACGAAGAATGAGCTGACGCTGGCCACCGCCGAGAGATCAGAGGCGCCCGAGGCAGCGTACGCCTCGAGCCCCGAGATGTAGGCCTCGATGACCTGCTCGTAGCGCGAGATGCTGAAGATCAACGTGATATTGATGCTCCGTCCCTCGGAGATCATCTTGTGGATGGCCGGGATCCCTTCCGCGGTAGCCGGGATCTTGACCAGGACGTTGGGTTGGCTGATCCGCTCATGGAGACCCCGGGCGGCGTCGATGGTTCCGTCGGTGTCGTGGGCCAATGATGGGGCCACCTCCACGGAGACATAGCCGTCGCCGCCATTGGACGAGTCGTACACCGGCCGGAGGATTGCGAGCGCGTTGTTGATGTCGTCGATGACCAGGTCCCAGTACGCGTCTTCCACTGACGTGGTGGCGATGAGGGACTTGAACTCTTCGTCATAGGTGTCCTGACCTGAGATCGCCTTGGCGAAGATGGTCGGATTGGACGTCACCCCACGGATGCCCTGGCTGACCAACTCGGCCAGTTTGCCATTCTGGAGCCAATCACGGCGGAGGTTGTCCAACCACGGGCTCTGCCCCAGTCGGTCATAAAGATCATTGAGTTTGGTCACGGTTGTCCTTTCGACATCTTTGGAACGGCCGACTCCTGGTGGTCAAGATGCAGGTCGGCCGGCAAGGAGCTCATTGGCCCGTTCGGCAACGTGCTCGGGGGTAAAGCCGAACTCGTGCATGTTGACCTCCCCGGGTGCCGAGGCACCGAAGTGATCGATGGCCACGAAAGCGTCGGCATAGCGATCCCAGCCGAACGAGGAGGCAGCTTCGACACTGAGCCGGGGGATACCGGCCGGCAGCACTTCGTTCCGGTAGGTCTCGGTCTGTCGAGCGAAGAGATCCCACGAGGGCAGGGATACCACTCGGGCCATTGCTCCTCCGGCTGCCAACAGGTCTGCCGCGCCGAGACAGATCTGGACCTCGCTTCCGGTTCCGATGAGGACGATGTCGGGAGCGCCGTTGACGGGGTCACGAAGGACATATCCGCCTCGCTCGACACCCTCCCCGGCGCGTTCGACGGTCTCCGACAGTACGGGGACCTTCTGACGGGTCAGGATCAACGCGGTGGGACCGTCGCTGTTGACGGCAATTCTCCACGCCTGCGCCATCTCGTTGGCGTCAGCCGGCCGGATCACCCTGAGTTGGGGCATGGCCCGCATGGCGGCCAGCTGTTCGATCGGCTGGTGGGTCGGCCCGTCCTCGCCCAGCCCGATGGAGTCGTGGGTCCACGAGTAGATCACGTGGGCTTCGGAGAGTGCTGCAACCCGCACTGCTCCGCGCATGTAGTCGCTGAACACGAAGAAGGTGCCACCGATCGGAAGCATGCCGCCGTGGGAGGCGATGCCTGTCATGACACCGCCCATGCCGTGCTCACGTATTCCGTAGTGGATGAGGCTGCCACCCGGCTCCTCGACCGATTGGGCCAGGCCGCCTTCCATGGCCATGCCCGTATTGCCGGTGAGGTCAGCGCTCCCGGGAATGACGCCGGGGATGACGTCCCCGGTGGCATCGAGGCACGCCTTCATGGCTTGTCGGGTGGCCATCGGACCATCGTCGGGAGTGAACGAGGGCAGTTTCGATTCCCAGCCGTCGAGGCCGTGCCCCCGTTGAGCCGCGTCCCAGACGGCTTTGTCGCCATCCCACTGCTCAAACCGCTCCTGCCAAGCTGCCCGGAATGAGCGGCCCCGCGGAATGCACCGACGGTAGAGGTCGAGCACCGCATCCGGGACCCAGAATGTCTCGTCGACGTCGAGGCCGAGGATCTCCTTGGTGAGCCGGATCTCTTCCACGCTGAACGGGTCACCGTGGGCCTTGGCGTTATCGGTCAGGTGGGGAGACGGATATCCGATGTGACTACGGAGGATGAGCAAGGTGGGCCGGTCCTCATCGGCCTTGGCCCGGGTCAGGGCGGCTTCGATGGCGTCGACGTCATTGGCCACCTCGCCGATGTCGTCCACCCCCCATCCGTAAGCGGAAAATCGCTCGGCCACATTGTCCGAGTAAGAGAGCTCGGTGGGACCGTCGATGGTGATGTGGTTGTTGTCGTAGATGTACACCAAGCGTCCGAGAGCGAGATGCCCGGCCAGAGAGGCGGCCTCGTGGGAGATGCCTTCCTCCAAACATCCGTCTCCGGCGATCACGTAGGTGTGGTGGTCGACGATCTCGGGGGAGAAGTGGGATCGCAACCACCGCTCGGCGATCCCCATCCCGACACCATTGGCGAATCCCTGGCCGAGAGGACCGGTGGTGACCTCCAATCCCGTGGTCAGGTGGATCTCGGGATGCCCGGGAGCATGACTTCCGAACTGTCGGAAAGCACGGAGGTCGTCAAGGGTCGACCCGTATCCACAGAGATAGAGCATGGAGTACAACAGGATCGAGGCATGACCGTTGGACAGGACAAACCGGTCGCGGTCTGGCCAGTGTGGCTCAGAAGGGTCGTGACGCATGACCCGGGTGAACAGCACGTGGGCCAGCGGTGCCAGTGCCATCGCCGTTCCCGGGTGGCCGGAGTTTGCGGCTCGAGGAGCGTCCATGGCCAATCCCCGGATCACGTTGATCCCGAGTTGCTCGAGGTCGGTGTCACGAGGGACGTCAGGCGTCAAGGGGTTGGTCACTGTCATCAGAGGTCACCCTATCGGCCGAAGGCCCGATTGGTGAAGCGGACGGTCAGTGATCCGGGGTGGTGGAGGCGATCCGGTCACCTGTCTCGAAACAGGGCGATCGAGGCGGTGAAACTATGGACAAAATTCCGGCCACCCACCGGACCGACCTCCCCGGCTGCGAAGAAGCCACCCACCGGGACGGCCCCGATCTGTCCGGCCAGGACGGCGGCGTCGTGATGAGGCTCATCGAACAGGCGGGTGCCCCGTCCGTTGCAGGTGAACAGCAGTGCCCCATCGGCGCGCCGCCCCTCGAGGAGGGCGTGAAGATCGCGGTCGGCCGATTCGGCGTCTCGCAGATGAAAGCGGACAGTGCTGCCCAGGGGGACCCGATCGTCCACTGCCATCGCCCCGGTACTGCGGTCCACCCCGATCACAGCGCGGACCAGGTAGTCGCCTGGTCCGGGTTGATCAAGATGCTCATCGATCAGGCGTCCGATGTGGAGGCCGTTGTGCTCGAGGCCGGAGATTTCTGCCGGGGAAAGGCCGTGCTTCATCTGATCGACCATGGATTCGATGGCGGGGCTGCCGGCCACTTCGTACATGATGTTGCGGTCCGACTTGGTCACGGTAAGAGGTTGGCCGTAGGGCCTGCATCCCTGGGACACCACCGCCTCGATCTCCACTCCCGGACCGATGAGCACGCCCACCGCCCCTTCGTTGAGCGTGCGGTCACCGGCGATCAACCGGCTTCCCCCGGGCCCGAGCGCGGCCGACGCATTTCCGCCGATGACCGGGAGCCCGGGGTGACGATCGGCTATCCAGCTCAAGAACCGGTCCACCGGAAACGTGAAGGGATCAGCGACGAGGATGAGGGCGGTCGGCTCGATGGTGATCTCGTCGGGCCAACCGGAGAAATGCCAGGTGTCATCGGCAGACCGGCTTGCCCTCAGTGTCACCGGCATCAGAGGGCCCACCCGACCGGCCCACAGGCTGACGGCCGGCGTTTCCTCGATCTCATGTCCGGTCCCCACCACCGACTCCGCCGCGCAGCCGATCGTGACCATGGGATGAAGTACCGATGTCACCGTGGTGACGATGTCGTCGAGGGCGCCGGCGTGAGGGCGGGTGACCGAGAGGAACACGATGTCCGGCCGTTCCCCGATGGCTTCGAGGACGGCACCTATCACCTCGCCGGTGGCCAGTGACGGTATGGGGTGCTCGGACAGGGCGCCGGCGAAGGGCATCGACGTCAGTGGCGCCCGAGTGAGGGTTTCATACCGTCAGTATCGACGCGATGGCAGGAGGTAGCGTCACGGGATGCCCGATCAGCGGATTCAGGTTCCACCCAACTGCGAATTGACCCTCGGGATGACCTGTGTCGACAAGTCAGAACCGGGGCGAACTGTCTGGCGAATGTCAGCTGACGAACGGTTTGCCAATCCGGCCGGCATCATCCAGGGGGGGTTTCTCAGCGCCATGGCCGACTCGGCGATGGGAGCCGCGGCGGTCACCTTCGCAGTGGCCTCAGGCCGCAAGGTGTTTTCGTCCAATGTCGAGATGAAAACCAGTTTTCTGGCCCCCACCCGGGTGGGGTCGGTCCTCGAGTGCACCGCCCAGGTGGTCTCGGGAGGAAGGAGGGTAGCGTTCGCAGAGGCCGAAGTGGTTGACGATCTGCGGGTCGTGGTCGCCCGGGCCAGCTCGACCTATCTCTTCACGCCGAGGGATTGATGGATCTGGCGTCGATCGGGTGAAGCCGGACGACCATGCGAGCCCCCCTCCCGTCGGCCACGGGCGAATCGGCCTCCACGAGCGCTCCCATGGCCGCGGCCAGCTCGGAAACGATGGCCAGGCCGAGGCCGGAGCCTTTGCGGCGACCGCCGGAGTCATCGGAGGTGAAGTGCCTGTCGAATACCCGGCCCAACTTGTCGGGAGAAATCCCCGGTCCATCGTCGACCACCCAAATCGCCGGGGCACGGCCCACGATTCCGGTACCCACCACGATGTGCCGGTGGGCGAAGGACGAGGCGTTCTCCACCAGGTTGGCCACTATCTGACCCAGACGGTCGGCGTCGGCTTCCACCCACAACGGTGTGGCCTCCATCGGGACGATGGCCAGTTCGAGCCCGAGGGCCACAGCCCGTGGCCGAAATCCGTCCACCACCCGTCGGGCCACATCCGTGCAGTCGACCGGTTGAACGTCCAACGAAAACCGGTGGGCGTCCAACCTGGCCAGATCGAGCAGGTCCTGAACCAGTCGTTCCAGTCGCCTGGCCTGGCCACTGATGACAGCGGCGGCGTCGACTGGGTCTTCGGCGGTGCCGTCGATGATTGCATCGGCGTACCCCCGGATCGACGTGAGCGGAGTGCGTAGCTCGTGGGAGACAGAGAGGAGAAATTGGCGCTCTTGGTTCCGGGCTCTTCCCAGGCTGGATCCCATCGAGTTGATCGACTCGGCCAGTTGGACAAACTCGGGATACAGGTGGGGCTCCACTGCCACGGTTGCCCCCAGATCACCGTCGGCGATGCGGCGGGTGGCCCGTACCGCGCCAAGCAGGGGCCGGGTGAAGCGCCGGGCCAGACCCACTGCAACCGCGGCCGCAATGAGGAGGGCAATCGCACCCATCAACCCAAAATAGCGGAGACCGTCGGCCGGATTGCTGACTCTTCGGGTTATGACCAACAGCAGGGTATACGCAGTGATCTTGGCCGTAGGAGTGGGGATGGCCGTGAACACCAGACGACTCCCGACCCTTCCGGCGGTCTGACGACCGGCCATCAGGGTGTGGATGCGGATCATCTGGGGCGTGAGACCCGAGGGCAACGAACCGGTGACGGTTCCGTCTGGGTGGAGTTCGACCACCCGGAGACCCGCGAAGGCGCCGGCGGCATCGAGAACCTTCAGTTCATCCTTGAAGCTGAATTGGGTGGAGACGGTCCCATCCGAAATGGTCCGAGAAATAGCCCGTGCTTGACCCACCAGCTCCTGTTGGGCCGTCGAGATAGCGGCCCGCCGGATGAAGTAGTAGCTCCCGATGCTGGAGACGACCAGCGTCGCCGCAACCAGCAGGAGCATGGCGAGGGTCAGTCGGCGCCTCATCCCATTCGGTACCCAACGCCCCACACGGTGACCAGGGGAAGGTCATCTCCCAGTTTCTTGCGAAGTTGGCGGACATGGACATCGACTGTCCGTTCGTCGCCGTACCAATCATCGCCCCACACGCCGTTGAGCAGTTGACGCCTCGACAAGGCCAATCCGAGATTGGTCGAGAGGAAGGCCAGCAGGTCGAACTCTCGCGCCGTGAAAGCGACGGGGACCCCGCCGACCCGGACTTCCCGCCGACCCAGGTCTACGTGGATTGGGCCAACCTCCACCACGGAGGGGACGTCGGCCGATGGAGCGGTGTCGGTTCGGCGCAGAATGGCGTGCACCCTGGCCACCAATTCCCGACCGGAGAAGGGCTTGGTCACATAGTCGTCCGCCCCGAGCTCGAGCCCGAGGACCCGATCGATCTCGTCATCTCTGGCGCTGAGGATGAGCACGGGGATGTTGGGCCCGGTACCCGACCCGGTCTGCGTCCTACCGCCAACGCCGCCGCCAACCCGCGATTCGGTTGATCGGAGCCGGCGACAGACATCGAAACCGTCGAGCTCACCGGGAAGCCCGATGTCGAGGATGACCAGCTTGGGGTGCTCCCGCTCGATGATGGCCAGGCCGGTCTCCCCATCGTCGGATTGGAGCACCCGGAACCCGTCCCGCCGGAGGTACATGGCCACCAGGTCAGATATGTGGTGGTCGTCTTCGATGACTACCAGCGTCTCGCCCCCACTTCCCATGTTCCACAGCCTGCCATCCGGATGCCGCCGGGCGGTTGCAAGGTTAGGAAAGTGTGAAGAACCGGCTCCCGGAGATCGCCAGGCAACCGAACGGTCCCCGGTAGTCTTTGGGGGTCATGCGCTCCTACCTCGACACCATTCTCACCGCCCACCGGGCCCGTGCGGCCGATGACCATCGCGACCTTGACGAGTTGATGGCCCGGGCAGACGCGTCTGCGGAGCCCCGGCCCTTCACCGATGCATTGGTGGCCGCCGGGTCCTCTACCCGCCTGGCTGTCATCTCCGAGATCAAGCGCCGGTCCCCGTCCAAAGGCGATCTCGACCTGACCCTCGATCCGGCATCGGTGGCGCACGAGTACGAGTCCGGTGGTGCTGCCTGTCTCTCGATCCTCACCGACCAGGAGTTCTTTGGCGGATCCGCCGAGGATCTGCAAGATGCTCGGGCGGCGTGTTCACTTCCGGTGCTGCGAAAGGACTTCACGGTGTCGGCGGCCGACGTGTGCGATGCGCGGTTGATGGGAGCCGATGCCATTCTGCTGATCGTGGCTGCCTTGAGCGGCCAAGAGCTCTCGGCGTTTCTCGGTCTGGCCGGTCGGCTCTCGATGGCGGCTCTGGTCGAAGTTCATGATGGTTCCGAACTGCATCGGGCCTTGGACGCGGGTGCGATATTGGTCGGGGTAAATCAGCGGGATCTGCGCACGTTCGAAGTCGATCACGAACTGGCCATGTCGCTCGGATCCACCTTTCCGTCCGATGTGGTGTCTGTGGCTGAATCAGGCATCCGGGGTGCGGACGACGCAGCCCGGTTGGTCGCCGCCGGTTACGACGGAGTGTTGGTAGGGGAGACGCTGGTCCGTTCGGGTGACCGCCGAGCCGCGGTGGCCGAATTGGTCGGGGCCCGTTCATGATCAGTGGCGGGATCACAGAGCGTGCCGATGGAGTGTTCGTCAAGATATGCGGCATCACCACCGAAGCCGATGCTCTCTTGGCTGCCGGGCTGGGGGCCGCCGCGGTGGGCTTCGTCTTTGCCCCCTCTCCGCGGCAGATGCGTCCCGGGGAGGTCGCCGACATCGTCAAGCGCCTTCCCACACATATCCTCACCGTCGGGGTGTTCAGAGACGAAGCTCCCAAACGGGTGATCGAGATTGTCAACCAGACAGGGCTCCACGCCGCGCAACTCCATGGGGTCGAGTCGATCGAGGATGCCCAGTGGATCGGTCAGCGGGTGGGCTGCACCATCAAGGCATTTCCGGCCGGTCACCGCAACATCGGCCGGTTCGAGGAGTACGGCGCCCAGTTTCTGCTGATTGACGGAGCCAACCCCGGGTCGGGCGAGCTCTTCGACTGGCGACTGGCCGAAGGGGTCGTCGACCCCGACCGCCTCATTGTCTCGGGTGGCCTGGATGCCAGCAATGTCGGTCAGGCCATTGCCCATCTGCATCCATGGGGAGTTGACGTGTCGAGCGGGGTGGAGTCGTCACCTGGCGTCAAGGATCCCGGGAAGCTCCGGGATTTCATCTCTGCCGTCCGTCTGGCGGAAACCAGGGCGGAGGATTTGGCCGGAAGGCTCGGCGGTGCGGGACCATTATCGGCGGGTCGGCCCGATGACCCTGATGGCGGAGCCGGACTGTTCGATTGGCAAGACGAATGAGCGGGCCGCATTCTGGTCCTCATTCCTTGTCCGAGTCCGAGTCCGAGCTGATCATGGGCGACCCGGGACCATCCGGGCGCTTCGGCGAATTCGGCGGTCGGTTCGTCCCCGAATCGCTGGTGCCCGCGTGCATGGAGCTCGAAGCCTCGTTTCGCCGGGCCTGGATCGATCCGGCATTCCGGCGTGAGCTCGATCACCTTCTCCACTCGTACGGTGGTCGGCCCACCCCGGTCACTGAGTGCCTGCGTCTCTCCGAGGAGCTGGGCGTCCGGGTGCTGTTGAAACGCGAGGACCTGGCTCATACCGGCTCCCACAAGATCAACAATGTCGTAGGTCAAGCCCTCCTCGCCCGTCGGATGGGCAAGAAGCGCCTGATCGCCGAGACGGGTGCCGGTCAGCACGGCGTGGCCACGGCTACCGCTGCGGCGCTGTTCGGGATGGAATGCGTGGTTTATATGGGGGCGGTGGACATGGAGCGCCAAGCCCTCAATGTGTTCCGGATGGAGCTCTTGGGGGCCGAAGTCCGTTCGGTGGAGAGCGGCAGTCGCACCCTCAAGGATGCGGTCAACGAAGCTCTCCGGGACTGGGTCGCATCGGTGGACACCACGCACTACTGCCTGGGGTCGGTCATGGGCCCCCACCCATATCCATGGATGGTGCGTGAACTGCAGCGGGTGGTGGGGGACGAGTCCCGGGCCCAGTGCCGCGAGATCCTGGATGGCAAGGATCCTGACGTGGTGGTGGCGTGTGCCGGGGGTGGGTCGAATGCCGCCGGCACATTCGCCGGATTCGCCGACGGCACATCGTCGGTGCTGGTCGGTGTGGAGGCAGCTGGGGGAGCGGCGATGCACAACGGGATCCCGGGAGTACTCCACGGCATGCGCTCAGCGCTCATGCAGGATGAATCGGGTCAGATCCTCGAAGCGGAATCCATCTCCGCGGGTTTGGACTACCCGGGGATAGGCCCCGAGCACGCCCACTTGGCGGCCATCGGCCGGGCCCGGTATGAAACGGCCGGCGACACCGAGGTGGTGGAAGCCTTCCAACGGTTGTCCAAAACCGAGGGGATCATCCCGGCGCTCGAATCCGCCCACGCCGTGGCCTGGGTGATCCGCGTGGCCGGGACCGAAGTGCTGCCCACTGGGTCGACGGTGTTGATCACCCTGTCCGGGCGCGGGGACAAAGACGTGGCCCAGGTGCGGGACATCCTCCGGCGGGGCGAGACGACCCCCCGATGATCGGCATGCCGACTGCACCCGGGAGAGGTGTGCTCGAGACAACCCTGCGGGACCATCGGGAATCCGGCCACAAGCTGCTGGTTCCCTATGTCACCGGGGGTATGGATGACGAGTGGTTGGTGACTGTGGAAGCGGTGGCCGGTGCCGGAGCCGATGCCATTGAGGTCGGCATCCCATTCTCGGATCCGATGATCGACGGCCCCGTCATCCAAGAGGCGTCTCTCCGAGCTTTGGGCCGGGGGACGACTCCGACGGGCATCTTGGCTGATCTCGGGCGTCTCCACGTCGGGATTCCCGTGGTG
Organism: Acidimicrobiaceae bacterium; assembly: GCA_003133325.1. Classification (GTDB taxonomy): domain Bacteria; phylum Actinomycetota; class Acidimicrobiia; order Acidimicrobiales; family RAAP-2; genus DASZIT01. The sequence goes on along the minus strand of PKXA01000045.1, from coordinate 3,049 downwards.
GTCATGACCTATTACAACCTCATCTACCGTGCCGGGCACCAGCGAATCGCCGGGTTGATGGCCGAATCGGGCGTGTCCGGGGCCATCATCCCCGACCTGCCTCTCGAGGAGTTGGAGCCGTGGGCCCGGGCCGCCGACGACGCCGGGATCGCTACCGTGCTGTTGGTGGCCCCGTCCACCCCACCCGAACGGATTGCCGCCATCTGCCGGCGCTCGCGAGGCTTCGTCTATGGCGTCGGTCGGATGGGCGTCACCGGTGAGCAGTCGTCGTTGGCGGGCTCGGCCCGTGAGGTGGCCGAGCGGGTCAGGGCGGCCACGGAGTTGCCGGTGTGCATCGGGATCGGCGTTTCGACGCCCGAGCAGGCGACCACCGTGTGCGAAGTGGCAGACGGCGTGGTGGTGGGATCGGCGTTGGTCAGACGGCTGTTGGAAGGCGCCGGACCGGTGGGGGCCGCCGAGTTCGTGTCGTCGCTACGGGTCGCCCTCGACGGCGGGTAGGCGAGAAACGTCAGCTTTCCACCCGATGGCGGATCCGACGCCGCCGTCGATTGCCGGTCAAATCTTGTCGCCTCGAACCTCATGGAATCAGCCGCCGTATGGCAGGTGCCGTTCGGGCAAGGTGGCGTGCGGGCGTGGCCATGGATTCTCCGAACCGCTCCGGTCGTACATTCCGGCCGGTGGTTCATCCCGGCTTGGGTCGCAGTGTCCGGTAGATCGCGCGCACCGCGGAAACCCGACTGCGACTGTCACTGCGACCCTGCAACCTCCGGCTGATGAGCTCGCGGCGTGCCTGCAGATCTCGGAACGTGATCGCCTCTGATTCATCGGTGAAACCCATGGCCGCCCGGTACCCGTCCAGTTCAAGGGGTCTGCTGGCCAATTCCATCCCGACGTCACGGGCGATCTGCTCACCGTGCTGTTCCGTGAAGTAGGTGACGATGGCCACGATCTCGCCCAGGATGTCCACGTCGGGGGCCATGGTGGCCATTGCCCCATTCAGGAACAGCATATTCTTGACGAAGAGCATCAGTTCCTTCGGGAGCTTTGCCCCGTAACCGAGGAGCGCCTTGGTGACTTCGCGAATCTCACCGACCATCTCATCGGCGGTGAGCGCGGTCGGATCCACCGGGGGCCGGTCGAGGCCCAAGTCTTTGATGACGGCAGCCACATCAGTGTCCATGGGGAGGGCTCCGAGGTCCCGCAACGCTTCAATCTGCGGTTCGAGAGCGTTGGAAGTCGCGCCGACCTGGAGCCGCAGGAACGCCAGCCGCTTTCGCTGGTTGAGCCGGCCGGTTATCCCGAAGTCGAGCAGGGCGACGGTACCATCGGGTTGCACGAGCATGTTGCCACCGTGCAGGTCACCGTGGAATACGCCGTACAACAGGGCCCCCTCGAGGAAGGAGATCAGGCTGGCCCGCAGTACAGCCGCGGTGTCGATCCCGGCTTTTCGCATGCCGACCGCATCGTTCCACGAGAAGCCCTGAAGATGCTCCATCACCAATACGCGTCGGGTTACCAGGTGTGGGTGGGGACGGGGTACCACGATGGAGCGTTGACCGGTCCCGATCAGTACCGAAGCGATGTCGAGCATGTTCTGTGCTTCGAGCCGAAAATCGAGTTCCTCGACAATGGTCTCGGCGAACAGCTCCACCAGGGCCGGTGGGTTGGTCAGGGCGGCGACAGGGATGCGACCCACCAATATCGGGGCGATCCACGTCAAGACGGCGATGTCGAGGTGAAACTGTGCTCTCGCCGCTCGGCGCTGCACTTTGACGACGACCCGCTCGCCTGTTCGCAGCGTGGCTGCGTGCACCTGGGCAATCGATGCCGATGCGATCGGTACCCGGTCGAATGACGTGAAGACCTCAGCCAGCGGTTTCCCCAGGTCTTCTTCGATGGTGCGTCTGACGGTGGCGAAGGATTCCGCCGGTACCCGGTCACGGAGGAGCCGGAACTCGCTGACGAGTTCCTCGGGAAAAATGCCTTCACCCGACGACAGGAGCTGACCCAATTTTATGTAGGTGGGCCCCAGGCGCTCGAAAGCGGGTCGCAACCGGTGGGACAGGCCGGCTCGGGAGTTGTCGGTGCCGCGGTCGTGGGCAGACCAGCCGATGAGGGCCCTGCCCAGTCGGACCCCTACGGTCAGCACCCGCAGACCAGGGGGTAGGTGACGCCGCTCGAGCAGTTGGCGGGCTTCTTTTGCGGAATCGGCTCGGATGACGTCGATGTCGCCGGTGTCCGAGTACCGCCAGGACATCTGTTCGGGTTCGACTGTCCAGGGGCCGTGAGGGGTAAACGCACCGATGGCGAGGTCGGATGATGTGGTGATCATGGGATACAGACGGTAGCGGGTCGGGAGATCCCGGCCCCTATCGGATTGTTCGCTGGTGACAGTTGTGGGTAGGTGCCAGCAGGCCAGAGCGGCATGCCTCTGATCCCGATTTCACAGGATGATTCGAGCCGTAGCGCCGATACCGTTCAGGTGGGGTGAGCGTCAGTTGGGGCGACGGTCAGGTGAGGTGTGGCGGATCACCGCGAGGGGTGGACCGTCCCTCATTTCGCAGTGCAGCTTGGCCGACAAGGCATTGACCCGGATACCGGATGGCCTTTGACAAGCAACAGCTCATGTAGAAACGTGGCTCAAGGATCAGTTTAGTGAAGAAGAGGGGTTGTACGGGCCTGGTTGGCCCATCGGTTGGATGAGCGGAGATGAGGTTGCAGGTGGTCGCCAGCGCGCGGCAACGGAATCGGCTGGCCGGTCCCTGTCGCAGACGACAAGGGTGTGAGTCGGCAATGTCCGGCAGTCGGGCTCTTACAACCGCAGTCATGTTCACTCGCCCCCGTCTCTGGGTCTTCCTCGCTCTGCTTGTCGCCCTATCCCTCATAGCGGTGCTCGCAGTCGGCCCTTCGACCGGTGCTTTACCACCAAATGCGGCACCGACTGTCGGCGCTGCCCACTCCACGAGTGCTACATCGAAGGCGGCGTCTTGCGGAGGGCAGCAAACGCTGGTGGCGGACGGGACCACCTGGGTGTGCACATTCGACTCTG